>MHKF01000012.1:0-91566 GCA_001818315.1 Candidatus Kerfeldbacteria bacterium RIFCSPLOWO2_02_FULL_42_19
GAGGTAAATATGGATTGTTTGAATATGGCATATACTCCATATTCTGATATTTACTCTTTTGTTGCAAAGGTATTGAACCATTACGAAACCCTTGACAAGATTCTTGTACTGTGCATGAAGATAGCCTACAATGTGGATGTTCTTTCTTCCTGTTCGGCTTCTCCATGCACAGAGGATTCTGTCAAGAATCTCGGTGGTAAGGAGCTTGCTGAGCAGGCTTTTTTCTTTTTGAAGAAAAAAACACTGCCACAGTTGATTTTTCCAGAACTCCAGTCACCAGGAAAAATCAGGCAGGAAGCTCGGAACGATCGGTCTTTTGGCTGGTCATGCTCCGGATGAGCCGAAAGAGTCGGAGAGGGGGCGGATCAGGAGGAGGGTGAGGGTGCAAAACTACTTTGGAGTGCGAAGAATTTACGATGAAAACAATAATTTTTTCAATCAAGCGTCGAACGTATTGGAACAGGGTATGAACTCCGGTATTCAGCTTGTAAAGCCACGAGGGAAACCACGAAGGAAAAAGTTTAAGGCCAACAAGCTTTACACACACAACCCCACGGTAAAGGTTAACAGCGAAGGCTAAAATACACCCAAACACCATCATCGAAGGCTTGAAGCAGATTACGGGAAGCGGGTCATAGAAAAATTGGCTCAGGATCTCGGTTTTTCAAGACGCTCCATGTTTGCCATTGTTCAGTTTTCTAGGACGTATCCAATTGTGCAACCACTGGTTGCACAATTAAGCTGGTCTCATTTTTTTCTTCTTATTCGTATCGAAAATTCAGAAGAAAGAAAATTTTATGAGGTTCAAACCATCAAGAATGGGTGGTCACGCCGGGAATTGGAACGACGCATTCATCAGAAAGAATACGAAAAAGCCAGAAAAGTCGGTCACATCAACCTCACTATTCCCAAGCAATTGCCTGCTCCAGAGGAAATTTTCAAGGATGCTTACCATTGGGACTTCTTACAGTTAGAGGCGGAACATACGGAAAAGGAACTTGAAAAAGCATTGATAGACAATATACGTGAAACATTATTAGAACTTGGACATGGGTTCTTCTTCGGCGGTCAGCAGATGAAGATTCAGATTGCCTGGCAGTATCACAAGATTGACATGCTGTTCTATCACCGAGACTTGCAGTGTCTCGTTATTGTTGATCTGAAGACCGAAAAATTCAGGGATGCTCATGTTGGTCAAATGAACAAGTATCTCACGTATTTTCGAGAGAATGACAAACGGTCCTGGGAACGTGATCCCATCGGCTTGATTATTTGCAAGGGGAAAGACGAAGAAGAAGTTCATTACGCCCTTGGAGAGCTTGAAGAGAAAATTTTTGTGGCGGAGTATAGGACGAAGCTGCTAAGTGAAGAGGAGATTGAGGACCGGCTGAAGAAGTTGAAGTAAAGTAAGGAATCACGATGAGCGTGATTGCGAGTTCTTCAAGGAGGCTTCCTTCTTCCTGCGCCAGTAGCCGAGGTAGGAAATCCAAGGGGCGAAAATCAAAAGAGGAGAAAACACCCATAGAGCGAAATAAATCAAGTACAGTATGAAGGATGTCCATCCTTCAGGATATGCGCGGTAAGGGCTATCGGTAGTCCAACCAAGATCGAAAACTATTTGAAGTAACGACCAACACCATAGGTTCAAAAAAATAGGAAACCAGATTGGAAGGAGAAGCATGAACTTTTTTCTTTTCTCAAATGGCGAAAAGTCCTTTGTTTTCTTTCTTTTCCGGAGAAAGAGAAGAGTTAGTATCGCAAGGATTCCCGCTACCGTTACTGGGATGCTAAAGGAAAAGAAAGAGAAAAGAGCTTCCTCGTTAGCATCACGACTTGGCACTCTATTCGGATGAAATGTTTCATCCTGTTTATGGTCACTGTGTTATAGTACAATAAGAATATCTATGGCGAAAAAAGTCGATACATGCGTGATTATTGATGGCAATGCGATTATTCATCGCGCGTTTCATGCATTGCCTCCACTTACGACGCGCAAGGGCGAACTTGTGAATGCTATATACGGATTTACGTCCGTTCTTTTAAAGATGCTCAAAGAACTGAAACCTCGGTATGCCCTTGTTGCTTTTGATCCACCTGGAAAAACTTTTCGTCACGAAATTTATACAGCATACAAGGCAACGCGGGTGAAACAACCCGATGAACTCTACGCACAAATTCCGAAGATCAAGGAAATCGTTTCCGCTTTTCGAATTCCACAATTCGAAAAACCTGGCGTCGAAGCTGATGATGTCATTGGTACGTTGAAGACTCACATTGTTCGCGAACATCCAGACGTTAAAGTCGTGATCGTAACCGGTGATCTTGATACTTTGCAGCTCATTGACGATCGAACGGTTGTCTATACGCTCAAACGCGGAGTAAAAGATACTGTGATTTATGATCGCGCGCTACTCAAAGAACGTTTTGGACTTACACCAGCACAAGTGATCGACTATAAGGCTCTGCGCGGTGATCCTTCGGATAATATTCCTGGTGTTGCTGGTATTGGAGAGAAGGGCGCACTGACGCTTCTGAAACATTATAAAACTCTCGAGGGGGTCTATCGATTCATTGATGCGCTGACTCCACGGCTTCGCAAAGCTTTGCGTGCGCATAAAGACGATGCTTTTTTGAGTCAGAACTTAGCGACGATTCGGAACGACGTCCCGCTTCGTTTTCATCTTTCGGATGCAGAGCTTCCGTCCGGGATACGTGAGGAGCTCATTCAAATTTTTCAACGCTATGAATTTAAAAGTTTACTTTCGCAACTTTCCACATGGCTGAGTGCTCAAAAAGATGCGGCTGTTCATTCGCACACAAACATACAAACTGTATCGACACAACGGACGTCGCAAGCGCGGTATGAGCTCATCGATACTCCACAAAAGTTTCAGAAGTTTTTCGCAAATATCCGCAAGCAAAAATTGTTTGCGATCGATACTGAAACTTCTGCCTTAGACCCTATTGGTGCCGAGCTTCTTGGTGCAAGTTTCTGTTGGCATGCTGGCGAGGCCTATTATGTCGTTGCGTCTCTGCTTCCAGAAATGCGATCGTTACTTTCTGATCCGATAGTTTCGAAAGTTGGACATAATATCAAGTACGATATCCAGTCTCTCGGTACCGCTGGATTAGAACTAAGCGGTGTTGTATTTGATACGATGATTGCTTCGTACGTGTTGAACCCTGAAGCTCGAGTGCATAAATTGGATCGTCTTGCGTTTTCTGAATTTGGATATGAAATGATGCCGATTGAGGTGCTCATCGGCAAAGGCCGTGAACAGATTTCTATGAAGGATGTGCCGGTTGAAAAAGTTGCTTGGTATGCAGCTGAGGATGCTGATTTTACGTTTCGGTTGTATCAGCATTTTTTGCCAGAAATGACAGCCGCATATCGAAAGAAAATTTTTCAGGATATTGAAATTCCGCTTATTCCAATTTTAGCGGAAATGGAACGATGTGGGATTCGTATCAACGTGCCGTTTCTCAAGCGCATGAGTCGAAAATTTTTTCAACATATTGCGACTTTGAAACGACGCATTTACACACTCGCTGGTATGGAATTTAACGTCGCTTCACCGGTGCAGTTAAAGCAGGTGCTTTTTGAGCGATTAAAACTGCCGACGCGGAATCTCCCGAAGACCAAAACCGGTGTTTCCACGAGCGCTGATGCGCTTGAGAAACTCCGTGGCGCACACCCGATTATTGACGAGATTAGTGAATTTCGTGAATATACCAAACTTCAATCGACTTATATCGACGCACTTCCACAGTTGGTGCATCCGAAGACCGGTCGCGTGCATACGAGTTTTAATCAGACGATTACTGCAACCGGCCGGTTATCTTCTTCGAATCCGAATCTCCAAAATATTCCTATTCGCACTGAGTTGGGTCGGGAAATACGCAAGGCTTTTATTGCCGAAAATGGATACAAAATTATCTCGGCAGATTATTCACAAATTGAATTGCGGATTGTTGCGCATCTTGCCAACGATCCTGTGATGCTGGAAACGTTTCGGCGCGGTGAAGATATTCATACGGCGACTGCTGCAGCTCTCGCGGGTGTTGATCCGAAAGATGTCACCAAAGACATGCGTCGAGCTGCAAAGTCGGTGAATTTTGGAATTCTCTACGGCATGGGGCCTTACGGCATTGCTCGTGATGCTCGGATTTCGCGCGAGGAAGCAACTGCTTTTTTGGAAAGTTATTTTGGATTGTATAAAGATGTGAAGCAGTACTTGGATTGTACGATTGAGGAGGGGCGGCGTTTGGGGTATACTGAAACGATCTTCGGTAGGCGGCGGTATTTGCCCGAATTGCAATCCGGCATTGTGCAGCTTCGAAGCGCCGCCGAACGCATGGCAACGAATATGCCGGTGCAGGGGACAGAAGCTGATATTGTAAAACTTGCGATGATCCGTGTGCACGAGTGGATGCAAAAACATTATACAAGCGATGAAGCGCGTATGCTTTTGCAGGTGCATGATGAACTTGTATTTGAAGTCCACGAAGCAAAAGTTGCTGCATTTACGCACGGCGTTCGCAAAAGCATGGAGGAAGTGTGTAAACTTAAATGCCCGCTCGTAGTGGAAGTGAAAACCGGCATGAATTGGGGTACGCTTGAGGTTATTTGATGTATGATCATGTTTCTTCATGGCGAAGATTCTTTCCGATCGCTCCGGCGTCTTCGTCTCCTTAAAGATGCTTTTCAAAAAAAATATGACCCACGCGGTCATAATATTTTCGTTTTTGAAGGCGAGGATTTTAATTTTGAAGCATTTCGGCAAGCGGTTACGGTTGGTGGATTGTTTACACAAAAGCGACTCGTTATCGTAAAACGATTTTTAGAGGCACGACACAAATTTTCGGAGTCCTCACTTATCGATATTCTCACTCATAATGCACCGTCAGTTGACTGCATTATCATTTTCTGGGAGTCTGAAAAATTTTCCGATGTACGTTCGCGTCCTTCTCAAAAGTATGCATCGGATCGAAGCACTATCAAATCTGTTCCAGCGATTCAGTCTTCGCTACACACATTGCTTGGATTCTTGCTTTCCTGCGAGCACGTTGAATACTATGGAAAGATTTCACCTCTGCAAGCTTCTCGTTGGTTACGCGATGAATGTCGCAAATATAATATTTCCATTGAGAGCGGCGCTTTGAACTTGCTTGTGCAACTTGTTGGTGTGAATCTTTGGCGACTCCATGCTGAAATTCAGAAGTTATTGCATTATGTATGTGGAAGCGGCGGTAATCGAATCACTCGTACTGAAGTGGAACAATTCGTGCGCGCAAACGGTGAAGAAACTATTTTTGCTTTTCTCGATGCGCTTTCTGTACGTCAAGTAGTTCGCACTGTGCATCTTGTGCATACACTTTTTGCTCAGGGTTTGACTGAAGCTTATATCCTTTCCATGCTCACACGACAAGTGCGAATACTTTTAAAGATCCAATCGGCTCGCGAATTTTCTTCACAGCCCGGCGTGCTTGCAACGCAACTTGGGCTGCACCCTTTTGTCGTAAAAAAGGGTCTTGCACAGATACAACATTTTACTTTCGAGGAGCTGAAGTACATGTATTTGCAGCTTGTCGAGATTGATCGTATACGAAAAACAACAAGTGTTTCGTCCCGTACGCTGCTCGAAATGTTTATTGTGCGTTTTGCTTCCAATAGAGCCAGCGTTACTTCCTCTGCGAACATTCGTAGTAGCGAATTGCGTGCTTACGCTTAAGTATGTTTTGTATTGAGACGCTTCATGAGTCGTGATTTTTTTCGCGCCGCAGTGTTCTTTTTGAGAATGTTTTTTCTCGCAGCCTTATCGATGAGGCTGATTGTTTTTTTCAGAAGTTTTTCGTCGGTCTTGTTATTTGTTTCAAGTGTTTGAAGCATCTCTTTGATGTTTTCTTGGATACGCCGTTTGGTGCGTGAATTACGTTGGTGGCGTTTGTGAGCTTTGCGTAATGCTTTAAATGCTGCTTTTTGGATCGGCACACGTGTAAGTTTAAAAATGAAGCGGAGATATGAATATTTATAGCATTCTTTTGCTCGCCTATCAAGGGATTGTGTGAAAATTTTACCAGCAGGTTTGCAGTACTTTTTTAGTTTTCCTCTTTAATAACATTTCGGCCTGCGAATCCAATGAGGACGCGCAGGCCGATGAAAGAACGGCTACAACCGGGGAAGGAACAGACACCAGATCGTTTTGAATCGATCGTAGTCCAAGAATTTCGCTTCTGTGTCCTCGTCGCCTCCCGTTTTCTCAAACATCAAGTACTTGACTTCGATCACGGATGTTTTTCTGGGTTTGAGGAGAAGTGCCATGACAGCGCCCTCCTGCTCTGGGGTACCCTTGAATTGAACCTGTATGTCGTCTCCTGCTGGTTGCACTATTCGCTTAATGTGGCAGATAACTGTGCCACCGGGGAAATCAAAATACATTTTCTCATCAGACTCTTCGAAGTCCATCACGATTGCTCGTCCTTCTTTCAGAATTGTCATAACATCCATCTCTTGCATGTCTCGTCTCCTATTTGAGTTGTTGTTGCCGTGCATAGAGCACGAACCGTTGTGGACTGTTGTTCGCTCGCACCTGGTACATAACATGCGGGCATCCCTCTGCGTCCACAATAGTACACTCTAAACCCCGTGCTGCTATTTCCGTCTGTATATCCGGGTTTTGTAATATCTGTGCGAGTTCACTTGGGCGACTTCTGCGCCAGCAGGTTTGACGGTATCCCTGTGCTTGTGCCTCCGTCGGTGTGATGCACGGATACTTCCCTGATATCATTTCTTTTTCGATGACATCCGTAGCGATCTGGACGTACCTTTCTGCGATGGCGATTGTGGAGCGCAGTGCTTCCGCTCTGAGATACGGGAATTCCAGAAGCTTCTGGTACTCTGTCGTCGTCGGTGGCCCGATGAGTTCGAGGAATGCACGGTAGATTTCTTCCGGACATTCTTCCATCTTCCACCGCATTGAGTTGCCTGTCTCTCTATCAATGTCGTAAGAAACCCTATCGAATTCGAAGACTCCGGACGGTTTTTGGTACCCACGATGCGTTTGTAAGTCGTAAAATCCATAATCTTCTGGCCGAATCTGCGCTTCTTTGCAGATCGCGGACACGATTGCTTCCACATTGTTGATCGTGGACCCGCAGTCCATGGTTGTACCCGAGAATACGCAGGTTTTTTTTGGAAACCCGATTCCTTCTTGAAAACACGCATATGCAATTTGCATACGCACTCCTTGTGTCACCCAGACCCCGCTGAAATACAGACTCGGGACTGTAAGCCTTGGAAGATTTGCAGCCTGATCTTCGATTTTTCGCAATTCTTCCAAGCTCAGCTTTCGCATGTCTCTTGTCAGCATCGTCTTTCCTTTCTTTGTTTGAATTGTTGAGGGTGCAATTGCCTTTTGTCTTACCGCTTGGTATACATGATTCTTCTGTCGGTTGTCAATGTTTACGCTCAAAGCCGGTCTTCTTGACAGAAATTTGTGGTTGGTTTATGGTGTCTTCGTATTGGGTATTTTGTGGTTGATTTGTGGTTGATGAAAGGTGGCACAGGAGTCTGAGGCGAGCTTCGTAGCTTGCCGAGCGCAAGGTAGCGCACTTTTGGGGCCACGGGTTGTTGTGTGGTTAGAGGGGTTTGTTGTTTTTTTCTCTTGTAGGTGCTCGTAAAGCTTATGGCTTTGCGAGCACCAAATCTCGTCCTACCTGAGTCGCACAAAATTGAAGTGCGAACCTGTGAAAACCAGTGAATAAGTTTTTCTTCTTTCGTTGCCGGAAATGCCGGGGAAACGGAGGAGAGAAGAAGCTTATTACGCTTCGCTTGTTTTCAAGGTATAACGGTTCAGGTAATGTGGTACACTCTTTACAGGAAGACGATCAAGCGTCTCGTCAAGATCTCGCTATTGATTGCGCGAGAACCTGAATGAGTGAGTGTTTATTCATAGCCTCGGCGCCTTTGTGCCTGTACAGCCTGCAAGGAAGTGGTAGGCACAGAGGTCTTGTTGTTCCGATGGGCGTCACAATGACGTTCGTCGCGGGTTCTTTTTAAATGCACTTCCGTCCGGCGGGCCCTCTGAGTACAGACGAGAGCCCTTTTTAATTCTGATTTTTATTTTTTGAATGCATTTTGTCTCGCAGTGGATTTGAGAGTTTGTATATGGTCCCTGTATTCGGCCGCTTTTTCGAATTCCAAATTTTTAGCAGCTATTTCCATTTTTTCTTTTAACTCTTCGATCAGGTAAGCGCGTTGCTTGGGTGCAAGTTTTTTTGTGTCGGGAAGCGTCTGAACTATTTCTTTGGCTTTTGCTCCCGCGAGTCTCCCTTCTTGAATTTTTTTCTGAATCGATGTTGGTGTAATCCCATGTTGGATATTATATGCTTTTTGCAATATGCGTCTTCGTTCGGTTTCTGCAATCGCTCGTTTCATGGAGTCTGTGAGTCGATCGGCGTACATAATTACCCTCCCATCGACATGGCGTGCCGCGCGGCCGATCATTTGAATAAGCGATGTGTCACTGCGCAAAAACCCTTCTTTATCTGCATCAAGAATCGCTACGAGCGAAACTTCCGGAAGATCCAATCCTTCTCGCAGCAAGTTAATCCCCACAACAACGTCATACACACCAAGGCGAAGGTCGCGCAGGATTTCTAGTCGCTCCAGTACAACGATTTCAGAATGGAGGTAATGCACTTTGACGTTAGCTTCTTTTAAAAAGTCAGCGAGCTCTTCGGCCATCCGCTTAGTGAGAGTTGTCACGAGTACGCGCTGATGTCTACTGACGCGGTTTTGGATTTCGTTCATTAGATGATCGATTTGATGATGCGTTGGTCGCACTTCAATCACAGGATCCATGAGTCCTGTGGGTCGAATGATAAGCTCAACAATATTTCCGCCCTTGTCTTTTATACGTGCTTGTTCTAATTCGTAAGGTCCAGGAGTTGCCGAAACATAAATGACGTTTTCGATATTTTTTTGGAATTCGATAAACGTCAGCGGGCGATTATCAAGTGCCGCGGGAAGGCGGAAGCCGTATTCAACGAGTATTTTTTTCCGTGCCTGGTCGCCCTTATACATGCCGCGAATCTGCGGAATCGTGATGTGCGATTCGTCGATAAACGTCAGGAAATTTTTTGGAAAATAATCAAGGAGTGTAAACGGCGGTTCTCCAGTTTTGCGTCCGTCAAAGTAACGTGAGTAGTTTTCAATGCCGCTCACGAAACCGACGTGTTCCATCATTTCTATATCGTAGCGTGTGCGCTCTTGAATGCGTTGAGCTTCGAGGAGCTTCTCCCGACTTTTGAAATATTGACTCTGTTTTTGAAGATCCGTTGCAATTTCTGTGAGTGCTAGCTTCATTGATTGTTGCGGTGCAATATAGTGCGTTGCGGGATAGATGTCGATCGTGTCTAAGTGTGTTATCTTTTCTCCGGTGAGCGCATGAACTTCTGTAATATTTTCAATTTCATCTCCCCAAAATTCAATGCGCACTGCGCGTTCATCCGAAGCGCTTGGAAAAATTTCTAATACATCACCGCGAACTCGAAACGTTCCGCGTGTGAATTCAATGTCATTGCGTTGGTATTGGATATTGACGAGCGATCGAAAGATTGTTTCCCGTTGTCGGGATTCGCCCTTCGCAAGCCGTATCCGGACTTTGCTATATTCTTCCGGTGAGCCGAGTCCATAAATGCAAGACACAGATGCAACAATGATCACATCTTTGCGACTTAAAAGCGCTTCGGTCGAGGCATGGCGTAAGCGTTCAATTTCTTCGTTGATGTCTGTTTCTTTTTCGATGTAGGTATCCGTTGTCGGCATATATGCCTCTGGTCGGTAATAGTCGTAGTAGCTGACGAAATAATGCACGGCGTTGTCTGGAAAAAACTGTCGGAATTCAGAAGCGAGTTGTGCCGCAAGCGTTTTATTGTGAGCAATGACAAGCGTAGGTTGTTGGTATTGGGCGATGACGTTTGCCATCACAAACGTTTTTCCAGTGCCGGTTGCGCCGAGGAGGGTTTGATGTCTGGCGTTTGCTGTGAGTCCTTTGCAGAGCTTTTGTACGGCTTGCGGTTGATCTCCTTTGGGTGTGAACGGCGCTGAAATTTGAAATGGAGGCATAGAAAATTTATTATCTTATCTATCTTGCATTATGAAACCCCTATCATGGGGTCCTGTCACCGATTCACCTTTTCCGTGCTCATCCCTATGAAACGGGATTCCGCGCGGGAAAGGTGAATCGGTGCCACCCCTCTATTGAGGGTTTCGTTATTCAAGGTTTCCTAAGTAATGATATTATGGAGGAACTTGTTTTCTTGTGCAATATAAATTTTGTCTTTTCTGCTCGTTTTTGTATAATATCTTGAAGCCGCTCGTTTCGTGTTTCTATGAAAATTACCTACATCGGTCATGCAACTGTTTTGATCGAACTTGATGGCGCGCATATTCTTACTGATCCGAATTTTGCGCCTCGTCTTTATTTTTTTCGGAGGCTCTCGCGTGTTGGTATTCCCTTCGAACATTTACCAAAAATTGATTTGATTTTGCAATCGCACGCGCATTTTGATCATCTTAATAAACCTACGCTCACACGTTTTGTGAAAGATACACCGATTATCGCTGCTCGCGGGCTTTCGAAGATTTTTCAGCGCATGGGTTTTACTGATGCTGTGAGTTTACAAAAATGGCAACATGCAGAGCGCGGGTCTCTCAAGATTACTGCGGTTCCTTCAAAGCATTTCGGCGGTCGGGTCTTGCTTGTTGGATACATTTTGGGGTGGAGCGGGTTCATTGTTGAGGGTAAAGAGGGCACTGTTTATTTTCCCGGTGACGCTGCATATTCACAAAAGTATTTTCAGGAGATCGGACGACGCTTTCGCATTGATGTTGCTTTACTTCCAATCGGCGCTTATAGACCGCGTTGGTTTTTAAAAAATAAACACATGAATCCTCCTGACGCCGTTCAAGCATTTTTTGATCTTCAGGCTCGTTATATGGTTCCTATACATTGGGGAACTTTTCGTTTGGGACTTGAACGTCCGGAAACGCCTCTTGCGTGGCTTGACGAGCTGCGGAAAGAGTATCACATTAAGGAGAGAGTGAAGATTTTGCAATTCGGCGAAAGTTTTACATTGTAGAAATTACGCGTTTGCCTCGCACTACATCAAATGTGTAATTCCTAGAAATTTCATTTATGTTCGCGTATCTTCAGGGAACGATTCGTGTAGTCGAAGAGAATGCCGTGATAGTACTTACGGAATTTTTGGGTTTTCGAGTGTTTGTCACGACTTCTTATGCGCAGTCCCTGCGAGTAGGCGATAAGGTTGAATTGTATCTCCATCATGCTGTTTCTGAGCAACAGCAAAGTTTATACGGATTCCCGACGTACAATCTTTTACGCGTGTTCGAGTTGCTGATTCGTATGCCGGGAGTAGGTCCGAAGTCAGCGCTGCTTATATTGAATAAAGTGTCCATTTCAGAAATGAGGCATGCGGTTATTACACAAGATCCTTTGTATCTCCACAGAGTCTGCGGCCTTGGGAAGAAAACTGCCGAGCGCATTGTCGTAGGTTTGCGTGACACAATAGACATACTCGATGCGGTTTCGGAACAGAAAACTTCCTACACTTCTGTTGATGGTGATGTGACCGAGGCATTACGCGGATTAGGGTATTCTCCAGAAGAGATTCGGAGCACGTTGCCCGTCCTTCCGCGTCATTTACAACGTGTTGAAGAACGTGTCGCTGAGGCGTTAAAGTTGCTTTCAAAAACTTCAAAAGCATAATTTTTTTCAGATGGAGCTTCGGAATATTTCTTCTCAAGACTCCTGGAATCGCTTTGTGCAGGAACGCGAATACGTTCCTTTTTTGCAATCGTTTGAGTGGGGAGCATTTCAGGAACAGCAAGGTCATCGCGTTGAACGGCTTAGTATTTGGAATCGCGAAAAATTTTGTCTCGGCGCGTCGATTATTCATCATCGTTTGCCTCTGCAGTATAATTTTTTATATTGTCCACATGGACCTTTGTTTGCAAACGGTCTGAGTTTAGAAGAGCGGCGTGCAGCATTTGCTTTTTTATTTCAGTATCTCCAGCGAGTGTATAAGACGAGTATTTTTTTGCGTTGTGATCCACACATCAAGCTTCCTTCTCGATTCGATACTTCCCGAGTCTCGCATTGGGTTCAGCCGGAGTATACGCAAAGGTTGTCTTTGGAACATGCGTCTCAGGAAGCACAACTCCTTGCGAACATGAAACAAAAAACTCGGTATAATATTCGTCTTGCGTTCAAAAAAGGTGTACGTGTTGCACGAGGTGTACGTCCAGCAGACTTTCCATTGGCTTCCCGAATGATTCGTGATACTTTGCAACGTCGTGACCTTCGTGCTCATCCTTTGAGCTATTATCAGAACATGTTAGAATATGGAAGAATTTCAGAGACTTTCGGCATAGTTCGACTGTATCAAGCAGCACTTCGCGGTCAGGTGCTTGCGGTTGGAATTTTTATTTTTTATGGGGATACGGTAACGTATCTGCATGGCGGTTCCAGTCAATCGTTGAAATCCGTGATGGCGCCGTATGCATTGCATTGGCAGGTGATATGTGACGCGCAGATAGAGGGTTTTCGTTATTTCGATTTTGGCGGAGTTGCACCTCCTTCACAGACACAGCACAAACTTACGCATGTGACACGTTTTAAAACAGGATTTGGTGGCGCACAGGTTCGGGCGTCTTATCTGTATGAATTTCCTTTACGGAAAAATGTATTTCGTGCTTTTGCGCTCGCTAAAAAATTTCGTCATTTTCTATGATTCGCAAAGCTATCGTTGCTGCCGCAGGTCGTGGCACACGCATGAAACATCTGAGTCAAGATCGACCAAAGCATCTTATTCCTGTGTGCGGTAGACCATTTTTGTATTATGTTATTCAACACCTACACGAAGCAGGGATACATGATATCGTCGTTGTTGCGGGATACAAGGCAGAGACACTGCAAGACTCTATGCGAAAGTATTTTTCTGATATTCGTGTTGTGAATCAATTTGCAAAATTAGGTGAAGAGCGTTACGGAACTGCTTGTCCACTCGAATGCGTGAGAGAAGAAGTGAGTGCAGAGCCTTTTGTGTTTCTCTATGGGGATAATCTTTATTCCCCCTCCGATCTCGCGCGTATTGCTGACGATAATACGTTTCACGCTGTAGCAGGTTTACATCACGAGCATCCCGAACACTATGGAGTACTTGTGACACAAAACAATTTTCTTACGCGCATTGTGGAGAAGCCGAAACAGTTTGTGGGTAATTTTATTAATGTCGGTCTTTATCGATTTTATCCCGAGGTATTTCAATATCTTGATCACATTGAAAAATCAGAACGCGGAGAATATGAAGTTACCGACGTTGTTTCTCTTTTAGCTGCGAAGAAGAAAGTTCAGGTTGTGTCACTTGCAGATTATTGGTTTGATTTTGGTAAACCCGAAGACATCCATATTGTTGAAAAGTTTTTGAATACCGGCGCGTATGATCGCGAGGATTAAAGTTTTGAGGGAGCATCATTGTTGAGTATGTGACTTGTCTTATGTAATTTTCCTTTTTGGGAATACTTATTCATTCATTTATTCATATGAGTACCGAAAATTTAAAACGAACTTCCATTTTTGGTCATACCGTAGAATACACTGGCGATTCTCACGATGCCTTGCAGTATTTACGTGATGATATTCAATCCGAAGAAGCTCGTGTGTATTTTGAGCAGGCGCGATATCACGGCGAGGCTGAGTTTGAAACTGACAAAGAGGGACAATTCACGCTTAAGTATCACGGTGGAGTTTATTCCATCGAAAAACGTGAAGCAAGCGGCGGCAGTTGGTGGTAAACTCGTTGATATTGAATGTCGCTAGTTTTATGAGATGCTTTCGCGCTTGCTTTTTGCGCGGTGGTGCATTACTTGCTACGTATTTTTATGTTTAAGGCCTCTGCTTTTAAACTTTCGCTCTACGAAGTGTGTCCGCAGCAATATAAGTTTGTATATGTTGATCGCATTGCTGAGGAATATAAAATTGCGCGGCCATACCTTACGATGGGCGCGCATGTGCATAATGCGCTCAAAGATTTGTATGAGAAAGTTTCACCTGAAAAACGCAATTTTTCTGTACTCGAACGGTTGTTTCGTGCACGTTGGAAAGAAAACCGCCGCGGTTTTCGAGATCTTGAAGAGGAACGCAAGTGGGGTCTCTCAGCACTTGCGATGCTGAAATTGTTTTGCCAGCGTATGGATTTGCTTATGACGCCTGTGATGCTTGAAAATTACTATGAGTATCAGATCGATCCCGCACTTTCTGTCTTGGGTCGAATTGATCGTGTGGATCAAGGACGTGAGGGTTTGCATGTGATTGATTATAAGACCGGAAAATTTAAGGCAGATGATGTGAATGAGTTGCAGTTACAATTATACAGTCTTATTGTTGAAAAACGGACGCATCAAAAAGTTGCAAAAGCTTCATTTTTATTTCTTCCTTCTTTTCAATGGTATTCGATTACTCCGCAACCCGAAGATTATGATTTTGTGATCGAAGATGTTAAGCTTCGAGCACGAGATATTCTTGGTGATGAAAAATTTCTCCCGCGCATTAATCGATATTGCAAAAATTGTGATTTTCTTCAAATTTGTCCTGCTAAAGAAGAAGCGCTTCGTTCAATAAAAATTACACATGTCGAACCAAACTATGTCACCAGACCCATCGTTTGAGCAGTATTTCCAAACGCGCAATATGGTTGTGTATGACTTGGAAACGCAAAAGACTTTTGATGAAATAGGTGCAACATTTGGCCAAAAGAATCAGCATCTTTTGCAGGTGTCGTTTTTAGGGCTCTATTCTTACGATCAACAGAAGTACTTTGGCTTCTTTGAAAAAGATTTACCGAATCTCGAAAAGATACTTTTCGCCACACGTCCATTGATTATCGGTTTTAACACCAAGGCTTTTGATAATTTGGTTCTGCAGCCTTATTTTCAAAAGCTCGAGTTAGCAAGTTTGCCGCAACTTGATATTTTGGATGAAGTATATAGGCAACTTGGTTTTCGTTTAAAGCTCGAAACACTGGCGCAGGCATGTCTTGGTGAAGGAAAATCTGGTTCCGGGCTCGATGCTATTAAATATTGGCGTACCGGCAATCTTTCTGCTTTGACAAAATATTGTATGGATGACGTGCGTATTACGAAAGCGGTGTATGAGTATGGATTGCGTCATGGTCAGTTGCTGTATACTTCTGCTGGAGAAATTCGTGGTATTCCTGTTTCTTGGGGGCAAACACCGCCGATGCGCGATTTGGTTGATGCATCAGCACAGCAACATTTACAGCTTGAAATCGAATATTGGGAGTTCGGTAAAATTAGTGAGCGTCAATTGCTGCAATGCGTTATTGATGTCATCGCGCGAGATGATAATAAAATTACGGCTTTGTGTCATACGCCACATCTTGGTGAGCGGATTTTTGATTTGAGGCATATTCTGAATGCTCATATCACAGATCAAACGTTTGCTCATCAGACGGTTTTATTTTAGACTTTTTGGAAGGTTCTGCCGGTTTGTATCGCTTCAAAACCAAAATATTTTCTGATTTTATCAATTGCTTGTTGGATATTTTTGACTTTTGAAAATGGATAATCAAAAAGACTGATTTGCGAAGTTTTATAGAGATTCTCCAGTGTCACCCCCAACATCCTGATGGGTTTATGTATATGCATCGCTTTTTGTAAAAGTGTTGTTGTCGTTGGCCATAATTCTTTCTCTATATTGCTTGTAAAGTTCAATTTTTTTTGTTTTGAGATTGTATAAAAGTCGGAGAATCGTACTGTGACTGCTACGGTATCGCAATTTCGTTTTTCTTGGCGCAACTGCAAGCTACATTCTTCGAGGAGTCGGAAAACCTCCGCGTGAATGAGATGAGTGTTCAACGTGTCTTCTTCGAGAGTTTTACTTCTTGATACTGATTTACTTTCTTCTGGTTTTTCCACATTGCGGAAATCCTCTCCACTCGCGAATGCTCGGATAGCACTACCTGTTCTCCCAAATGCTTCGATGAGAAGTTTCTCCGGCATGTTCGCGATTTGTTCAATATGAAAAATGTTCAATTGATTGAGAATTTCTTTGGTTCGTTTCCCGATGCCTG
The DNA here is from genome assembly GCA_001818315.1 of Candidatus Kerfeldbacteria bacterium RIFCSPLOWO2_02_FULL_42_19. Lineage (GTDB taxonomy): Bacteria > Patescibacteriota > Patescibacteriia > HO2-48-17 > HO2-48-17 > WO2-43-9. The sequence goes on from MHKF01000012.1 coordinate 16,177, forward strand.
GTAAGTATTCCACAGGGAGTTCCGAGAGGAAGCATTTTTCTTGTCCGGGATGTACGATTGTGATTCCACCTGGTTTGCGTAGATCAGAAGCTACTTTGGCGCACACTTTATTAGAAGCGATCCCAATACTCACACTAAGATGGAGTTGTTTTTGGATAGTATTTTGGATTTCTTTTGCGAGCGCATGCGCTGCTTTCATGGAGGTGACCAGGTGAGATACATCGATATAAGCTTCGTCGAGACTTCGAGGTTCAATCAATTCCGAATAGTTATAGAGTATTTCGAAAAAGGCTTCGGAAAAGGTTCGATATTTTCCGAAATTTCCGTGGATGAAGGTAGCATTCGGTGCGATACCTTTTGCTTGATACACTGGCATTGCTGTGTGTACTCCTAAAGCCCTTGCTTCATAACTTGGACACGCTACGACGCTGCGAGTCTGCGCACCGATCACAATCACAGCTTTATTCTGTAACACAGGGTTGAGTGCTTTTTCGACAGAAGCAAAAAATGCGTCCATATCGATATGCATAATAATTTTTTGGGTGCCACTTTTGGATTGCATATCCTTATCTAAATTTACGGATGATACCCACAACTTTCCCTTGGATGATGACGTTTTCAACGAGAATTGGTTCATAATTTTTATTCGCCGGTTGGAGTCGAATATAATTTCTATGTTTGAAAAACTGTTTGAGCGTTGCCGTGCCATTTTCGAGGAGTGCGACAACAATATCTCCATCCTGCGCATAGTCTCGTTTTTCAACAATAATATAATCTCCATCAGCGATGAGACTTTCTACCATAGAGTCACCCCTTACTTTGAGGATGTAACAATTTTTACTTTTGATGAATTCATGTGGCACAGAGAGTACCGCATCTCGATCTTCGATAGCTTCGATGGGTTCACCCGCAGTAATTGTGCCAACGATAGGAAGGAGAGCAGCAGCGCCTTCCAGCGCATGTTCGGGAATCTCCACATCGTCTTCCTTTTTAAGAATCATTATTTCTCGTGCTTTGTGTGTGCTTCTTTGTAGAAAACCATTTTTTTCGAGAAATTGGACATGTTCGTGTACGGTCGCAAGCGATGAAACTCGAAACTTTTTTGCTATTTCAGAAAGCGTTGGAGCATATCCCTGTTGCGCAATATAGATTTTAAGATATTCGAGGATTTGTTTTTTCCTTTTAGGAAGGATAATAGCCATATTTTTTTTAGAGACATGTTAATGCGATTTTTGGGTTTCGATTGGTTTTTAAGTGTGGGTTATTTTTATGATAGCCGAATAAAAACCGAATGTCAAGATTATATTGTGGATAACTTTTAAGGGACTGTCGCCAAATACCGTTGCGCCTGTGAAAAATACATTTTGATCATAATAAAAGAGGAGGAAGATTCTCGCTTTCGAAGCACTGACACTGCACAGTGTGCTGAGAAAGGAGAGTCGATTTCCTCTTTTGCTTTGTGTATTGTAACAGAAACGGTATTCGGCGATAGTCCCCTTGAATCAAACAAAAAACAGAACTGCACACATTCTGTTTTTTTGTTTCGAATTGATTCCGATTAGTATCGATCGTTCGAACGCGAAGTTTTTGGTTTTGCAGGACGGGCCTTGCTCACAACGATCGGTCGCCCGTTGAGTTGATAACCGTTGAGTGCACCGATGACTTTTTCAACCGCTTCAGCGCTCTCGAGTGTTACGAATCCAAAACCTTTGGATCGTCCAGAAAATTTATCTTTGATAATCACCGCTTCTTGTACGGGTGCATGTTGTTCGAACAGCGCACGGAGTTCGTCTTCTTGCGTGTTCCAGTCGATATTACCGACGAAGAGTTTATTCTCCATAGAGACTTGAGAAATAAAAGATAAAAACCTGTAAGGACACGCTTCTTATACGATTACTGACGAAATTGTGCACATTGTGAGTCAACGTAGAGAAGATGGCTTACAAAAGCTATCATAGCAGAAAAATAGATTTTTGCAAGTTTTGCTTGAGGCGCCTCTCTTACAGCGGTTTCAGCGGTTGAGTCACGAGTGACGAGAGGATTATTCCAATGATCGCTATACCTGCGATGATAGCCCAGATAATGTTGAGGATACCAGGTTGGTATGCTTTTTTCTTGAATGAAATATATACAATTCCAAGAGCTCCGGTGACATTGAGGATCTGATACACAATATTATCGACCGCAAGCAACCCGAATTGGAGTAACGCGTATGCCATGAGTATTGCTCCTGTTCCATACCAACCTATGATATTATCGAGTATTTTTCGCTCCATAATTAATGTAACGTTTTTTTGCGGTTGGCGTTGAAAAAGTTTTCTATATGCTCTTTGATGAGTTGTTCTTCTCTGTCTAAGAGCGGTCGATCGTGCATAAAATTTGTGAAAGCCGTCGTGAGAGGCGTTTCTTCGTCCGGCATCATTTCGATGAGGTCTCCTATGAGAGTGTCTTTATCGGATTTTTGAGCGTTGAAATATTCCGTCATACCGAGGTGTTTGCCATGCGGGGTATGTTCAAATTTATTTTGCATATAATCGAAAGCGTGTTGCACAGCGGTCTCCGGATCTTCAATATATTCTTTAAGAAAATCTGCGGGAGTCATAATGTCGGTTTCTGGGGATTCGTCTTCTTGTTCTTGCGGAAATGGAATGGAACGCGATGGTATTTTTTCGAGTCTTGGCATAGGAGTGAAGTAAATAGTGATCAAGGATATCCGGCTCGTTTTTTTGAGTCGGAAAAGGATAGCTTTGTAATTTTTATGACTTATTGTGCGCAGCCCTGATACGTTTATTGAAATTGTATCATTGTTATCGCATGCATTACAACCGTTTTTTCGTTTGACTTTTTTTGCGGCAGATACTATTGTTTGAATTCTAGTCTCTGTGAAAAGTTTGTATTGCACCAATTTTTGTGAAAGGAGCATCTGATGAATTCCAAATTTGCGCGATCGCGTATTGGGTTCGCTGGCGGCCTTGCGTGTTTTACAGAAATTCTTCTCTTCTTTACGATTTTTGATCTCAAAGGTGTAGCCATCGGAATGTTCTTTGGTTCACTTGGAATGTTGGGATTGGCGATGCTTATTCTGAGCTTCCCTATCCCTACGGAGGAATCTTTCAAGAACAAACCGGTATTTACGGAGGACAATGAAACCGACAGCCCGTGGGAGTAAAATGTTGCCCTTCTTCGTTTCTTTTATCCTCGTAATCCGAGCTTTCAAACTCGGATTTGTTGTATAATGTTTTCATGTCGACGAAATTCAAAAAATTTTCACTTCGTGTTCCGTTTCGATTCTGCCCAAAGTGCAGGAAAAGACTCCGTCGAGCTGAGCGAGTTTTTATTTGCAAAGCATGCGGTTTTCATTTTTATTTAAATCCAGCGCCTACGAACGCGGTGATTATTCGGAATGCCGAACATGACATTCTTTTTGTAAAGCGCGCTTTCCCTCCAAAAAAAGGTTGGTGGGACCTTCCGGGAGGTTTTGTTGATTTTTACGAGAACATGGAAACGGCTGTGCGACGTGAGATTCGTGAAGAGCTCGGAATTACGATTACGAAATTTCGATACTTTTTTTCGGATTACAATTTTTATCATTATAAAGGGATCACGTATCAAACACTCGATTTTGTATTTGTGGCACGAGTAAGCCGGACTCAAGAGAAGTATCTTAAGCCCGGCGATGATGCTGTTGATTTTGCTTGGTTTGCATTGGATGAGCTTCCTATGAGTCGTATTTCATTTCCAAGTCTTCGTGCAGCGCTCCGAAGATATAGGCAGATATATCGTAGTGTGTAAAATTTTAAGATCGGTTAATGTGATACTTGACTTGCTCCCCTTACTTAATATAACCTATTCTGTTACGAGGAGGGTTAAGCCTCGTAGCGTTTCGTACCAGAACAATCATCAAAAGAAAAGGAGAAAGCAGTGATTACAAGGAACGAAAGGAAAGCATTCATACTTTGGCTGGTGGGAGTAGTGAGCTTACTTGGTGTGATGGCCATAGCGTGGCTTTGGCCAAATAATCCGATCATGCTTTATGGATTCACAGGCTTCGGTGGACTGATGATGCTCATGAGCCTTGGAATCCTCATAAGGAGGGGGGTCGTCAAAAAACAGTCGATTCAAAAGTAGAAGGAGAGAATCATGCACTACTGGGATAGATTCAAGAGTTTCGTCATGTTCCTGAGTTTCATCTTCAGTCCTGGTCTCATCGCAGCAATCGTACTTATCGAGACGATCTACTGGACCTCACCTGAGTTGGCGCAGAAGATCGGTTTTCCAACCCATGAGGGTTATAAGACCGATGCCATCGTGAACTGTCAGCGGTTTCTGAGTTCGACTTGCAAGACTGAAGTCGTCCATGAAAGTAGCGTCCCGCTTGTGCCCGCAGGCCTGCCGGAATGGACTCCGATTCGCGTCGAACAGCGTTTCTTAAGTGGGCTTGCTGTCGTCTCGATACTCGGTCCACATGAGAATTTCCAGTACATTGTCCGCGATTTCACGCTTTCGGTAGGGGAAACTTTCCGGATCGTGAACGGTGTCGTCATGCGCATCTGAAAGCACTTGATCCCCCGCGCTCTTGGCGCAGGGTCGTGCATTGAAAGGAGAAAACCTCATGAAGCAAGAATACTGGAATACCTTTTTTGTCTGCGCTATCGGCGCGGGCATCGGTTCACTCATCGCCCTTGAAATGAGCCCATTGTTTTGGTGGGTCGGTCTCATCGTCGGCGGTCTCATCGGCTATCTTTCTTACGAGTGGCGTGCGGTCGTACGTGCATTTCCCGCTGCTTGGCGTGCAGCGCGAGGATGGCAATTGCAATTACCGTCAGACTTCTGGCTCATGTTCGCGTTGAATACGGGCGTGTTCTTATCGGTGCTCATTGATATGATCAGCATCGTCATGCTTCCTGTGTTTGCGGGCGCCCTTGTAAACGGTGACATAGATTCCTTCAGCTCCAGCTTCCTGATTTTTGTCATCGGTATATTGACTGCAGTCACGGTCATTGCTCTGAGCTTCGGTTTTTGGGACGCAATGAGTCGCAATGTTGAAGGAGAATATAGGGTACTGCGGGACGTTGTACGCGCACGTCATGTGATGCGTATCGTGTTTCCTCCGTTCTTTTTCCTCTGGCATTCCCCGCGTTTCATTCTCCTGGGCGTCATCAAGGGTGCGCACGCAATGGGGAAGATGATTATAAGGTTGCCGCGGTTCGCGCGTTTTCTGCGTCGCTTCAGTTGGGAGCTTTTTGTCCGGATCCACTCCGAAAGGCGACTCCTCCGCAGCGTGGATATCATGCTCGGCACCGCAGTTGGTTATTTTGCCGGTTCCGCGCTCGTGGGTGCCGCAATTGGAGGAATTTTCGGCCTGATTGATCAGGCGATCATCACTGAAGGATGGCTCCGTCCTAAAGGCTACATTCCGGTGCGACCAAGCTGATCGGATCTTTGACACCCTGCCTCGCGCGTGGCAAGTTCCAGTGCTTGGCATTGGAGAATCACAGCGTGGCGTGACAGCAATGCCCCGCGTTATATTCGACTTCGTCGGATTGACGCGGGCGTTTTTTTAACTTGATAATTCACTGTGCGAGAATCCCATCGAATTGTACGAAAATCATAAATGTGGTATAATTCAATAAGATCCGCAATACAAAAACTAAAATTTTCTTTTTATGTGGGATGAGTTTTGGATCCGTTTTCTGCTCGTGGGACTTGTGATTTTGTGGAGCGTTTTCTCGGTGGTTATTTTTCTCGTGCTTATACGCCTCTCCTTTATTTGGTTTGAGGATTTTACTCTTTTCCATATTTATTTTGCGCCTGCATAATTCGCATTATATATGAATTTTTTTTCTCGATATCGTTTTTTCCTTGTGTCTTTGTTTACATTATCGCTCTTTATTCTCGGTTCGCGTTTTTCTGCAGCCGCTTTTTTTCAACATCCTCCTCGTGATCAAAACGTAGCGCCTGTAGCTCGTGCACAGCAACAAATATCCAGCACTTCTGAGATTCTTATCAAACTTCATTCCTCTTTTCCACATGATCTCACACAATTACAAACAGACCTTCAGGTTTTTCTGGGATTTCGTATTGAATCCATAGAGGCTCTTTCTCCTGATCGTGAGAACCGTTGGTATGCACTTACTTTTCCGGTATCACAGGATGTGATCCGTTTGCAATCGCATCTCTCTTTGCATCCCCTCGTTGAAGCAGTAGCTCCCAATACTCGCTTTTATATCGTACGTACCCCCAATGATACGGACTTTTCTCTCCAGACGCATCTGAATCAGAATTCGGATGCCGATATTGATGCGCTTGAGGCATGGGATATCACGACTGGCGAGAATTCGGTTGTGGTAGCTGTCGTTGATAGTGGCGTAGATACAGATCATCCGGACCTTGTGGATCGTATCTGGACCAACACAGATGAGATTGCCGGCAATGGCGTTGATGACGATAGTAACGGTTTTATCGATGATGTAAATGGATGGGATTTTGCTGATGATAATAATGATCCTAATCCAGCGCCTGACGGTATTGATAATGATGATTATGCCGGGACTGATACCGGTGTGACGCACGGCACGCACGTTTCGGGTATTATCGCTGCCACCGGGAATAATGCGCTGGGTATTTCTGGCGTCTCGTGGGCCGCGATGATTATGCCAGTTCGCGCGCTTGATGATGAAGGCGCCGGAACGACGGACGATATTGCAGCAGCGATTAACTATGCTGTCGCGAATGGCGCTGATATTATCAATATGAGTTTTGGTGCGCTTGGTTCTGATCAAGCAATGGACGAAGCGGTCGCCGCTGCAGATGCTGCTGGATTAGTACTGATCGCGGCTGTTGGTAATTCTGCGCTTGATGTGAACACTTTCCCTTTTTATCCGGCCTGCAACACGAATGTTTTAGGTGTTGGGGCAGTAGACGCCGATGATACCGCAGCAAGTTTTACAAACTTTGGTTCGGATTGTACGGATGTTTCAGCGCCCGGAGTGAATATTTATAGCACGCTTTATACTAATGATCCTGATTTTGATTTTACCGACGATTACGGGCTTCAATCCGGTACGTCGATGGCTGCGCCGATTGTGTCGGGTATTGCAGCATTGATTCTCTCGGTGCAGTCAGGACTCACGAATTCGCAGGTGATGCAATACATAAGCAGTAATACTGATGATGTTGGATTAGGTACTGAAATGGGGAGTGGGCGTGTGAATGCCGTTAAAGCTCTTCTTGACTTGCAGGGCGCACCTTCCACACCGAGCAATCTTCGCGCTTGGACAAACAGTAAAAAATCGACAACTATCCAAGAAAAGACCGCTACCAAAGATTCCACGCCATTCTTTACTTGGGATGCTTCTAGTGCCGAAGCCGGTATGAAGGATTATTACGTTTATTTTGGTACAGATGCGACTGCTGATCCGGCAAAAAAAGGGAAACTGCAACGCAATACAAATTTTCAACCGCCAGCCGAACTCAATGGCAATCAAGTGAGTTATTTTCTGCGCATCAAGGCTCGTGATAATAACAAGGTGACTTCTCCGGGTGTAGCGACGTTTGAATATATTATTGATAATACGGTTTCTAAATTGCAGAAAGTCGCGGCTGATTTGACAGACGATGAGGTGGCAGTGTCGTGGAATAAAAGTGAATTTGATTCGGATGTGAAAGGTTTTCGTGTGCTGCGTTCCACGCAAGAGAACGGCACTTTTAAAGATTTAAGCGGTCTGCTTTCTACGCTTGTTGAGACCTTTCGTGATAAAGATGTATTTGATGGACGTTTGTATTTTTATAAAGTTGTACAAGTGGATACGCTTGGGAATAATAGCAACGCTACTGCGGTGCGGATCAAGTTTAATAAACAAGATCGTATTCTGGCTGCGCCGGCTATTTCCGGTGGTCCGCAAGTGCGTGTGTTTAATGAAAAAGGAAAACTTCTGCATCAATTTTTTGCCTATAGTGAAAGTTTTCGCGGTGGTGTTCGATTAGCCTCTTGTGATCTTGACGGCAACGGCAATGCTGAAGTTATTACTGCACCTGGTCTCGGCGGCGGCCCGCAAGTGCGGGTATTCGATATGAATGGGAAAACGAAATTTACTCAAGGATTTTTCGCCTACCCGAGTAATTTTAAGGGCGGTGTTTTTGTAGCTTGCGGTGACCTCGACGGCGACGGTCGTGCCGAGATTATTACTGGCACTGGCGCAGGCGGCGGCCCGCAAGTGCGCGTGTTCGATAAGTCAGGGAATACGCGTTTTACTCCCGGTTTCTTTCCATACGATAGTAAGTTCCGCGGAGGCGTACGTGTTGCTTCGGGAGATGTGAATGGTGATGGTATCGCAGAAATTATTACTGCACCTGGTCCTGGCGGCGGCCCACAGGTACGTCTTTTTGATCGCACTGGAAAACCTGTGCTGGTAGCCGGTGGGTTTATGGCTTATGCGAGTAGTTTTAAGGGTGGCGTGAATCTTGCGATCGGCGATATTGATCAGGATGGAGCAGAGGAGATCATCACCGGGGTTGGTGCTTCTGGATCACCACTGGTGCGAGCGTTTCATTACAAGGGTACGACTATCGAAAGTGAATTTTCTGCTTTTGACCAATCCTTTAAGGGTGGTATTGTTGTTGCTGGAGGTTTTGAATAATAGATTTGAGTTTGGTAATAATGCTTTATGTTCCGTCCCGTTTCTATTACAGGTTTTATATTTTTAGGATTTTTTATTTTGAGTGGATGCCAAAAGCAACAGCAAACACGTCCACCGGAAAAAGCTTTGCAAGCGGCGCAGGAACTTTATGCGCAGGCGGTTGACGCTGATGCCGATCTTTCGTCCGGACCATGTCTTTCCAATGGTCTTTTTTCCGGCGTCTCACCAGAAGACCAATGGGTTGTTGATATCGTACACGCTCCGCGTCTTGATATCGATAATCTTCCAGCGAATCAATGTGCAGCCTACCGTAATGGCGAAGCGAAACATTTTATTGAACTCGATCTTGACGGAAAGCTTATAAAGTTTTTTTAACAGTAACAGGGAGTCTCAGATGAGAATCCCTGTCCTTTAAAGTTCCTCAATTTTTTCACTGGTAGTTTTCATTCGCTTAGTACCACTTTGGTGTGTAATCCTTGGTACCTTTAGACCGTCGTTTGTATCCGCCGTGGTTGTCACGTTTTCGTCGAACGATTCCGGTAGCCTTGCAACGTTCACACCATTTGTAAAGTGGTTTTTCGGCGCGACATTGTGGACATGTTTTATACCTTTCTTTCATCATGAGTTTCTCCTTTCCTACTCACGTCTCCAGGTTGAACGTCATGTTTATGTCGTAGGTAGAATATATACTCACTGAATTTTTTTGCAAGGATACCAAGATGTACGATATAGAGTACGTTCTTTTTCAATCTCGTGCGAATGTTTGATGATTGAGTGTTGTCCGTGTTAGACTCAGGATATGAAAATTCCAAAACAAGCACGATGTGTATTTCGTGGAGTCATTTTCGACGTGTATCAATGGAAGCAGCGATTGTACGACGGTTCGACGGTTACTTTCGAACGTCTCAAGCGGCCGGACACTGTGCAGGTTATTGCAACCAGCGGCAAAAAAATTTTTATTTCTGATGAAAAACAACCTGATCGTCCACGGTTTTTTTCCCTTTTTGGTGGCCGAATAGAAGTTGGTGAAACGCCTCTCGAAGCCGCGAAAAGGGAATTTTTTGAAGAATCGGGCATGGAATCGCCTGATTGGGAGTTTGTAAAATATTACGAACCCGTCGTAAAAATTGATTGGAAGATTCATTTGTTCATTGCGCGTCATTGTGAACAAAAATCACGGCAGCAGTTAGAGGCAGGGGAAAGGATTCGCGTGCGAGCTGTTTCATTTCAGCAATTTTTCAATATTGTATTTTCTTCTAAATTTCGTGGGGTAGAATTTTCCTATGACATGTTAAAAATGCGAACATTGCAACGGCGAGAATTTGAGGCGTTTCGCAGACATTTATTTGATGGGACTGTCGCCGAATACCGTTTTTTATACAATGTGCAAAACAAAAGAGGAGGATGATTCTCCTTTCTCAGCACACTGTGCAGTGTGAGTGTTTCGAAAGCGAGGGCTATCCTCTTCTTTTGTTTTGTGTCTTGAACAAGAAAACATTCGGTGACCGTTGATTCATCTGCTTGACTCTTGTGTGATTTCACAGTAGTTTGAGTATATTTGTCAGCTCATTTGCGTCGAAATATTTTTTTTCTGGTATAGAACCGGAAGGAAAGGAGGAAAAACGTGAGGAATCAGAATTATTTTGATCTTTTGGCATTGTTCCGTACCTCGCCATTTGGAGAGGATCCGGAGCAGTGTCTTCCTGATCCGGGTGTAGTTTCACAATTCATGTCAACGCTTGTAGCGTACATTTCGAAGGCGAAGACTTCCTTGAAGATTGCTTCGGGTGAAGCTAATTTCCACCTTTACAGTGATCCGCAATTCCTACAAGTGTTGCGATTCCTTGCGCAACGCGGAGTTCGTATCGCGTTGGTTCTTGGTCCCGTGGTTTCTCGTGGATTGACGCAGAATTCTCCGGAGATGTTTCAGTTAACACAGGATGGTAGTCTTGAGATCTATTATCGAGCACAGCGCGGTGGGACTGCCGAGGTATTCCTCTGTGATGATAGAGAAGCGTGGCTGTGTGATCGATGGTCGCCAGATTTTTGTTTTCAGACGCCTCCTGTGATTCGTCACCTTTCAGTCAAAAATACTCGTGACATGTTGCAGTTCAATGCTGTACTCCGGACCTTCAAGCATTTCATGGCTTTTCAAAATAGGGTCATCGATCCATGGAGCGACTTCTTGGTACTTCGACCATCGGAGATTCGTGCTCTTCGCGCAAGCCTTGATGTCCCTGAGATGTACGAGTCGCTGCAATTGCAGGACCTTGTTTCTCTGCTGCGCGATGCTCGTAGGTTGGAACTGGAACGGAAACCACAAGGCTGGGCAGTTTCTATGAATGTTCACGCGTTCGATGCGAGTTCAGCAATGTAATTTTGAGCAGGCTGTCTCGAAACTCATAGCAGTTTTAAGACAGCCTGTTTCGCATTTTGACGACAGTGCAGGTATAGTAAAGGTGGACTTCTGTTTTAGGCTTATAGATTTTTTATTCCATTCAATCCATGGTTTTTAAAGAATTATTTAAAAAAATAATTCCTGCAACAATTTTGAGCGCCTATCATTTGATGCTTGCATGGGTTGCTGCAGTTTGGTATCGATTTCCTTCTCGTAGGCTTATTGTTATTGGCGTAACCGGTACGAAAGGAAAATCGACGACGAGTTTTTTTATTACTAAACTTCTCGAAACACTCGGTGAATCTGTCGGGCTCTCGGGCACGATTATGTTTAAGGTTGGACGTCGCGAATGGCCGAATACTCTCAAGATGACGATGCCAGGTCGATTTCGTTTGCAGCGATTATTGCGGGATATGGTTCGTGCGGGTTGCGCGTTCGCTGTGATCGAGACAACTTCAGAAGGTATTGCTCAGCACCGGCATCGCGGCATCGACTATGACGTGCTTGTTTTTACAAATCTTTCTCCAGAGCATATCGAGCGACACGGGAGTTTTGAAGCGTATAAGCGTGCTAAACAATCGTTGTTTCAGAATTTGCATCGTAGTTTTCATAAAAATCTTTTTTTCCATAAGCAAGTTCGGCGTATTCTTAAAGTTATCGTTGTGAATCGTGATGATCCTCATTTCGCTGGTTTTGTGCAATTTTCTGCTGATCAACACGTCGCTGTGAGTCTCTGTGATACAGCTGCTGCAATTTTTGCTCGCGATGTTATTTCAAATGACTCCGGCAATACATTTACCGTGGCCGATCAACATTTTACTTTGTCGTTACTTGGAGATTTTAATGTCATGAATGCTTTACTCACATTAGCCGTCGGTGCCGTGTTTGATTTTTCTTTAGAGCATATGAGGTTGGCGCTTGCGAAACTCCCGCAGATTCCAGGGCGTATGCAGCGCATTGATGGAGGTCAGGATTTTACGGTGATTGTTGATTACGCTCATGAACCCAAAAGTATGGAAGCGTTGTTTCGTAATGCAAAGCGTCTACGAAAAAATCCGCAGAGTCGCATTATTACTCTGATAAGTTCTACCGGCGGTGGTCGAGATGTTGCACGTCGACCTATGCTCGGTAAACTCGCTGGTGGGTATGCGGATATTGTGATTGTGACTGACGAAGATCCGTATGATGAGGATCCGAATGTTATTATGCAAGCGGTTGCAAGGGGTGTTGTCGAAGCTGGAAAAATACTCGGTCAAACTTTTTTCATTTTTCAAGATCGCAAGGAAGCTATTTTCGAAGCCATTCGTTTGGCTCGTAGTGGTGATGTAGTGCTTTTACCCGCAAAAGGCTCGGAACGAGTCATGGCCGTAGCACATAATACACATATTCCGTGGAGCGACGAAGCTATCGCTCGAGAAGCTTTGAAAAAGTAGTTTTTCTTTCATCATAGCTTCTTTTTACCCTTTCCGCTTCGTACTTGACATTTTTATTCCCGTTATTTCTTGACAGAGTTTTGAACTTGTTGTAAACTTTTTACTAGCATAAGCCTTTATTCTTGGCAAATCAACCACTCCATGTTTTCATTCTTCGCTTTGTTACGATGAGGAGCGGTCATTCCAGATTTCTTTAGAAACAGAAAACTGGCCTTTTTTATATTTTTATTTCGATTTTCGTCGCAGCCCTTTTGTCTCATCATTAAATTCTCTCCATGCGTAAACGCATAGCTTTTACGAAGACTCACGCTGCTATTCCACTTCCAAATCTTATTGAAATTCAGCGGACGTCGTATCAGTGGTTCTTAAAAGACGGACTCAGTGAGCTTTTTGAGGAAATATCTCCTATCGAAGATTTTACTGGTCGTGATCTTGAATTATATTTTGATGATTATTATTTAGATGAGCCGCGATTTGATGAGGAAATATCGAAGCATAAAAACGTGAGCTATGAGGCAGCGCTTCGTGTGAAGACTCGACTTGTGAATAAGCGTACGAATGAAACGAAAGAACAGGAAGTCTATCTCGGTGATTTTCCGGTGATGACGGATCGAGGCACATTTGTTATTAACGGCAATGAACGAGTCGTTGTCAGTCAGTTGATCCGTTCTGCAGGTGTTTTTTTCACTGCAGAATTTATGAAGGGCCGGAAATATTATGGAGCGAAGATTATTCCCAATCGCGGCGCCTGGCTTGAATTTGAGACTGATGGGAATAATGTGATGTATGTGAAGATTGATCGTAAGCGCAAAGTTGCAGTCACGGCGCTTTTGCGCTCTTTTGGGTATGGTACAGATGACGAAATACGTAAACTTTTTGCGCATGTTGATACACACACCGAAGTGAAATATATCGATGTCACTCTCCATAAAGATCCTTCGCGGTCCGAAGCAGAAGGATTACGCGAAGTGTACAAGCGTATTCGACCCGGCGATCTCGCGACGGTAGACAATGCACGCAGTCTTATTCATTCCATGTTTTTTAATTTTGATCGGTATGATTTTGGTCGTGTTGGAAGATATAAATTGAATAAGCGTTTTCGTTTCAATATCCCAAATACGAAAGAGACTCGTATTTTGCGAAAAGAGGATTTGGTGGCTGTCATTTCAGAACTGATTCGTCTGAATAATACGCAGGAAGAAGCGGATGATATTGATCACTTAGGTAATCGTCGCGTGCGTGCTATTGGAGAACTCATTCAGAATAAGTTTCGCGTCGGACTTGCGCGCATGGAACGCATTGTGAAGGATCGTATGAGCACACATACCGTTGACGCTATTACACCCGGACAACTTATTAATGCGCGTCCAGTGATTGGTGCTGTGAAGGAATTTTTTATGTCTTCGCAACTTTCGCAGTTTATGGATCAAACCAATCCTCTCTCAGAACTCGAACACAAACGTCGGCTTTCCGCTATGGGTCCAGGAGGTCTCTCGCGTGAACGTGCTGGTTTTGATGTCCGTGATGTACATCGTACGCATTACGGTCGTATTTGTCCCATTGCAACGCCTGAAGGTCCGAATATTGGTCTTGTGGGACATCTTGCGAGCTATGCGCGTGTGAATGAATTTGGTTTTATCGAAACGTGTTACCGGAAAGTACTTGCGCGCGTGCCGAATGATGGCACATCTGCTGTGAATGAACGCGCTCGCGAAGATATTCGTGACGCGCAAGGAAATTTTATTGTGAAAGCTGGTGAGAAAATCACGAAAGATATGTGCCAAAAGTTGCAGCATCTTGATCTTCAAGAGATTCTTCTCAAACCTCGTGTGACGAAAGACTTTGTTTATATTGATGCTTTTACCGAAGAACGTACGACGACGACTGCTGCGACAACGCCGCTTGATGACGATGGTTACTTTCTTGCTGAGAGAGCAGAAGTGCGACATCATATGAAACCCGGTACGGATTTTGTTTGGAATATCGATTATATGGATGTCGCTCCGATGCAAATTATTTCAGTGAACACAGCACTGATCCCTTTTTTGGAACACGATGACCCTGTCCGCGCATTGATGGGTACGAATATGCAACGTCAGGGAGTCTCTTGCATCCGACCTCAAGCACCTATTGTGGGTACGGGTATTGAATTTCGAGCTGCCAAAGATTCTGGGCAGGCTATTGTAGCTGAGACCGATGGTATTGTAGAAGAGGTGTATGCGAATAAGATTATTGTAAGTCAAAGCGATGGTAAAACGCGGGAATATAAATTACAAAAATTTATTCGTTCGAATTCTTCCACGTGCATTAACCAGAAACCTGTAATCGATCGAGGAGTGAAGGTTCATGCTGGTGACCTTTTGGCGGACGGAGCCTCAACCGATGGAGGAGAACTTGCGCTCGGTCAGAATGTTCTTGTTGCTTATATGCCTTGGGAAGGTGGCAATTTCGAAGATGCTATTTTGATTTCTGAACGTGTTGTCCAGGCTGATCGATATACCTCGATTCACATTGAAGATTATGTTGTAGATGTGCGTGATACAAAACTCGGACCAGAAATCGTCACGCGTGACATCCCCAATGTCTCAGAAGAAAAATTAAAAAATCTCGACGCGAGCGGCATTGTCCGCATTGGAGCGCAGGTGACTTCCGGCGATATTCTTGTCGGGAAAATTACGCCGAAAGGTGAAACTGAACTTTCTGCGGAAGAAAAACTTCTCCGTGCTATATTTGGTGAAAAAGCGAAAGATGTCAAAGATTCTTCCAAGTATCTTGAGCATGGTGAACACGGAAAAGTTATCGGCATCAAGATCTTTTCCAAAGAACAAGGCGATAAACTTCCTTCTGGCGTGCTTCAGAGTATCCATGTGACGATCGCGCAACTTCGTAAAATGCAAGTTGGCGATAAAATGGCGGGTCGTCATGGAAATAAGGGTGTTATTTCGCGTGTCGTCGCGGTCGAGGATTTACCTTTTTTGCCAGGCGGCACTCCAGTAGATATTGTGTTGAATCCTCTCGGTATTGCTTCGCGTATGAATCTTGGTCAGGTGCTCGAAACACATCTTGGTCTTGCTGCTCAGGCTTTAGGATATCATGTGATGAGTCCCGCACTTGATGGAGTTTCTGAAGAGCAAATCGCAACAGAGTTACAAAAGGCTGGTTTTCCAAAAGATGGAAAATTAACTCTCATTGATGGTCGTACCGGTGAATATTTCGATCAAAAAATTACTTGTGGTTATGCATACATGATGAAACTAAATCATATGGTCGAAGATAAGATCCACCAACGTTCGATTGGGCCGTATTCGTTAGTTACACAACAACCGCTTGGCGGAAAGGCGCAATTTGGCGGTCAGCGTTTTGGTGAAATGGAAGTGTGGGCTCTCGAGGCTTACGGTGCTGCTCATACCTTGCAGGAAATTTTAACGATTAAATCTGATGATGTACTTGGTCGATCCAAAGCATATGAATCAGTGATTAAAGCTGAACCGATTCAAAAGGTGAATGTTCCGGAATCTTTTAATGTGCTTGTTCGTGAGCTTAAAGGATTGTGCTTAGACGTTGAATTGATTCGCGACGAGGGTTTGACAACTGGTTCAACGAAATTTCTCGATCAATCTTCATCTTCATAACTATTCTTGAGACTTATGTTGGAAAACATTACACTTCGTGTTCAAGATTTTAAAGCGATTCGTTTGAAACTCGCGTCACCTGACGAGATACTTGATTGGTCTCATGGCGAAGTAACTCGACCTGAGACAATTAATTATCGCACACAACGGCCAGAACGTGATGGATTGTTTTGTGAACGTATTTTTGGTCCATCGAAAGATTGGGAGTGTTATTGTGGAAAGTATAAGAGGATTCGTTATAAGGGTATTGTTTGTGATAAGTGTGGTGTGGAAGTTACGCGTTCTGTTGTGCGACGTGAGCGCATGGGTCATATTCAACTTGCGGCGCCTGTGTCGCATATTTGGTTTCTCCGCGGTGTCCCTTCAAAAATTGGTTTTATTCTTGATCTCTCTGTACAAGCGCTCGAAAAAGTTATCTATTTCGCGAATTTTATTATCACAAATGTTGATGAGACGCTGAAGGAAAAAACCCTTGTCCAGATTTATGATGAAGCCAAGTCAAAGCGACACAGTATCCAAGGTGAATATCAACAAACAGTGCAAGATATTGAAAAACGCAAAAAAGCAGCTTTACATCAAGCAACTGGAACGCAGCGCAAGACTCTTACGGAGGAATTTGAACAGGAGCTTATCAACGCTGCCGTTATGCGAGATGAAAAATTGAAGGATTTGGACACGGCTGTAGATCTTGCGAAGAAAGAACTTAAAAATCTTGAGTCTCTGCAAATTTTATCTGAAAGTGAATATCAAGATCTTTCTTTAAAGTATGGTCATGTATTTGAGGCTAGTATTGGCGCTGAAGCCATCCGGAAACTTTTGGAACACATTGATTTAGATAAGCTTACTCACGAACTTGCAGAAGCAATAATTGAGAGCGCTAAAAATCAAAAGCGTCGTCTTGTGCGTCGTTTGAAGTTTGTGCGTAGTCTCAGATTGAATAATATTCGTCCGGATTGGATGATTTTGACGATGTTGCCTGTGATTCCTCCCGATCTTCGTCCTATGGTGCAACTTGATGGCGGTCGTTTTGCTGCTTCCGATTTGAATGATTTATATCGCCGTGTGATTAATAGGAATAATCGTCTGAAGAGACTTCAGGAACTTAACGCGCCGGAAGTGATCCAGCGTAATGAAAAGCGTATGCTTCAAGAAGCCGTTGATGCACTCATTGATAACAGCGCCCGTCATGGGAAAACCGTTACAGCCTCTACAGGTCAAAAGCGGCAATTAAAATCACTTGCGGATATGCTCAAAGGCAAACAAGGTCGTTTTCGCCAGAATCTCCTTGGGAAGCGCGTAGACTATTCTGGGCGTTCAGTCATTGTTGTTGGTCCTCATTTGAAGCTCCATCAGTGTGGACTGCCGAAGACCATGGCGTTGGAACTTTTTAAGCCTTTTGTGATGAGTGAATTAATCAAACGCGAAATTGTTTACAATGTTCGGAGCGCAAATCGTTTTATTGAATCTGGCGACGGTCGTATTTGGGACATACTGGAAGAGATTACGAAGAAATCCTATGTCCTCCTGAATCGTGCTCCGACACTCCATCGATTGGGTATTCAAGCTTTTCAACCGATACTTATTGAGGGTAAGGCTATTCAGATCCATCCACTTGTTTGTACGGCTTTTAATGCAGATTTTGATGGTGATCAAATGGCAGTGCATATTCCGCTGACAGCAGAAGCTCAAAAGGAAGCCGCTCAAATTATGCTTTCGTCAAAGAATTTGTTGAAGCCGGCAACGGGTGATCCGGTTGTTTCCCCGAGCCAAGATTTAGTTCTTGGTGTGTATTACATGACAACATTTGCGCAGAAAGAACGTGCACATGTTTTTGAGAGTCCCATAGAGGCGTTGAATATGTATGCCCTGGGGCATATCGGTATTCAAACCCGCATCCGAGTTCGTATAGATCAGAAAATTATTGAAGATGACACACAATCTGATCTGAAGAAAGGCATTGTCCTCACTTCAGTTGGGAGAATACTTTTCAATCAAGTTTTACCAGAGAGCATGCAGTTTATCAATAAAACGCTTGATAAGAAAGGACTCCGTCAGGTGATTGCGGAATGTTTGCGTCTGCACGGACGTGAACGTACAGTGGAACTTTTGGATGCTATTAAGATGGCGAGTCTGACCTACTTAACGAGTTCTGGTCTGAGTTGGGGTATGGACGATTTGATGATCCCAAAGGAAAAAACAGATATTGTGAGCGCAGCTGAGAAAGAAGTTGATGAGTTGCAGTCGCAGTATGACGCTGGTCTTTTGACCGACGAGGAGCGACATGCTCG
The DNA here is from genome assembly GCA_001818315.1 of Candidatus Kerfeldbacteria bacterium RIFCSPLOWO2_02_FULL_42_19. GTDB lineage: Bacteria > Patescibacteriota > Patescibacteriia > HO2-48-17 > HO2-48-17 > WO2-43-9. The sequence continues at coordinate 34,567 of MHKF01000012.1, forward strand.
TATTGTTGCAGTATGGACTCGTGTAAAGAATGACATCACCGACCTCAGTCAGAAAACGCTCGATCCATATGGTTCTGTGTATGCTATGATTAATTCCGGATCACGAGGTTCTTGGGGCCAAACGACGCAGATGATGGGTATGAAGGGACTTGTTGTTAGTCCTTCAGGTAGTACTATCGAATTGCCTGTGAAGCGGAGTTTTAAAGAAGGTTTTGATGTATTGGAATATTTTATTTCGACACACGGCGCTCGGAAAGGTTTGACGGATATTGCTTTACGTACTGCGAATGCAGGGTATCTTACTCGGCGTTTGGTGGATGTGGCACAAGATGTTGTGGTTATACAAGAAGATTGCGGCGATCGCGTTGGAATTACATGGCGGAAAGAGGAAGTCGGTGAAATGGGTCCTGCACTGGAAGATCGCGTGATTGGGCGTGTACTTGCTAAACCCATTCTTCATCCGAAGACAAAAAAAGAAGTATTGAAGGCCGGTGAACTCGTAACTTCTGAGCATAGTAAAATATTGAAGAAATTAGGTTTGAAAGAGGTTACGTTTCGCTCTGTTTTAACCTGCAAGACGTTACGAGGAATTTGTCAGCAATGTTATGGTTACGATTTAGGCCACAATACCTTAGTTGCACTCGGTACCGCTGTGGGTATTATTGCTGCACAAAGTATTGGTGAACCGGGCACCCAGTTGACTATGAGAACCTTCCATACCGGCGGTGTTGCTGGAGCGGATATCACACAAGGATTACCACGTGTGGAAGAACTTTTTGAAGCCCGACCTATTAAGAGTGCTGGTATACTTTCTGAAGTCGATGGCGAGGTTTTGGAAGTGAAAGAAGAAGGAAAGCAAAAGACCCTTGTGCTGCGTTATTCAAAACCCACTAAACAAGTCGTAACTATTGCAAAGGGTGATAAGGTAGAGGTTAAAGATGGCGATCAAGTCCGTGTTGGTGACATCTTACTCAAACACGTTTCCGAAAATATTCCTGCGCATGTTGATGGGAATGTTAAAATTGAAAATCGCCAGATCATGGTCTTTGGTACTGAAGAGAAAGTTGTGGAATATGCTCTTCCGATTGGCTTTGGTGTGAAGGTTGGAGTTGGAGATCTTGTAACTCAGGGTATGCAGCTTTCTGAAGGGAGTCTTGATCTTCATCAGCTTTACTTACTCCGAAGCAAACTTGACACACAGAAATATATTATTAAAGAGATCCAATACATTTATGCTTCTCAGGGACAAGATCTGAACGATAAGCATCTTGAGGCTATCGTGCGTCAGATGTTTTCGCGATATTACATTAAGGACGCACGTGATACCGATATGATTACCGGTGATATTGTTGCTTTGCATCAAATCATTCGCGCGAATCAGAAGGTTAAAACTTCAGGAGGAAAAGAAGCTCTTACCGAACCTCTGTTGCTGGGTATTACAAAGGTTTCGCTTTCAACAGATAGCTTCTTAGCCGCTGCTTCGTTTATTGAAACTGCTAAAGTTCTCATCGACGCCGCAATTTCCGGTAAAGTTGATGATTTGTCCGGGTTGAAAGAAAACGTTATTATCGGGAAACTTATTCCTGTCGGCACTGGCTTTGTGCCTCCTGTGAGTCAGGAAAAATAAAATTTATTTTTATTCGACGCATCGTATGCGCAATTTTACAAAAATTTTCGTTCCATCGATTCTTGTGAGTACCTTTGTTTTTGCTGGATGCAATCAGCAAACTACAGAGACAAACGCAGATGTCACTGTCGACGCCACATCCTCAACTTCTGTCGCTAACTCTTCTGCTGATAGCACTTCTACGCTCAATTCGGATAGTGCTCGCGAGACGAAGAACACTTCGCAAGGCACCATGAAAGAATTTAAGGTTGTTGCCAAGCGTTTTGTTTTTGAACCGGCAACACTGCGAGTCAAAAAAGGAGATACGGTGCGATTGCAGATTACGAGTATGGATACCGATCACGGTTTTGCCATCGCTGAGTTTGGAGTGAATGCAACAATTCCTGCTGGTAAAACTGTGACCGTAGAGTTTGTTGCCGATAGGCAGGGCACGTTTACGACACAATGTTCGGTATTTTGTGGCACTGGACACCCTGATATGCAAGGTACATTGATCGTCGAATAAATGGATCTCTTTATTGAGATAAGTCTCATTATAGTTCTTGCGGCGTTTATTGCTGGACTTGCGCATCTTCTGAAGCAGCCGCTTATTATTGGTTATATTTTAACCGGCCTTCTTGTTGGTCCGAAAGTATTGAATCTGCTCCGCGCTTCCGATGTGATTCATATTTTTTCACAGATTGGCATCGCTCTGCTTTTATTTATTGTTGGGCTTGGTCTGCGACCGAAAAATATTCGCCGACTCGGTAATGTTGCCGTGATTACTGGTGTCGGGCAAGTGCTCTTTACTTCACTGATCGGCTTTGCAATTGTACGCTTATTTGGTTTTAATGCTACGACGTCATTGTATATTGCGATTGCTTTGACATTCAGTAGTACGATTATTATTTTGAAGTTGCTTTCAGATAAGCGGCATCTCGGTACGCTCTACGGTCAAATTTCTATTGGCTTTCTTTTGGTTCAAGATATTATTGCGACCTTGATTCTGATTTTTGTTTCGTCGTTTTCTGAAGGCCAACGTTTTATGGAAGTAGCGTTGCTCCTTTTATTGAAGGGAGTTCTCCTTGGCAGTGTTTTATATTTTTGCACTCGGTATGTACTACCTCCTCTTTCTTTCTTTTTTGCGCGCAAGCAAGAATTTTTATTTTTGTTTTCCATTGCCTGGGGTCTTGGACTTGCAAGTCTTTTTCATCTCTTAGGATTTTCTATCGAGATCGGCGCGCTTGTTGCTGGCGTCGCTCTTTCTACTACGCCGTATCATCTGAATATTAGTTTTAAGATGCGTCCGGTTCGTGATTTTTTTGTCATACTCTTTTTTATTCTGCTTGGCTCGGAACTTGTTTTTGAGAGTCTGCTTGATATGCTTCTACCGGCTTTTATTCTTTCTGTTTTTGTCTTGATCGGAAATCCGCTGATTGTGATGACCCTCCTCGGTTTACTGGGTTATAGTAAACGTACGGGTTTTATGGCGGGCTTAACGGTTGCTCAGATTAGTGAATTCTCTTTGATTCTGATGGCTTTAGGGAGTGATCTGGGTCATATTTCTCAAGATGCTGTAGCGCTCGTGACGGTTGTAGGGCTTGTCACTATCGCTGGTTCAACGTATTTGATACTCTATGCTGAAAAAATATATCCGTATCTCGCACCCTATCTTTCTCTTTTTGAAAAAAAACATAGAAAAGCCGAACAACATGTTGCGCAGTATGATATGTTTCTGTTTGGTTATAATCGAGTCGGGTATGATTTTGTTCAAGTTTTTCGAGATTTAAAGAAAAAGTTTCTTGTTGTTGATTTTGATCCTGAAGCTGTACAGAGACTGTCTCACTCGAATATTCCTGTGAAATACGGTGATGTCGGTGATAGTGAATTTCTCGCAGAACTTGATTTGGAGCATGCTATATTAGTTGTTTCTACGATACCGGATTTCGAGACAAATGCCTTTCTTGTACAGCGCATTCGGAGTGTAAACTCGCGTGCGATTGTCATTGTGATTTCCCATAATATTTCTTGCGCGCAGCAATTATATGACTTCGGCGCTTCCTATGTGATGATGCCTCATTTTTTGGGTGCGCAGTATGCGGCAATGATGATTGAACGCTATGGTTTTGATGTACAGCGATTTCACAAAGAACGCACTGAACACCGTAGTTATCTTCGTCAAAGGCAGGTTTTGGGCCACGAACATCCCGTCGCTGAAAGTCTCCGTTAGTGCTATACTGGGATTATCGCCATAGGTGTTTTCGTCACGAAATTTTCAATTATTTCTGAGTATTTTCATGCCTCGTAGTCCCAAGAAAATTGCCAAGCGCGAAACTTCAGTTCTCGATACACTTTCCCCAAAACTTCACCCGCAAGCACAACGCGGAATTCTTGTCATTCTCCTTTTTGCATTTGGCGCCCTGGCGTTTTTAAGTTTTTTACATGTCGCTGGCCGTGTTGGTGAATGGTTCGCATGGGCACTGATGCTTTTTTTTGGTTGGGGGAGATTTTTGGTACCTGTTATTGTTTTTGCTCTCGGGTATGTACTTTTGTTTGCGCGTAAATACCAATGGCGATTTGTGGAATATGGCGGTTTTGTACTGTTGTTGTTGAGTATTTTTGGCATGCTTCATTTTCTTGTACCGGCTGACGCAATGGTTGATAGTATTCCAGTTGGTCAGGGAGGCGGTTACGTTGGTTTCGCTGTTGCTTGGGTTGTGTATTCACTGTTCGGAGTGTACGCAGGTTGGGTAGTATTTGCTACATTGTTTTTGATTGCTATTCTTTTAGTTTTTAATAACACGGCCATTCTTTGGTTGAATCGCATTGGCGGTTTCGCAGGTTTTCTTTCGCGTCTTAAAGATTGGTTTCGTAAAACTGAAGTACATCAAGAGGAATTAGCGTCTCCTCAGGAAGCTAGCACTGATACCTCTATTATGTCTGCATCGGTAAATCGCGCAAAACCAGAAGACGATCGTGAACCTTCACAGCTTGTATCGCGCGAGGACGTTGGAACTCAGGAGCATATTCCATTTTCTATTCGACATCCCAGACGGATTGAGATACCGCTTTCGTTGTTGCAAGATAAAGCCGGAAAAGCAACGGCGCGAGATATTGTTGTGAATCGGGATCGTATTCAGACGACGTTGAAGAATTTTGGTATTGAAGTAACGATGCATGATGTACACGTTGGGCCAACAGTTACGCAGTATGAATTGAAACCCGCTGATGGTGTGAAATTATCCCAAATTCTTACTTTAAAGCGCGATTTGGCATTGGCTTTAGCAGCTCATCCTATTCGCATTGAAGCGCCGATCCCTGGGAAAGCACTCGTGGGTATTGAAGTGCCAAATCAATCTGTGGCACTCGTGCGTTTGAAGGAATTGTTGCAGGCACAGGAATTTAAAAAACGTCGTTCACATTTGACGTTGGCTATCGGCAAGGACGTGGCTGGAACAGTGTTTCTTGCCGAACTTGGAAAAATGCCCCATATGCTTATCGCCGGGGCGACAGGTTCAGGGAAATCCGTTGCTATTAATAGTCTCATTCTGGGTTTGTTGTTTCAGAATAGCCCTACATCACTGCGATTGATATTGATTGATCCAAAACGGGTGGAACTCACGGTTTATAATGATATTCCGTATCTTCTGACTCCAGTTATTACGGACTATGAGAAAACAGTGAATGCCTTGAAGTGGGCCGTGGGGGAGATGGATCGACGCTATGAACTTCTTTCACAAGCTCAGAAACGTCATCTTGATAACTACAACGCGACTGCTCTTGAGAAATTACCGTACATCGTTATTGTCATTGATGAATTAGCTGATCTTATGGCAACCTCGGCTCGAGAAATTGAAGCTATTGTTGTGCGTCTGGCACAAATGGCGCGGGCGGTTGGTATCCATTTGATTCTTTCTACGCAGCGACCTTCAGTAGACGTGATTACCGGACTCATTAAAGCAAATATTACGACACGTCTTGCTTTTGCAGTCGCTTCGATTATTGATTCACGTACTATTCTGGATTTTCAAGGCGCTGAGTCTCTTTTAGGGAACGGAGATATGTTGTATATTTCTGCTGAGCTCTCAAAACCGAAACGACTTCAGGGTACTTTTGTGGATGATGCTGAGATTAATAATGTAGTAGCCTTTTTACGCAAGCAGCAGGAGCCGAATTATAATTCGGATATTGTGACGCGGCAATCGCGTGTTATGGTCCCCGGAGCTTTTCAGGATGCAGAGGACGAAGATGAGTTGTTGGATGCAGCGAAACGTGTCATTATAGAGTCAGGAAAAGCGTCGGCGTCACTTTTACAGAGGAGGCTCCGTGTGGGGTATGCGCGCGCTGCTCGTATTCTGGATATTCTCGAAGAACAAGGCATTATTGGGCCCGCAGATGGAGCAAAGCCTCGTGAAATTCTGATTACTTCCGAAGAAGGATTTGACACTGCGCCGGCTTTAACGGAAGAAAGCGAAATGACAGAGACGGAAGACGATGCGCCGCCGTCACTCCGTCGCAAATCTTTCTAATGTATATGTCGCCATTTACTTCCCGTAGGATTACGTATCAGACGCTTGGAGAACAGTTGCGAGCTTTGCGCACTTCTGAAGGTCTGTCGGTGTCTGATGTTTCCGCAGCTATTCGGGTTCGGCAGGAATATATCGCAGCGCTCGAAGCTGGACATTACACTGTATTGCCGAGCGGTATTTATATTCGCAATTTTCTTAAAGAGTACGCCACATTTTTAGGCGTCAGTTGGAAACGGGTTATTACTCTTTATGAAAAAGAAATGCGTGCATTCGCGCAGCACATCGAAAAGGGGAAGTATTTTGCAAAACAAGGGCCTTCGTTGCGCGCCGTTGTTGTTCCCAAATTGCTACGTATCGGACTTCTTTCTACGCTTATGTTTGTGGTGTTCCTGTACATCGGTTTTTCTGTGTATACGACTTTCGCGCCGCCTCGTTTGATTGTTTCTGAGCCATTTGATAATCTCATAGTGCAGGATCACGTCTTGCATGTTATCGGAAGCACTGATTCAGCATCGCAGGTTATGATTAATGGGCAGTCTGTGCCAGTGCAAGCAAGCGGGGGTTTTGAACAGAGAGTATCTTTGCATGATGGGCTGAATACTATTGTTATTACGGCGCAAAATAAACATAGTCGGACTCGGACCGTGTCTCGGCAAGTGGTTGTAGAACCTTCGTCTTAATTTCATTTATGTTTTTTTATGTCTCAAACAAAGCTTCTTTCGCAATCTGATACGTCCGTTAAAAATTCGCAGCGTGGTGCTGTCAAAATCAATATAGGGGAGAGTCGTTTGCGTGCGGCACAACAGGCTGTTGATCAAATAAGAGAACGTTTCGGTGATGGTTCTATTATGCGTCTTGGAGAAGCGAAGTCACTGCAAGTTGACGTAGTTCCGACCGGTTGTATTTCACTTGATCTTGCGTTGGGCGTCGGTGGATTTCCGCGCGGTCGAGTTATTGAGATTTTTGGACCCGAAGCTTCCGGCAAGACAACACTTGCGCAGCATGCGGTTGCTGCAGTGCAAAAGCGCGGCGGTGTGGCAGCTTATGTTGATGCTGAACATGCGCTGGATCCTGAATACGCTAAACACATTGGCATCAATATTAATGACATGTATATTTCTCAGCCAGATACTGGAGAACAGGCATTGGAAATTGTAGAGACCCTTGTGCGTTCCAATGGTGTTGATGTGATTGTTGTCGATTCAGTTGCTGCTCTTACTCCGCGTGCAGAGATTGAGGGAGAAATGGGGGATAGTCACATGGGTTTACAGGCGCGGCTTATGAGTCAGGCACTTCGCAAATTGACCGGGATCATTAGTAAGTCGCACACGATAGTAATTTTTATCAATCAGACACGTATGAAACTAGGAGTGTTTTTTGGTAATCCCGAGACAACGACCGGAGGTATGGCATTGAAGTTTTATTCCTCGGTCCGTATTGAGGTGCGTCGCGCCGCTCAGATTAAGCAAGGTGAGAAAATTATCGGCAATCGTATTAAGGCGAAGATTGTGAAGAATAAAGTCGCTGCGCCATTTCGTAGTACTGAATTTGATATTATGTATAATCAAGGTATTTCTTTAGCGGGTGACTTGTTGGATACCGGTGTGCAATTCGGCGTGATTACGAAGAGCGGTAATTCGTTTGCTTATAAAAATGCGAAACTTGGTATCGGTCGAGAAAACGCGAAAAAGACAATTGAGACGGATCGAAAACTTTCGAATGAACTACGACAGGAAATTATTGCCAAAGCGAAAGAATCCGCAGAATCGCAAGAGGCGCAAAAGTAAATCGAACAGCGGAGTAAGGGGTAATATATATTTTTTCAAATGCTGTGATATCCAAGCATGAATGTTTTGTATTTTTGAAAAAGTTTTTTGAGTGCACACTCTTCTCGCTCTCTGATGAAAGTTACTTATCACAACGCATTTGAAGAAAACATATATTACCCCTTACTCCGCTTTCATGTACATTAAAAATTTTTCGATAACTGAAGAAGCCGCATTCCCCTTTGTATGGAATTCGGCTTCTTAATGTGTGCGATGTGATGCTATAGTGTTTTATGCAGATCGCGGATTTGTTTTCCGTATTCGTTGACAAGCACGACCCTCTCCTTTCTTCGGTTTTTCCATCGTATTCTCTACTTTGAAAGTAGATGCGTTAGCATTTTAACAATCTTTCTGTTTTTGTCAAACACAAAACTCCTTTCACACTTCTATCGCTTGAATGTTCGTATATTTTCAAGCGGCACAGGAATGCAAGGAGTACATTTTGTTTTATTCTCCCGCCGTATTTATATGTTGAGTTTTTTTGCGAGGTCACTCACGAGTGGAATTTCCCAGTACTTTCCAGATATTGCTTGCGCAAATCCTACAATAATCACTACAAAGATGACGAGATTGAGAAGCCATCCTAGAAATGGAATAAACCAACAAATGACTGACGCGATAAAGAGTATGATGCCTTGTTTTGCGTGAAACTGTGCGAACGGGCTATCCTTTTTTAGGATGAGTATCACGATACTGATAAACCATAAATAACTCAGTGCTGCAAGTACTTTGTTTTCTTCAATATCTTTAGTGTCGCTTGTATTGATTTTTTTTTCTGCCATAGTATCACCTCCTTTCAGATTTTGAGTGATGTCTGTGATGTATGATGCTTTGTGTTGCGTTGAAAGTATCCGATCAATAGGATCGTCATTTGAGTGATGAGGAAACTGAGCAATACCCACAGTGCGGATTGTGTGATGATAGCGAACGCGCTCCAGATGGTTTTGTTTTGGATTATTTCTACAATAGCAATACTCGTACCGCTTGCGACGCCGCTCACGAGGTTGCTCATAATCATATGTTCTTTTGCGCGATATTGATGTTGATACAGCTGAGAGCTGATGAAGATTATGAGGACGATATTCGCTAGTATTATGAGATGGAGGGTGTATGTTTCTAAGTATGCCGCAATATTAAAAATCAAGAGTACGAGTGTCGGTTTACTCACCAGCATGAAGATTTTCTGCATATTCTCTTGTGTAATATTGTGTTTTGTTTGGTTTTTTTGTTCTGCTATTTCCATATTTTTCTTCTTGTAGCATATCTCAAACCGGCTTTCGAGGCAAAATTTTGGTGTACGTGTGATACGAGTTTTTCTACGATCCCGAGTATTTCTCTCTCTTTTTGTATCCTATGACGCAATGTGAGTTGCTGACGATTGTGCCGCGGTTATTTTTTTTGACCGCTTTTGGTATATTCCGCAATTACTGTTTTCATTGCCGCCACTTCGGCTTGTATGGTGCGGTTTAAGGAAAAAGCTGAGGCTACGGAATAAACGTACGGCATTTCGAGGCAGAAGGAGTATGGGATGCCTTCATGATGCATTCGCTCTTCGAATGACCCGTCTGGTTTTGGTTGTACAATGAGACCATTATGTGCTTGCATTGAAAAAATACGAGATTTTTTACAAATGGGGATGTATCGATTTATGCTCGTCAGTATTTTTCGTGGGAGCAGTATTGGTTGTTCATTGCGAATATATGCGTGCAGGTAAGCGCATGTGTTTACATCATCTCCATGGAGTGCCATGAAGCAGTGGACATTTTCTTTCTTCATAGTATTGTAAAGCGCTCTGTTTTCTTTTTTGAATGTGTGATTGCGAAAATGTCTATTGAGATTGATGTTTTGAAAATTACGTTCCCTGCAAGCATGAAATCCTGTAGGATTGGCTACTGGAAACAGTATAATTTTTGGTACGTTTTGTTTTTTAAAGTTGATGCTTTTGAGTAATTTTAACATCGCGAATGACCCAGATATTTCGTCGCCATGAATTCCTGCTGAAAAACATACAGTTTTGTGAGCGTTGCCTGGAATAGTGACTTTGAAGAGGGGGTATTCATTCCTTTTACCAACAAAACTAATAACCTCGAGACGAAAATGTCTCTGTGCACAAATGGATGTAAGTTTTTGGATGTAGGAGAAATACATAAAATACCTTCAGGTTCAGGCGTTTCTTGATCACAGATATTTTGGCTTATATCGGCCATATTTTTATGATTATACCTCATTTTGCAACGCGCACTTATGTCTTATCCTTGTTGTTATGTTCTGATACTATAATTTTAAGATAACCAAAATTTATTTTTGTGTAAAGTTTTACTTTTAGGGGTCTGTCGCCGAATACGCTTTCGTCTGTGAAATCGTAGAATTTCGTGACAGAACCGCTGAATAAATTTTGAGGTTTATATGGAATATAAGCTGAAAAATTTTGAAGCGATTCTGGCCGAAATGCTACGATTGCAACAGAAATGGTATTCGGCGACAGACCCTTTATACAAACACAACCCCCGAAATAGTGGGGATTGTGTGATTACAATCTCAGAGCCCTGTGTTTTGGTTTTTAAGAGATTTTTACATCATCGGCATACCGCCTTCACCGCCCATCGCCGGTTCTTTCTTTTGTTCTTTTTCAGGAATGTCAGTGACGACTGCTTCTGTTGTTAAGAAGAGAGAGCTCACTGATACAGCATTTTGCAGAGCGAAGCGTGTGACTTTCATCGGATCAACAATACCAGCTTCGACCAAATCTTCATATCTATCTTCACGAGCATTGTATCCTTTATTATTGCTTAATTTCTTTACCTGGTCGACGACTACCGAACCTTCTTTGCCGGCATTATAGGCGATTTGTCTTAACGGTTCTTCTAAAGCGCGCTTGATAATATTTGTACCAATATGTTCTTCTGTTTCTTCGAGTTGTTGTGTGAGTTTTTCAACAGCAGAGATGCTTCGTATAAGCGCAACACCACCGCCGACGACAATACCTTCTTCTACAGCTGCCTTTGTTGCAGCGAGCGCATCTTCGATACGGTCTTTCTTTTCTTGCATTTCTGTTTCAGTTGCCGCACCAACTTTTATAACTGCCACGCCACCCGAAAGTTTCGCAAGTCTTTCTCTGAGTTTTTCTCGGTCAAAATCAGAATCAGCTTCTTCGATTTGTTTTTTGATGAGTTCAATGCGTTCTTTGATCTTTTTCGCTTCGCCTTTACCTTCAACGATCGTAGTATCGTCTTTCGTACTCACGACTTTGCGGGCTTGGCCAAGATGTTCGATCTCCGTGTGTTCTAATTTCAAACCAACTTCTTCTGCGATTACTGTTCCGCCGGTGAGTACCGCGATATCTTGCAGCATTTCTTTTCTTCGATCGCCGAAACCAGGAGCCTTGATACCAAGAGTATTGAAAGTACCGCGCAGTTTATTGACGACAAGAGTCGCGAGCGCTTCACCTTCGATGTCTTCTGCAATAATGACAAGATTCTTTTTGCCGAGCTGTGAGAGTTTTTCAAGTAATGGGAGGATATCAGTGATCGCGCCAATTTTTCGGTCGGTTATTAAAATAAATGGATTTTCAAAAACAGATTCCATGCGTTTCGTGTCCGTAATCATGTATGGGGATACATAGCCCTTATCGAATTGCATACCTTCGACGATTTCTTTTTCGATTCCAAAACTTTGAGATTCTTCTACGGTAATGACGCCATCTTTACCGACTTTTTGCATAGCTTCTGCAATGACACGCCCGATTGCTGGGTCGTTAGCGGAAATTGAAGCTACTTGCGCAACTTCTTCTTCGCTGTTTGGATTGATAGATTTTTTTTGTGTATTGAGGACTTCGATCACTTTTTCCACTGCCTTTTCCATGCCGCGTTTGATAGCCATGGGATTAGCACCTGCAGTGACGTTTTTTAATCCTTCATTGATCATGGATTGCGCTAAGACGGTTGCTGTTGTTGTGCCATCGCCAGCAACATCAGAAGTTTTGCTCGCAACTTCTTTGACGAGTTCTGCTCCGATGTTTTCGAATTTATCTTCAAGTTCAATCTCTTTGGCGACTGTGACCCCATCTTTGGTAATTGTCGGTGCTCCGAAACCTTTATCGAGCACAACATTGCGGCCTTTCGGACCGAGCGTGACCTTGACCGCATTGGCGAGTTTATTCACACCTGTTCGCATTCGGTCTCGTGCTTCCGTATTAAAGATTATTTGCTTTGGCATAACATGAGATTTAATAATTGTAATGAGAAAAATGTATGAGAGTTCGGTAGTTTTATTCTCCTACCTTCTGCTTTGTGATATTTATGCTTCGATGATCGCGAGAATGTCCGATTCGTTCGCAATCATGTATTCTTCATCGTTGATTTTGACTTCGGTTGGACCGTATTTTGCAAAAATTACTTTTTGACCTTTTTTGACCTCCATTTGCGCACGTTGCCCGTTCTCTAAAAGTTTTCCTGGGCCGACGGCAATGACTTCAGCCTCTTCCGGTTTTTTTTCGACCGTGTCGGGAAGGAAAATGCCTGACTTGGTCATTTCTTCTTTTTTTATTGGTTTGAGGATCACACGATCACCTAATGGTTGCAGTTGCATAGGTTTAGATGTGTTAATGATTGAAAATAGCTAGATGTAGCGAAGTATATAAAACCTACATTCGTATAGAGGTGGTTAGCACTCAAAAGTTTGGAGTGCTAACTTTTCCTATCTTATCGGTAAAGTTTTTTTTCGTCAAGAGCTTCTTATTGTAACATGACATATGCAACTCATATGAGAAAAAATGAGTATGCGTATACAATCAAAGGAAATCATCCGTTCTTTTAAAAAGACGGGCTCCGCCGCAACAGCGGCACAGGAGGCTCAGCATCCATACAACTACTTGTATATCGTTGGCTTACAAGAGCCCGGAGCGGTTGGAGTAACTATCTCCGCATGAAGCCCTGAGGCTATGAGTGCAAAATGTGTTTTCCTAAAATAAAGTTAAAATGTCATAGTTTTATGGAAATGAAAAATGCCTTGCGGGTTCAGAAATGAATTTTCTGAATGCAAGGCTTTTTGAGGAAGGGGCTTGTGGTGGGATTTGATGAGTTGGGTAGGGGGCTATGAGATTGGTCCTTTGAGAAGACCGAGGCTTAAGCCTGCGAGAACACAGCGTGCGAACATGCCATTGGTGTTTTTCAGCACGTGTCCCTCCGGACCCCAGAGGTCGGAGGCGGGAATGATCACTGGATAGGATTTCATTTCCCTGATGTCTGGATTGACCACTTGGCCTACCTTGATCTTTGCAGCTGCCGGTTCTTTGATGAGGGCGAGGTAGAGCGTCGGCATGTTGTTTGTGAGGCCAGGATCCACGTGGATTGGACCGATATCAATTACTTCCTCGACATCCTCGGGACCGAGTCCGATCTCCTCGCTTGTCTCGCGCAGGAAGCCAGAGATTTTTTTGCTGAAGTCCTGGGGGCTGAAAAAGAATCCGCCTGGCAGATCGTACAGTGATTGTCCAGCGGCAAACGAGTTGGCCACTGAGAGTATGAGGTGTGTTGTTTCTCCCTCGCTGCGTACCAGAACGAGTCCTTTGCTGCCTGAGTATGGACCTTGCCGCCAGCTGAAGAACTGGTAGCGAAACCGGAAGTCATCATCCAGTCGCTTCACGCCAAACTGGACGAAGATGCCATAGACGCGTTCTGCCGGAATGCCAAGATAGGTCATTTCCTCGATTGAAACGCCGCCGATGATTGTCGGGCGATGTGCCAAATGTTGCAAAAATCCTATGCAGTCATTAGCATCGCGCAGTTCGAAGAGTCCCAGCAGCTGAGCTTGGATCACCGGTGAACTCTTCTTAAACCAGTCCTTTTCCAGGATGGTTTTTCGGGTTTCCAGTCGGATGATTTCCGCATCTTTTGACCCTTGTGTTGGAGGAAGGTACTGTGCACGTATGATTTGCGCGGTTTCCTCACATGCTTGTTTCAGTTGTGTAATGTTCATTGAAAACCTCCGTGATGTTGATGTGTCCCGACGGTTTGTCGGGGCGGTTTCTGTTTCAAGCGCCTATACTTTATAAGCAAAGTTTTTTTTCGTCAAGAGCTGGAGTACCTCATGAATCTCCTACGATTTTTTGCTCATTTTTAACTATAGAAAAAGAGGAGGAAGACTTCTCCTTTCTCAGCACACTGTGCAGTGTCAGTGCTTCGAAAGCGAGAGTCATTCCCCTCTTTTTCTATAGTTAAAACTCATGTTTCACAGACGAAAGCGTATTCGGCGCCAGACCCTTGTTGTAGTGATGTTCAGTAGAGAGGCGACTGTTTCTATGTTTTGTTACTTTTATTTTTTTTACTCTTCTCCTGTAACTGTGGCTTCATCCGTCCTTCTTTTTCTAAACGATCGACCGCTGCTCTCCACTGTGCCGATGCTTGATCTATGTCATCACTTGGCGATATTAATGGTTTATTTTCTGTTTCTTTTTCGTAAGCTTCGAGTTCCTTTTTAACAATTTCAAATTCTGGATCGTATTTTTTTTCACGACTTTCTTGTGTGATTTTCCCTTCTCTTTCTAAACGATTCACCGTTTCTCTCCAACGAGCTGACTCCGCGTTTATTTCTTCCATACTCACAGGTTCTCGTTTTGTTTTACGTCCTTTTTCTTCTTGCTTCATCTCTTCCAGAATTTCTTGTCGCACTTTTTCAATTTCGGATTGCCTGTGCACTTCTTCTTGCATTTTTTCTTGCTGCAATTTTATATTTTTCGCTCGTGTTTTTGTTTCCCATCCCTTCATTTGACTTCGCATTTTTGAGAGTATCGTTGTATCAGCTTCGCTTTCGGGAGCGAGATTTTCTTCGTCGAGCGGCGGAATGTCTGTTTCAACTGATTCGGTTTCGGGAATTTGACGTTTTGGTTTTTCTGGCATACATTTTGAATTACTGGTAATCTCCCTTCAGATTATCACATTTTGTTGAGTATCACCAAGGAGGTGTCGAAATGTCTGAATTTTTTGAGCTTCACCAAGAAGCTTATAGACGCGGGAGAAAATACTATCTTCAGGGTAATCTCGGTCAAGCTCGAGTGTTCTTTGTGAAAGCTATCGAGATATTTCCGCAAGGACTCGAGGCGTGGTACGGACTTGCGTTGTGTTATGAATGCGACGTGAGTTTACCGGACGCGCGTCTGCAATGGGCGCGTGTGATTTATAACAATCTTGCGGGGTTTCAACACGAAGGGGGTAAGCAAGGTCTCGTTCGACTACAATCTAAAGAGGGGCTATGATGTGATAACATCGAGGTCCCTCGTACTGTTTTGTTCGAATGACTGCATATAATTTTTCGTTGCGAAATTTTAAATCGGCGACAGTCCCAATTAAGGAGAAATAATATGAGGGAATACATCTATCATTTATTCGAAGTCAAGTTTATTATGCGCGTGATGGATATATTTCCATTCTTTGAACCACAGGCCGATGATCAACCAAAAAATGAGTATGCCGCTCGTAAGCGTCCAGAAATAGTGATCGAAGGATCCTAAGAATATCACGAGCGCAGCGTTGAGAGTCATCGGTAAAAATAACATACTTCGTTTCGCATGTTCTGCGTATTCTCTATACGGAGCGTGATGAGAGGTATATTGTGCGAGACTGATTCCAATCGTGATCAAAAGTATTATGTATGCTAGTAGACCGAAAATGCCAATTTCAATCAGGATTATAAGTGGTACGTAATGCACCGGTTGATACCACCAGCCGGGTTGAGTATCGTCGATTTTTTTGTATACCGCATAGGTGTACGTTCCAAGACCAACTCCGAAAATCCATTGGTCGTCGTGGAGGAGTTGCAATGCTTGTGTGGTATAGAGTTTTCGAGTTTCTTGTGATTGTTGTTCGAGTCGCGCGTTACTTGCGAGGCGTGAAAATACTATTTCTGAGCTGCTTGCGATGAGAGTGAGGAATAGAAAAAGTATAATGCCAATCCATTTCCATTGCCTCGCGCGATAGTGTGTATGACTTGTTGCGATTCCTGCTATGAGGAGTCCAAAGAGCAGAGCAAGCCAAGCGCTTCGTGAGAATGTCAAAAAAATTCCGAGAGTGATTATGAGACTGCCAACTGTAACTATGAATCTTTTTTTGATACTACCGCTTGTCATGACGAGTGCGCTTCCGGCAAAGAGCGTGATGAGCAGCCAGCCGGCGAGCATATTAGGATGTGGAAAAGAACCGTAACTTCGCAGGAGTCGGTATTGGCTTGTTTCGATGACACTGACGCCATGCGTGAGCGGCGATTGCGCGGCAAGACCGAGCCATTTTGTTTCTGGAACTTCTTGCATGGCAAATTGTATGTAAGCAAAGATGCTTTGGAATACGCCGGCAGCAAGGAGCGCCCAGAGAATTTTTTTGGTATGGATGTGTGACTGCTGCAGAATACCAACGAGTATCAGCCCTTCCATCAATCGTAGCCAGGCATATCCGCTGAGTTTGGAATCAAGACTCCATGTCAATGAAAAGAAGCCAATCACTGCCAAAAGCATGAATACAATAATGAGCGCGCTGTGAGGAGCATGCGGAATGGATCGGTCGTTGGTTGTTTTTTTATATTGAGCGTGACTTATGAGCCATGTCGTGAGGATGAGAAAAAAAAGAATATCAATGGCATAGAGGCTGAAGCTGCCGTATTCCCATAGTTCATTATTCAATGTGCCTTGTGTGAGCATCCATCGCGTTTGCAAAGGCAGCAGAAATACAAAAACATATACGAGCATTGAAAGAAATGTAGATAAGCGATGTCGCATTCTCTAATGCGTTACGAGATTTTTTTCTTTCTATACAGGATGTGCTTTGGCTGGAGCATGATCGGATTTCGTTACCCACAATCTCATATACTTTTGCATGCCGGATTGTCGCATGATTGTCCGTTTTTGATAGTCCTCAATTTTCTTTTGCCAGATTTGTTGGATAGCGAGACGCTGATCATGTGCATGGAGTTTGATCAGGGTATCGTTTATTACAACACGTGTATCCGGTGCATCCGCAAGTTTTTTGAGAATCCCAGGCAATATCCATTGTTGAATTTTTCTGAGGGAGGGTTCATGACTCAAGAGCTTTGTGAGTGAATGTATGAATGGAAGTCGCAACGCTTTGAGGAGACGCGATGACACGGTGATGATCGGTTCGAAATTTGGCAGGTAGTCTGTAATCCATTGATTGGCATCTATAAAAGTTTCGTATTGTTGATTTTGGTTGTGGATCGGCAACATGGTAGCGACCCAGTAGATAAAGTTGATGTCTGGCGAGGTAATACGTTCGTTCGTGAGATTGAAGTGTTCTGGCGTCGTGTAAAAACAAAGACAGATTTTGTCTTTTTTTTCAACATGATGCTGTGAAATTTTTGGACGGAGTTTGAGTAGTTTTGCTGGAAGTGTTGCGAAGAATCGTGTGGACCACAACTTGCCGGAGCTTGTGAGAATCGCAATATCAAGATCGCTGTCTTCGTGAGCATTGTGGATCGCAACTGAATTCGTTATTAATATTGCTTCAACATATGGAAGACTTGCAAGAAAGCGCAGGTATCTTTGCCTTTTACGTAATTTTTTTTCTGTGATCACGTGACGTCGCAGTCGTGTGTGTACGATTTTCGAGCGACCCTTCAGGTGATACATTCCAAACGTATTTTCAATTTCTGGATGTTGTTCGAGTCCTGCAAATACCTCTGGAATACTTGCTTTGTTTTGCCAGAGCCATTGATGTGTTTCAAGGAGGGTTAATGGATACTCAGAGAGATCAAAATAATTGAGCGTTGCGTAGAGAGCTTCTTCAAGTTGTGTCTTTGTTTGCGGCATAAGATTTTTTTTCTTATGCTCAGTATAGCATACATTTGATTCATTTTTTTATTTATTTGGCAATATTCGTACGGTCTTCTTTGATTGAATACTTTTTTTCAAGAATTGGCCGGTGTAGCTTTTTTTGATGCGTGCGATATCTCTGGGTGTGCCTTCGGCTACGATGTATCCGCCACGATCGCCGCCTTCAGGACCGAGGTCGATAACCCAATCGGTTGATCTAATCACATCCAAATTGTGTTCGATGATGAGCACGGTATTTCCTTTATTGACGAGTTGATGTAAGACCGATAGGAGGCGTTTGACGTCTTCAAAGTGGAGTCCAGTCGTGGGTTCGTCCAGAATGTAGAGCGTTTTTCCTGTGGATCTGCGGGAGAGCTCGGTTGCGAGTTTGACGCGCTGTGCTTCGCCGCCCGACAGTGTCGTCGCGTTTTGTCCTAATTGGAGGTATCCAAGTCCTACATCAAACAGCGT
The DNA here is from genome assembly GCA_001818315.1 of Candidatus Kerfeldbacteria bacterium RIFCSPLOWO2_02_FULL_42_19. Taxonomy (GTDB): domain Bacteria; phylum Patescibacteriota; class Patescibacteriia; order HO2-48-17; family HO2-48-17; genus WO2-43-9. Next base: position 52,813 of record MHKF01000012.1, read on the forward strand.
TTTGAGTTTTTGATAGATCAGAGGGATGTTACTAAAAAATTGCATCGCTTCTTCCACCGTCATTGTGAGGATGTCGGCGATATTTTGATTCTTGTAGTGGATTTCGAGCACCTGTTCATTGAAGCGCTTGCCGTGACATTCATCGCATTCGACATACACATCTGGAAGAAAATGCATTTCGATTCTCGTGACGCCGTCGCCCTGGCAGGCTTCGCAGCGACCGCCGCGGACGTTAAAACTAAAACGTCCCGCTTTATAGCCTCGCATTTTCGCTTCCGGAAGCTCGGTAAACAGATCGCGAATAGGAGTAAAGACGCCGGTGTATGTTGCTGCGTTGGAACGCGGCGTGCGACCAATGGGTGATTGATCAATGTTGATGACTTTATCGATGTGTTCAATGCCTTTAATAGTTTTGTGTTTGCCCGGCAGATCTTTCGCGTTGTAAAAATAACGGTTCAGAGCTTTCGCGAGGATTTCCGTCATCAACGTGGATTTTCCTGAACCCGAAACACCCGTGATGCACACGAATTTTCCGAGCGGAATCCGCACCGTGATATTTTTCAAATTAAATTCTTCCGCGTTTTCGATCACGAGCATTTTGTTGTTACCTTTTCGATAGCGCGTCGGCGCTTCAATAGCAATTTTTCCTGCGAGATATTTTCCGGTAAGCGATTTTTTATTTTTCGCAACTTCACGCGGTGTGCCTTGCGCAACGATTGCGCCGCCATGTTTTCCAGCACCCGGACCGATGTCAATAATATGATTCGCTGCCCACATCGTTTCTTCATCGTGTTCCACAACGATGACGGTGTTTCCAAGATCGCGTAGGGTTTTAAGTGTGTTGATGAGCTTAGCGTTATCGCGTTGATGGAGCCCAATACTGGGTTCGTCCAGAATGTAAATAACGCCTACGAGGGATGAACCGATCTGTGTCGCAAGTCGAATTCTCTGTGATTCGCCGCCAGAGAGTGTTGCTGCTCCACGGTCGAGTGTTAGATAATCTAAACCTACGTTGTGGAGAAATCCAAGACGCGCTTTGATTTCTTTCAGGACTTGCGCAGCAATTATTTTTTGTCTCTCGGTAAGCGTTTTTGGTAATTGCTCGAAAAATCGTTGTGCTTGTTCGATGCTCATGCTATTCACATCCGCAATAGACTTGCTGTGAATGAGTACGCTTGATGCCGTAGTATTGAGGCGTGTCCCTTTACATTGCTCGCATCGATACGAACGCATGTAGCTTTCGATTTCGGATCGGATATATTCTGATTCCGTTTCTTTGTAGCGGCGTTCTAAATTGGGGATGACACCTTCGTATGCGGTGACGTATTCTTTAATTTTGCTTGTGCCAAATTCGTTATTGACATTATACAGCGTTTCGCCGGTGCCGTAGAGAACGAGTTCGATGTGATTTTTTGTAAGATCTTTGATAGCAGTGCGGATCGAGAATTCATTTTTTTTTGCAACAGCATCCACGATGCGGAGCATCCATGTTTGATTGGCTGCCGTGCGTGACCAAGGTCGAATCGCGCCCTCTGCAATGCTCAAATTTTTATTCGGAATAATGAGCTCTGGATCGACTTCGAGTCTGGTTCCAAGGCCCGTACATTCTGGGCATGCGCCGTGTGGACTATTAAATGAAAAGCTTCGCGGTTCTATTTCCGGCAAGTTGAGTCCACATCGTGTGCATGCAAAATGTTGACTGAACAGTTTGTCTTTTTCATGGGTGGCGTCGTGGACGATCGCAAGCCCATTGCCAAGTTCCAGTACGGTTTCAAGCGAATCGCGGAGTCTGCCGCGTTTTCCACGCAATTCCGGCGACATTGTGAGGCGATCGACGACAACGTCGATGTTATGCTTTTTTTGTTTTTCAAGATCAAGATCGAGCGCTTCTTCGATACTCATGAGTATGTTATCGACACGAACGCGTGTGAATCCGCTTTTTCGCGCTTCTTCAAAGATGTGTTTATGTTCACCTTTTTTATCGTGGACAATCGGGGCTATCAGCATGATTTTCGTTTCAATAGCGAGCTTGCCGATTGTTTCGATGATTTGTTCGATGGTTTGTTTGAGAACCGGAATGTGACAGTTCGGACAATGCGGTGTGCCGATGCGCGCAAACAATAAACGCAGATAGTCGTGGATTTCTGTGACAGTGCCTACAGTTGAGCGTGGATTATGCGACGTGCTTTTTTGGTCGATGGAAATTGCCGGAGAAAGGCCTTCGATGCTATCAACATCGGGTTTATCCATGAGGCCAAGAAACTGTCGTGCGTATGCGGATAGGCTTTCCACGTAACGACGTTGACCCTCAGCGTAAATTGTGTCGAATGCCAACGAAGATTTTCCTGAACCTGAAAGGCCCGTCATGACGACGAGCTTGTTTCTTGGGATAGTGACATCTATGTTTTTAAGATTGTGGACGCGCGCGCCTTTGATGACAATATTTTCGGTTGAGTGCATACAACAATGAATCGCGTAGTTTTGGAAGAATCCAGCTTATTATATTCGCAAACGCGCTTTGGGTCAACGTTCATAAAAAGCATTGTGACTCCGGAAGCGATAGTACGCTCGGAGTCACGTTGTGGAAAGGAGCTGTGTTTTTGGGTATGTCTCGAAACTTCTTGATTTTGTGATGGGTGTTTGTGAAGAAGCGGTCGTGACACAGTATTATTTCGTTTGACTGTTTGATGCAAGTATTATGTCGATATCTTCTGGAAACCCTTTGGCGAAAGAAAGTTCTACTGTGATGACGTCGTCGGATTTTTCATTTCCTGGCACTGCTTTTCCTTCCAGGAAATACCACTTTGAGTCTGGTTCTCCATCCTCTGTTGCATGTTTAACGATGTGTGCGTCTCTTTCGAGCAGCATCGCTGTTTGTTTCAAGAACTGAATCAGATCTTTCCTATTCGTATTCGCCAACCCACTTTCAAAGCGCAATGTTGTTATGATTCGCGACTTCAGCATTTTGATACTCCTTATCATGAACATTCCCCCACTATATACTAGAGTGTTTTACGTTTGTGGTATCGTAGAGAATACATCGTAGTGTGTCAAATTTTGTGTCTCTTGCATAGCCGATGTTATAGTTTCAAGGAGTAGTCCACAATTGGTTTTGTTTCGGTTGTTTGATGTTTTTACCCTCTATCATTTTTTATATGTTTTCGTGGATTCAAAAGAATCAACTGACGCGTGGAGCGGCGATACTTTTTGTGACTGCTTTTGCAAGTTATTTTCTTGGGCTCGTGCGCGATCGGCTCCTTGCACATACGTTTGGTGCAGGCGTGGAGCTTGATGTGTATAACGCAGCGTTTTTAGTGCCGGATCTTTTGTTGAATATTTTTGTTGCAGGTGCTTTGCAGGCAGCGTTTCTTCCTATTTTAGGGCAAGTTTTTGTGCAGCGCGGGAAAGAAACCGCTGATCGACTCGCGAGTACTATTTTGAATACCGCGCTTTTCACGATGTTGATATTGGGAGTCGTGAGTTTTATGTTGATACCGAAATTTTCTTTCGTACTTGCGCCTGGGTTTACAGCCGAGCAAAAGACGCTTCTTGTGACTCTCACGCGCCTTTTGCTTCTTTCACCTTTGATTTTCGCTGCGAGTAATACTTTCGGTGCCATGCTCGTGAGTCGTAAACGATATCTCGCGTACGGACTTTCGCCGGTGTTGTATAATTTTGGCATTATTCTTGGTGTGGCGGTGTTTGCGCGTTGGTTAGGAATTTTTGGTGTAGTAGTTGGAACGCTTCTTGGTGCTGTGTTGCATCTTACGATTCGGTTGCTTGATGTGCGTTCGTTATCTTTTCAGTATCGTAAGTTTTTGCACTGGCAAGACCCTGCGTTTCGAAAAATTATTGAACTTATGATTCCTAAAATGATTGGTCATCCTGCTGAACAGCTTACGTTTTTCGCCTTTACGACGGTCGCTTCGACACTTGCAGTGGGGAGTATCACGATGATGAATTTTGCGCGCAATTTTATGAGTGTTCCCGTGAGTTTGTTTGGTATTGCGTTTGCAACGGCTACGTTTCCTCTGTTAGCAGAAGCGCGTGCTTCTTTACAACGAGAGCAATTCTGGCAGTATGTGCGCGACGGTGCCCGAAAGATTTTGTATTTCACGATACCTTCTGCGGTTGTATTTGCATTATTCAGTAGTGTGATTGTTCGTAGTTTTCTTGGCAGCGGGAAGTTTGATGCATCGGCGGTCACGGGCACGGCAATGCTCTTGAGTATTTTTGCTTTGAGCGTTCCTCTTGAGAGTATTGCGCATTTGCTCGCGCGTAGTTTTTACGCACTGCAGAATACTTGGTTTCCGGTACTTTGTTCTCTTATCGGATTTGGTGTTGCGAGCGGTGTTGCGGCGATATTAGCAAAGCAGTTGGGCCTTTCATCGCTTGGCTGGGGATTTTTTGTCGGGAGTATATCGAAAGTGTTGTTATTGATTTTTGTCCTGCGGTATCGATTTCACCGAGCGTTTGCCGTCGCGACGGCTGTGGACAAAAATGGTATTGACACACTACCATGAGATGCTACGATGAAATCACAAAGACGATGGTCGTCTTCGTAAAGAATTCTTATGATGAGGATTCTTTCTCTGACGCTCTTTTCATTTCCCAAACCCTGATACGCTTCATCACCCATTGAAGCGTATCGCAAAAGGAGTAAACCATGAAAAAACATGGGATGATTTCAGTGGGAATGATAACGTTCCTGCTGCTCTGCGGAGCTGCTCTCCTTCCCCTCAAAAAGGCTCATCTCGAATCCTGTGAAAGACGGGATGGGCTGTGTTTCAACCTCGAGGAGATCGTGCAGAACGGCGATCTAAGGACTGTTGCGAAGCGTGCTGATTTCGATGCTCTTGTGACACTCAAACCGCACGGAGAGCTCTTCGGCTTCGAACGCGATGGGATTCTCTCTCTGTATTCTCTTCTTGCCGATTTGCGTGAAGGTGATCGTGTAAGAGGAGTCCGGTACTACGCGGACGAGACATACTTTGAGTTTCTTTTCACGATTGGGGGAGAACTTCTCGCGGCAAACGAGATACTTTATCCATGGATTCTCAAAGAGAAGGTGAAAAAACTCGATGATGAGGCTGCGGAGAATCCACCAACGGATTCGGGGGATGAAGCGCAGGGCATGAGCGCGGCTGCCAGTTGTACCGCCACTTTCAAATTCCCGTATCAGGATGAAAATCCGAATGTCCTGACATCCTATGTCTGGCACCTCGAAACCGTGAAGTATGCTGGTGACTTCAACTGGGGCGCAGGAAACGCTGACTGCTGGCTTTCTGTTCTAAACTCTGCTCGTGGTATCGTGTGGAGTGCGGGCTGGCTTGGTAACTATGGCTGGCAGGTGCAGATGGGGCATGTCTCTCCCTACTGGACCCGGGTGGCTCATGGTATGACTGATCCCAATAACTTCATCAGTCCGGGAAACGATCTTCTCCAGGGAACCTTCCTCATGAACCGAGGTTCCACGGGAAAGTCTTCCGGCTGCCACACCCACCTTGAGTTCTGGAGGGGTAACACATCTACATCTTTCAACGGCTTTTCCTGCTACCCACAGGTTGCGCAGGGAGGAACCTATCGTTCGTATCAGACGTATGTCCGGCCTCCAAAGGGTAATCCATAACCCTTTATTTGCACATTGTCTCTTTCTGAAAAAACAGGGGAAGTGTCTTACGACGCTTCTCCTTCCTTTCTTTTCATAAAAAATGTTACCATGAATAGGTCCGTTACTCTTGAAGAACCAACAATACAATAATTTATTTCATCTCCAAGCAGCAAGTCGCGGCGAATAATTAAAACCTGATGAATAAAATATTTTCTCTTTTCCTCATCGCTACAACGCTCATTCTTGGTGGGTGCGCTCTTTCTTCCAAGAATCAGGAAAATAATTCCAATGCATCCACCAACGCGTCCGCAAAAAATACCTCTTCAGTGAATGCCCAGACTTCAAACAGTTTTGTTTCGAATACGAAAGCAACAACGTCCAATGACGAAACCGACGCTGCCGTTGTCGAACTTGGCCACGGATATGCCATTTCCCTGCCATCGGGATGGAAAGTGACTGATCGAGAAGAGAGACAGGAGAGTGCCTTTGTCCCGTCTGCAGGTCCGGAAATAACGACCACAATTCATCAAATTTCACGTGAAGATCTTTTCGATCCCGCGGTCGTGTTTGAAACCTTCCCGGTTAATGCTTCTCTCAGTGCTCAAGAGGTGGCCCAGCTCGCAGACATCACCTGCAAGAAGCCGGGCGCTTCTGAGGAGGTGAAGATTGCTTCTCTTCCTGGATATGTCGTAACCAGATCTTCCGATTTTTGCGAGGATGGGACAGGAATTACTTTTCAAAAATACTACTTTCTGAAAAAGCAGGGAAGTCCCCAGACCCTCATGGCGATATTTTATGCCGAATCCGAAGCAGAATACAATCAGCTGAAGAATGACTTTGATGCCATCCTTCAGTCTGTGAGTTTAGCTGAGTAATATTCTCGACAGCATCTTTTGTGTCTGGCAAAGTAGAGCCCTCGCGTCTCGAGGCTTTGGTCGGGATCCCCCGATGTACGTCGGGCGGTTCTTCGTAACGAGTATTTTTTGCGGACATTTAATTTGGTTCAATAATAATCATCAATTTTTCTCCACTTTCCACGTTTCCATTATTCCAATCGTGGATCGCGTTCATGAGTGTTGATGCCTTATACACATAACCTTCACCGCGTTTGGTGCCTGGATCATTGGTAATAAAATTGTCATCTTTAGTGTAGCCGCGAATAACGAGCATGTGATACAGTGGACCTTCGCCGGTAAAGTAAGGGTTACCAAGCATACGCCCAGCAGCTGGAATCATCACGGGAAAACCTTGCGTGAGCGCTGCTTTGATAGTTTCTATTTTTGCTGGTTCCACACGTACGTTCGTGTATCCCCATAGGTCTTGTATGAATCGAGCGGTTTCTTGAGCGGTTGTGTCTTTATAAAATCCATAATACTGTTCTTGAAAATCTACAAGATCGAGAATTTTTTTGTCAGCGCGCGCTGGATCAAGCGTGAGATTTGTATAGAAAGCGTGGACCATGAGCGCTGCCGCTTCCTCACATGCTTCTTGGTAGGGGAGCGCCCAATTCGCGTACGGCGCTTGTGACGTGAATGGCACCGCGAGATTGATGGATTCCGGAATAATAGCGTTGGGTTTTTTGATTTCGGTCGTGTCCTGAGTAGTTTGCTCTTGCGGCATCGCTGATTCATTTGCAAATTCGAGAGTGTTCAGCTGTTCGGTCTCGAGATTTTTTTGCGTTGTTTCTGCCGGTGCATTGGATGTTGCGTTTGTTACTTCGTCGACGTTTTGTACTTCTCCATCATTTATATTTTGCAGCTGTTGTACCTCTGCATAACTTTGTGCTTGAGGTAGACTTGATTGAATGCTTGCTCGTTGCCAACTTTCATATGTTTCTCGAAGGCGCGCACGCAATAAAAATCCAATACCTACGACTAGGATGAGGATGAAGAGTATTTCAAATTTTTTGTACATGTTTGGACTGCAATGATTCCGCTCTGCGGAGGTTGTGTGTAACTTTTCTAACACGACCTTTTAAGGGTCTGTCGCCGAATACCATTTCTGCTGCAATCGTAGAATTTCGGTCAGCATCGTTTCAAAATTTTTCGGCTTATATTCCATATAAACCTCAAAATTTATTCAGCGATTCTGTCACGAAATTCTACGATTTCGTGACGAAAGCGTATTCGGCGACAGACCCTTTAAACAGGAAGACAGCCGAACTATGACTGGCTGTCTTGGGGAACAATGAATGTACTGGTTGTATTTCGCTGTTAGTTTTATTTTAGCGCCGAAGTTTTCTGGTTTCAAGCTTCGTTGGTCTACCGATCAGGGAGCGATGATTGAAAGAGTGCTGTTGAAGTCGCAAGCCACTATTTCTTTTCCATTTGAATCCTCCTTGATTCAGTTTGGTTGTTGGTTGCAAAAATCGCAATAGAACTACGAAAGACATATAAGCACGAGCATGATTGACAGTCAAGATTTTGTGTTTGCGATGTTTTTATGCTGTAATTATTCTATGTTTTGTTTTCAATCTTTACATTATTTCGCAAATTATCTGAAGCGTGCATTTTATAGTATTTTGCGAATATTACGATGTCGCACTCTTTATGTTTTCGCAATCGTGATCTTCATCACCGTTATTGTCGACTCGACGCCTCTTCTCGCTGCGGAAAATTTTGAAGCACCGGATTTTCAGGTCACACTGAGGGTTGCTGTAGCGCCCCAAGATATTGCTCCTCAAGCACAAGGAAGTTCGCTTCAGCAACTTGTGCGACAGGTTTTGAGGTTTTTCGCTCCTTTCGATCGCGTTGCACAAGCAACTTCATCTGTGGACGCGAAAACATTCGTTTCAACCGAACCTGTATGGATGCAATTACTTCGTGCTGTGTCACGCCCCGAACCCACACTCATTTTTGTTTTTCTTTTTCTCGCATCCCTTTGCTATGCGCTATATGTGACGCGTGGGACAAAACATTTTTTTACTTTATTTTACAAGCCTCGCGCGCATCTCTTTCATCATCTCGCAAGGCGGAATTCGACCGGAACGTACCTTCACTCGTATGCGCGTTTTCATCTCCATGCTTTCCTTTCGAAGCACTTTGCGCTCGTCAGCGGTTTTCTCTTATTCGCGAAAGTTACTGTTGTCGCTGGCCTTGCAACTTTACTGTTGGATTTTCCGTTGCTTTCACGCGCTACTGAGCGTGATGTGCCTGTGTTTCCGGGGGCAATGCTTACATATCACATCGAATATGATAATCAAAGCGATACATCTCTTTCGCGAGTTCAATTTTCTCACGTATTTCCTCCTGGCACCGCGTATGTTCCCGGAACGTTTCTTTGGAATAACATCTCTCTCACTGATGTAGCTGATGAAGACGGATTTACGATAACCGACGGTGGATTTACTTTACAATCGAATCAACTGCCAGTCGGCACAGGATCGTTTTCGTGGAACCTACGAGTCGCTCATCCTGCTCAAACGAACGCTATCGCAAGTAAAGTTGGATATCAAATAGATGACGGATTGTTGCAACAAACGAATACTTTCGTGAATCCGGTTGTTACTTTGACGATTTCAGGCAAGGCTTTTTATGATGTGAATCGCAATAATGTTTTTGACGCAACGACTGAAACCGGCATCGCCGATGTTCACTTCGCTTTGTATGAAGATACGAATCAGAGCGACGTGTTTGACGGAACTGATACACTGCTTGCGGAAATGAATACTGCGGAACAAGGCCTCTATCATTTTTCGGGTTTGCGTCCAGGACTTTTTTTTGTAAAAGTTGTGGATGCTCGTGAGGGTCCTTATGAACTTCTCGGTGGCTTTCAGGAGGTGCGATTGCAGGCGCTGGAGAGTGTCTCGAGTCAAGACGTCGCTTATATTTTACCTGATGTTGCGCAGAAATCGACGGTAATGTTCGGTACGCTTTGGCATGATATCGATCGTAATCAACAACATGATGATGGCGAGACGAATTTTAGTGATATAGAGTTACGTTTGTATCGCGATGCAGCGCACAAGGGTGTTTTGGAAACTCTGAATGATACACTTGTTGCAAGTACGTTCACGGATGAGGACGGTCGATTTCGATTTTTAATTCCAGAAGAAGGTGATTATTTTGTCCTGGTGTTGATGGAACGATTGCCGCAGGGGTATACATTGACGACCGCTAACCAACCGAAGCGTATTGCTGTGGACGTGGATACATCGGAAACGAATGTCGATAGTTTTGGATATGCATTGCCAACGAGCAGCATCGGTGACGAAGTTTTTGAGGATAGCAATAATAATACCTTGCATGATGCCACTGAAGCTGGATTTTCTGATGTGCAAGTGCTGTTGTATCGTGACGATGGCTCGGAGCAATTCGAAGAAGCTTTGGATAATCGTATTGCTGAAACTTTTACCGATTCCCAAGGGAAATATCTCTTTTCTCATGTAGCTTCGGGAGGGTACTTTGTAATGATTGACACTGCGACACTTCCGGACGAATCCGGATATCGTTTGACGACAGCTTCCAATCCTCGCTTTGTTGAAATTGTGATCGATACAGATCAAATGAACCTTCTTTCCGATTTTGGGTTTCGTTCGGAAACAGTAGGGAATGATATTCCCTCTTCGTCTGGGTCTCAGTCCAATATCGGCACCGGAGCGACTCCACAATCCGCATCATCACGCATGACTACTCAGTCTGCTCAGGTTCCAACGGAGACTATTCCTCAAACGAAACTGAATGTTGTACAGAAACCTGTGTCAGATACTCCGCAAGAGCCTGCAGTTACCACGCTTGATGTTGATTCCGATACTGACGCTACATTATCTCCACAGAGTGTGGCGCAATCTGAGCAATCTGCTGGCGATAGTGTTCCAACTGTAACGCCGCAGCCAGTTACCACCGAATCTGATTCTTCTGGGGAGGGTTTACAAATACAAAATGATACGGGTTATAAGAGTCGTCCTGTTACTTTACGTCCGTGGGCCACAGAAGATGCTTCGCAGGCTGCATTCGAGAATCTCCAAAGACAACTTATGCAGTATGCGGTACGTTTGACTCCGTATGCGGCTTCCGTTTCCTGGTTGGAAACTCCGACGCAACGTTTTTCTGTGTTTCCTCATACACTCTTGCCTATTATCTTTTTTGTTATTGTTCTTTCATATTGTCTTATGTTGCTTCATGCGTCGGAACGTTCAAAATTTTCACACCGCTCATCCGTTGTTTATAGTCGCAAAAAGCCTCGTCGCAAAACGTATGCGCGCGTTAGTGAATAAAAAAGTACAAACACTCCCGCAAGAGCCGGGTGTGTATTTTTTTCGTAATGCAAAAAACGCGGTGTTATATGTTGGGAAGGCTAAGAATTTACGTAAGCGAGTTTCTTCTTATTTCCAACATTCAAGTCTTGCGTCCGATAAAGAAAAAATGGTGACGGAAATTGTTGACCTCGAGTGCATGATCGTCCATTCAGAAACCGAGGCGTTGCTTCTCGAGACTTCCATGATCAAGAAATATCGACCGCAGTATAACATTGTTCTCAAAGATGATCGCAATTTTTCTTACATCAAGGTTACTGTTCAAGAGTCTTTTCCCCGGGTGTTCGTTGTGCGTCAGATGATTGCGGACGGTAGTAAATATTTTGGACCGTTTCTTTCGATAGCGAGCGTGTATGAGACGTTGCGTGTTCTTCGTACGCTTTTTCCCTTTCGCACGTGTACGAATATGCCGAAGCGCCCGTGCTTGGAATATCATCTCGGGCGATGTGTTGCACCGTGTGCGATCGAAGAGGGACGACAAGAATATCCTCAATTGATTGCCGAAGTTTGCGCTTTCTTACGGGGCGATGCTGCTTTTCTCCTTCGCGCGTTGGAACAAAAAATGCAGACTGCCGCTCGTCGTTTTGAATATGAGAAAGCCGCACGTTTTCGTGATCAGATAACAGCGATCCGTCGAGTGATGAGTAAACAGCATGTTATTTCACTCCATGATGAATCTCAGGATGTAGTCAGTGTCGCAAAGTTTGGCGTTCATGCTGCGGTGCACATTTTTTTTGTTCGGCGAGGGCAGGTGAGTGGACAAGCAAAGTTTCCCCTTGAGCATGTTGAAAGCGCTGATGAATCTCAAATACTCGAAGCTTTTCTTGCGCAGTACTATACGCAAGTAGCTGAATTACCAAAAGAAGTGATTGTTCCACATCCTGTGTCCGCGGCTTTGCGAGGAATCAAATGTACCGTACCCAAACGGGGTCACAAGCGAAAGTTATTGCTGATGGGTCAGAAGAACGCCCTTGCCTTTGTTCAGGCAACCTACGCGCATAAGAAGATTAACGTTCAGCACACTCATCAATCTCTTGAGGAGCTTCAAACAATTCTACATCTTTCAACGTTGCCACGTCGCATAGAAGTGTATGATATTTCGAATATTCAGGGTTATGAAGCAGTTGGTTCGATGATTGTTTTTGTAGAAGGCAAAGCACGTAAAGATCAGTATCGAAAATTTAAGATTCACAGTATTGATACTCCGAACGATTTTGCTATGCTTCAGGAGGTTTTATTTCGTAGATTCAAACGTCATCGTGAGTGGGGTACGCCCAATCTTTTGCTCATCGATGGAGGTAAAGGTCAACTGAGTAGCGTGATTCAAGTATTGGACGCTTTAGGTATTCAAATTCCAGCTGCAGCTTTAGCGAAGCGCGAAGAAGATATTTTTGTACAGCACAGAGATGCTAAAAATAACGTGCAAAAATTCCCTTTTTCTTTTCAAAGTATAAGATTACCGAAAGACTCGCCAACCCTTTTATTACTCCGACGCATGCGCGATGAAGCTCATCGTTTTGCGATTGAGTTTTATCGCAAGCGCCATCGTAAAGTTCTTACGCGTTCACTCCTGGATGAGGTTCCCGGTATTGGCCCTCAACGTAAGAAAGCACTTTTGAATCGTTTTGGGTCCGTTCAAAATATTGCGCGCGCGTCGGATCTCGAGCTTCTTTCACTTATCGGCGTTCAAGCAACGCAAGCTATCCGCAGTTTTCTTTAAAAGAATTTACTTTTTATCTTACGTAATCACCGATCTTGATCTGGAGTGAATTCGTAAGCCCCAAGATCATATTTTGCATTACCGTCATTATTACCATCAACTGGTCGTGGAAAATTTCGTACATCTATCTCAGGTCCATCCTCTGCTTTGTCTATTGTTGGTGACTTAGAGCCTGGCACGTGAGTATCTCCAATAAAATCTGGATTTCCCCAAAGAACATCTGGATCATTACAGAGATCGCTACAAGTTCCATTCGGTGACCAGAGTAGAGATGTTCGTCCATCATTAAAATCTGGATAGTTGATATTCTGCATAGGTGTTTCTCCACCTGTTATAATTGAGTGACTTATTTGTACGCGTCCTCCACAATTTTCAGTGCATTGAATCCCCACTCGATTTCCTTCTATCGTAGAGTTTATTAATTCAATGATTCCGCTCGTATTTGTTTCTATACCAATATCTGCATAATCAATATCCAAATTCATCATATCCATTCCACTACGATCCTGTAATTCTATGCCGCCTTCTTTTACTCGCGTTCGACTTGTGCGCATGTACGTGTCGCCATACATAGTGATAGCTCCTGAACCGCCAATAATATCTACATTTCGTGGAAAAAAGTGGCTAGTATCTTTAAGGATTACGCCATAGGTTCCTGTAATTTCAGAATCTCTTGGATATGCATAAGAGTTCCCTTCTAAAATAAGTGTCGCATTACTATTCGGATTCCAAGCTTCAAATTTAGAATTGTAAATATTACTACGTGCATTGATCAAACGCATTGCAGAGCTTTCTCTGCCCCCGTCAATATTGAGGTTTTTGACATTTACTTCAATTGTGTCGTGTAGGGTCACTGTTGTACAACTTTCATTCTCTGGCGTTTTTATGGTTGGATGGTTTTGAGAATTTCCTTGAATAGTAGTGGTTTGTTTATTATCTACTACAATACATTCTCTATAGGCGGTGCCGTCTTCTTTTGTATCGATCCAGACGATCTCTGTCTCACGCGCAGCGTCGATTGCTGCTTGTACCGTTTGATATTCACAGGGCACCATGCGATATTCATCCTTTGGATTTACGATACATTTATTGGGCCCATCGATAGTATCACAAGCATCTCCAACTCTGTCTCCATCTCGATCATTTTGATCCGGATTTGCTACATTTGGACAATTATCGATACTATCACACACTTTGTCATTATCAACATCATTACATCTTTTATCTGTTAATTTTTTGGATATCAAGTCTGATATCACTGGAGTATTTTTGGTGTAACCTCCTATAAAACCGGCTGCGATCCCACCTCCAATAGCAAGCGTTGCTGCGCTAATAGCCACGGTAATAATGATTTTTTCTGCGGCCACTTTTGTTTGACTTTTTGTCGTAATCGGACTGGGTAGTTTTTTGTTTGGCATATTTATTATTTTATTAACTTTTGCGAATTTTGCTTTTTTTCGGTTTATTATTTATGAATAATAGCATATTTTTGAACAAAAGTAAATTTTTTTCGTATCGAGTTTGATATCACACTCGTATCGGACCTTCGCAATATATTTTTTTAGCTTAACGCATGTTGTTCCGCGCTGATTATTTTCAGGAGATGCTGTGGAATATCGGCAAGAAATCGTGACGGTTCGTTCATTTGCGTTGCGCCGTAGATGGTTCGTTGCGCTGCGTAGGAAATATACAATTCCGTTTTGGCGCGTGTGATCGCAACATAACATAGGCGTCGTTCTTCTTCCATTTCTTCTGGTGTCCAGAGACTGCGCGCGTGCGGAAACAGTCCCTCTTCCATTCCTACAAGAAAGACCGTCGGAAACTCTAATCCCTTCGCTGCATGAACCGTCATCATCGTGACTGCATTCGCCGCATTGTCGTATGTATCTATATCGCTTATAAGACTTGCTTCCTCTAAAAAGGCCACGATCGTTTCCTCGCCTTTTTTATTTTGGAATTTGCGCATCACAGTTTTGAGTTCCTGAATATTTTCCCACCTCGCTTCACCTTCTTGTGTTCCGTCGAGTAAGGCGTCTTTGTAACCAGTTTTTTTCACGAGCAGATCGAGTATCTCAATAGGCGGTAGGTTTATGGCATCCTGTTTGATACTTTCGAAATTCTGTGCAAATTGTTTGAGCGCCAGAGTTTGCTTTGTTGGAATTTCAGGAGCCATCTCTTGGATGATTTCAAAAAAGTTTTTATGATGTTCGCGCGCGTATTGCTCGACCTTCAGCCACGAGCGTTTGCCTATCCCTCGCGGCGGTTCATTGATAATACGTTCCAAACTGACCCAATCATCCGCATTCACCAGCACACGCAGATAGGCGAGCACGTCTTTAATTTCCTTGCGTTCGTAAAATTGAATCCCACCGACGATCGTGTAGGGGACTCCATATTGCAGAAACGCTTCTTCAAAAACACGCGATTGCGCGTTGGTGCGAAAAAGAATCACATACCGAGAAAAATCCTTTCGTTTATTATTATGTCGGATCGTTTGTTCTAAGAGTTGCTGCGATCGTTCTTTTTGAAACGAGCGCGCTGCCATAATTTTTTCCAAGACACTATGACTTTTTTGTGTCTCAGTATCTACCGGTTCATACACAAGCTCATCCGTTGTTTTGTTTTTGAATTCTGCATTGTGAGTGTTAACGTTCTCTGTGAAAGAGGCGTGATTGAGCGGAAGGTCAAAAATAGTGCGTACAATATATTCAGCCTCATCACGCTCGTCCATCGCTTGGTAGATCATAACCCTCGCGCCTTGTTTATTTTTTGTCCAAAGTTTTTTATCTTTTTGTTTCTGCTTGAGTCGAATCATGTGGTTACTAACCTCGACAATGTTCGCGGTGGAACGATAATTCTCTTCAAGCATGATGATTTTGGCTTCCGGATAGTCCTGTTCGAAATTGAGAATATTTTGGATATTAGCACCCCGGAAGGAATATATAGATTGCCAGTCATCGCCAACGCAGCAAATGTTTCGCTGTTTTTCGGCAAGCATTTTTAAGAGGATGTATTGCACTTCATTCGTGTCCTGATATTCGTCAACAAGAAGGTATGGAAATGCACGTTGGTATTTTGTAAGAATATTCGGGTGTGTTTTCCAGAGCTCCACGGTTTTCAAGAGCAAATCATCGAAATCAAGGGCGTTGTGTTCGTGTAACGCTTTTTGGTATGCATCATAAATTTTTGCCGTGAGTTCTTCTTTGAAATTCTGTGCGCTTTCGCCGAACATTTCTG
Organism: Candidatus Kerfeldbacteria bacterium RIFCSPLOWO2_02_FULL_42_19; assembly: GCA_001818315.1. GTDB lineage: Bacteria > Patescibacteriota > Patescibacteriia > HO2-48-17 > HO2-48-17 > WO2-43-9. Next base: position 68,635 of record MHKF01000012.1, read on the forward strand.
GAGAGAGCATAGTATTTTTTGCTCGTGAGAGAATGCGTTGAACACTCGAGGGTGCTATTGTTTTCGTGTCGATCCTTATATCTTTCATGACTTTTCTGATGAGTTGCTGAGAATCGTTCGTATCGAAGATGGTGAAATTTTTTTTGAAACCTAAGTTTTCAATCTCTCGGCGTAGTATTTGTACACAGAAGGCGTGGAATGTGCCCATAATGGGCGTGATAGTTCTCTGGTGCGCAAGGAGTTTCATAGCGCGTGTTTTCATTTCTTGCGCCGCTTTGTTCGTAAATGTGAGCGCAACAATATTCTGCGGCTGAATGCCTTCTAAAATCATATAGGCTATGCGATAGGTGAGTGTCATTGTTTTACCTGAACCGGCGCCAGCGATAATTAAAACAGGACCATGAATAGTCTGTGCTGCCTTTTGTTGCTCTGGATTGAGTGCTTTGAGTATAGGATGCATATGATGTACTGTAGCAAAGCTGTACGAAATTTGACAAATTTTTATAAAAATGGTAACTTGGATATATTGTTATTCGAGGAAGTATCTTTTTATCTTATTTTCGATTCATTTTTAGCTCATTTATTTCTTCGTCAGCACTGATCGGCCTGAGGAGAATGTGATCTCCTTCATTGATTTTCAAACTTTTTCAAACTCCCAAACATTTTATTCTCAAAATTTTGAGACATTTCCATTCGAAATATTTTCATATTTTTTGCCTCCCGCACATTTTGTGATTTGCAGAGCCAATGTTTGGAACGGAAATGATAACAAAATAAATACGAATTCATGCAATTTGTACTGAGTGTCGCGCAATTTATTGTGAGTTTACTTCTGATATTTGCTATTATTTTGCAGCAAAAGGGCGCAGGGCTGGGAAGTGCATTTGGGGGTGAGGGAAGCCTCTATAGCACAAGGAGGGGTCCAGAGCGTGCTTTGTTTCTTACAACGGTTGTACTCAGCATTCTTTTTGTTGGTCTCGCGGTTGCGTTGATCATCGTATAGAGTTTTTATCTTTGAGTTTTGCACCCTGTAGAGTATTATGAGATTTTCATTGTTCAAGTTATTTTCTGCTTTTAAGCAACGTAAAGAACTTCGGAAACATCGTGAAACCACAGATGTCAATAGAAAACTTGTGTTCGCCCAATCTCCACTGCGCATTCCTCGTTTTGCGCAGTTGAAGTATTTATTTGTTGTGTTTTCTCCTCGCGAACGACTCAGTTTTTTTCTGGCATTTTTCATATTCGTGGCCGCACTGTTGGGAATAGGAACGCGATACTACTTACGAAACACTTTTGTCGTGCCTATAGCCGGTGGGGAGTATTCCGAAGCTCTTGTTGGAAAACCCGAATATGTGAATCCTATATTATCCCAAACGAGTGATGTAGATGCTGATATTACACGTCTCGTTTTCTCTAGTCTTTTTACTTTTGATGTGAACCAAAATCTTATTCCTGATCTTGTCAATACGTACGCCTTGAGTGAAGATCAACGCACATATACTTTTTATTTGCGACAGGATGCTACGTGGCATGACGGCGTAACTTTGACTGCCGATGATGTCATCTTCACTATTTTGAGTATTCAGGATCCGGAATTTCAAAGTCCACTGTTACCGAGTCTTCGCGGCGTGCAAGTGAATAAGATTGATGATTTTACTTTTAATATGACACTTACGGAACCCTTCGCTCCATTTTTATCGGGGTTCACTTTTGGTATTCTTCCCGAACATTTGTGGTATGATATTCCTCCAGCAAATGCACGTCTCGCGCAATTAAATCTGAAACCAATTGGGAGCGGTCTATTTCGCTTTGATACGCTTGTGAAAGACAAAGCTGGAGTTATCACGTCGTATACTCTTGTGCGGAATGATTCGTATTACGGCCAAAAACCGTATTTAGAACGTGTGCATTTCGCTTTATTTCCGGATATTTTTTCTGCACTCGAAGCTATCCGCAAAAAAGAAGTTGACGGTTTGGGTTTTATTCCAAAATCAGAACGTAATATTCTGGTGAATAAAAATAAAAATTTGGAATTTTATTCTCTCCATCTTCCGCAATACTCCGCTGTCTTTTTTAATCAAAAGAATAGTCTGCTTGCCGACAAACAAATACGCAAAGCGCTTGTGTATGGATTTGATCGTGAGCGTATTATTCGTGAAGCATTAGTAGGTGATGGAGATGTGATTTATACTCCGATTCTGCCCGGTTACATTGGACATAATGCTGAAGTTGAAAAATACGGTTACGATCCTGAGAGAGCAAAAAAAATACTTGATGAGGCAGGTTGGGTATTTCTTGATGGAGATGCCGTGCGTCATAAGAATGGCAAGGAACTTGCGTTTGCAATTACGACGGTGGATCAACCAGAGTATGTTGCGACGGCGAATATTCTCAAGGAATCTTGGGAAAAACTTGCGATTCGTGTGGAACTGAATATCATCAGTCAGGCTGAGATGCAATCCAAAATTATTAAACCTCGTGCGTATGAAGCTCTTCTCTTTGGCGAAATTGTTGGTATTGATCCTGATCCCTATCCTTTCTGGCATTCTTCGCAAAGTAAACACCCTGGTCTCAATCTCGCAGTTTTCTTTAATAAAAATGTTGACAAGTTACTTGAAGAAGCGCGTAAGACTTCCGATGCTGAACAACGTCGACTGAAGTATTTGCATTTTCAAAATATCCTTGCTGACGAATTACCCGCAATCTTTCTTTACAATCCGTTTTATACCTATGCAGTGAGTCAGGACGTTCGGGGAGTTGCATCGCGTTATATCACTACACCATCTGATCGTTTTCGCGACATTGTTGAATGGTATCGCAAAACCGAAAGGCAATGGAAAACTTCACCTTAAACGCATCAAATTTGTTTCGGTATCATTTTTGTTTCTGTCATCACCTCTAAGAGCGCGCTCGCGAATATCTCTCTTTAATACATCAACATCAGCGTCCTTCATTTTCAATCTTCAACATTTTTTTCTCTTACATTTTATTATTTCACTATGTCTGCACAATTTCTTCATTCTTCACAACGCCCTATGCTCCTTGATTTTTATTTGCCTGCGAGTAAACGTCCGACAGCGCCACTTATAACACCCTCACCAACTTCACTGGTAACACGCAGAACTTCACCTCCGCAACATGAACAGCAAACACATAGTTCAATTTCGCGACATCGCACGGCGCATGTTTCGCGTACAACGTACGCACCAACACATGTTCCATCGCCAGTTCTGCGATCTGTACCGCATTCGAAAGATCGCTTACGTATTGTCGTTCTGGGTGGTGCAGAAGAGGTTGGTCGCAACTGTACGTTTTTGGAATACGGCGATGACATCATCATTATCGACTTAGGACTTCAATTTCCAGAAGAAGAACATCCTGGCGTCGATTACATCGTTCCTAATATCAGTTATTTTAAAGGTAAGGAAAAGAATATTCGTGGTGTGATTATTACTCACGGTCACTATGATCATATTGGTGCGATTCCTCACTTAGTTCCAAGATTAGGTAATCCGCCACTCTATGGTACGAAACTCACTCTGGCTATTATCAAAAAGCGCCAAGAAGATTTTCCAGAATCTGGAAAATTGCATTTGCGTCTCATTGAAGAGGATACGGTACTCCGTTTGGGCAAATTCACGGTGCATTTTTATCGTGTGAATCACAATATTCCTGATTGCGTGAGTATTGTGATTGATACCCCTGAGGGTACTATTGTGCACACTGGCGATTTTAAATTCGATTTTAATCCAGTGATGGATGCGCCGATAGATTTTATGCGCATTGCGCAATTCGGCGCACGAGGTGTTTTAGCATTACTTTCTGACAGCACGAATGTGTGGCTTCCTGGACACCAAATTTCCGAATCTTTGGTTGGTGATCAAATGCGTACGATATTTCAGAAAGCGCCCGGGCGTCTTATTATCGGTACATTTGCGTCACTCTTGAGTCGTGTCCAGCAAGTCATTTGGCTTGCCGAAGAATTTGATCGGCGTGTTGTGATTGAGGGGTATAGTATGCGCACGAATGTGGAAATTGCGCTCAAATTTGGGTACCTCCAGGCGAAAGGGAATACCATTGTTTCTCCGGAGACTGCACTGAAATTGCCGAATAAAAAGTTGGTGATTATGTGTACTGGTGCTCAAGGAGAAGATAATGCCGCGTTGATGCGCATTGCCGCAAAAGAACATAAACGTTGGCAAATCGAACCAACGGATTCTATTATATTTTCTTCTTCAGTTATTCCGGGTAACGAGCGTTCCGTGCAGCGGTTGCGTGATACGTTGGTTAAAGAAGGTGCTCTCGTATATCACAGTGATATGATGGATATTCATGCCGGCGGTCACATTAAAGCTGAGGATTTAAAACTTCTGATTCGTCTTTTGAAACCAAAATATCTTATTCCGTTAGAAGGGAATCATTTTATGTTACGCGCTGCCGGTGAGGTCGCGAAAAGCATTGGTTTTCAACAGGAGAATGTTCTGGTAACTTCAAATGGAGCAGTGATTGAAGCAAAAGACGGTCATGTTGTTTTGACTAAGGAAAAAGCTAATGCTGAGCATGTTTTTGTTGATGGCCTTGGTGTTGGAGATGTGAGTCATGTTGTACTGCGTGATCGCCAGATGATGGCTGCTGATGGTATGGTTGTTATTATTGCGACCGTTAAATCTGACACCGGTGAGCTTGTTGGTTCGCCAGATATCATCTCACGCGGTTTTGTATATATGAAAGAGAGTAAACAGTTGATTGAAGACGTGCGGCTCAAAGTTAAAAATATTTTAAAAGATAAAAATCCGAAACTTGCTGCGAATGAGATGTATCTGAAGAATAAAATTCGCGATGACGTCGGTCAATTTCTTTTTCAAAAGACTGAGCGTCGGCCTATGATACTGCCGGTATTATTGCAAGTCTAGATCGAGAGTTTGGTAATTTTTGTCTCGTATATTTATCCACAGTTTCTTTTGACTTGTTTTTTTGAGAGGGTTATACTGTAGTGAGTTGATTCTTGAGTGCCTTCATGCAAACAGGAGGTAAAAATCAAAAAAATATTTTTATCGATATCAACTGCGTAAATTTCGTACGCGCATTTTAATTATTTTATTTTTTTGTTATGAGTATGCCTTTTCGTGCGTCGGGTAATGCCCGAGGTATCACTTTAGTACCTTCATTGCGTGCGACGATCGCTTTCCTTGCCGCGACGATCGTACTGTTTGCTATGTTTATCGTGCTGCTTTTTGCTTTTCCAGTTGATGCAGCGGGAAAAAATAAACCTACGCAGCCAATCGATGTCGCTGATAATGATAGTCGTATTGAAGACGTAACAGCCGTTGCTGCCGATACTACACCGAGTGCAACCACCAGTTATACAGTTTCAATTCAGCTTACTGAGAGCATTCAACAAGGTGGCGAACTCCGTGTTGATTTTCAACTGACAGCCGGCTGTCCTCCACAAGCCGATTGGGCTACGCAGTGTCGTTTTGGTTTTACCGATGATGCTACTGTTTCCGGACTACCTGCCGGAGCCGTGTCAAATATTGCCGACGTCAATGCTGATTCTTCACAGTTTGGTATTCGTGCAGAATCGGGAGCGATTGCGGCTGGCACGTTGGCTTTGACTGTTTCGGGTGTGAAAAATCCGAGCGCAGGAGGACTTGCGCGCGTGATGGTTGACAGTGTAGTACCTAGTGATGAACCGGATTGTCCATCTTCTGACGATAATGGCGATGACGATGGGGAGGAAGATGAACATCAAGAATCAGAAGTGAATAAAGCTGATGATCAGGAAATGTGTTTTCCAGATATGACTGCTTCCGATCCTATCTATCTCGGCACTATGGCAGTTGTTGGTGCAGTAACATACAAAGGTGGAGATCTCGATGGTCAGCCAGTTTCTTATGGTTGGGTCAATGCCGGCACAAAGGATTTTTGGACAGGAAGTTCTACAGATCGATTCGGAGCTTATGCGATTCCACTGCCGCTTCCGCAGGGGAAATATCAAATTCGTGCAGAAGTACCGATGGGCATCACCGGTTATATCCCAGCAGTCAAAGAAATTGAGTATAAAGGTACGACAATCACCCAGGATTTAACTCTTGGCATTGCAGTCAAAACTTTGAGTGGTACCGTTAAGTACGCTGATGGCAATGCAGTGGCTGATGCCTCGGTGTGGATTAATAGTCGTACTAATTTTATGGGTACTGGCGCAGAGGTGAATGAAAAAGGGGAATACAGTGCTTCTCTGGATTGTGGTGATTACGATATGAATTTGGGTCCAAAATGGGATCCTGAAACTAATCAACCTTCCAGTGTGGATTGGATGTATAATCAACCACCAAAGCAGGTTTCTTTTGCCTGCGATGGTCAACAGCAAACACAGACCGTCGATTTTACTGTGCAAAAGTCTGATTCAAAGGTCATTGGTACGCTTGTTGACAACAATGGCAAACCAGCTGATGGTCATGTCGAGCTTCGCACCAAGGAAGGGAGTGGAAACGGGAGTCACACCGATCAAAAAGGGAAGTTTTCCATTCCTATTACTGCCGGTACGTATGAAATGAATGTGTGGACACAACAGCAGGATTTATATTTTACAGGGCAAAAAGTTGAAGTTCCAACAGGTAAGACTGTGGATGTTGGGACGCTTCAGTTATCAAAACGCGATGCGCAAATCACTGGTACCGTCACAGACTCAAACGGTACTCCTTTGAGCGGAATGAATGTGAATGCGTGGATGCCGGGAGCTCAAGGTTGGTCAAATGCGCAGACCGATGACAAGGGTCAGTACACTCTCTATGTTTTCGTTGGTGAATGGGAAGTTGGAATTCACTCAGGAGAAGGTGAAGACAGTAGTGATCAAAATTACATTCAACCACAGAATCAACGTGTGAAGATTGAAAAGTCCGGGCAGACTGTTAGTGATATCAACTTTAAACTGGAGGCAGCGGATGCAACGATTGCAGTGCAGGTTGTGGATCAGGATAATAACACGATGAGTGATTTGTACGGATGGGCGTTCTGCCATCTTGAGGGTCAATTTGGACCAGGAAATGAATTTGGTGCTTCCGTGCAACGCGGTCAGGCCAGTATCCCTGTTCGCGGCGGAGAGACCTATGTTTGCGGTATGGGTTTTCCTCCGGAGATGCCATTTTCTTTAGAAGAAGAACAAAAAGTTCAGATTAACTCTGGCGAAAGTAAAGATGTCACGATGCGTTTGGTTGAGAATGATGCTGTTATTCATGTCATTGTTAAAGATCAAGATGGTAAACAGTTGAAGAATGTGGAGGGATTTGTCTTTGCCTTTACCCCAGAAGGATTTAGTCATTTTGGTGAACCGTTGAAACCCGATGGTACAGCACATTTGACCGTGCGTGGGGGAAAGAAATACGTTGTTGGTTATGATTTCCGTGAAAATTCAGGATATCTCAATTCTCATCCCGACTTCAAACCCTTTGAGGTTCCTGAGGACTCTACGGTGACTCGTGTACTGACGGCTTATAAAGCAGACGCGAGTATTAGTGGTACAGTGACTGACCCGGATGGAAAACCAATGTTTGCATGGGTTGGTGCGAGTAACCGCGCTTCACTTGAAGACAAAGCGCAACTTGATACCGGTGTAGAAGGTGCACAAGTCATTGACACCGGCACTCAAACCGGTCCAGATGGAAAATATAAACTTCTCCTTGTTTCTGGTGAATTCGAAGTTTTTGCCGGTGGAGAATTTGGTGGGAAAAAAGATTTACTCCCTCCACAACTTTCAAGCGTTACGGTGAAAACTGGTGATGCACTGACATTGGACATGCAATTTCGTTCAGCCGATGCAACTGTCTCTGGTGCTGTGACGTATGCTGATTCCGGTAAAACTGTTCCGATTGGTTTCTGCTGGGCATGGTCAGATGAGCAAGGATTTTCCGGGAATATGTTGAGCAATGGAAAATACACTATCCCGCTTGTGGAGGGCACCTGGTTTGTGGGTTGTGATTCCTTTAATCCAAACAAAGGTGAAGGAGAGTTTTATCGCGCACAAGAAGCGATAGTGACAGTGACGAAGGGTGACACTATCACGCAAGATTTTCAACTCAGTAAGGCCTTATTCGAGATTCCTGATGGTGTATCGGAGACCTTTAGTTGTACAACTTTGAAAGAGATGCGACTTCCTGACGGCACAATTGTGAAGATTCCCGCGAATGCTTTGTGCACAGACGGTGATGTGACCGTGACCGCTGATCCGGCGACTGATGTATTTCGTACCAATGACGCAAAGCTTCTTATGTACGCATGGAATCTTGAAGCTTTACAGGACGGTCAACTTATCGAGAGCTTTAATTCCAATGTGACTATTATTATTCCGTATAGCCAAGAAGTTGTTGATGAGGAAGGTATTGATGAATCGAATCTGCTGGCAAAATTCTTCGATGATTCTACGAGTACCTGGCAGACACCGGACAACGTCACAGTGGATACTGAAGCTAACTTGGTCACCGCACAAGTAGATCACTTTACAGAGTTTGCAGTGACCAATAGCGGTGATACGAAGACAAGTAGTGAAGTGAAAGAAACAACACAAAAGAAACAACGTCATGATATTGTGATTACTCCGTGGTCCAAGGGTGGTCCGCAGGTTGCGGTGTGGAATAAAGATGGGAAACTGATTACGACGTGGTTTGCTTATGGACAGGATCTGCGCATGGGAATCACGACCTTTAGTGGCGATCTTGATGGCAATGGCGTACCAGAAGTGATTACGATTCCTGGTGAAGGCTTTAGTTCGCAGGTTCGTGTTTTTGACGGCACAAATGGAAAAATTTTGAGTCAGTTCTTTGCCTATGATACCGCTTTCAAGAAAGGTATCAATCTTGCAGTGTATGATCTCGATGGCGATGGAGATCAAGAAATTATTACGGTTCCAGCCAAGGACGCGACTGCTGATGTAAAGATTTTCGATCGCAATGGTACGCTTGTCATGCGGTTCAACGCGTATGGGTCGACCTTCACGAAGGGCGCTTTAGTAGCTGCGATGGATTTAGATGGAGATAAACTCGGTGAAGTTGTTACAGCGCCAGTTGATGGTTCAGGGCAGATTCGTATCTGGTCAGCCAGTAAGGATGATGGTCCTGTTGCTCAATTCGATGCGTACGGCGCTGGATATAATAAAGGTATTGCGTCTCTCGTATTGAATGATCTCGATGGAGATGGAAAGGGTGAAATTATCACAACTCCACGGGAGGGTAGTTCACAAGTTCGCATCTTTAATCGTTCTGGGAAAGTCATCACGCAGTTCAATGCCTATGGTGAGGGCTTTAAGGGTGGTTCACGTATTGCAGTTGGAGATACTGATGGCGATGGCAAGCAAGACCTTGTAGCTTTGCCGAATGCGAATGGTTCTGCGCAGGCTCGTATCTTTACAAAGGATGGAGCGGTGAAATCGCAGTTCTTCGCATACCCGTCGGAGACGACGCGTCCAGGAAGATTCTCAGCAATGCTTGCTGATTTGGATGCCAATGGCAAAGATGAAGTGATCTTCGGCACGGGTGTGGATTTGGGACCAAACGTGCGCATTTTTGATCAGAACGGTAAGACCATTGCGCAATTTATGGCATTGCATCCTGGCTTCCGCGGCGGTATGAATGTGAATGCCGTAGCGAGATAGATGCGATAGCGAGGTTGCGAACATTGCGGAAGCTTTTTCGCAAAATCCAAAAGAAGGCCCCGGTTTTTTTCGGGGTCTTCTTGTATACTGGGACTGTCGCCGAATACGCTTTCTTCTGTGAAAAATATATTTTAACTTGATAATTCCGCGCTAGCTTACTGCGCGGAGGTTCATTATGGAAAAAGAGGATGCAGACTCTCGCTTTCGAAGCACTAACACTGCACTGTGTGCTGAGAAAGGAGAGTCTGCATCCTCTTTTTCCATAATGAAAACTCATTTCGCACATCCGAAAGTGCATTCGGCGACAGTGCTATTATTGAGGAACAAGTTGCACCTTATTTTCTTCGCGCCTTTGTAGTTGCTGAACGAGTTGTGTGATTTTTTCGAGCCAGTGATTTCCAAGTTGGGATTGCTTCGTCCGCACATGAAAGTTTGTCACATATTCCCAGGGTTCTCTGTAAAGTCCTTTTGGTATTACTTCGCTTGTTTTGATGATGATTTTAAAATCCTGGGGTTTCGTGTCAAGTATTGGAACGGAGTCAATCTCAGTCAGTATACTTTGTTCTGCGAGTATTTTTATTTTGATGAGTTGTAATAGGTTGTGTAAGGTTGTTGGTAAAGGAACATGCGTTGAAAGTTTTTGCTTTAAGTCGTTGAATGCATCTACAGATTCGATTTTTGCAAGTTTTCGATATAATTCCAAGCGTTTTTCTTCGTTGGGTTCGTATTCCAATGGGATGTATGCTTCGAGCGGCAAATCGATGTGTACATCTCTTTTTACAGCGACACTTTTTGAATGTTGTAATTCATCGACCGCAAATTTCATGAGTCGCAGATAAAGATGAAGTCCGATGCGTACGGCGTGTCCATGTTGTTCTTTTCCGAGAATATTACCGATCCCGCGAATTTCCATATCACGTTTGGCGATGTCCAGGCCAGCTCCGAGTTCGCTTGCTTCTTCGAGTGCTGTAAGTCGCTCGTGAGCTGTTTCACTCAATTTGTTTCGGTGCGTTAAAAAGTAGGCAAAGGCTTGACGATTGCCTCTGCCGATGCGTCCCCGTAGTTGATGGAGTTGGGCGAGTCCAAAGTTTTCTGCCTCGTCCACAATGAGCGTATTCACATTTGGAAGATCGATGCCATTTTCGATAATCGTGGAACAGAGCAGTATATCGATTGATCCTTGATCAAAAACATGCATGACGTTTGCAAGTGTCGTATCAGGTAATTGACCGTGCGCAATGCCGATGTGCGCTTTGGGGAGCAGCGTCTGGATTTCATATTTGCGTTTTTCGATGCTCGGAATATGGTTGTGAAGAAAATAAACTTGTCCTTTACGGTTGAGTTCGAAAGCGAGCGCTTTTTGGATCACTGCATCACTCGTATGAGCAACATGAGTTTGGATTGCTTTACGGTTTGACGGTGGAGTTTCGAGGTAACTTATCGATTTAATGCCGGAAAGGGCAAGATACAGGGTCCGCGGAATGGGTGTTGCAGAGAGTGTCAAAACGTGCACGCCGGTTTTGAATGCAATGAGTTTTTCTTTTTGTTTGACGCCAAAGCGTTGTTCTTCATCGATAATCACAAGTCCGAGTTTTGGAAACTGAATGTCTTTTCCAAGGAGCGTGTGCGTTGCGATGATCACGTCAATGAGCCCGTCTTTGAGCGCTCGTTGTGTTTGTTGTTTTTCTTTTGATTTTTTCCATCTCGTTAAAAGCGCTCCTCGTATTGGTAGACCCTTGGTTCGTTCTGTGAATGTGTCGAAGTGTTGTTGTGCTAAGATCGTTGTCGGAGCAAGTAATGCTACTTGATATCCGTTGAGTGCTGCGTGCACTGCTGCACGCAGAGCGATTTCTGTTTTTCCGAATCCAACATCGCCACACAGAAGGTGATCCATAGGAGTTTCTGTGGAAAGTTCCTGAACAATTTTTTTGAGCGCCGTTTTTTGATCTTGTGTCAGTTCATAGGCGAATGTTTCTTCGAGTATTGTTTCCTCTGATTGTATTGTGAATGTGCTGGTTTTCGCGTTCGCACGTTTCGCATGCTGATCCAGGAGTTCTTTGGCAATGTGTTCTGTGCTTTTTTTTACAATATGCAGAGTTTCCTGCCAGGTATTTCCAGAGAGTGAATGGAGTTTAGGATGTTCTGTACCTACGTAGCGTTCGATGCGATCCAGTTGATCAACGGGTACGAAGAGTTTATCTTTTCCAGCGTACTGAATTGCAACGAAGTCTCGATTTTTTCCGTTGATGTACATACGTGTGAGACCGATGTATTTACCGATGCCGTGATAGATATGCACAACAAAACACCCAAGCGTGAGTTGGTCGAGGGTAATTTTTGTTTTTGTTTTTCGGAGCGAAGTTTGTTTTTCTGTTTTTCCAAAAAGATGGAGATCGGTGAGGAAAAGTACCCTGTGTTTTGGATCAATGAAGCCTTTGTCTTGCGCAAGGTTGAAAGTGTTCTGTATATTTTCCGGAAGTATCGTGATTTTCGGGAATGTTTCTTTGGGGAAGAGGGTTTGTATTTTGTGGGGATGATCTGTAGTAATAAAAATTTGAAAGTCGCCGTATTTTCGCGCATCTTTTTGTATGCGGGTTACGTCGCTGTGATACCACTGCGGTATTTTGAATCTCACATTATTTAGATTTTCCAAAAGAGTGTGATGCGGAAAATAGTTTTGAATAGTCCACGGTGTTTGTTTTTCTGATATTAAGTTGATAGGTAATTTGAGTTTCGAAATTTTTTTGAGTACTGCTTTTGTATTGTGATGGATACGTGTGATCTGTTCTATATTATTTTCTTCAAACTGTATGCGATAGAGATCAGTCTCATTCGGAAGCCAGACTTCTAGAATTTCGCCTTTGCCCGCGAAGGTAAGGGGGGTATTGCAAGTTTTTTCATGTGTGAATCCTTGGCGTATAAGAAAACTCGCAATGTGTCTGGGTTCGTATATGTTTTGTTTTATTAAGGTGAGTGATGATTCTTTGAGAGTTTGTGGATTTTTGAGCGTAAGCGTTTCGATGTCTTTTATAGCGATAATAATATTCGCTTCGTGAGGTAGAAATAGGAGTGTTTGTTGCGAATATTGTGGTACTGTTTTTGCAAGTGTTGCGACTGAAGCGTTTTTTGTAAAACGCATCACGAGTTCGGCAAGCGTTTTTTGCTCTTCCGTATTTTTTGAAAAATACAAAACACCCTTGTGTGATGTAAGAGGGATGTGTGCAAGCGTGTATGCCTTTGCTGGAAGTCCGAGTATTGCTGGCATGTTTTGAGTATACCATGAATCCTTATCAAAGAAATTTTTTTGCTTCTCAATATTTTCATCGCAGCAAGCAAGTTTATAGAATGAAAAGAGGAGGAGACTCTATCTTTCGAAGCACTAACAATGCACAGTGTGCTGAGACAGTATAGAGTCTCACTCCTCTTTGTCTGTACAATCAAAACTCGCTTTTTAGAGGCGAAGCGTATGTGATGGAATTTAAAAAATGCAAAACCTTCCACAGAAAGTGTGGAAGGTACGGTGTGCGATGGAGAGATTATTTGTTTGTTTTGAGGAGAGATGGAGATGGGTCGAAATCTGGCAGGAACGCTTCCGGATGGGGATGAAACACAATTTGTGCCCATGTGAAAAGACACGGGTGTTCGTTTGCTACTTCAACGAATCTAAACAACAGGGCTTGGTTGAGCGCGGGCGCTGAAGCAGCATGCCTACAAAATCCACTTTCGAAAAGGTCTGGCATACCCCATTGATGAGCATAGAAGCATTGTTGAAAGGATGTGTAATGTTGGATGTACCAAATATATTCACAATCCTTTCTTGTGAGGGGATCAGCGAGTTCAATATCGGCGAAAATTTTTTTCTGATTTTCGGTTGCTGCGTGCCACTGAAAATACATTTCAATCTCGCGACTGAACTTCAGTATCCCCCCTATTACTTCTCTATTGCTTTGTAACTTGGCGAGGAGAAACTCATTCAAGATCAAGGTTGGATACAGTGGATAGAGATGCCAATCTTGCGGCTTTTTTGTTGCCTGTACCGAAGGAAGTGGCCGCGTTGAGAATCGTACAAACTGACCTTCCGTGCGGAACTCAATCATCATACTTTCGTTATGGATAAGTTTGATGATTTCGTTCGCCATATTTTTATCCGGATAGTGACTCGTCAAGAATACTATCCTATCTATCAAAGCCTTTGTATTCTCTGGATTCCGTTCACGCGCTTTTTCGACAGGCCAATCATAAGGTGGAATTGCGGGTAATTCAGGCATATCTCCAGTCTCGACAGGTGGAACTGTGCTTTCGATATGCCAGTCGTGTTGGAGTTCTTTGATCACAAGTTTTTTCTGGAGTGCGATTCGCTCCTGGACCCCCTCCTCATTTTCACAACTGCAGTCGCAATTGCTCGTCACGCTCATCATTCCTATGACGAGCATTACGATGATGACTGTGCGGAGTCGTACATTTTTCCAAAGAGCAGTCGTTGGCATTTTTATCTCTCCTTTTGATGATTTTTTTTTTCTATTTTTTTGTCTACGTCTTTGGCTCGTTACTTTGTGGTGACGTAAACAGGAAGAGGATATACGAAAAATACAATTTTGTCAATCCTTAGCAGAATTTTTTATTTCGCTTCATTTTTTTGTATTGCTTATTCAAAATGTTGTTCATCATTCGAATACGAAGGGTCCGCTCACAATAATTCTTTGTAAGCGGACTCTGGTAATGTCCTGTGTGCGTGTCTTCCGATCTCCGTGGTTGATAGACGCTTTGCGTCCTGTTTGATAGAATACAATTACATTTTTATCTATGAGTTTTACATGATATGCGAGTTCCTCATTCGTCCAAACCGCGGGTTCTTAGTGGCATTCAACCTACAAACGTGCTGCATATTGGGAATTATCTTGGTGCGATCAAGCAATGGGTTGATATGCAGAAAGAGTATGAATGTTTTTTTTGTATTGTCGACCTTCATGCGATTACTGTTCAACAAAAGTCCAAAAGCCTTCATGAAAATATCCGCAGACTCGCTGCGTTTTATATCGCGTGCGGAATTGATCCTGCGGTTTCCACTATTTTTGTTCAATCGCGAGTATCAGGACACGCTGAACTCGCTTGGATATTAAATACGCTGGTGAAAGTTTCGGAGCTTGAGCGTATGACGCAATATAAAGATAAATCCAATCAACATCGGACGAATATTAATGCCGGTCTTCTTGATTACCCGGTACTTATGGCGGCTGACATCCTGCTTTATGATACCGATGTCGTGCCGGTGGGGGAGGATCAATCACAACATGTTGAACTTACATGTACGTTAGCACGGCGATTGAATACCCAGTTTGGAAATGTTTTGAAAGTTCCAAAATTGAAGTTGTGTGTGGAAACAGCGCGTATTGCAGCACTGGATGATCCTTTGAAAAAGATGAGTAAGAGCGCATCGAGTGCTATGAATTATATTGCTCTTGACGATGCCTCCAAAACCATACAGCAAAAGTTTCAAAAAGCAGTGACAGACTCTGGTCGGACGATTGTTTTTGATCCGAAGCGACCCGGGCTATATAATCTTTTAACGATTTATAAAGCTTTTACCGATGAATCCGAACAGGCGATTGAAGAACACTTTCGTGGGAATGGGTATGCAGCACTTAAACAAGAAGTTGCTCGCGTCGTGATTCAGGCGCTTGAACCTATTCAAGATCGCTATCATGCGTTACTTGATCGTCGATCTGAACTTGAACAGATACTTGACGCAGGAACGAAGCATGCTCATGCGATCGCGCGGGTTACGCTTGAAAGAGTTTTTCGTGCTCTTGGTCTTGGGTAAAAAAAAGAGCCTATACTTTTGCACTCTTATAGAAATGCGGAGGAGGGCACGATACCGCGAGACTGGTTGTGGCGAACCAGTTTCGTTAGCGTGCAGCTTGAAAGCTGAGCGCATACATTATAGGCTGTGTGTATTATAGTTGTTTGTAAATTCTCGTCAAGTTAGCCATACTTTGTTGACGATTTTTGTGTTTATTGGTAACTTTAAACTTGATAATTCCGTGCGCTCTCGGCGCAGGGAGACTGGATCCGCAGATTTGTAAAGATCACGGTATGGTATATGCTGTAGTTCTGGGAATGTCGTTCCTGATTTTCCTTTGATTAACAAGAGTTTCAATCTTTCGTATTCCGGAAACGATTTGTGACATTACAAGAGCTTCGCATACAACATCCTTGTTTTCACTATCGGTCGTTCGCATATGCCCTGAAGGGCGAGATACTTCAGCTTGATTTTGTATTTGAACTTGAACCTGATATTATCTTTCAGCCACGGACTTTCATACATGGTCTTGATATCACGCGTTTTTCTACGCTTCGTCCGCAGCTATTGAATCATTTTATTTTTCATCTCGGTCTGCTTGAATTATTGAGTTATTGGAAGACAGCGTGTTCTCCTGTGATTGAGATCGCTTCCGGTGTTTTGGATGAAGCGCAGATTGCTTGGTGGCAGGATTTATTTTTACAGGGTCTTGGTGAGTTTTTCTATGTCAATCAAATTGATTATACCGCTCCTGACTTTGTGCGTTTTAAGGTTCTGCCTCACACACGGGCGTATACCGAAAGTGATAGTACTCCACAATGTTTTCAAGGGAGTCTTGATGCCAAACGGATACTTGTGCCTGTTGGGGGAGGTCGTGACTCTATCGTTACATTAGAGTTTCTGAAAAAGACTCCGCATGAACTTTCTGCTTTTCTGATCAATCCAACACAAGCGCAACGTGATGTAGTGCAAATCAGTGAATTGACCCGTCAGATTATTGTTGAGCGTAGATTAGATTCGAAACTTTTTGATTTGAACGCTGCTGGATACTTGAACGGTCATGTGCCCATTTCTGCGTATTATGCGTTCTATGCGTGTTTTGTCGCAGTTCTTTTAGGATACAAATTCGTCTCGATTTCGCAGGAACGTAGTTCGAACGAAGGAACAGTCGATTTTTATGGCTTGTCTGTGAATCATCAATATTCGAAGACATTTGAATTTGAAGAGAAATTTCGTAAGTATTTCACCTCTGTGTTAGCTTCTGATTTGGAATATTTTAGTTTGTTACGCCCGTTGTATTCGGTGCAAATTTCCAAGATTTTTGCGAATACGCCAAAATACTTTCCTGTTTTCCGCAGTTGCAATCGCGGACAAAAGACGAATACATGGTGTGGGGTTTGTGCGAAATGCTTGTTTACATACGCATCGTTGTTTCCTTTTGTATCGGAATCAGTTTTGCAGAGTATTTTCGGGGCCGACATATTATCGAAGTCCGAGCTTCGTGAGACCGCATTAGAGCTCATCGGTAAGCGCCCAGCGAAACCCTTTGAATGCGTCGGTACGTTTGAGGAAAATAAAGTTGTTTTCTTTTTGTGTATGCAAAAATTTCAAAAGTCGTATGCAGATAAGCCGTTGCCATCGGTACTTGGCGTCGTTTCTGCGGCACTTGTGGAAGAAACCGATATGGCGCAGCGTGCGCAGGCGCTTCTGAGTTCCTGGAATACGCAACATCATGTGCCAGAGCAGTTTGCCGAGCTCCTCCATGCTTTTGTTGAATGATTTGGAGTCATCAATCAGACATGTTAGAGTGCAAATATTATGCTACAAATTTTAGAATCACTTGCTCACAAAAATATTCTTATTCTCGGTTTCGCTCGAGAAGGCGTTAGTACGTTGAAGTTTCTCAGGAAAATATTTCCTAAAAAAGTCATTGGCATTGCTGATGTTTTACCTGAATCACAACTTTCTTCTGCAGCGCGCGAGTTGCTTGCGCAAGAACAACATTTTGTGAAAACGTACTTTGGTTCAACGTATCTTTCGCAACTTTCTGATTACGATGTAATTTTTAAGGCCTCTGGGATTCCACCGAGTATGCCGGAATTGCAGCAATCTCAAAAGCAAGACGCGCGTGTGCTCTCCAATGTCTCTTTGTTTTTTGATCTTTGTCCGGGCACGATTATTGGAGTGACAGGTACAAAGGGCAAGAGTACGACATCGGCATTGATTGCCTCTGTGCTTTCGCGAGGCCAATCAGACGTTCGACTCGCTGGGAATATCGGGATTCCACCGCTGGAAAGTCTTCAAGGCGCGACGCGCAAAACTTTGTTTGTATTAGAATTATCGAGTTTTTATCTCGCGGGGCTTGAAAAAAGTCCGCACGTTGCCGTAGTTCAAAATATTGTCTCCGAACACGGGGATTATCATGGCAGCTTTCAAGCGTACATTAAAGCGAAATCGAAGATTGTTCGTTATCAAACAACGCAGGATATTGTGATTTTTAATGCTGATTTTTCGTTGCCATTACAGATCGCTCTCCAGTCTTCTGCACAAAAATTTTCGTTTTCGTTCACATCTTCACAAGCTCATTGTTTTGTAGAAGATGAATTTTTTGTTTGGAATCACAACGGTAAAAAAGAGAGAATCTTTCCTTGTCGTACGATGTCACTCCTCGGGAAATTCAATCGCTATAATGTGATGCCGGCGATTGTCCTCGGAAAACTCTTTGGTGTAACGAATCACGATATCGCTGACGCTGTATCCCATTTTCAGCCTCTCAAGCATCGTCTGAATTTCGTTGCCGATATTCAGGAGATTGATTTTTATGATGACAGTCTTTCAACGGTTCCTGAAGCCGCTATTGCAGCGTTAGAAACTTTTGCAGGACGGGATATAGTTTTGCTTGCCGGCGGTTTTGATCGTGGACAAGATTATACGCAGCTTGCGGAGAAGATTATGGAACTGCATGTGAAAGCGCTTGTACTTTTTCCAACAACAGGCGAGCGTCTCTGGGAGTGTGTGCAGCGTATAGGTAGCGGTCTGCAAAAATCACTTCCTGCGCATGTTTTTGTTTCTAACATGCAAGAAACGGTTACGCAAGCAATTGTATTTGCAGAGAGGGGTGACGTTGTGCTTCTGAGTCCTGCAGCCCCAAGTTTTGGCATGTTCCGCAATTATACAGATCGCGGTATGCAGTTTCAGGAGGCTGTAAAAATTTTAAAAAAAGTTTAAGCCCTCGTTTCGTCTGCGGCTTGCATGTGACCTCCTTATGTAGTCTGTAGAGTGTTTTGAACTCATTGTTACGGCAACGGGTTCTGTTTTGGATTTATAGATGCGTTTTGTATCTTTGTCAAATACACGGCATCGTAGAACAGCGAAAACTGTTATTTTTGCATTTATACACGTGTGAAATTTTTGTTATTATCCACGTATGAGTGCAAGAATTTCTTGTGTTTTTGCGTCGCGAAGTTCTGGGGTATCAGCTTCGAGATTCAACCGAAGTTTTGGTTCGGTGTTGGATCCGCGTACGTTGAACCAGAAGTCCGGATATTCAAAAGTTATGCCGTCGAGCGTATCGAGGCGCGCGTCTTTGAAATGTTCCTTGAGACGCACAAGAACTGCATCTTGATCGCGCACTTCAGAATTTGTTTCTTCAATCGCATAGTATTTTTGATACTTGCGGACGAGTTCAGAAAGTTTCTTCCCTGTTTGAGACAGTATTTCCAATACGATGAGCGCGGTGATGAACGCGCTATCGGCACGGAAGTTGTCGATATAATAAAAATGTCCGGAATGCTCGCCAGCAAATATCGCTCCGGTTTTTTGCATGCGTTCTTTAATGAAGGTATGACCGACGCGCTCGCGAATTGCTTGACCGCCGAGCGTCCGTATTGTTTCCTGTACGATTTTACTGCATGACACATTGTAAATAATTGAAGCGCCACGGTGTTTCTCTAACATACTTTCGGCGATCATCGCCACGATCATGGAACTGTGAATGCGCCCGCCGTTTTCATCAATAAAGTAAATTCTATCAGCGTCTCCATCAAACGCCATACCAAAATCGGCCTTAGTTTCCCGTACTTTCCGAATCAGATCCTGTACGTTTTCAGGCTCGATAGGACTTGGTTGATGATTGGGGAAGGTTCCATCGAGTTCAAAATACAAAGGAATAATTGTTAACGGTAATCCTTTGAATACGAGCGATGTAAGTTTACCGGCCATGCCGTTTCCGGCATCAATTGCTACTTTCATGGGTCGAATCGCTTGTGTGTTAATGAACGACTGCACATGCTGTACGTATTTTAGAAGCACATCTTTTTTCTCTACACCTCCACCGTCTTGTGTGACGAATTTTTCTTGCTCAACGGTTTTTTTTATATCTTGGAGGCCAGTATTTTCATTGATAGGTACCGCACCTGGTAGGCAAAATTTAATACCGTTCCAATCCGGTGGATTATGTGACGCGGTCAACATAATGCCGCACGCTTGATATTTTCCAGAGGCAAAAGATACGGTATCCGTACTTACAAGTCCGATGTCCCAAACTTTCGCGCCGCTTTCGACAAGTCCATCGATAAGCGCTTGTGAAAGTACTGGCGTGGAAATGCGCATATCATATCCCACAATAACTTTTGGGACCGATTTTAATTTTTTTTGTACGAATGTCACGAACGCCTTGCCGATGTTACGCGCGAGTGCGTCGCTTAAATCTTTAGGATACACGCCGCGAACATCATACGCTTTAAAGAGTCCTTCTGGGACACGCATAGATTATTTATTTAATGATTCGCAGTATTGTTTTTTGAGTCGCATGATTGCATGAAAGCCCCAAGCTATGAATACGAAACCCATAATCCAACCGATGAATGGAATACTTGAAAGAATCGTCACGATGAGCATTCCAACAATAGTCGGAAGCACAAGAGAGGGAAGTGAAGTTTGAGTCGGATTGTTTGCTAGCGCTGCTTTGCCGTTTGATTTTGTTTTTTTCGTCTTTTCCTCTTTCTGATTTTGTTTTTCGATTTGCATGCGTTTGAATATTTTTGCTCCAATAGCGATGCCCGCGAGAATGTTTGCAAAATAGAGGAGCATCAAATATATTGCGCCTGTGATCAGAGCGAGCGGAATGCCCACAATAGTAATCATGAGCACAAAAATTGCGAGCGGTGTGAATATGATCCATAGTATGCCGTAGCCAATATTTTTTCCGGGAGTTTCCCAGAAACTTTTTACTGCGCGCATCGTAAGTTTAGGAGCAATAGTGATACCTAAGAGCGCAAGAATAAGCATACTGATAAATCCGATCGCCCAGAAGGAGAGTAGCGCAGTTGGCCAATACGCTTTTGGTTTTTTGGTGATTTTCGGTTCCTTGTATTCAAGGTCACCTTTGACCTTGTCTGTATCGAACGAAAGCCTTTTTGGCGCGCGGTAAGCGAGATCACCGCCGATACTCGCGTTTTTTTGGAGTGTGAAAGTTTTTTCTATTTCAGCTCGCACATCACCTCCTACGGTGCCGTTGAGATTCACTTCTCCGGCGCTGATATCCATGTGGCCGTTAATTTTTCCTTTGAGATTAGCAAGTCCTGTGCCGGCAGTTAATGTCCAGCCTATTTCAGCATCGTTGAGCATCGTGAGTGTGCCGCTTGCGAGCAATGCATTTTTTCCGACCGTTGAATTGAGAATAATATTTGCTCCTGCGGCTCGAAGATTGTTTTCGATTGGTCCATTGATCGTAATTTCCGCACCCGCGACGTGAACGCTACCTTTCACTTCGCCGTTGATGTCAACGGAGGATCCAGCAGCGATAACATCGCCAATAACCGTTCCGTTGATGATGATTGTTGTTCCAAAAGCAACGACATCACCTTCCACGTTGCCGTCGATGATGACTTGTTCACCAAAGCCGTAGAAGTTGCGGTCAACTGTTTCGTCGGTTGGCACGCGAATAAAGGAGTTACTTGTCGCGTAGGCGATCGTTACTCCTGTTATGAGAAAAAAAACGGTAATGCTTACAAAAAGAAATATTTTTTTCATAGGGAGTTTTATAATTGTTTTTCCCCACGTTTTTGGTGTAGGGTTTTCATTGTATTGCTTTATTTTATGCGATGCATTGCTTATAGTGATAACTTTACCTTAGCATAAAGGAAGCTTGTAGAAAAGCCAAGATTATCAAGCGCATTTGATCGAGTTTTCATAAAGGGACTGTCGCCGAATACGCTTTCGTCTGTGAAAAAGAAATCGTGATCATAAAAAGAGGAGGAAGACTCTCCTTTCTCAGCACACTGTGCCCTGTCAGTGCTTCGAAAGCGAGAGTCTTCCTCCTCTTTTTTCTATGATTGAAATTCACTTTCACAGACGAAAGCGTATTCAGCAACAGTTCCATAAAACATTTGTCCGACTTAAGTATGATTCTCAAGTCGGACGACGAAGAATATTTGTAGTTCCGTTTTTTTTTAGTTTCTGTTGCGTTGATTGTGTATTTCACAACCGAAGCCGTGCGTCGGTGTTAATACGGACCGATGTGTCGGATGAAGAAAGTATCACCGCGAAGGCCAACAGCAAGCCTCCATTGCACGAAAATGCTGCGTACTGCGCTCAGAACCTTTTCGTTTTCCTGCAGTACGCGGCTCTGCTTTGACTCCCGCAGTTGTTTGAGAGGAAATATTTTTTCCTCCTTCAGATGTGGAAAATTATCGATGAGGAATTTAAAAAGTTTTACAGCTATTGCCTTGGCAATCTTTTGTTCTTCACTGTTTATTTCTTTCGACATCTCGCTACTCCTTTTGTGGAATGCATTCGTAAAATGTTGGAACGATCCAAGTGTACCTTCAGGATATGATTCCCCGACATTTTTGGCAAGTGCATTACAAACTGTTATGTTTTGAATACCTCGTCCGTTAAGAGTTTCCAAAATGGAAGAAATAGCACACGAGTATTATGCATCTGTGCCTTGTGTGTATCCCAGCCGCTGTGTATCACAAGATCCTTCTGGGGGTGTTTTTTATAAAATTTGCGAGTGATTGTGTTATTATCGGCTGTTCTCGTAATTTGTATTTCATCTATGAAAACGTAGCCTTTGTTTTTTTCCGAACTCGAGCTCCAGTTTATTTATGGACGTTTCCTGTGATGTAAAATATTGTTTATCAGTTTCAAAATCCAGACTCAGAAAAAGCGTGGACTGTCCTTGTTGGTTCAGTTCAGTTTGTCACATCTCCATGAGAGTCGTTTTTCCTACTTGTCGTGGTCCAATAATGATCGAAATTTCTGGTTTCGTGAGGTGTTTACGCACTTCTTCTACGATCGTTCTTTTGATGAAACGGACCATATTTGTACTTTTTATTAACTCTATTTCATTTTAGCACGATATTTTTATAGGTCACGTACTTTTTTGTATTTTGGGTCTGTCGCCGAATACCATTTCTGCTGCAATCGTAGAATTTCGGTCAGCATCGTTTCAAAATTTTTCGGCTTATATTCCATATAAACC
>MHKF01000012.1:91581-320165 GCA_001818315.1 Candidatus Kerfeldbacteria bacterium RIFCSPLOWO2_02_FULL_42_19
TTCCATATAAACCTCAAAATTTATTCAGCGATTCTGTCACGAAATTCTACGATTTCGTGACGAAAGCGTATTCGGCGACAGACCCATTTTACAACCTGTGGAGTGGATCACGATTTGTCCAGATACAGTCGTTCCCGCGGAAAAGAAATATGATGGATTTTCTCCAGGAAGTTTATCGTTACTCGTACCGCAGGATTGTTTGAAGGACGCACTTTGAAGCGACCTTCGTAACGCTTTAGGAGTGGCGTCAAAAATTCGTCTGCCCATGACGGAGCGAATGTGTTGACTCCTTCAAAATCAATTTCGACTGTTTCCGTATTTTTGATTTCTCGCAGTGTTGGCTCGTATGCGGCAAGCGCTTCTTTGCCTGCTTGCCTTGACAGCAATGTCGTGCCAAATTTTTTCAATTGTATGAGCATAATGTTTTATGAAAATGTTATGAAAGCAAGACAGCCGTGAATGGATCGAGATTTTTGTTGTATTAAGAGTTTCTCCGACCGTTTTCGCAGGTTGACTTGGGCATTGCCTGAGAGAAAACGTAAACTGATATCATACGTTGAAATAATCTGACGTATGAATTTTAAACCATTTCCGCGGGATTCCGGACTGCGACCGGAAATGATTTCCGTGAAAGCAACTTTGAGCGCTTCCGTATGTGTCTGTAATTCTTGTCTTACGCGCTTCAATGTTTTTAATATTCCTTGCCCGCGATCGGCAAGGACGATGTGTTTTTTCGCGAGGTCATATCCGAAAAATATGCCCGGAATATCAGGCCAGTTGCCAAGATTGTGATCAAAGCTGTTATTACCGATTTCTCCAGTGACGGCTATAATCAAACTGCACCATGTTTGTAGGTGCGGTATTTTCGCAGGTTGAGTTTCGAAGTTACTTATGCGTGCTTGGAATATTCCGCTGTTGGGACAGTATACATGTGGAGCAGGTTCGATAGGTTTCGGTGTAGTGACCCATGATTGTGCCTCGTGAAACAAGTTCTTACTGTATTGAGCTGCTACTTTTTCTACGTCTTCTCTTTTATAATAACGATGGCTATACGGTCCTGAACGTATGGCTTTTAATTTCCCGTTGGTGTCCCAGCGGCGGAGAGTTTGAAGTGAAATGCCTAATTTTTCCGCTGCTTCTTGGATGGTTATGAGATTGTGGTCCATAATTTCATTATACAAACTATACAATTTTTGTCAAAGTTATACAAAATATAGATACTCAGTCCCTCGCTTTTCCCTCGCACTGTATCAAATATGTCGTTTACGTTATTACCATGTTGATGAACATTAAAATTTCAAAATACTCATTTTTGGCTTAATTACAATATTTAATTATTTATTTTGTATTTTTTGTTTGCAGTACTTGACAATATTGGCAAAATGATATATACTACGGCTCGTACATCAACAATCTACGTGAGGAGAGAGCCGCTACCGGACGGATTTCGGGTGCATCGCTGCTATTGTATTGTAGAGACATATGCTGTCAGTATGTGTCTATGATAAGCGATACTTACTCATCGAATATAAGGCGATGGGGAGATCTCTTCTCTAGGAAACGAATCTATTCGTATTTTAGACAAGATATCTCCCGATCGCCTTTTTTGCTGGAAAGAGACATGGAGAGGAGAGAGTAACATCCATCAAGATAAGGTAAATATTTATTATTTTGACCTTTCAACTTGATGCTCTCCATATCTCTCGCCAGCTCACATGAGCCAGAAAGCAACTTTCCTCACGTGCGGGTGTGAGGTGAAGTCGGATTGAATCATCTTGTGTTCTTCTCTCTCTTTTTCAATTCACAACTCGTTTGTGGGTTGAAAAAGAAAATAAAACTTGATTTTTCCCTGCGCTCTTGGCGCAGGGTCATTCATTAGATCTTATTTGCTTGTGGTGCCACAGGCAGGAGGTGCGCAATGAAGATCGTGTTGGCCGGCCCTGCACGCTCCGGCAAATCCTGCTTGTTGATTTACAATTTGTCCAATGTAAATTGCAAAGCATGCTTTTTGAAAGGTCTGAGATATATGTTTTCCCTGCGGGTTCCCACAATTTATCTCCAGAAGGCTGAAGAGTGCGCCGGGTCGAGTAGGGTATTGCCGTTTGATTTTTCACGCGGCATCAACTCTCTCTTCATACTCTATTCATCCGGAGCTGAACTCTTCAGCCTTTTGGAGATTTTGAACTTTCGAGTCAGGCACTCGACAAAAAACAAAAGCTATGAAAATATAGGGTTGGTTGTTTTCGGTATTTTGGCATATACAAGAAAGGAGGATCTCATGGCATTGAGAGTCGTCGCCACACCTGCGAACCGAGAGCTCGGTGCAGAGGTGTGTCAGTACCTTGGCATCAAAATGCTCCACGTTGAATACTCTGAGTTTTCGGATCAAGAAGTGAATGTGAAAGTTAGGGAGTCATGCGCTGGCGATATTGTTGCTGTCATTGGTGGTACACACATGCCCGAGAAAAATGCTTTTTATCTTGGGCATACAAGTCTAGCACTCAGACAAGCTCGCGTGCGCAAGGTCATGAATGTTATTCCGTATCTTTTCTACGCACGTGCGGATAAAAACGATGAAACAGAATCCGGGGTTTACGGTACTGCGTTAGGTGCGCAATTTGCTATTAACGTGATTTGTCAGGGACTTCCTGATGAAGTGCTTCTCATGGATATTCATGCTGGTCAACTGCAGGGTTTCTTTCCAGCGCATATCCGGACGCAGAAACTCTATGCCGGAATCGTAAGTGTGCCGTACATTCAAGATCGACTCGACAGAGGTAACACCGTGATTGCGTCGCCGGACGAGGGTTCCTTCAAGCGTACTCTCGCGTATGCTAAGTATCTGGGTTTGAATGAGAAGCATGTTGCTGTCTTTACGAAGGCTCGGAAAAAAGCGAATGAGGTTGATCCTGCATCGGTGAGAGTCATTGGTCCTGCGCTGCAAGGCCAAAAAGTTTGGTTCATTGATGATATTGTGGATACGGGTGGAACTATAAAGTACGCTGCTTGCAAAGCTGACAACGAAGGTGCTGCATCGGTTTCTCTGTATGCAACGCACCCTGTGCTTTCTGGGCGAGCGGTTCAGACTCTTGATGAAAGTCCTCTCGTGGAATTCGTTACGACGAACTCCATTCCTAAAAAACCTGAAGAACTGCGGACTGAGCGTTTGAAGATTACCGTTCTTTCGCACGGTCGACTCATTAGTGAGGCCATCAAGCGTATGTATGAAGAGAAGCCTCTGAATGACCTGATTCTTTCTACACAAAAATAAAGGTTAGGTCACGAGACAGGGTGTGGAAGGGTTTTCACATGTTGAAAATTTTTAGAACTTCGGGTTGTCTCGAAGTTCTTGTGTTTTACATGGTAAAAATACTCAGACCCGGGATCCGTTGAAAATCTCGCAATCGTTTTTATACACTCAATGTCACTGAGAATATCTGTTGTTAGTTTAAATTTAGAAGAGCGTCTATGAAAGTTTTGATTTGTAAAAAGAATCTTTTTCTATTAGTGTATGAATAGGTTTATTGAATTTTTACGTTGAATTTGTGAATTTACAATTTTTGCGACACTCTGATGCGGAAATCGCGAAGTTCGTAGAACAGGAAGTTGTTCGGCAAGAAGATGGACTCGAAATGATCGCTTCGGAGAATATCGCGTCGCCGGAAGTTTTGGAAGCGCTCGGCACGCCGCTCACGGATAAATATTCAGAGGGCTATCCGGGTCGACGTTATTATAGTGGCAATATTTTTATAGACAGAATTGAGTTGCTCGCTATCGAACGCGCGAAAAAACTTTTTGCATATGACGGGCACAATGCGGCTCACGCCAATGTCCAGTCGCATTCTGGTTCGGATGCAAATCTCGCAGCGTATTTAGCGCTCATGAATCCAGGAGACACGTTCCTTGGAATGCGTCTGACAGCGGGCGGGCATTTAACACACGGACATAAAGTGAGCGCGACTGGGCGCATTTTTCGTGCGGTCCAGTATGGCGTGCGTCGCAGTGACGAACGTATTGATTATGATGAAGTGCGTTATCTTGCTCACACGCATAAACCTAAAGTGATTATTTGTGGCGCGACAGCGTATCCTCGCATTATTGATTTTGCGAGCTTTGCTGCGATTGCGCGCGAAGTGCAGGCCGTGCTTGTAGCTGATTTGTCTCATATTGCTGGACTCGTTGTTGCTGGTGTGCACCCTCATGCTTTTCCATATGCCGATGTGATTACAACGACGACGCATAAAACGTTGCGAGGTCCGCGCGGTGCGATGATTTTGTGTAAGGCGCAGTATGCGCAGGCGATTGATAAGAGCGTTATGCCTGGACTGCAGGGCGGGCCACTGGATCATGTTATTGCTGCTAAGGCGGTCGCATTCGGTCAAGCGATGCAACCCGCTTTCCGCGACTACGCGCGACAAATTGTGCAGAATGCCCAAGCCCTTGCTCGCGTTTTTGCTTCGGCCGGATTGCGGCTTGTGACCGGCGGAACCGATAATCATCTTGTGCTCGTTGATGTGACGCCGCTCGGAATTTCCGGTAAAATAGCAGAGCAGGCACTTGAGCAAGTTGGTATTTTTGTCAATAAAAATACGGTTCCGTTTGATACGCGCAAACCGATGGATCCTTCTGGGATTCGCGTTGGCACTCCGGCGCTCACGAGTCGGGGTATGAAGGAAGACGCGCTGGAACGCGTCGCTGAATTTATTGTGCGCGTGCTCAAACATCTTCATGATGCTGCTGTTTTGGAGAGTGTGAGTAGTGAAGTGCGTGCACTTGCGAAGCGTTATCCTGCCCGTCCTTGGTTTCATCTGTAATTCTGTAGTGAGTTTGGTGAATAATGCTTTTTTGGAAGCGGCATTCGATCAATCATTATCCGGAGTATTTCTTAATAACCTATGGAAACAATCACAAAAATTTTAAATGGAAGCGGCATTGCGCAAACGATTCGGGCGCGGCTTAAAACACAGATTGCGCGTGGACCAAAAAAGCCTGGCCTTGCTGTGATACTGGTCGGTCAGGATCCCGCTTCTAAAATTTATGTAGATTTTAAAACGAAGGCATCACGCGAAGTCGGTATGTATCTTGAGACCTATCATTTTGAAGAAAATATCAAAGAAAAGAAGCTTCTCAAGCTTATCGACAAGCTGAATAAAAATAAAAAAATTCACGGCATTCTCGTGCAATTGCCACTGCCTTCACACATCGAGGATTTGTCTGTCTTACAGAGAGTGGATCCGCGGAAAGATGTCGACGGATTTCATCCTGAAAATGTTGGATTGCTAGCAATGGGGTATCCGCGTTTTATTTCCGCGACACCAAAGGGCATTATGCATTTACTGGATCACACGAATATTGATCTTGTCGGTAAAGAAGTTGTAGTGATTGGCGCCAGTAATATTGTTGGCAAACCCTTAGTGCAACTTCTCCTCGATGAAGAAGCTACGGTGACGGTATGTCACGAGAAGACGCAGAATCTCAAGGTGCATACTGAGCACGCTGATATTATTATTGTTGCTGCCGGTGTGCCGAAACTTTTGACGGCCGATATGGTCAAAAAGGGCGTTGTTGTGATTGACGTGGGTATTAATAAAGTTGACGGTGCGGTTGTTGGCGATGTTGATTTTGAGAAGGTGAAAGAAAGGGCATCGTATATTACGCCTGTTCCCGGAGGAGTTGGACCGATGACCGTCGCGATGCTTTTGGAAAATACATGGGAAGCGATGTGCGCGATTGAAGGTTATAGACCGTCTGTTATCTAATCCCGATATTCTGCGCCCATTCTTGGAATTCTTCTTCAGTCTCCTGAGTACCTATGCGTTTGTTCCAAAATTCTTTTGGAGTCACGATGTATATTCCGTTATAGAGTCCGATATCCAGAAGATGTCGGTCACTAGAAATAATATGTTTTACTTTGCCGTCGATTGCTGTTTGAACAAATTTGTTATCTTCGTCATCTTCCTCTACAATTTTCTTGCGCGTTCGTACGTGTATATTTTCAGCGATTGTGTAGTACTCGTCAAGAAGTGTGAGATATTCATCATCCGTAATGAGTTGAGAAACGATGAGCTCGTACTCTTTGCGGATTTGATGACTTATGATAGGCTGAAGTTCGCCTTCGAGACAAAGGTTGATAATGCGAAAAGCGTGACTATTCTCATCTTGAATGCCATCGATGAGAACATTTGTGTCGAGGATGATTCGTTCCATACGTCGTAAGTGAATTCAATAAATATTTATTTTTGCAATTTTTCTAGTCAATTATTATATGTAGCGAACTGTCCGCTGTTTGTCAAGTTTTGATTATTTTCTATGTCATTTTCTATCGGTATTGTAGGTCTTCCCAACGTTGGTAAATCGACGCTCTTTCGGGCATTGACGCAAAAGCAAGTCGACATTGCGAATTATCCTTTTTGTACGATTGATCCGAATGTCGGCGTTGTTGCGGTTCCGGATGAACGTCTTGAAAAACTTGCTGTTTTGAGTAAGTCGGCTCGCATTGTTCCAACGACTGTCGAATTCGTTGATATCGCTGGACTTGTGCGTGGCGCGCATCGTGGCGAAGGTCTCGGGAATCAATTTCTCTCGCATATCCGTGAAGTTGATGCGATTTGTATGGTGTTACGTTGGTTTGCAGACGGTGATATTATCCATGTTGAAAATACGGTTGATCCTTTGCGTGATCGCGATATTGTCGAGATGGAAATGATTATGGCAGATATGCAGGTTGTGCGAAAGCGGTTGGAGAGTATCAGCAAGCAAGTGAAAGGTGGCGATAAAGAAGCAATGCGTTTTTCGAAATTGCTTGAAAAAGTGTTGGCAGTTTTGAATGCTGGCAAACCTGCTCATGATGTGAGTGTTGATGAAGCAGAGTGTGTGTTTTTGAATTCATTGCAGCTTCTGACTGCAAAGCCATTGCTGTATGTTGTGAATGTCGCGGAAAATGATAATGTTTCACTTCCTTCAGAACTTGCTGCGCTTACGCCGGTACGATTGTGTGCGAAACTCGAAGCAGAGTTAGTTGAATTGCCACAAGATGAGGTGCGTGTGTATTTGCGTGACGCCGGTTTCGCGCAGACTGGACTGGATCAGTTGATTGTGCGTGTGTATGAGCTTTTGGGATTACGTACATATCTGACGACTGGAGAAAAAGAAACTCGCGCTTGGACAGTGAAAGCTGGAACACTCGCACCGCAGGCAGCGGGTGTCATCCACACTGATTTTGAAAAAGGTTTTGTGAAGGCCGAGGTTGTCCAGTGGAAAGCTTTGGTTGAGGCTGAATCTTATGCTGCTGCGCGTCAAAAAGGTAAGCTTCGCATTGAAGGAAAGGAATATGTGATTCAAGATGGTGACGTGATTATTTTTAAAATTGCGCCGTAGTCAACGTTCAGTTTGATTCACCAAACCGCAGCATCGGAATTTGATGTTTTGTCTTTCTTCGTTATGATAGCTATACTATCCTCAGCGTTCATTTTTCTTCGATTGCATGGGCTTACGATTCCGTCGGTCGCGTAAGCCCTCTTTTTGAGAATAAAAATTTCGCGACACACTGTTTGCATGGGCCTGGCATAGATAAAACTTTTTCTCGGTGTTTGATTGACTCTGTTTTGCAGTTGCAGATTCTTTGGTAGGAGAGTGTTCATGGGTAGGAAAGTGAATGTGTTATGAAATCGCCATGCGGGGAGCGCGCAAGCAATGATTCCGTTCGCGACAAGCAGTTGGGCACAGATGTGAAACGTTGATTTGTACAGTGCGGTGAGTTCGGCTACGGTGCCGGGTAATTGTCTATACGTTATATTTGGGGATCCTAGAAAACCTTCAAAAACAATACAATGTACGGAAGCCCCTTTTATATATTTGTTGAGATTTTCGATAGGCGATTCGATGAGTTCGGGCATTATCGCTTTTACTCGATGAGATTCTTTTTGAGTGTCGCTGTGTGTTTGTTTATATGATGGAAGAAAATGAGTGCTGAGCCACACAAGATTTTTTTTGGTATTTTCTATAGCGACTATATCTTTATCAGCCCCGATAATTTTTTCGTAACCTAAAAGGAGCGCTTCTTGTAGGATTGTTCCCGATCCACAAAAAGGGTCGAGAAGTATACGGTTTTTGTCGGTTCCTGTGAGATTAATGAGCATCTGAGCTACTTTTGGCGGTAACATGCCGGAACGATCATCTCGCGCTGGACGACCATAATCCCGAAGGCTGTATGATTCAAAGTTTTGTATTGCGATTGTATATCCGCTGTAGAAGTCATGGCCGTTTTCAATAATAATGAATTCAATACCGTCGCTCACGAGGTGATTTTTTTCCACTACTACGCTTGAAAGTGTTTTGCCTTGCGAAGTTACTAGACGACTTTTGATACCTTTTGATTTGAGATATTTTTTAAATTCCAGGCCGTTACGCAATGCAAGTTTCCTGTTTTTTGAGCCGTACCAACTGATGCCAAAGTCTATTTTGCGGATTTGAATTTTCTCGCGTTTCTTATGATTTCGTGTGTGTTGTTTTTCTTCTCTTTTATTCAGTATCAGTTCAAAGATTTGGTTGTTAATCATTTTTGTTTCGCTTTCAATGCGCGCAATTTTAATTGTACCCCCAAGTCCGTTGAGAAAATCGCTCGGTAAATCCGTCGAAAGTTCAATAAAGAGTGTTTCGTTCGTTGAACACAATATGTGTGCATGAGGAAGGAGTGCAATGATCTCAGCTTGCGAAATTACTGGATGATTTCCAAGAATAAATGCGTATTGAAATTTCATAAGTCTATTATTGCTGCTTTGCATGCTATCGTCAAACATTTCAAGATTTGCAGAAATTTTTTACTTGTGGTATGTTCACCTTATTCTGTCAGCCTATCTTAAATTAACCCATGTCTGAATTTTTTCGGATAGATAGGATTTACAATCTATGCAACATTACGAATTACTTTATATTCTTCCTATAAGTGTTCCTGAGGAGAGCATGCCAGAGGTTGAACAATCCGTGCAGCACATTATTACCGACGTATCGGGTAAAGTGGATCAACAAGACAAAATTGGAAAGAAAAAACTCGCTTTTCCTATCAAGCATGCACGTTATGGAATATATGTAAATTTACTTTTTGAAGCCAGTGTACAAGCAATTGCAGAAATTCAGCGACGTATGCGTTTGCGCCAGGACGTATTACGTTTTTTGATTACTGAATATGATCTTGAAACTCATCAGCGTGAGGCAGAGCGTCAACAAAAGTCGCGCGAGTATAAAGCCCGCGTGGCGCAGATGGCGCCAGTAGTTCCGGTTGTACCTTCCCTAAGTAGCCCTACGCAAAGTTCAGTGAAACAAGCGCCAAGTCAAACTTTTGTCCAGCAGGAACCAAGTAAGGAAAAGCAAGTTCCTGTGAATCTTGAGGAACTTTCTAAGAAATTAGATAAAATTTTGGACGACGACATGCTTAAATGACTCCTTAGATGCTTCATCAACTTACATCACAATTATGGATTTAAATAAAGTCATGATTATTGGTCGCCTTACACGAGATCCAGAATTGCGTACGATTCCTTCTGGACACTCTGTAGCTACTTTTTCGGTTGCCACAGGGCGTGTGTGGACAGACCAACAGGGTCAAAAACAAGAACGTACCGAATTTCATAATGTTGTTGCGTGGCGAAGGCTCGGTGAAATCGCAGGGCAGTATCTTACGAAAGGCCGACAAG
Source organism: Candidatus Kerfeldbacteria bacterium RIFCSPLOWO2_02_FULL_42_19 (assembly GCA_001818315.1). Classification (GTDB taxonomy): domain Bacteria; phylum Patescibacteriota; class Patescibacteriia; order HO2-48-17; family HO2-48-17; genus WO2-43-9. Next base: position 101,274 of record MHKF01000012.1, read on the forward strand.
TATATATTGAAGGTCGACTTGAAACACGCTCGTGGGATGATCCGAACGGCACCAAACGCTATCGCACCGAGATCGTTGCTGAGAATTTGATTCTTTTGGGTTCTGCACGCGAGAATGCTCAACGTACTCAAATTCCGTCTGCACACGACTTTGCTCCGTCTCAGAAATCATCGCAAAATGCCCCATCATCAACACCTTCTGCAAAAACTCCTACACAGACTCCAAAAACGCCTCAACAAACTGGGGAAGAAGTCATTAGCGTCGAAGACATTCCATTTTAAATATCATTATGCAAACGCCACTAGAATCGCCACATGTCTGTTATTTTTGTATCGAAGGTATGGAAGTCATCGATTACAAAAATACGAGTGTTTTGCAAAAATTTATTTCCTATTACGCTAAAATTTTACCGCGCCGTCGTACGCATACGTGTAGTAAACATCAACGTAAACTCGCTTTGGCTATTAAACGTGCCCGCATTATGGCACTTCTTCCTTTTACTAACCGTCATGTCTAATTCCTATGTTGGACATGAATAGTCTTAAGGTCGGGACAGTGATTTCCTATGAAGGTGCTCCGTATGTCGTGACTTTTTCCCAGCATGTACAGATGGGTCGTGGCAGTGCCGTGCTTCGTACGAAATTGCGTAATCTTTTGAGTAGTCAAGTTTTAGAGCATACTTTTAAACACGGTGATAAAATTGATGAAGCGGATCTTATTCGCACTCGAGCGAATTTTCTGTATCGCGATAAGGACGAATTTTATTTTATGGATACAAAAACTTTCGAACAATTTGCTTTGTCGATCGAACAACTTGGTCATCTCGCTTCTTTTTGTAGAGAAAATAGTGACGTTGATGTGATGTATTACGAAGGTAAGCCTGTGAGTCTTGAACTTCCTAAGAAGATCGCTTTCAAGATTGTACAGACCGAACCTGCGGTGCGAGGCAATACAGCACAGGGGAATGTGATGAAACCTGCGACACTCGAAACAGGGTATGTAGTGCAGGTACCAATTTTTCTTAAAGAAGGGGATACTGTGATTGTCAACACTGAGATTGGGAATTATGTTGAACGCGCTTGAATTTTAACTTGATCATTCCCTCCGCTTTTGGCGTGAGGTACTCTCTTTTGACATGAGCAGTGGCGGTTGATTCCTTGTTTCGAGACACCTTCTTCAATTCTCTGTCCATGAAATATACAAAAATTATTTGCACGCTTGGACCAGCGTCGCAAACTAAAACAAAACTTTCGCGCATGCTTTCCGCGGGTATGGATATCGCGCGTCTTAATTTTTCTCATGGAACACTTGCTCATCATCGTTTGCTGATTCGCAATGTTCGTGCTGCAGCTGCGAAACTCGGAAAATCTATTGCGATTATTCAGGATCTTCAAGGACCTCGAGTACGCCTCGGCGTGTTGCCCAAGGCGGGTGTTTTAGTAGAGGCGGGTCAGGAAGTTATTTTGGCGTATAATAAAAAATTTCATCCGAAAATTCTACATATTCTTCCGATCGACAGCCCGTTCTATAGAGATGTTCGTCCCGGACATCGTATTTTTCTTCAGGATGGTTTGATTCAAATGGAGGTTACTCACGTGCGCAATACATTGTGCTATGCACATGTGAAGAAAGGCGGTACTTTGTTCAGTCATAAGGGTTTGAATGCTCCGGATACTTTTTTTTCGTTCCCTTCTTTTACTTCCAAGGATAAAAAAGATCTCCTTTTCGGTTTACGGCAGCAACTTGAATTTGTCGCGCTGTCGTTTGTGCAGCGTTCGAAAGATGTGGATGTTGTTCGGCGTTTTTGCAAACTTCACGGCCGACGTTCGCGACCTCATATTATTGTCAAAATTGAACGACCGCAAGCTGTGGAATATTTTGATGAGATTCTCGATGTCTGTGATGCGGTCATGATTGCTCGTGGCGATTTGGGTATTGAGATACCATTACAGGATGTTCCGATCGTTCAAAAAGATCTCATCACTCGTGCTTTGCGTGTCGGAAAACCGACGATTATTGCAACACACATGTTGGAATCTATGATAGAGAAACCGCGACCTACGCGCGCAGAAGTATCTGATATTGCTTCGGCAGTCGTTGATCACGCAGACGCTGTGATGCTTTCTGGGGAAACGGCAAATGGAAAATACCCTGTGGAAAGTGTCCGTATGATGCATGACGTGATTATTCGTACAGAAGCCTCCCGGTATAATGATTTACCGCTCGATTTTTTTACAGATCAGGCAAAAAATCTGGGTGATGTGAATTTCCGTAGTCAATTGGATTCTGTTTTGCAAAAATTGTCTTCTCAAAAGCCTCGAGCACTTTTTGTGTTCACACCAGATGGTCAACTTGCGCGCATGATTGCTCGGTACCGTCCCGAGATACCTCTTTATGCTGTGACACATTCTCGTGATGTGTATCATACACTTTTTCTTTCGTGGGCAACGATTCCAATACTTGCCCCCAACCAAGTCTTTACAAGACAACGTAGTTTTGTTTTGCGAATGGTAAAGCAACGTAAACTTCTGCATAAGGGTTCCAATGTCACGTTTATTTTTCTCAACATCGAAGGCAACCTTGCCTTTGAGATGCTTCAAGTTTAATCCTTTGTCTGTTTGTAACGCTTGACAGATTCTTATCATCTCGTATACTCAACGGTAATTCTTCATGCAATGTGCACTTTCGATGAGTGTGCGAGACCTTTTTACCCTTATCATCAGGAGGTAGTGATGTTTTTAAGCCCACGAAATGGAGGACAGACGATCGACCTTTCTCGAGTTGTCGAAGTTGATGGGGTGCAATTTTCCCCTCGTGATGGTTGGACACAAACTTGCGTACAGATTCGCAATCACGCTTCACCTTTTACGGTGAAGCTCCAAGCAGCTGATGGAAAAGAACGCTCTTTGCCTATCAGTACTTGTAAGATTGCGGGCATCGGTACTGTAATTCGGATCGGTAACCAGCAGTACTTGATCAACGGCTAACTCCTTCTCCTTCCTTCGAATCTGGAATTTGTGAGTGCATTTGATTCTCTTCGGTTCTTCCTTGTGTGATTGCAGTACTTGCAAATTCCAGATTCCTTTGTTCTGCAGTTGTGACTTTCTCAATTTGCACTTTTTGTTTCACATTTCGTTTTTTTCTCCATCGCATTTTCTTTTCTTTTACTTTTTGATACAGTGATCTTTGATCACCTTTTTTATTTTTGGAAGGATGCCGGAGCGGCTGATCGGACCTGCCTGGAAAGCAGGTGTGCCCCAAAAGGGTACCGTGGGTTCGAATCCCACTCCTTCCGCCAGTTGGAGAAAGTTGAGACCTTTCAATTTCAAATAATATGCGCCTCAGATTCTTGCAAAGTTTTGATAATATCCAAATTTTTTATCTTTTGGCGTTTCTTCAGGGGCTTTTGTTTTCGCAAGGTATTTGGCAGCTGTATTATTTACGTTTTACGGATTATTCTGGTATTGGTTTGCTCGAAGCAGTGTTACTTTTCACAGCGCTGATCACTGAAATTCCTACCGGCGCTCTGGGTGATGTTATAGGCAGACGACGTATGATGATAGTTTCAACCCTTCTGGTTTTCGCTTCGAGTATTTTTTTAACATTTGCGCCGAGTATTTTCTATTTGCTTGTTTCGATGGTTTTTTATGGATTGGGGTTAACGTTTGCGTCGGGGTCTCGAGAAGCCTTCATTTATGATTTTTTGAAAATGCGTCACGCTGAAGAAAAATACGATGCGGTTCTTGCGAAAGCAAATACTTTATCGCTTATAGCCGTGGCAGTTGGTACTTTACTCGGTGGCTTTTTTTATCATCTGTGGTTTCGATTGCCTTTTCTCGCCGAAGCAAGCGTGGCTTTTTTGACTGTCTTTATTGCTCTTGCTTTTATCGAACCAAAGAGAGCTCATATGCAATTCGCATTCGTCCACTATGCCAAACAAAATCTCCAAGGTTTCGTTCAGCTTTTGAGTAATTTTCAGGTAGCACGACTTACGATATATATTGTGATTACTACAGCGATTTTTTATGTATTTCAAGTACTCCTGAATCAGGCGCAAGCGATGCAGTACGGATTCAATGAGGTTTTTATGGGAATTTTAGCAAGCACAATCAGTGTTCTTGCTGCATTTTTTTCTTATCTTACGCTTTGGTTCAAACGTTTTGGGTATGTCAGAGTTATAGTTGTGCTTCCCTTGATTATATCTCTGCTTCTTATCGTTTCACCTTATATCGGTATTGCCTTTGGCGGTGTATTTATTATTTTACGAACAACACTTCGAGCACCGTTTGATAATATTGCTTCCGTGTTAGTGAATTCTGAACTTGATTCGCAGCACCGAGCTACAGCTTTATCTACCTTATATTGGTTGATCGAAGCTCCTTATATTGTCATTTTTCTCGTCGCAGGAAAAGCAATCGCAAACACCTCTTCTCATGTTGTTGCGTTATTCATAGGTATCTTGTTGTTCGTCACGATCATTGTATTCAGTCTCAGTTTATTGATAAGGAAGTTTGAATCGAAACGAAATGCAACTCTTACAGATTCTGCATTCCCAAGTAAACCTATCTCGCTTGTATAAAACTTGATTTTCCATCCTCATTTGGCGCATCCGTTTACTGTGAAAGAAATGTATTTTCGATTTTATTCAGTCGTTGTTTACTGATTTTTGTATCTTCAGCGAGATTATGAATTTTTTTCTCCAATCGTTGGACATCTTCTTTGCTTGCCATTGTGTTGCTGATGAGCATGGCAAGTTTCTCTACGGCTTCATTGACGATATTTTTTACTTCTACGATCGTAGCATAGTGCATACGTGATGCTATGAAAGGATTGCTAAGATTAAGATGATGCTTCTTAACTTGAGTGTAAGCATGATTGTTCCACGAATCAATACCAAAACTATCCACAGCCGTCGCGACGGCTCGTATTTATATTTGACTTGTAGCGATTCTCAGTATTAGATGATAGAGGAGGTTTATACACAAACCTCACGCAACAAGTTGTGCGGAATTATCCAATTTATTTTTTTTCTTTATGTCAAAAAATATTCGTCAGACGCTCACATTGCCCGTCACTCCACACGAAGTTTATGAAGCGCTGATGAAGAGCGCGTTACATTCTCAATTCACTCGAAGTACAGCACGTATAAGTGCCAAAGTCGGTGGCAAGATTTCAGCATACGACGGCTATATTGAAGGAAAGAATCTCGAACTTCTTTCTGATAAAAAAATTGTTCAACGCTGGCGGGCAAGTGATTGGGATGAAGAAGATTCTTCCGTTGCGACATTTACATTGCAGAAAATTAAATCTGGTACCAAGATAATTTTTACTCAAACTGATGTACCTGATGAGCACGTTCAAGAAATTCGTCAAGGTTGGAAAGATTATTATTGGAAGCCGTTGCAAAAATGGTTTTCGGAAAAGACACGATGAATTTTGGTGGGATGCCGGAGTGGTTGATCGGGGCGCTCTCGAAAAGCGCTGTCCCGAAATTTTCGGGACCGGGGGTTCGAATCCCTCTCCCACCGCCAGTAGGTAAGCATTCGTCACAGCGCAAGCAGTTCAGCTACACTATTTTTACATCAGTGTCATGCGGGTATCGTATAACGGTCATTATGCTGCCTTCCCAAGGCAGAGAGACGGGTTCAATTCCCGTTACCCGCTCAGTATTTTTCAAAATCAAGAACCCCCGCAATACGTGAGGGTTCAGAATGAAAATGCACTCGTAGCTTATTTTATGGCGCTTTCTTCTCTCTGTGCTTTGATTAATCTTGTCAGCGTTTGCACCGCCTCAATAAGCGGCTTCATAATTCTTGCAATGTTCTGTTCATGAGTAACTTTGAATTTTTTGTGATTCTGCATTTCATTTTCAAGCCATTGACAGTGTAGTAAAAGATTAGCAATGCTTTCTGTTGATATACAACCATCTTCAATGAACTGCTTGATAATGTCACAATCCTCGATCCCCATTGCTCGGATTTCTGAGTATCCGTAAAGGAAAGTGTGCTCATCTTCTTCACTCATGAATCTCCTGACTTTGTCTACGAGGTTTTGCAATACGATCGCTAGGCAGATTGCTGTAGTGTTTCTCGGCATGATTTTTATTCCTTTTTGATAGTGAGGCATTACATTGTCACTCTGTAATGCCTCAAAATTTATCTCTTTGTTGGCGGCCAGTTGGGTTGTTCTGGCATCCACCAAATTACTGTTTTTTCGAACTCTCTACCGAAGTGACACTCGTCTCTTACGACCTGCCAGAATGCACCGGGATTCGTATGCGCTGCAATGAATATACTGTGATTTTCCGAATTCAACTGCCAGTCAATGTACCATTGCCAATCAGTCGAAGAGACGATCGGTTGTGCAATACCACAGAGTTGTGTGTGCCCCCCGTTATTCAATGTAGCGATAATGTACCAACGGTTGGGATAGACTTCGTACTCACCAAGATTTACAAAATCGCGTACGCCGCAAGCAGCGTAATGTGGATATTGCAGAGGTTTGTTAATGACCCCATAGTATACGAAGATATCTGGTATTGAACTTTCTGCTCCAAATTCGACGACTCGAACAGCAGGAATGGTTTCATGTATTTCATACAGAAAACCTCGAACGAAACAATCAGCAGATATTTTAATCTTTGTACCTACGAGTTCTTCATGAACTATTGGGAAAGTCGGACACATGATTTTATCCTCCGTGATTGTGGAAAGAACAGATTCGCATTATTGAAGCACCGCTCTGAGATACTTCCGATCGTAAGACCGTGGCGGTTCACTGCAATGATGACGATTTTATTTGATTTACTTGACTTTGTCTATATTTTCACTTATAATGTGATGAAAGTAATTGTTTCTCAAGCCAAAATCCTTTATTCTTTCAAAGTAATGCATGAATATTTTACAGGAAATAGGCCTGACAGAGCGCGAAGCAGAGATTTATAAACTTCTTTTGAAATTAGGAGAATCTCCTGTTTCAGTCATACTCAAAAACACAGGATTTCATCCCCAGGTAGTCTATCGAGTGATTGATAATCTTGTAAAAAAAGGCTTAGTCATCGAGAGTACACGGCGGCATAGGAAATATGTGCAAGCAGAAAGTCCGCGTGTCTTGGAAAGATTGGAACAGTATCGCATGGAAAAACTCCGTATAGCCATTCCAGAACTCATCGAACTTCAAGCATCTTCAAAAGAAGCGATGGTTCGTGTTGCGAAAGGAGACGCAGCTGTGCGAGCATTACGTCAACGTGGTATTGATGAATTAAAGTCCGGCGCTACGTATTCTATTATTGGTGGATCAGGAGATCGATTTTATAATGTGATGGGTGATCGATATGCAGAGATTGAACGAAAACGCATAAAAAAGAGAATCACCAAGCGGTTGATATCATTTGAACATGAGCGAGCGAAGTTTGCGAAAGATCCTTATCGTGAGCATACGGAGTTTCGTTATTTATCCGATGACTTTCCGATTATGACGAGCACGAATATTTATGGTAATACGGTTGCAATAATCATATGGTCGTCAGAGCCTATTGTGATCACTATTGAAAGTTATGAGGTCGCAACGAGTTATAAAGAATATTTTCAGCTCTTGTGGAGAATGGCGGAAGTTTAATTTCAGAGTTTAGTTCCGCAATCTGTATAGTTTTTTCGACAGGATTTTTATAACGTTGTAAATTCAGTCTGCGTTTTGCGCAAAATGAGTTCATTTCATCAAAACAAAGGAGGTGTACAATGCCGACAGAGGCGCTGTACAATCTTGGAACCAGGACTATGCGCGAAGAAATTGCGCATCCTGGAAATCCTGCGCTCCAGCATCCTGGATGGGAGATTCACATCGAAGAAGGGAGAGGTTGGACCTACTTTGAGATCGTGAATCCGAGTAAAGGTCGTATGCTTGGTGGCGGATACACGCGGTCTGAGATCGTTGAGATCGAACGAGAAGAAGAAGTTCCTGAGCTCGTTATTGTGCCAGGGAGTCCACACATTTTCCTTGGAGGGAGTAACCCGAATACGGCTTATTTCGCTACGACCCAGAGTTGTATGCTTGTGTTGGTGAAGCCCCAGATCGAACCGGCGGTTGAGCGACTTGATAGTGAAACCGCCAAAGCGGAACTGATCAAAGAGATTATTCCGCTGCAGTTTCCGGAAGAAGTTGATCAGTTGATGGCACGCACGGCCGCTCTGATGGAGCGTGGGTGTTGGGATCCAAAAGAGCCGGTTTTGGTTTGCGCACTCACCAAAGCGATGTTCGCAGAGATTGCTCGGCTCGATCGAGCTGGCAAAATTTCAGTCACTGGTTGAATACTGCATGCGATTCCATTTAAAATTTGTTCGTTTCATATAAGCTCGCTGATACACGTATCTTCAGCGGGTTTAAAGTTTTAATTATGATGTACGAGTCTATTGAGTTTGATATAATAGCAACTGAGGCCGCGAGTCCATTTCCATTTTTATTTGTATATTTATGGGGATTATTCCATTAGCGAAACTTTGTGATCTTTCGGGTAGAACGGCGATTGTGACTGGCGGTGCGGTGGGAATTGGATACGGGATTGCTTACCGACTCGCTGAGGCTGGCACACATGTTATGATTGCGGACATGCATAAAGCGAATGTCGAAAAGGCAAAACAAATTTTGCGTAAGCACGGATGGAGCGTCGAAGTAATTGTTGCTGATGTTTCTCAGCTGACTGATGTAAAAAAAATAGTCGAACAGACCGTGAAATTTTTTGGCAGTATCGACATCCTTGTGAATAATGCCGGTATTTATTCAAATATTCTAGTTATGAATATGTCGGCAGAGGATTTTGATAAAGTTATTGCTGTGAATCTGAAAAGTGTTTTTCTATGTACGAAAATCGCTGCTAAACAAATGATCTCTCAAGGTCGTGGCGGGCGGATCATTAATATTACTTCCGTTGATGCATTACATCCATCATCTGTGGGGTTTGCGCATTATGATGCTTCAAAACATGGTGTGTGGGGATTTACTAAAAATATTGCTCTGGAGCTTGCGCCTCATAAAATTTGGGTGAATGCTGTTGCTCCCGGCGGTATTCTTACACCGGGTGTGCAGGCGTTTCAAAAGCAGATGAAACTTCCTCAAGGTGTGGACGCGAAAAAACTCCTCGAAGCGTTTCTAGCGAAGATTCCTATGAAGCGCATGGGTGAACCCGATGATATTGGGAAGGCCGTATTATTTTTGGCTTCTGATATGTCTTCTTATATGACAGGTAGTCAAATCGTTGTGGATGGCGGTGTACTTTTAAGCTAATTCGTACTGCTTTGTTCTCGGGGCCTTTTCGTTTTTTCACAGTATGTTTTTGTGTTATAATCTTAAGAGATCGTTTTCAATCGTCCTTAATTTAAATTTTCGGCTTCGTCTCTTGCATAAGAGACGTTGCTTCGAAGAGATAAAAATAAACACTATGCGTACCATATTTCGATTTTTTCAAGCAAGCTTCGTGCTTGCTTTGTTCGGTCTGGTCAACTTAGGAATATTTTCTTTGCAACCCGCACTTGCTACTCACATTACGATTGTTCGCGGTCAAGTGACTGATCAAAATAGTTCTCCTCTCGCACAGGTTCGGTTGGAACTCCATACTCCTGATGGCACAAAAACTACACAAACCCAAACTGACGCGAGCGGTAACTATTCTTTCGCGCCTGCCGATGGAACTTTCGCTACCGGAGATCAGTTAGTGCTTGAAGTGCAGGCACCTTCTGGTTATAATACTCCATCAAATAGCCCAACGAATTTTACGTGGGATGGCGGTACGTATTCTGGAAGTCCGGTGAATTTCCAACTTGTAAACGCTCCCAAAATTTTAACAGGCACTGTCACGTACAAAGATACTGAAGCAGTCAATCTTAATGCAGATGTGAGAGCATGTCCTATGAACAGTCCAGGAGTAGCATGTGTTGGTACGCATGTGGATGCGACCGGTGTCTATACGATCAATTTGCGCGGCGGTGTGAGCGCGTGGATAGTGGACGCTTCAGTGAACTTAAGTGATCATAATACTGATTGGCTTTCTTTAGAACCCCCGGCTACCGTCACGTTTACCAATGATAATTCTCAAGAAACAAAAACACAGGATTTTGTCACTGAAAAAGTTGACGCTTCTATCACCGGCATATTTTTGGATGCGAATGGCAATCCTTTAACGAGCAATCAATTCCGCGCAGATTGTAATTTTACCCGCTCCGATGGCGTTGGAACGGTTCGTAAGGTTGATACGCAGAGCAAATTGACTCGTATTGGTTTACCGGCTGGTATTTATCAATTGTGGTGTTTTCATAGCGCGCTTGCCGGTCAGAGTTTTCGTTTGTCGGACGTAGTATTTGTTTTAAAGCCCGACGAAGATAAAGATCTGGGTACGATCCAAGCCGTGAGTAACTCATCGAAAATTTCCGGAAGTGTAGAACTTTCAGATGGTACTCCAGTGACGCAACGACAAGTAACACTCACACGATCCGGAACGCCAGAATTTTATACAGCCGATACAGATGAAGATGGAAACTTTACTTTTCAAAATCTTGCGGCAGGCGAATGGCAGTTGGGTATTACGCAGGGTCAAGGTGATGTTTATCGTTTACTGCAAGCAAAGACAGTCGTGATCGAAGAAAATGGAGATACTTCTTCTGATAATATCCTTGTTCTCGAGGCGCTCGATAAACAAATTACTGGTACACTGAAGGATTCAGACGGCGCGACATTGGATACTTTTACTGGCGCTGTGTTTAGTGAAACAGCGGATGGAGAATTTTTTACTGCTCCAGTCAAGGAAGGTACCTACACATTGTTTTTACCGAGCGACCTCAAAGGCGAAGAAGTACAACTCGGTGTATCCTCGGATGTTGGTTCTGATATGGCGTTAACTAAAACACATTCCGTAACAGTTTCTGATTCTACTACGAAAGATTTAACGCTGAAACCCGATAGCGCGACGATATCGGGACAGCTGACGAATGAAAAAGGTAAGAAAATTTCTGTTGGAGAGAATGATGTAACGGTTGTGGCGGTGGATACTTTTGGGAATATTGAAAATGCTACGGTTGATACAGACGGTTCTTTCGCGCTTTCAGTGCCAGAAGGCGAATGGCAACTTTCGTTTCAAATTGATGCAGGCGCTGATATCACGGGCGCCCCAGTACAGGATGAGTTAGTAACGGCAAAGGCAAATAAAACAACGGAAGTCAATGTCGAAACCCAAGAAAAAGATGCAACGATTCAGGGGACTGTCAAAGATAACGATGGCGAGGGTGTTCCGCTCGCGCCGGTAGTCGTCACGAATCTTCCACTTCTTGAAGCTGCGGGTACTTTTGCACCAGAAGATGTTGTGCAAGTAACGACCTCGGCTGATGGCGATGGAAAATATTCTGTGGATATTCCAGATGGGACCTACGTGGTATTTACAGGAAGTACCCCTGAGGTTGATGACCTTGTGGAACCGAATACCAAAACAGTGACGGTCAAGAAAGGAAAGGAAGCCACCGCAAATTTCGCATTTACAAAATCGTCGGCAACGATTTCCGGCACTGTCAAAGGCACCGATGGCAAGGCCGTGGATGGCGGACATATTGCGGCTTTTAGTGAGGACGGCGGTTTTATTGAAGATACGATCGACAGCAACGGAAAATTTAGTGTGTCAGTTGATGCGTCGGATAATTGGAATGTCGTTGCCACTACATTGGACGATGGTGATCTTTTGATGTCAACCGTAGAAAATATTGATGTGGCGAAGGGTGCGAATCAGCAGAATATTACGCTGACTGATAGCGGTATTGATATTCCGGGATCTTCTACACAAACTTTTGACGCCGATGCGTTGGCGAATGTTGCTTTGCCGAACGGTGCCAGTATTCAATTTTCTCCCTTTGCAGTGGATGATGCGGGTACCGTCAGTGTCACAGTCGAACCGGTGATTGACTTGAGTCCAACGCTTACTGGTACACCGGTTTCTATCGCCTACGATGTGACCGTTCGCAATGACGATGATGTGGAAGTCACGAAGTTGAACACGCCCGCGAAAATTACGATGCCTTATGACGAAAGTGTCTTAAAAGAAGCAGGTGTGTCGGAGGAAAATCTTTTACCGCAATTTTTTGCTGAAGAGGAAGAAGTGTGGAGTAATAGCGGTATGGCAGCACTCGTGAATACAGAAACGAATGAAGTTGTCGTGTATTCTGAGCACCTCACAAAATTTTCGATTAATGGTGCAGCGACGGGCGCGAAAAAGCGCACGAATCAAAATATTATTGTTACGCCGAGTTCAGCCGGAGGTCCAAATGTTAGAATTTACAATGAAACAGGGAAGCTTCAATCGCAATGGAATGCCTATAGTTCAGATCAACGGGGACATTTTGAGGCAGCCTCGGCTGATATTGATGGCGATGGTACTTATGAAGTTGTCGTCATTGCTGGCGCTGGATTGAGTTCACAAGTACGTGTTTTTGAGCAAGATGGAACACTTGTCGATGATTTCTATGCGTATGATTCATCGTATCGTGGAGGATTAACTTTTGCTCTCGGCGATATCAATGGCAATGGCCAAGACGATATTATTGTTGGTCCAGCCCGCGCGCTTCCTTTGAATGTGCGTGCGTACACGTGGGCAGGGTCAAAGTTTAAGCTGCTTGATTGGGAATGGTTTGGTGGAAAGGATAACAAAGGTATTGCGCATTTAACGACAGGCGACTTTGATGGCGATGGAGATTACGAAATTGCTGGTACGAACGGTGGTGCTACGATACATGTGTATGATTTTACGGCAAAAGGATTTTCTAAGCTCGGGCGAGGGAAGAAAAATATACGATTTGTTCCGTTTGATTCGAATGCACGTGTGAATGTTCTTGCTGCCGATATCAATGGCGATGGAGATGATGAGTTGATTACTTCTATCTTAGCAGAAGGGAGTTCTTATGTTCGCGTGTTTCAGTGGGACGGAAAGAAGTTTTCCTTTATGGCCGCGTTTTTGCCGTATGCAAAAGAAATCAAGGCTGGCGTGAATGTTGCTGCTGGAGATTTTAATGGAGATGGACGCGCAGATATTGCTGTGGCGCCAAAAGCCACGGCTGGACCTAATGTCCGCATTTACACTTGGAATGAAAAGAAACGTTTTACTTTGCTCAACGGTGGATTAGTATTTGACGCAGGATTTTTGGGCGGGGTGCATTTGACGTTTGCAAATGTTGATGATGATAGCGATGATGAGCTTGTTGTTGCTCCACAATCACGTCTCAAATCAACGGTGCGTGTGTACGATTTTGTGAAAAATAAACGCAAGCTCATTGGCGCATTTTTAGCCTTTCCAGAGAGCTTTACGAGTGGTGTGCATGTGAGTAAATAATCATGATTCGGAAATTTTTTCTTCCCATACTTTTGGGTACTGGTCGTCAAGGAAGATATTCAGAATATGTTGTCCGTTTTTTGCTTTCTGAAGTCCAACGATATCCATTATTGAAGACGCAACTTATTGATGTGCGTAATTTCGCACCTGTTCGTTCTCGGACGGATTCGTGTTTTACTGTACCGTCTTGGGAACCTACGAACATTTCTCGTCAGTGGTCAGCGATTATGAAACGTGCGGATGGGCTCATTGTTGTGAGTCCGGAGTATAATCATGGATACCCCGGAGAACTGAAAATTGTGCTGGATGAAATTTTTGATGAATATGCTCGAAAACCGGTTGCCTTATGCGGCGTAAGTTCTGGCGGGCTTGGAGGTGCGCGCGTCGTGGAACAGTTGCGTCTTGTATTTGCTGCTTTGGGTATGGTGAGTATCAAGAACGCGTTGTATTTTTCGTATGTCGAAAAGTTATTTGATAAACGGGGAGAATTGCAAGATAAAAGTTACATAAAGCACGTTCGTACGACATTAGATGAACTTGTTTGGTATGCTCGTGCGCTTCGTGTTGCTCGCAAAAATGTTTAGAGATTTGCTTCGCGGGCATTTTTTTTGATACAATTTGGAAAGAGCCTATTCGGCGACAGACCCATTTATTGAGCGACAGTTTTTTGAAGATTTTTTCGAGTGCCAACGTATGAGCGCCATACAATCTTCTTCTAGAAAAAAATTTTATATCTTTTTTGCTTTTGAACTTGTAGTATTTATTTTACTCTATATTTTTTTTCGCGTGCAACGCGATTCTCATATTCGTATTCCTGAGACCAATATCGATCAGGATAACACTGTTCTTTCTTCAGAGAATAATACTTCTTCCACACAAGACGAAGTCGCATTTACCGATACTCTTCGAAGTGGGCGGGATGTTGATTCCATGACCGATATCGAAAAAGAACAAGCTATTGCGGATGCGCTTGTCGATTTCCCGTCTTCTGAGATGACCAATGATCAAAAGTCAGCAGAGGCTTCGAGCGCATCTTCTATGCTTGTGGCAGACGAGGTTACGACACAACTTTCAGGTACATTTGACGGACGAGCACACCCAGGCAGTGGAAACGTACGTATTGTACAGGAAGGTCAAAAACGAGTGTTGATTTTTGAAGATGATTTTCGTACTGATCCCGGACCACAGCTTCATGTTTTTTTAAGCGGCACGAAGGATCCAAAGAATAGCGCTGATCTTCATGCGGTTGGCGATGCTGATTTAGGGCGTCTCAAGAGCACCTCTGGCGCTCAGATGTATACTCTTCCAGCGGAGCTGAATTTTGATATCAAAAGCGTTGTAGTGTATTGCGTGCCGTTTAAGGTTATTTTTGGTGTTGCAAATTTCTAATTTTGTTTTATGAAACTTCCACCGTTTCGGATCAATCACGTGATTGTGTCTCTGTTTATCACGTTTGTGTATTTGATTTTTGTTCCTCATGTGCCCTTGTTTCAGCAATATGCTGTCATGATAACAATTGGAACACTTGTTGCGCTTGCCTTGATTGCACGCCGAGTGAACGCATGGGTTGATGTATCTATCGCTTTGCTTCTTGCGTTGGGTTTTCTGGTAGCGCGTCTTGTGTTTCGTTCTGTAGACGATGCGAGTATTGTCTTTCGTACCGCGGCAATTCTTGCTTTTGTGTTTTTACACTTTACGCTTTTTATTGGACCTTGGGCGCGTCTCACGCCAGAGTTTTTACGTTTTTATAAGCATCGCAGGCACTTTGGTGTGGCGACGTTTTTACTCGTGCTCACGCATTCGAGTTTTATTATTGATCTGTATTTTGAATTTTCCATTCATAATGCTTTTCAGGCTGTCTTTATATTTTTTGGGTTTACGGCAAGCTTCATAATGTTTCTCTTGGCAATGACGTCGTGGGATTATGTTCAGAAGCATGTAAGTCTTGTCTCGTGGAAAGTGATCCACACTGCGACATTTTTGGTATACGGAGGATTTGTCGTCTATTTTTTCACTGTGGCTCAGGGGTTGATTCAAACATGGCAGAAAATGCTCCTCGCGTCTTTTCTTATTTTCTGGCTTCTTGTAGCTCCGTGGAGTTTGCCGAAAAAAATTCTGCACCGTGTGAATGGTTGGAAGCAACTCCACATTTTGATTTATATTGGTTATGTTTCGACGATCGCGCATATTTGGACCGGAACTGCACAGAATCAAGGGCCGCTATTGCAAGCACTCTTTTGGACTTTTGTTGTTGGTGTCGTTGCTTCCCATGCACATGGTTGGTTGCTGATGTGGCAACAGTGGCGCGCACGCAAGCGTGTTCCACGGGAAGTGATGGAGATAAACGGCAGTACGTATTATTTGTTGGATCGAGTAGAAAATTTGCAAGCTGGAGTGGGACGACGTTTTGATATTCAGGGTACTCCACTTGCAACTTTTCTGCATGATGGTCGTTTTTTTACTTTATCGAATGTGTGCCCACATCAAGGCGGCCCGATTTCACAAGGGGAAATTGTGAATGGATATGTTGAATGTCCGTGGCACCGGTATCAGTTTAGTGTTCAAAACGGTCTCGGTCCTCCGGGTTTTGCCGATTGCATAGCCTATTATGATACGCAAGTTCAGAATGGTGCAGTGTATGTTTCGCTCGAACGGGTGCAAAATAAAGATCAATGTGGCAAATGAATAAAAAGTCACAAAAGTATGCAAAGCGATTGCAAGATACTCGTGGATTACTGCGAAAGTCTAGGAATTTTTCTGTTTGCATTGGGCAAGCACTAGAATTTCCTGAAGGTTGCGGTCGTACTATTATTATTGAACACAAAAAGTATGCGGTCTTTCGGTTTCAAGGAAAGCTTGGTTGTATTGGAAATAGTTGCCTGCATGCCGGTGGTCCGTTAGGTGAAGGTCGTATTCGTGACGGTCGAGTGTATTGCGCTTGGCATAACTGGGATTGGGATTTTCAGACAGGCAGGGGATATGGAGATGAAAGCGTTGGTGGATACGCTATTTGGGAAGAGAACAACAAGGTGTATGTTGATCCCGCGCATGTTATTATGCCTTTGAAAGTCGCTCCGGCGCATAAAAAAATTACGATTACTCCAAAAGTATTTGATGATGGTACATTGCGGATTCTTGGTATTTCCACGACGATGATGAATCTCGAAAATCCTCGCGCTTCTACTTCTGAATACACATTGGAACAGGCGTTTTCCGCATTCCAGGGCAAACAGGGTTTTGAAACGCGTGTACTGAAACTGAGAGAGTTGCGCTTTCGCACCTGCGAAGGGTATTATTCTCGTGATAAAGCAGCTTGCCTCTGGCCATGTTCTCTTACGCAGGCTGATAAAGATGATCAATTGATTGATTTATATCGAGCCCTTGTGGAATGGTGCGATATTGTGATTGTTGCAACGCCCATTCGGTGGAACAGTGCTTCGAGTTTGTATTATAAAATGCAGGAACGACTCAATTGTATTCAGAATCAGATTACTTTGTATGATAGGGTGCTTATTAAAAATAAAGTTGCGGGATTTATTATTACTGGTGGACAAGACGGCGTACAGGCCGTTGCTGGAAGCATGATGATGTTTTTCTCTGAACTTGGCTTTACATTTGGACAATTTCCATTTGTGGGTTGGAGCCGCGGGTGGTATAATGAAAACATGAAAACGAATTTCGGTGACGCGCAGAACAGCGATCTTGTGTCAGAAGCGGTGAAAATGATACAGCGCGCTTGCGAGCTTATTGCTACATACCGAAATCAACAGCATCATTATTCTAGCCATAAGAGGCATAAATAATTTATTAAGTAATCTATGCTGCAAGATACAAAACAAAGATTGAGGACTATTTTTCGCTTTGTTGTTGGCGGTCTCGTTGTGCTTATCCTTCTTGGCATCGTAGGCCAATTTTTTTCCGGTATCGCGTCTTCTGTAAGGGATAATTTTTCTTTCATAGGTGTATCGAAGAAACAATATGGCGAAGCTTCCTACGAATCAAATCTCGGTTCGGCTGACTCTGGAAGTTTTTTGGGTCTCGTCAGGACAACAGACACGTCTTCTGACACCTACACATCGGCACCACGTTCTGAGTCCTATGATTCCAATACTACTACTACGGTAATGGAAGGGAAGTTGACACAACGAAAAGTTATTCGCAATGGATCGCTTTCGCTCTTGGTGAAAGAAGCCGAATCAGTTGCAAAGAAAATTCATAGCATCGCTACTCAATATAAGGGGTTTGTTTCGCAGTCGCGTGTGTATGAAGTTTCTGATGGTGTAAAATCAGGAAATGTTACGATTCGTATTCCCGCTGCTGATTTTTATAAGGCGCTCGGTGAAATTAAAGCTTTAGCGATCAAGGTAGAAAATGAACAGGTTGATGCCGATGATGTGACCGAACAGTATATTGATCTTCAAGCGCAACTCCGAAATTTGCAAGCTGAAGAGCAGCAATATCTTGAAATCATGAAATCAGCAAAGACTGTGGAAGAAACGTTGCAAGTTTCTGAGCGTTTGGCGAGTGTGCGCGGACGTATTGAGCAGATTCAGGGACAATTGCAGTATCTTGAACGCCAGGTTGATATGTCTACGATTTCTATATATTTAACAGCTGAAGCTGATGTCGAGGTTTTTGGTGTTCGCTGGCGCCCGCTCTATGAATTGAAGCGCGCTTTCCGAGATATGATTGAGGGTTTGACGAATTATGCTGATTCCATGTTCCGTTTCATATTGAGTTTACCAGTCATTATTTTGTGGGTGGTAACTATTGGCGTGATTGTCATTATTGCTTTTCGGATATTGCGCTGGTTTGCGCGTCGGTTTTTATCGTTCCGTCACTTTTTTCAGAAAAATGATGTGAAGAAAAACGGAAAAAAGAACGGTGTTTCTCCATCGGTATAATGTCATTATGGAATATATTGCCACTGACATTCCAGGAATTTACATTATCGAACCTAAGGTGTTTGGTGATGCGCGCGGGTATTTTTTCGAATCATTTCGTTTGGATGAACTTCGTGCACATATCGGCGATTTCCAATTTGTCCAAGATAATCAATCGCTTTCACGGTATGGTGTATTGCGTGGATTTCATTTTCAGCGCCCACCTTATAGTCAAGCAAAGCTTATGCAGGTCTTGAGTGGATCTGTTTTGGATGTCGCAGTTGATATTCGTAAAGGATCACCAACGTTTGGTAAGTATATTGCCGTTGAACTTTCTTCGGAAAATAAAAAACAACTTTTTGTATCAAAAGGTTTTGCGCATGCTTTCCTTGTGTTAAGCGAAACGGCTGTGTTTTTTTACAAGTGTGATGAGTATTATCACCTAGAGAGTGAGAGCGGTATCCGTTTTGACGACCCCAACTTAGGTATCGATTGGAAAATCCCAACGAAAGATATACAACTTTCGGAAAAAGATAAGCAACTGAAGATGCTCACTGAGATAGACATTCCATTTGAATATACTCAGTAGCATATTGCGGAAACGCATCATCTAAAAATGTATGTCTTTGTCTATTGTAGTGACCGGCGCTTTAGGTCAACTTGGATCCGAAATTCGGGAACTCGCGTCGCAGTATCCGTATCATTTCGTTTTTACTGATCGTGATGAACTTGATGTTACAACTCCTAAGCAAGTCAAGGAGTTTTTTGTGCAACATCGTTTTCGTTGGTGTATCAATTGTGCTTCGTATACAGCTGTTGATAAGGCGGAGAGCGAACGGGAACAAGCTTTTAGTGTGAATGCAGAAAGTGTCAGAAATCTTGTCGCAGCGTGCTGCGAAGTTGATGCGCAACTTTTGCATGTTTCTACTGATTTTGTTTTTGATGGGATGAAGAGTTCTCCTTATACAGAAGATGATGAGACTCACGCGCTGAGTGTCTATGGAGCTAGTAAACTTGCTGGAGAAGGCGAGGCGCTGAAGTACCCGAAAAGTTTTATTGTGCGTACGGCGTGGCTGTATTCTTCATTTGGGAAAAATTTTGTCAAAACAATCTTGCGACTTGCCTCAGAGCGGAAGGAGATTGGTGTTATTTTTGAACAGGTTGGTACGCCGACGTATGCACGTGATCTTGCTCGTGCACTTCTTGCAATGATCGCGTATAGCGAGGCACATTCCTATACACTTTCTGATTTGTACGGTCTGTATCATTATTCGAATGAAGGTGTCGCGAGTTGGTATGATTTTGCTCAGGCGATTGTGGATGCTGCTGGATCTTTATGCCTTATAAAACCTATTGAAGTGAAAGATTATCCAACGCCAGCTCGCCGGCCTTTCTACAGCGTCTTGAATAAAGGAAAAATTAAAAAAACTTTTGATATTTCTATCCCGCATTGGCGAAAGAGTTTGGAGGAATGCATGAAATTGCTTTTGCGTGGTTAGGTTTTTTCTTTCTACCTTGAATTACGAAACCCCCATCATGGGGTCCTGTCACCGATTCACCTTTTCCGTGCTCATCCCTATGAAACGGGATTCCGCGCGGGAAAGGTGAATCGCTGCCACCCCTGAGGGTTTCGTAATTCAAAGCTTTCTATGAAAACGTATCCGCTACGTACAAGATTTGCACGCGATATTGTCACAGAATTTCGTGTGCCGCTGCGTTTGAGTCGTCGTGTGATTATTCTTTGTGATGGCATGCCAAGCGTGCCTTCACCGAGTCGGCTCCTGGATTTTTTTTGGAAAAAAGGGTACTGGGTGTTTCGGCTGCGGTATCGCGGAACATGGGAAAGCGGCGGGCGATTTCTTGCGCGTTCCCCGCACGAAGATATTCTTGCTGTGATTGATGGATTGCGAAAGAGTTTTGTAAGTATTGCTGATAAACGGAAATTTACAGTTACGCCTGAACATATTTTTATTATTGGACAAAGTTTCGGAGGAACTGCAGCAATTTTATCGCTCCTTGATGCTCGTGTCGATAAAGTCGTAGCACTGAGTCCTGTTGTTGATTGGAAAGCGCCCAGTAAAGTCGAATCACTTGATTGGCTGTATTATTTTGTTCGGGAGGGTTTTGGTGAGGGATATCGTTTTCGCTTCGAAGATTGGAGGAAGCTTATTTCTGGAAAATTTTTTAATCCTCAAGCGCATGTTCGAGACATCGATGGATCGAAACTCATGATTCTTCACGCGCGAGATGATAACGTAGTATTGTTTGGACCTGTGAAGCGGTTCGCACAGCGAGTCGGTTGCGAATTGATGTTACTCAAGCGCGGCGGACATGCACAGAGTTCGTGGCTTTTACAAAAACGTATCTATCGCCATGTCCGAGGATTTCTATTGCATACTTAGGGGTGAGATGTTATTGGCGGTCAAAGTATTTTTCGGTCATGATATGTCAAAAATTTTGTTGGTTATTATCTCTGGCCCGCCCTGCACTGGAAAGACAACGTTTGGTAAAAAAATAGCCAGAGAATTTCGCCTGCCTTTTATCAGTAAAGATGACATCAAGGAATCTCTCTTTGATGTTCTTGGCGTGAAAGATCGTGGATGGTCAAAGAAATTGGGTTTAGCTGCATACAAAGTTTTATATTACTTTACTGAGTCACTCTTAGCAGCTGGAAAATCAGCTATTATCGAAAGTAATTTTAAGGCTGAGTATGACAGCGAGAGATTCCTTGATTTTCAAAAGAAGTATGCCTTTACTCCTGTTCAGATTATGTGTAGAACAGATGGCGAAATTCTCTTTGAGCGTTTCAAAAAACGAGCGGAGTCCGGTAAACGCTATCCAGGACATGTGGACCAGAGTAACTATGACGAGTTTAAGAATGTATTATTGGAAGGTTATCATGCACCCCTGGATATATCTGGCAAAGTTTTTGACATTGATACCACGGTATTTGAAAGTATTGATTACGAAAAGCTCTTCGAGACGATTCGTTCGGCAACCAATGACAACTCATACAGCATACACGGTCTTACAAAAGGAAAATTCGGATCATTTTTTTAAAAAGGCCCTTTTGAAATTTTTTATAGATGCATAAACCCCGTGCCAGTTTGTTCCGAAGAACTCTCTGGCACGAGGTAGTAGTCGCGTTCGTGTCATCGCACAACAGCGGATATCTTTCAGGGCGTGGCTACGTTTGTATAAGAGCCTTTTTTGCTCTTCTGTACATCACGACCGCTGTGAGACATAAAAATGCATAACCGACTATTAGCGGGATCATTTCTTTGAGGTAAAAATCTGTACCCACAAGAATGAGTGCAACCAGTGGTAGAGACATGCCCACCATCAAAAAAATGAGATCAAAAGCGGTCGTGTTTTTGTTAATCACATATAAAAGGGCAGAAAAGGCTATGGCTGTTATGGCGACAGAAGCATAGATCATCATGAAATAGTACCTCCCTCTGTGTTAGAAAGTTTGTGCTACTGAAAATAATGTATGTCATTAACATAAAAGTGTCAATTCCGCTCTGCTCCTCAAAAAATTGACTTGTGTTTATGCGCAACCCCACTATAATAAAACAAGTGTGTGCCGCATAAAACTTATGCATAATAAAAATTTTTCAGAATACGTTTTGCGCGTTGTACAATCTATACCCAAGGGACAAGTTTTGACATATAAAGAAGTTGCGCGGCGAGCTGGCAGGCCCAAGGCATTTCGAGCGGTTGGAAATATTTTACACAAGAATCGCGACCCGCGCGTTCCTTGTCATCGCGTGATTCGTTCTGATGGAATATGTGGTGGATATAATCGTGGAAAGCACGTGAAGCTTCGGAGACTTCAAAAAGAGGGGATTGTGTTTTATAATAAACGTGTAGATCTGAAGCAGAGCTGAATAAGTAGCTGAGCGTTGTGAAATTTTTTGTTTTCATTTACTCCTTTTTATCTCCTTTAGTTTTTCAATCCATCTATGTTTTCCCGCCTTGTTTTCGCAAAAACATTCTTCCTCACGATACTTTTTGGTTTAGGTTTTGCTTCTTTTGTTTTTGCTGCTGGCGGGGGAGGCGGTGGAGGGAGTCGCAATACGCCGCCGCCATCGACATGCACGCAAGACACATGGGAATGCACTGATTGGTCGAAGTGTAGTCTCGACGGTCAACAAACGCGTGCTTGCACTCTCAAGAATAATTGTCCAACAGCGGAGACGCCAAAGCCTGCTGAGACACAAAAATGCACACCAGCATGTACGAAAGATACATGGACCTGTACCGATTGGAATACTTGTAGCGCCGAAGGGAAGCAGACGCGGACTTGCACGTTGACGAATGATTGTGCTCTCACAAATGATCCAAAACCAACTGAGGAACAAAATTGTACACCTCTAAAAACCAACAACACTTCGGAACAGAAGTCATCCTGTAGTGCCGATGAATTTAACTGTACTCCTTGGAGCGCATGTCAGTCAGGAGGATTCCAAACCCGCGATTGTTCTGTGGTTTTTGATTGTCCAACCGTGGAATCTTCGTTGCCGCCAACACGTCAGTCTTGTGAATATACAGAGTCGTGTGCCGAAGATAGCTATGAATGTACTCACTGGTCACAGTGTCAGGAAGACGGTAGACAACGACGTGAGTGTAATCTCACAAACGACTGTCCTGTTGCGCAAACGCAGGTGCCAGAAACAGAACGCGTTTGTCCCGGCCTTACATGCGGTCAGCTTTCAACGCTTGCGGAACGTGTATCATGCCGGTTGAATTTGTCGGATGACAAACTTGCGCAAGAGTTTCAGATTTTGTATTTTCCTGAGTATTGCAAATCGGAAGGCAAGCAGGAAGAAAAAAATGAATGTATTCAATTGTATCAATCGTTTGGTCAATGCTGGGCATTACCGTTTGGTCAGGAACGTCGTGATTGCGGACGGAAAGCTTCCGGCATTGCTGATCTTGAGGCTGATAAGGATGATTGTCTGTTTCGTACGGGAGAGGATCGTCAGGCGTGTATAGTTGAACTGCGAGAGCGCGTCGAACATCTTTCTATTTTCTATCTGTATGAGTTAGAAATTCAAGCAGAAGAGCTTCTGGTTACTGGATTGGTGGGTTTTCAAGATGTTGTGGATTGGGAAGTGTATATTGAAGAGCAGAAAGTTGCTTTTGAGAAGGCAGCGACACTGAAGGAATGGAAAGATATATTGATTGCGGTACAAGCCCGTTGGAAAGATTTTACTTCCAAAGTTACTTTATGAACAAAAAAATTTTTCTTTTAGCACTATTCGTTTTTATACTTGCTGGTGTATTTATTTTTATTTTCCAGCGGCGGAATCCTGGCATCATTCCTCCGTCATCGCTGCAGGTCGCTTCTGAGAATGTCAATACTGCTACGAACAGCAATCTTACTAATACAGCAGTTCTTCTTGAAGATAATCTTAACGAGGCGCTTGATGCGGTCGACATTATTGAGGAATTGGAAACTCAATAACAATCATCCCCATCTTCGTACTTACGAACGATGGGGATTGAAAATGAATAATAGAGAGGTCATTAGCAATATAGCGTAGTTCACGATGCTAAGCAACATCGGGTCGTGTAAGCGCCGAAATTTTATTTCGGTCGTCATTTTTTCGCATATTCTGACGCCAGCGGTGATAGTACTTTGCGAACGGTATGAGTACGGCTGTGAGTACT
This sequence comes from Candidatus Kerfeldbacteria bacterium RIFCSPLOWO2_02_FULL_42_19, assembly GCA_001818315.1. Taxonomy (GTDB): domain Bacteria; phylum Patescibacteriota; class Patescibacteriia; order HO2-48-17; family HO2-48-17; genus WO2-43-9. Next base: position 125,190 of record MHKF01000012.1, read on the forward strand.
ATGAGTATTCCCAAGACGATGCTCAGCCGCATGAAAGGTGCAAAATTTGTTGTTACGGCTGGGGCCGCCGTGAGTAAGAAAGCGATCAGCCACGCAGATGCGTAGTCGGCTGGAAAAAGGTCAAAAATCCACGGACTCTTTGCATGCCACCAGATTTTCCATGGTTTGAAGTTTTTCACGCCGAATGCGGGATTGAGTACAAACCAGAGAAAATCCCAGAGGGTGCTCCAGACGAAGTACCTTGCGAGAATTTGACATTCGTTGGTCGCCGACCATTTTGGATGTGGTGGAAGGAAAAATCCGATGTGAAAGATCATCATCGTGAGGATCGTCATGAACAGGTGATATCCTGTGAGTGGTTTGTGGTTCATGAGTTTGCCGTAGATGCGGGCTGCGGTTCCGGTTGTTCGGTACCACGTCGGAAGTTGACTTTCCCAACCGTTTTTTCCCTCGATTTCGATTTCGACCGCAGCCATTACAGCAGCAAAGATGAACAAGAACACTGCTTCGATCACGATGCTCATGGTTTTTGCTCCTTCCTGTTCCTGATCGCGCTGTTTCTCAGAAGTGTGATCATCTGTCGTAGTCTCTCGAGGAGCGGATCCATGATTTCCCTCATGGTATCCTTCTCATAGGTTTCGAAGTTTTTTGGATCGTTCAGCTTATCTCTGAGAGATTCACATTGGATGGTGAGGTTGGAGATGAGCCATTTCGGTATGTGACTAGCGTTGTATAGTATTTCGATCATCTCACAATCCTCAATTGCTTGGTGTGCAATCATTTTGAGGAGAGAAACTTCCTCATTTTTCATGTCTATGAGGTCTGCGACGTTTTTTTCGAGCCTCTCACGAATGAGAGTAATGACATGCTTCGGCATGTTTTTTCCTTTCTTTGTCAAAACTGTTGGGTTGTGAAGTTGCGAAGTTTCGTTGGGATTGTATCTTATGCAGCTTCTGATTCATTGTCAAATGTGTTTGCTGAAAATTTGTTATACTATTTTTATGAGCATAACGAATGTATCACGTGTATTGCGCGTGCGAAAGTTTGAACAAACGTTGCTTGATTTTTATAAACTTCACGGTCGGCGCAATTTACCGTGGCGAAAATCGTCAATATCGCCGTATGAAGTGTGGGTGAGTGAAATTATGCTACAACAGACGCAGGTGAGTCGCGTGATTGTGTATTACGAGCGATTTTTGAAGCGCTTTCCAACTATTTTTCATCTTGCGCGCGCTTCCTGGGAAAAATTTCTTCCTTACTATGCGGGACTTGGGTATTATCGTCGTGGACGCAATATGCTCGCAACCGCGCGGATTATTGTGAACGATTTTGGCGGTGAGTTTCCTCGTGAGAAAAAATTACTCTGCAAGCTTCCTGGAATTGGGGAATATACTGCCGCAGCAATATTGAGTTTCGCGTTTGGTGAGCAGTATCTTGCATTTGATACGAATTTGCAGAAAGTTTTTGGACGATATTTTTTTGGCAATCGACATGCGGTTTTTAATCGTACCTTACTTGATAAAGCCTTGAGAGCGGATCGGCACATACTCAACGCCGCGATTATGGATTTCGCCAACAGTGTGTGTTTGAATGCGCCTCGTTGTCCGGAGTGTCCTCTTGTACGGCAATGTCGGTATGCTCAGGAGCAAGGCAAACGAGAACGGACTCGATCGAGAGAGACTTTGGAGACTCGGGGAGTTTCTGCAATCAGCACGCAAAACTCAAGAAGGCGTCATCGCAGTGCCGTTCATAGTGCAACGAAATTTCCTATGAAACAGGCGCAGGTTTTTTTGTGGCTCCATCGGGAGCATAAGGAATACTATTCTCTGAATCCTGATACCTTTGAAGTTTTTGTTTTGCCAGCGCCTTTGAACACGCGTGAAAAAATAAAAGCATATTTTCGGAAAGAATATAATTTGGAGATTTCAGTGCGCCCACCGCATCAGAAAATCTATGTTGGTGGCAAACCAACGCTTGTTGTGAATGCGCAGATATTGTTTGGTGAGCACGAATTTGCTGTTTATTCCAAGGCTGAAGCACGGCCTGTAGGGAGTCATGCATAACCAAGCAGTACATTTCGTTAGGACACTTCACTGCGTATTTTGTAGATACCTCGATAGTGGAATGTTTGCTTTTTTATTTTTTTCTTGATAAGGTTGTTGCAAATAATAACTGTACCTTGATTTTCTATTGGCACAGTTTTCGTTTTGCGTGATTTGTTTTCGATGTAAAGATACTGAAAGGAGGTGATTCTGATGATCCAGTGTTTTGATATTCGTTGTATCACTCTGGCTGGGAAAGCGACTGCTCAATTTGTTGGTCAAAAGTTACTTGAGGCTGTGCTTCGTGACGGGACAGTGTATCTCAATGTCCCAGAATTGGCTCAAGCGACCCGTGCTTTCCGGCGGAATATGGAGCTCGTGTATCTTTTCCCCGCTGATATGAAACAGTCACTCGAAAAACCAGAATTCAATTTTCAGGTCGGCTTGACCGGTTCGCAACGTGAAAAACCAATCGCTTTGGGCGGGAAGGAGGCAAGTCTTCAGCAGGCTGATCCAAAACAGCGCTTTTTTTTCCGGACTATGACTTTCCACCCCAGTTTCCCACTTCCTATCTCGGATATCTTTACTTTGAGAAAGTCATTCCTCATCTTTTGGAGTGGAAAGAATCGGCGCTCGATTGGTGTCGAAAAATGCGGGTAGTGATCGAAAATTATGATTGGGCACTCGCTAGCGGATTGGGACTTGAACCCGATACTTTCGTGCGGTTTTGCGATCGTGGTCCACATCTGGTGGCTTCTACTTTTGTGGAACTGAGGAAAGTTTGTGAACCAGGTACTGTGATTGCTGGCGTCCATTATGATCTGAATTTTGTTTCAGGCCATGCGGGTGGTGCGATTCCAGGATTGTATGGGGAGACTCCGGATGGTCGGTGGCTTGCGATCGATCCACCGGAAAATTGTGTTGCGGTGCAGCCCGCGTGGCAACTCTGGTATCTGACAGCTGGCAGAATTCCGCGCGTTCGTCATATGGTCATTTTCGATGAACGCAACCGTGATCGTCTTCAGCAAGCAAAACGGCAATGTTTGGGATTTCCTCGGACGCAACTCCAGTATTTCAGTCACGGTTGGACTGAAAATGTTTTACAACCGCTATCACCGTTTCGAAATGCGGAGTCTGAAAAACAATTTCCACCGCAATGGGTCGGGGAATTCGTCCTCGACCGTCTGGAGGAAATTAATCTACTCAAAACTCGTCCGCTGCAAAGACCTCTTCCAGACAATTTCTAACAACCGATTATTCTGCGTTCAGTCAGTGCGTAGGACAATTCCAAAATTTCCTTTCTTTTCACCCTGAAATTTTTCAGGGTGAAAACGTTTTTGTGATATAATACACGTGTATTTGATTTTTGTTTTTTTGTATATGGCGAATGTTACGATCTACACAACTCCAACGTGCGCATACTGTAAAATGACCAAGTCATTTTTTAAAGAACACAACGTTACGTATAAAGAAATTGATGTAGCATCAGATGCGAAAGCAGCTGAAGTAATGATTCAAAAATCGGGTCAAATGGGAGTTCCAGTTACTGTTGTGGAAAAAGAAGGTAAGGCAGAATTGATTGTTGGTTTTGATCAGGACAAGTTGTCCACTGCACTTGGTATTTCTTAATGTTGTTTTGTGAGCTACAAAGTTTCGTAATTTAGATTGAGTTATGAACCCTATGAACGTATCGCATCCCTATGATCTTATTATTATTGGCGCTGGTCCTGGCGGATGTGCTGCAGCTGTATATGCTGGTCGAAAACAACTGAAGACACTTGTGATTACCGAAAGTTTTGGCGGCCAATCTATTGTTTCGAACAGTATTGAAAATTGGATTGGCGAAAAGACTATCAGTGGCGTTGAGCTTGCGAAGAAGTTAGAAGCGCATGTACGGGCGCAGGAGACTGTGACGGTGAAAACTGGAGAGAAAGTTATTGTTGTGCGTGAAGTCGGGGACATGTGTATTTCGACACTTGATTGGAAAAAACTAAGTAGCGTCGCCGCTTCTGCGAACGCTGCTTGCGAATACGAAGTTACGACTGATAAAGGAGGGGTCTTTCGTGCGAAAGCTCTACTTGTAGCGTCTGGCGGTCGTCGCCGTCGGCTCGATGTGCTAGGTGAAGCGCAGTTTGATGGCAAGGGCGTTTCGTATTGTTCTACCTGCGATGCTCCATTATTTCGCGGGAAAGATGTTGCCGTTGTTGGCGGAGGCAATGCTGGATTAGAAGCTTGCGTTGATCTTTTTCCTTACGCAAAGAAAATTTATCTTTTAAATATTGGTGACAAACTTGGCGGCGATCCTATTACGCAGAAACAGGTGTTCGATTCGTCACGGGTGACTGTGATACATCACGCGCAAACAATGGAAATTTTTGGTGAAACGCTTGTGACGGGATTGAAATATCAAGATACGGTATCAGGCGTGGAAAAGAAGCTTGCGGCGCAGGGAGTTTTTGTGGAGATTGGTTCGATACCGAATTCGGAGTTTGTAAAGGATCTTGTCCAGATGAACAAGTACAACGAAATTATTGTGGATCATAAAACGCTTGCGACTTCGCGTCCAGGAATTTTTGCGGCAGGCGATGTGACCGATGAAATTTATAAGCAAAATAATACTTCAGTCGGTGACGCTGTCTCTGCAACTCTGTCTGCGTACAACTATCTTTTGAATATTTCGAAACAGACTCCCGCGGCTCAAGAAACAGTTTGATATCAGTGAGTTTGGTGAATAATGTTTTTATAGTGTATGTTCAATACTCTCTTCATCCCAGCCTTTATCGCGGGTTTTGTGACGTTTTTCGCTCCTTGCACGTTTCCGCTGGTGCCAGGGTATTTAGCTTTTATGAGTGGCATTTCTGTACATGATCTTTCGCAGTCGCAGCGTCTGAGACGATTACGCTTTCGCGTCTTTACGAACGGCCTTTTTTACGTTTTCGGTTTTAGTGTCATTTTTATTCTCCTCGGAAGTCTTTTTGGCCTTGGCGGTGGAATTTTTATTCAGTATCGCATTTGGTTCGCACGTATTGGCGGACTCCTTGTGATTTTTTTTGGAATTCTCATGCTCGATGTGCTTCGCATTCCTTTGTTGCGATTTTTGGAAAAAGAAAAACGTTTGCACTTGCCTCTGTGGATTCATCCTGGTCATCCGTTCAGTTCGTTTCTTTTTGGCGCTGTTTTTGCTTTGGGATGGACTCCGTGCATTGGGCCGATTCTTGGGACCATTCTTATTTTCGCTTCCAATAGAGCGACTCTTGCAGCCGGCGCAACTTTACTTGCGGTTTTTGCTCTTGGTCTTGCGGTGCCATTTTTGCTTCTTGCTCTGTTTTACGGAAGTTTTTTTCGATATTTTCAAAAAATACGTCGATATGTGCGAATGATTTCGCGCGTTGGAGGCGCACTCTTGATATTTCTTGGCATCCTTATAGTGTCCGGGAATATGAGTACGTGGATTGCTTGGTTTTATCGTTTGTTTCGGTTTTTGGATCTCGAAAATCGATTGCTCGAGTTTCTCTAGTTTTTGATTCCAAAGGAGTTTTATTATACAATCAAAGCACTTTATTTTTCTTTTTCATCCTATGATGCGCGATGCAGTGCTTTCGTTTCATACTCAATTTGCTTTCGAGCCTGTGATTAATAATAAAGAAGTACTCGGGTCGCATATAAAGTTTCTCTTTGCGGGAATGGGCGGATCCCATCTTGCAGCCGATATTCTTCGCGGCTGGGATCCATCACTCGATATGATTATTTGGCATAACTACGGCCTTCCAGCGATTGCCGAAGAGGCTTTGCGTGCTCGATTGTTTATTGCAAATTCATATTCAGGCAATACCGAGGAAACGATTGATGCGCTTACGCAGGCTTTGAAGATCGGGATGTCGTGTTGCGCAATTGCTGTTGGAGGTAAACTTTTGGAAATTGCACAACAGCGCGGTTTACCGTATATTCAACTTCCTGATACTGGTATTCAGCCTCGTTCAGCACTCGGATTTTCAATACAAGCGTTGTGCACACTCCTCGGTCTTACGGAAGCCGCTTGTGAAGCGCGAGCCCTTGCGGATACGCTTAAACCTCAGGAATTGGAATCTTTAGGACAGGCGCTTGCAGACAGGCTTCACGATAAAGTCCCGGTTATCTATAGTTCTTTCCGTAATCAGGCGGTTGCGTACAATTGGAAAATTAAATTCAATGAGACCGGGAAGATTCCCGCGTTTTACAATACATTGCCCGAGTTGAATCATAATGAAATGACGGGATTTGATGTTCAAGAGGCGAGCCGGCATTTATCGGAGCGATTTTCTTTTTTATTTTTAAGCGATACTGAAGACGATCCACGCGTGCAAAGACGTATGAATGTGCTTGAAGGTTTGTATCGTGAACGTGGATTTCCCGTAGAGGTTCTGGAACTTTCCGGGCAGTCTCGGTTTTATAGAATGTTCGCTTCTCTCGTTGTTGCAGATTGGACAGCTCTTTCTGTCGCGGAAGGCTACGGATTGGAATCTGAGCAAGTTCCTATGGTAGAAGAATTCAAAAAATTAATGCGGTAATGTATGCATCTCCTTTTTGATATTGGCGGAACAAATATTCGGCTGGCGGTTTCACGTGGCGGTCAATCGTTTGAAACACCAGTGATGTTTTCAACCCCACAGGATTTTGATATCGCGATGCAGCTTTTGGAATCTGAGGCCCGCAAACTTTCTCGTGTCTCCGTCTCTTCTGACGCTGCTTTTGCTGGTGTTGCCGGCGGCGTTGCTGGTCCGCTTTTGGATCACGGTGCCATGCTTATGAATGCACCGAATCTGTCTTTGTGGAATCGCAAGCCTTTGAAGGCAACACTCATGCGGATCTTCAAGACTTCGAACGTACGTATAGAAAATGATACAGATGTCGTCGGGTTAGGAGAAGCACTTTTTGGTGCAGCAAAGGGTTTTGAGACGGTTTTGTATATGACCGTCAGTACGGGTGTTGGTGGAGCGTTTGTAGATCGCGGTAAAATTTTTACTGCAAAATATAGCCCTGAACCCGGGCATCAGATTATTGATCCAACAGGCGCTTTGGCTCCTTCAGGTTCTTTGGAAGATTATATTTCTGGAACTGCTTTGCAGCGTCGTTTTGGAAAGTCCGCACGTGATATTCAGGATCCAAAAATTTGGGAGGAGTGCGCGCGTTACCTTGCTTATGGGTTGCACAATTCTATTGTTCACTACGCGCCGGAGGTTGTTGTCCTTGGCGGCAGTCTCATTACGAAACCCGATGCGATTCCTTTTGAGAGTGTTATGCAGCATTTGAAACGTATTATGCGTATTTTTCCAGAACTTCCACAGATTCGGAAAGCCACGTTAGGAGATTTTGGCGGACTCTACGGTGCCTTGGCCTTGTGTGGACAGCGTGTGTAGTTCTGTTGCTCTTTTTATCTGCATTTAAGATAAGGCAGGGGAAGGATATATTTTTTCAAATGTGTTGTGATAAGTACTTCATCAAATAGAGAGGAAAGTGTGCACTATAGTAACTCTTTCAAATACAGATCGTTCATGTTTGGATATCACAGCTTTTGAAAAATTTATCCTTCCCCTGCCTTATCTTAAAGTTGCAGTATTACAATGTGTTTACTTATCCACAGACGGCGCTCTATAGACAACTGTCACTGTCGACGCTATAGTGAAAAGATGAGCGTTCTCTCGTTTATTTCTTAACGAGATTTTATGTCTCCAAAAAATACGCATGTTCCTCGTGCTGCATCAAAAAAGTCCAAAAATCATGAGCCAACGAATATGGACATTCTCCAGGCTATTAATGATTTTGCGACTCATGTCGAACATCGATTTCAGAGGCTTGAGAATCGGATAGCAAAAGTTGAAGCTACAATGGTCACAAAAGATTACTTAGATCAAAGGCTGTTCGATTTGAAAACAGATACTATGACAGTTGTACGTCGGGAAGATCAAAGATTCACTACTCTTGTCGATGTCTTATATAACCGAAAAATTTTGACTTCGCAAGATGTGGAACACGTGATGTCAATTGAACCTTCTGCAAAAATTTCGTAGACTTTGAAACTATACATGGGATTTATGAAGTTGTATGAGTGTCATGATTACATTCGCTCAACTATTTTTACATTTTTATTATTATTTTTTCGCTTATGAAAGGATGTTGCAATAATACTGGCCTTTGTTGCCAGACAGGATCCCTGCTGACTCCCTTTGTTGGGAAAATTTTGCCGGACGGAACATTTAAAGTGTATCACGCAGGTAAAGATAAAACGGTTTCCCTTCGAGAATTTTTGGGTAAATGGCTTGTTTTATTTTTCTACCCAGCTGATTTTACTTTTGTATGTCCGACAGAACTTGAAGATTTAGCCGAACATTATACAGAAATTCAAAAAGTTAGCGCTGAGGTTTTGAGTGTGAGTACGGATACTGTGTATGTCCATAAGGCATGGCATGATACTTCAAAAGCTATTCGTAAGGTGCGATTTCCAATGCTTGCAGATCCAGCCGGTGCATTATGTCGAATACTCGGGACATATATTGAAGATGAAGGTTTGTCCTTGCGAGCTTCTGTGATTGTCGATCCCGATGGCGTGATTAAAGCGTACGAACTTCATGATAATAGTATTGGCCGGAGTGCTGCGGAACTCTTACGTAAATTACAAGCGGCAAAGTTTGTACGCGAACATGGGGGTGAAGTGTGTCCAGCCAATTGGAAACCGGGAGCCAAAACTTTAAAACCAGGCATGGATTTGGTTGGAAAAATTTAAATTCGATCTGTTCCGTTTTGAATGTATCAAAATACCTCGTTTTTTTGCGAGGTATTTTGTGCTTTATTTTTAGAATCGCCTGAATCTTTTTTCTACTTCTGTCCAGTTGATGGCTTCAAAAAAAGCGTCGATGTATTCAGCGCGCTTTGTGCTGTAATCGGTGATGTAGGCGTGTTCAAACACGTCCATCACAAAGAGGGGTGTGCATCCAGCCAAATGTCCTATGTCGTGTTCATTCACCCAAGTATTGAAGAGTTTTTTATCATGGGGGTCGCAATAGAGAATGACCCAGCCGATGCCGCGCATTACCCCGGAAGCTTTAAAATCCTTCATCCAGTTATCAAAATTTCCAAATGTTTTTGTAAGCCTCTCGTTTGTTTTGAGCGCGCTGTTTTTGTTTTGTTTTTCTTTACTGAGATTTTCAAAATAATATTCGTGAAGACGCATGCCGTTCCATTCCCAGCCAAAACGGCGTTTGAGTTCAGCGTATTCTGGCGTTGCGCTTTTGCCTTCTTGTCGATATTTTTCAAGAGTTTCTAATAGGGTATTCGTATTTTTTACGTATCCTTCGTAGAGCCCAAAGTGGGTCGTCAGGAGCGTGTCACTGAACCCGGGGGTTCCGAGAAGATTTTGAAAATTTTTTGGTGCGTAGGTCATAGGTTTGACTCTTTAAGAGAATTATTTGTGAAATTATGGCTCTTTATGGATAAGATGGAAGAGTTTTTTTATTGAAAGGAGGAATGTTTCGGATTGAGCCCCTCAAAAAGGCCCGATATATGGATTATTTCCTAAAGCAGAAGTTTTCGCAAGGGGCTAAAATATAACAACCCCGAAAAGCAAGTATTGCTTCTGGGGTTGTTCAAAAGGTCTCTATTTTTAATCCCTCTCCAAAATTTTCTGCTCAGCCTTGTGCGGCGGCAGAGTGGAGGGTCACAATCTTAGAGAGGGAATTGTACATGAAGGAAAGGTGGGATTTGAGTCGGCGGGAATCTATATGAACTCTGCGTTTGCAAATTTTACAAACACAGAGAGAAAGTTTTAAGGTTGAGGTTTGACTTTGAGCCTTTCGAACGAGGACTCCGAAATCTCATCGCGTCGTACGCAGTAACTTCTTATGCAAGAAGTCCTTCGCTATACGAACTCCGATAAGAGTCGCGCCTAGTCGGGTACTCAAAATCATTCTCAAATCCTATGACGCTACATTTGTTGCACTGCGGCGATTTTTGAGAGAAGCGCAGTTTCCTGTCTCTGGGTCGACGTGCCTTTTTACTGCAGGCATTTCATGGAAAGGCACTCGTTCGCCGCAGTGTGGACAGAGGAATGTTTCTTCCCTGGTGCCGTTTTCGGCCGAGAAGAATCTGATTTGCTGCGGTCCACTCTGCAGGTGGATGACCTCCACGTGAGTGTTTTCTTTCGGGGATTCGCCGAGTCGCACACCAAGTGTGGGCTCTTCCGCCTTGCCGTCGCGGTTGAAGGCAGCCTGTCGTCGCTCCCAGAAGTTGATTGCGGTGCGGGCATCTTTTTCCGGTTTCTTCGAACTCTCCTCACCGCCTTCTTTGGAGTCGTTCGCTATCTCTGCGCCGAGTTCCTGTACTTCGTGGAAGAATTCAGGGAGATCCGCGACGTGATCTTCGGCATCTTCTGGTGGAAGAGGAGGCGCTATCTCCTGATGCGCAGCTGTTGGGACCGCAGTCTCGATTGTCGCATTCCGAGCGAGAGCGGCGGTGAGTTCTTCGTAGTCACACAGCGCTTTTCTGAGTTTCTTTTCGGTTTCTTCGACTCGCTGCGTGAGTTCACTGATTGTCTTTTCTGATGTGACAAGCGTTTCGAGTCTGCCTTGTTCGGCAGCAGCAACTTTTTCTTCAGCACTTTTCGCGCGAATTTCTGCCACCGCTTCCTGTGATTTAGCTACTTCGGCGCGTCTTTCGGCAGTGATTTTTTTGGTATTCGCTTGCCGAAGCTCCTCGATGAGTCGAAGGTTCTCGTCAAGAAGCGCGTTCTTATTTGCTTCAGCATTTTGCGCCTGAATGCGGTAGAAGCCCGGGTTCGTGCACCCTTCGACGTCATTATTCTGTGACTCCATCTTAATGATGTCGCTGAGTATCGGGGCCTCTTGTTTGAGCGCATCACGTTCGTTGCTGAGATTCGTATTTTTTCTACGAGCCTCATTCAAATCAACAATGATTTTCGTGCGCTCACGTTCGCTTGCTTGCAGATCCGCTTCGAGTTTTCGCTTTGTTTCTTGGAGTTGCTCGACCTTCTCTACAAGTATTCGAGTCTCGTGACCCGTGTCTCTCGTCATGTCTCCGATTTTCTTCTGAAGACTCTCTCGTGTTTTTTCCGACTTCTCGTAGTTTTTTTCGAGACGTCGGATTTTCTCTTGCTGAGTTTTGACAGTATCAGTATCGTCATCACTTGCAAACTGTCTCTTCAACACGAAGAGAATAATGAGTAGGAACGGGAGACACGCGAACATCAGAGGCGCGCGGCGCATGAAGACGTTCTGCGCGATCCAGTTATTGAGGGGATCAATGACTGGAATCCGGGTGGGATCTGCGGCAGGTTCGGCTGGCGGTGCGTCGACGGTTGGTGTTTCGGAGACGACGTTGCCGAACGTATTGGATTGCGGCAGAGTGTCATCTCGCTGAGGTTGCTGACCCTGTCCATCTTGCGAAGGCGTAGAGAGACACGCTGTCGAAGCTTTTGTTAGCTTTTCCTGCGTTTCGCTGAGTTTTTTCCGGAGCTTTTGAAGATCCTCCTCTGTTGCCTGCAATTTTTTGAGGGCATCATCGAGGTCCTCCTTGAGGTTCTGCTTTTCTGTATGTAACGCAGCGGCGTTTTGACTCACCTCTTCCGATGTCGTATGCGTTTTTTTGAGGTATTTTACTTCATTACCCGGGTGGAGCGTTGCTTTTTTTACTCCTTCTTCTTCCACCCACATAGGACCGTTGAGCATCTCTAATTGCGCTTGATACTCACCCGAGGTAAATTCCCCGGGATCATCTGACAGTCGTTGCGCGATGGACCAATACCCATCATTCGGTTCGACTGTCGTAGTATCGGTCAACTCCGTGGTCTCAAGATAGGCTAGGAGCGCTTTTAAAAATTTTTCCGATTGCTCCGCGTTTTCTTTTTCACTAAAGAAGTCGCGTCGCAGTTTGTCACCGCCATCTTGATCATCCTCCTTTATAATGACGGTGCCAGTCTGAAAGCTGATTGTCACGGTCCCCATTGCAAACACTTTTCCGTTATCCCGAGCGATCTTGCTTTCGCTTTCGGGAGCTGTCGCAATGAAGTCTGCCTTGAGTTTGTTGACGATGTTCTCGGGCAGCCGGAACACGATTGTTCTTGATAACGTTCCGGTTTGCTGTACTTGCGCGCTGACCTCCTGTGTTTGTGGTGTTTCGGTTTTGATTGTTCTGTCTGTTTTCCTATCTTCAGGAGAGCCGAAACTTCCAATGCCAGGTGTGCCGTCGACTGATTTTTCCTTCTTTTCGGCATCGGTGGCGGGTTTTGCCTTGGCGTCAATGGGATCGCCTCCAACGCCTCTGTGTGCTGCAATACTGCGCGGCACTACCTTGAGTGTTTTTCGTCCCGCGATGATCTCTTGCTGTTTCTTCGGATCACGTCTTGCTACATTCGCGTTTTGAGCGAGTTCGGCAAGAGCGATTCTCAGATCTTGGCCGCTTCCGGAGACACTTGCGAACAAATTCTTACTCGCTCCAGTCTCTATGACTTCGTACCAGAGCAGAGTGTTTTCCTGTATTGCTCCATCGAAGACTTCGATGAGCAATTTGGGAATCTTGATCCCCGGAATGAAGATCTCCTGTGAGGAACACTGCATTTGTGTTCCTGCGGTGACTGCCTTCCCGTCTGGTGAACTGATTTTCACTACGAGATTCCGCAGTTCCGGTTCATTAGAGAGAATCCAACATTCTTGTTCTGCCCGCTCTTGATCCGCTGCGATTGCATCCACGATATTCAGAGCGAAAAAAACGCTCAACATCACGATCGTTGTTGTCATCAGTTTCATGTTTCTTCTCCTTGCAGTTTTAGTTCCTACATTACTTGCAGTCTGTAGGAACTTGGTTGAAAAATTCTAGATTCAGAATTTATTCCGATAGGCAGGGCTGGCGGTTTGTGATTTTTTTCTCACAGACTGCCGGAAAAAGGTTCAATAAAAAGCTCTTTTCTAGCAGTCTGTGCACGTCCGGTTTTTCTCTTTCTTTTGAGTATTTTCTAGCGGTTGTATTGCTGTATTTTCTTTCCTTCATTTTTCAAAGAACGTCACCAAAAGCGTAGTCATAAACATTGTCTTTGTCAATGTATATTTACAGTTTTTGGAAACAATTGAGTAAATCATGTATTGAAATTTTTGTCAATTTCGCACAAAATTGAAAAAAGCGAATAGAAAAAACTTTTGTGAGAAATATCTGAAGGATATCATGACTTTCGCTTATGTTCCTCACTGGAGCAATCCTATTCGCTTTTTTTGAAAAAGGCTACTACCCGTCGGAATCCGAATCACTTCCTGCAAGAAGAAGAATCGGACGCGTAACATTACAAAAATAGTATACTTTGCCTTTGCTTTTTCGTCAAAAGCGGGTTGTGATATAGTAACATATATGGATCAAGTCGCAGAAATCAAACGTCGACTCAACATTATCGACCTCGTGCAGGAATACGTTCCGATCAAAAAAGTCGGTACGAATTGGAAGGCGCGGTGCCCTTTTCATCAAGAAAAGACGCCGTCGTTTATGGTTTCCGAAGATAAACAAATCTGGCACTGCTTTGGCTGCAATGAAGGAGGGGATATGTTTCGTTTTTTACAAAAAATAGAAGGTTTGGAATTTCCGGAGGCGCTCCGCATTTTGGCTGCGAAAGCGCATGTGACCCTTTCGCGTTGGGATCCGAAGATGCATACGCAACGAACGCGACTCCTTGAGGTGTTGACAGAAGCAGCGCGTTGGTATCATGAGACCTTACTTTCTGCTCCAGAGGCGGTGCGCGCCCGCGCGTATGCGCGAGAGCGAGGAATGACACGTGAGACGGTTGAAGATTTTTATCTTGGATATGCGAAAGAGACGAGGCAGACACTTTCGCAACATATGCTTACGAAGCGTTTTTCGGTACAGGATCTGATTGACGCTGGACTCCTCGTCAAAAATGATCATGGCGAGACGTACGATCGTTTTCGTGGGCGGTTGATATTCACACTTTATGATTTGCAGGGAGAAGTCGTTGGATTTGCGGGACGTCTTTTAACACAGCGCACTGATCTTGCAAAGTATGTGAATTCGCCGGAAACTCCGGTGTATCACAAGAGTCGGTTTGTATATCATTTACATCGCGCGAAGCATGAGATTCGGGCGAAAGATGCTGTGATTGTGATGGAGGGATACATGGATGTGATTACTGCGTATCAGGCCGGAATTAAAAATGTTGTTGCGAGTTCGGGCACCGCACTGACGCGCGAGCAGATTCATTTGCTTGGGCGATACACAAAGAATATATTTTTTGCGTTTGATACGGATGCTGCTGGGAAAGAAGCTACGAAGCGCGCAGTGATTCCAGCGCTTGCTGCGGATATGCGTGCGCGTGTTGTCCTCACGCGCGGCGGAAAAGATCCGGACGAAGCAATTCGTAAGGATCGCGATGCGTTTTTGCACGCTGTTGAATCCGCTCCCGCGTTTATGGATTATTTTTGCGATACTCTCGCTTCTACGTACGATCCTTCCACCGTTGATGGAAAGAAACAGTACGCGCAGGAAATACTCTCGCTTTTGGTTCATCTTCCTGATATGGTAGAGCAACAACATTACCTTCAAGCGCTTGCTGAACGAGTGCATGTGGACGAGCGTATTTTGTACGAAAAATTTATTCACTTCGCAGCACGTGCCAACACTGTGGCTGGTTCGACTCCACAAACTTCGAGTGTTATTCCATCTGCGCAAATTTCTGCGCAGTCTCAGCTACTTCGTACCCCCAATGTATTACTCGAGCGGCTCTTTGCTTGTATCTTCGCATTTCCAAAAACATTTCCCTTTATTATTGATCACCTTGATCCCGAATGGATGCGCGTCGGGGTTTTTCAAGAACTTTACAAGCGATTGATTATTTATTATACTCATCATCAAGATGTACAGTGGAAACAGATCGTGGACAATGTTTTAACTCCTGAAGATACTGAGCGATTTTCTCGTATGATTGTCGAGAGTCAAGAACTACTTTTGCAAGACGAACGTGTTATCATGCTTGAAATCGAACAGATTATTGCTCGCCTGCATAGGAATTATATTTTGGAACAACTTACTTCTCTTAAGCAAGATATTGCCGCGGCTGAACAGCGTAGGGAGACACAGAAACTTTCGGAACTTACGCATTTGCTTCGTGATTATACACAAAAACTTCATCAACTTTCTTAAGTCTCAATGAAAGTTTTTCTCGAAAAACTTGCTCTTTTATTTTTTGTTTAATTTTTTGTATGCCAAGAACGCGCACACGTTTACGTGTCCATCGTAATAAAATTGTAAAAAAAAGTACTCGGGGCAAGCGCAAGCCAGAACCGAAGCGTTCTCGGAAAAAATCCGCATTGTCTTCGGTGCGTAAAAAATCTCATAACATTCGTCGATCAAAACATAATGCCTCAGCTCATGGCGCTCCAGGTCGCAAACCTCAGAAGCGAATCGGTTTGTCAACTGGAAAATCTCCTTTAAAAGCTCTCGGATTTTTACATCCGCCAGTGCCGCCGCGGGGATATACACCAACTTCGTGGCCGGAATCTGAAGCTCAGAAATTGTTTGCTAAGGGACAGATGCGCAGCTTTTTGACTGAAGATGAAATTTTACATACATTTCCTTTTATTGAAGATTATTTGCATGAATACGAACATTTTTTGGGGCAACTCGAATACGGCGGAGTCGCCATTCGTGAGACAACGGGAAGTATTCTTGGACAACAACTCGCACCGCAAAACGAAACCCGGAAGCAGGTTTCTGATCGTAAGCCGTTCGATTTGGGTGACATTTCGAATGATTCTATTCAAATGTATTTGCGCGAGATTGGGAAAGTACCTCTTTTAAACAGTGAGGAAGAAATTCGACTTGCGAAACTCAAAGAAAGAGGGGAGCCGGACGCTAAACGGAAAATGATTGAAGCGAATTTGCGTCTCGTCGTAAGTATTGCAAAGAAGTTTACTGGCAGATCGCTTTCGCTTTTAGATCTCATTCAAGAGGGGAATGTTGGTTTGTTTCGCGCCGTGGAAAAGTTTGACTATCGGAAGGGGTATAAATTTTCGACGTATGCGACCTGGTGGATTCGGCAGGCGATTACGCGTTCACTTGCAGATCAATCGCGCACGATTCGTATTCCGGTCCACATGGTCGAGACGATTAATAAGTTTCAGCAGATAGAAAGGCAATTGATTCAAAGTCTTGGACGCGAGCCGCTGCCCGAAGAAATTGCCACTGAGATGGGCTTGCCGATCGAAAAAGTATTTCAGATTATAAAAATTTCGCAGGACACAGTTTCACTCGAAACGACTGTTGGAGATGATGATGAAGATTCAACGCTTGGGGATTTTATTGAAGATGCGAAGAGCGTGACACCGGATCGTGCAGCGGCTTTGGAGCTTTTGCGAGATCATGTGCGTGATGTGATTCGTGATTTAGTGCCCCGTGAACAAAAAATTCTTGAGATGCGTTTTGGATTGCTCGACGGTGTTGCTCATACGCTCGAGGAAGTTGGTCAAGAGTTTGGTGTTACTCGAGAGCGTATCCGTCAGATTGAAGCAAAGTCACTGGAGCGCATCAAGCAACATGTCTCTATGAAAAAGCTTCAGGATTATTAGTTAAAAATTTTTTTACAAGACACTTCGTTTCACATTATAAGAAAATTTAAAAGTTTTATGAGATAATTTCCAAAAGAGAGGAGGGGAAAACTATAGCTTTCGAAGCACTCACAATGCACAGTGTGCTGAGAAAGTTTTGTTTTCCCCTCCTCTCTTTTGGAAATTGCCTTCAATTCGTTGCAAATGTTGATTTTGGACACACGACACCACAAATAACATTTCCGGTTATACGGAATGTGTCGCTTTTAGCATTTTCCAGACGAACAGGAAAAATTGTTGAAACATCTCGACAATACTTGACGACTCGATGATCACGCAGTAGGGGTCGTCTTCTTGCAACGAGAAAAACGCCATCGCGTTTCCATAGATTGTGACCGAACAGGCAAATGGAAATTCATCAGGCAAGTATCTCACTTCCCTCAATTTATTTGAGTCTAAATAATCATGAGCGGCATAAGGAAGGATAAGTTTTGTAAAGACGCCCATTTCCTCCCGATTCTTCAGCCAGTTTGGGAAATATTTTGGAAGGTACTTTAACAGATCCGGCTGGGATGTCGCGTAGATCTGTTTGATTTTCCTCTCTCGCAATGTTTCCAAAATATGCTCCAGACCAGTTTTGATTCCATCTAACCCGACATAGATTTTAGCTACTGGTACGTTTATGCTCCGCGGAATAATCGCTTGGAGTTGCGGCATGATCTCATTGATTGCCTCTTCTTTCTCCTTCAACTGGTTTACGAATTGATTTGTGCTTTCCGGCGTGAAGTAGGCTACGTTGTTTTTCCGTATTCGTGAGACAAATCCCTGTTGTTGCAAAGATTCGAGCGTGAGATAGACCGTAGTGCGGGGGATTCCTGTCTCTTTGGCGATTTCAAATGCCGTAGTTTCGACCTGTTTCAATAAAAAAATATAGATTACAGCTTCATTTTGGGTCAGGCCGTAGAGCCTCAACGCGTGAATTATATCCTTATTGTCGTTTTTCATGACAACAGTATAATAGCATATTTTTCTCTATTTTGCAATCTATTCTGTTATGCTGTTATTATTATGAGTCAAATTCTATGACTATTGATATTCATGCGTGTATCCTGTCTATAAAATTAAAGAATGATCCAAAAGTTCTTTCTTTAAGAAGGGGAATCATGATTGTTTATCAGAAAAAGGAGCAATGAGATGAATATCAATGAGCTTATCGATCAACTTGCGAAGCAAAACATGAGTGAACACTTCACGGCTAGTGTGGCGTACGGGTTTATGCGTGGGAAAACCCTGGAGATTGATCAAGCCCTGAAAAATGCCAACGAGGAAGATCGATTCTCCCTCGCCGTTAACCTCTTCCGTCTTTGGTTCGAGGCAGGCATGTGCCGCGAGCAGGAGCGATTAGAAGAAGCTAAGAGTGTCTTCGGTGAGATCTTCGAGAAGCACGGAGGCAGGTACGTGATGTATACGCTCACCGCCGATCGCAAACAGCTCCGCGTGTGGTACGGTCGTCCCGCTTGCATGGCACCCGACCACGTCGACAGTTGCGGACATAACCTGCTGTTCGGAGTCTATGGACATCCTGAGGTCGTACAACGGTACCTCAAAGCGTTTCGCGAGATACACAATCTCGACGAGATTCGGGTACCAAATGGCGTATTGCTCTACATGCATTGGTCTGACCGCTAGTACCTTGGTCTTTGAACGCCCGCCGTTTATATAAAGGGTCTGTCGCCGAATACCATTTCTGTAAACGGCGATAGACCCATAAACGGCGATAGTAACAACCCGCTATGTCCTTTGGATCTTAGCGGGTTCTTTTTTTCAAAATTGAGGGTTCATCAAATACCTATCTTTTGGTGAATAAACTGAATATGAAAAAGATGAGGGCGATGATAACAATCGTGCCGCCAGGAGCAAGGTCGAGGAAGTAAGAAAGTACGAGGCCGGTGATCGTTGCTGTGAGCGAAAGTAGAATGGCAATTAAGAATGTCTGTCTAAAACTCCTTCCAAATTGGATAGCGGTTGTAACTGGAATCACCATAAGGGCGCCAATTAAGAGTATGCCAACAATTCGCATAGCCAGTGCTACTGCAATGCCGGCGAGCATCACCAGCAATGTATTGAAAGTTTTTGTTGGAAGCCCTTCTGCATACGCGAGTTCCTCATCAAAAGTTACGAGAAAGAATTCTTTGTAAAAAATGAGAATGACAGTAAGCGCAACAATGCCAAGGATAATAATGATGGCGACTTCATGCGGTGCGACGGTCGCAATACTTCCAAAGAGAAAACTCGCGAGATCGGTATTAACACCGTGACCGAGATTCACAAGTACTATCGCTATCGCGAGACTGCCAGAAAGAAAGAGCGCGAGTACTGCTTCGCTTAAAATTTTTTTATTTTGTCGAATCTGTTCTATCCCGAGCGCTGCGACGATTGTTATGACGACTGCTGCGATGACGGGATTGATATTCAATAGTAAGCCAAGAGCAACGCCAACAAGTGCAATATGAGCGAGTGTATCGGCCATATACGCATATCTGCGCATCACAAGAAACGTTCCGATCATCGGAGCGATCAATGCAATCGCTATGCCCGCAGCGAGCGCCCGTATCATGAAATCATATTGTAGGAAATCGATCATAATGTTGTATGAAGATCAAAAGGTTGGATTTTGCACTTACGAGTATTTTTCAAGTGCTTCATGTTCGTGCGTCACTGGCTTAGCTGTTTTTTCGTAGAATTGTTCTACATATTCTTTTTTGTTAAATGATCGTGACGGTAACTGGCACATGAGTGTTTTATTCAAACAAAGGATCGTTTCGACTTGTTCAGCTACGACATCAATATCGTGAGAAACCAGAAGAATCGTGATGCCAAATTTTTTGTTGAGTGTGTTCAATAAAGTATAGAAAGTTTTTTGCGCTTTGATGTCCACTCCAATTGTTGGTTCGTCGAGAATGAGTATTTTTGGTTCGCGAGCAAGAGCGCGAGCAATGAATACCCGCTGACGTTCACCGCCTGATAGAGTTCCGATCAGTCGCTTTTGAAGATGCGTGACGTTGGTGAGCGCCATACTTTGCTCAATGATTTTTTTGTCTTGGCGAGTTTGCCAATGAAAAACGCCACGTCTTGCTGTGCGGCCGCTCGCAACAATTTCCCACACCGTTGCTGGAAATTTTTTTTCAATGTCTGCCATTTTCTGCGGCACGTATCCCATTTCAAAATGTTTTTTCGCTGTTTTAATATCGTGACCAAAAATAGAAATAGTACCAGCGTTCGGTTTAAGAAGTCCAAGAATAAGTTTCAGGAGCGTCGTCTTACCGCCGCCGTTAGGTCCGATAATTCCAACATATGCTCCTCTGGGTATCTGGAAAGAAAGATGTTCTAGAATCGTTGTTTGAAGGTATTGAAATGAGACGTCATTGAATTCAATACAGTGAATCGTGTGCATACAATTTTGAAAAAAACCTTCGAGAACTCCGTGTCACCGGGGATATCAAGCAGGGTGCCAGAGTTCTTGAAGGCTGTGAAAAAAGTAATTTATGTTTTCATTGTAACTTATCTTACTCAAAAAGCAAGTGTAATTCTTTTTCATTATTTTTTTGGATTACGCAATGAGTTGATGAATCAGACTTACGAATTTGAGCCATTCTGCAGTGTTTTCCATGAGTATTATATGACCTTGTGTTGTAATGGCGTATTCTTTTTTTCGTGGGCCACGTTTTGATCGTTTCCATTGTGCCTCGATGAGTTTTTGCTTTTCAAGTTTGTGCAGGAGCGGGTAGAGCATGCCAGGTGAACATTTTAAAGCGCCGTTTGAATGAGTGCGTATCCAGTGACGGAGATAATACCCGTGCATGGGTTGCTCTCTCAGCGCTGAAAGGATAATCGTTTCTGTTGTGCCTTTGAGGAGCTCTTTATGATTGAGTGTTATGTGCGGTAGAGAGCGAGGTTCGTCGTTGGATTTCATAAAACTTGATTTTTTCCTTGCGCTTTCGAAGCAGGGTTATTCATGGGATGAGTGAAAAATGGTATGTTACCTCTCGATATACCAATTATATCTTACTACGATATAGTGTCAAGATTCTTCGAAGTACGAAGTGGCTTTTGTTGAGGATGCATCGAGAATGAGATCGGTTTTTTTTCGTATTTTTATGGACTGTAAAAGTATTCCCTCTTGAGCCGAAGTTTTTCCGTAATTGACCCACCAAAATTTTTATGGTAATCTTTAGCTGTCTCATGAATGTTTTTGCACATTTATAATTTTTATTTTCGTCTTTCAGTACGAAAGACACGATCCGCGGTAGCTCAGTTGGTAGAGCAGTTGGCTGTTAACCAATTGGTCGTGGGTTCGAGTCCCACCCGCGGAGCCATCACTTATGCGTACTACCAAGCGAGTACTCAATATTATTCATATTGCTTCTGAAGTCGATCCGCTTTCTAAGCGCGGCGGTCTTGCTGATGTCGTTGAATCTTTGCCAAAAGCTCTCAAAGCTCTTGGACATGACGTATGTCTTTTTACTCCGCTCTATGGTTCGATTGATCGACAGCAGTTCCATCTTCAGAATATTAAAAATGACATTCCTTTAAAGATCGATGCAACGACTTCCGTAAGTTTTCATATTTGGAAAGGTGAACTTCCTTCTGGTATCACTGTTTTCTTTATCGATAACCATGAATATTTCGGGCGATACAAAACTATCTATTTAAGCGAAGAAGGTTCTATCGCCGATAATGCCCGTTTTTTATTCTTTGATCTTGCGGTGCTTAAGGTTATTATTGAACTTAATCTCAAACCAGATATTTTGCATTGTCATGATTACCAGTCTGGTCTTGTGCCTTATTTTCTCAAATATCGCTTTCGAAAAAGTAAGTTTTTCAAAAATACTGCAACGGTTTTCACAATACATAATCTCGTCTTTCAACTCGGTCGCAATTGGTGGGAAGTCCCCCCTGAACTTAAAGACGACGGTCGATTGAAATTACCTTTGATGACCGCTGTCGATCAAATTTCCGCTATTAATTTTATGAAACGAGCGATCCTCACTGCTGATATGGTGAATACCGTTTCTGAGCAGTATGCTCTTGAAGTCCTGACGCCTGAAGTCGGTCAGAATCTTTATCGGTTGCTGAATAGCAAATACGATACGGGCCGGTTTATTGGTATCGTTAACGGCATTGATTACAATGAATACAATCCCGAAACAGACCCCGGCTTGTTTCGGAAGTTTTCCATCGATACATTGCAACTGAAACAAGAAAATAAAATCGGTCTGCAGAAAATGTTTCGACTGCCGTTGAATCCGTTGATTCCGGTGATCGGGAGTACGAGTCGTATTGCCGAACAAAAAGGTTTTGATCTCGTGATGCGTGTTGTCGAAACGTTCGCGCATTTGCCGTTGCAACTTATATTGTTTGGTGACGGTGGCCGTGAATATATTTCTTTTTTTAAAAATATCGCACGTAGATATCCAAAGAAGATCGCAATCCAGCCTTTTGAAAGTCAGGATGAAACAAAAATTCTTGCGGGTTCCGATATGTTTTTGCTCCCTTCTCGATTTGAACCGTGTGGACTTGGACAATTAAAAAGTTTACGATACGGTAGTATTCCCATTGTGCGTGCGACGGGTGGACTCATCGATACCGTAACAAATTACGATCCCCGAACGCAGAAAGGAAATGGCTTCGTGTTCCGTAGTTATAATTCCAAACATCTACTGGTCGCTGTTGTTCGTGCTATGGAAAATTTCAAATATGCAAAGGAATGGAACGCGCTTGTTAAGCGCGGTATGCAACTTTCTTTTTCTTGGGCGCTGCCGGCAAAAAAATATGTCAAACTCTATCGTCATGCACTTCATGTGAAAAACGGTAGTGATGCCGTCGATGTGTATAGCGAAAATACATGAAAAAAAATGTAACACAATTTTCTGGAGTCAGGCGTGAATCGCGCTCTATTCCTTGGGCAGCCCTTTTTCATATCTATCAACCAGATCACTGGGATCCGCGAGTGATTCGAAAGGTTGCAAAAGAAGCGTATTATCCCTTTCTACGCATGTTGCAAAAAAATCCGAATCATAAAATCACTTTGAATATTTGTGCTTCCCTTACCGAACAGTTGAGTCGTCACGGTATGTCGGACCTTTTGCGTGGCTTTGCTCTCTGCGCACAGCGCGGTCAAATTGAGTTTACTCAAACAGCAAAGTATCATCCTATTTTACCGAAATTACCGCGTAAGGAAATTATCCGGCAGTTTGAATTGAACTATGCAACGAATCGAGCGTTTTTTGGAGAGGCTTTCGCGCCTCGAGGTGTGTTTTTACCGGAGATGTGCATGAATCACAATGTCGCTTCGATTATTGCTGAGCTTGGATATGAGTGGATTGTGTTGGATGAAATTGCGTATGCCGGACGCATCGGCGATGTTTCGTTTCGTTATAAATATTACGATCCGAAGAGCACATTATTGCTTTTATTCCGTAATAGAATCTTAAGCGATGTATTTTTCCGGTTGGATTTGAATACTGTCAGCGAATTTCGTAATTTTATACTCGAAAAATTAGCGCCGCAGTCACCGCTCGTTACTGCGCTTGATGGAGAAAATCTTGGGCATCATCGCAAAGGTATGGACGGGATATATCATAAGCTTGTGCAAAGTCGACCGTTTGTAACTATGACCTATTCTGAACTTCTCGCAACACTGCCACTCAGGAAACTCTCACATCCTTTACATCCTTCAAGTTGGGCTTCGCGTTCCGAAGAACTCGCCCGCGGAGTGCCTTATATTCGTTGGGATGATCCTACCAATCCGATTCACACGTTACTCTGGGAGATTACCCGAGGGGTCTTGAAGATTTTTTATAAACACCAGGCGAAAACCGTTTTATGCGGTGAAGCACGGATTCGACTCGATCAGGCACTGAACAGCGATCAGTATTGGTGGGCATCCACACAACCTTGGTGGAGTGTGGAAATTCTTTTTGCAGCCCTCGATGAGTGGAAACAGGTACTTTCGCAACTCGCTGGCGTGCCTCAACAAGAGATTCAAAAGATTATGCGACTTATCACTCGCACGAAACGTCTCGTACGTACATGGCAAGACAAGGGCGTTGCGGAGCGTCGCCGACTCGCCTATCTACGCACCGTGCAGGAGGCAAGTTTTCTTGGAGGTAAAACAGTTTTATGATTTGGACTAATTTTTTACATATTTATCAGCCGCCGACGCAGAAGCAACGATGGGTGCGTAAAATCGCTAACGAAAGTTACCGCAAACTCATTCGTGGATTTTTGGATAATCCCAAAGCCAAAGTTACGATGAATGTGAATGCTGTACTTCTGGAACTTTTCGATCGATATGGATGTCAGGATGTGATTGCCGGATTGCGTGAACTTGGCGAGCGCGGACAGATTGAATTTACGGCATCAGCAAAATATCATCCTTTTTTGCCGCTTATGCCTGAGACTGAAATTGTTCGTCAGATCGGACTGAATACGGAAACAAATCGCAAGTATTTAGGTCCGGCGTATCAACCCAAAGGTTTTTTCCCGCCTGAAATGGCATATAATCGGCGTGTCGGTGAGATTGTGAGTAAGCTCGGTTTTCGTTGGATTATTCTTGATGAACTCGCTTCTGCGCCTGCAACAGGGACACTGTCTGCGAGCGCACTGTATGAAATTAAAGGCATCCCCGATTTTTATGTTTTTTTTCGTGATCGCGCCATGAGCTTTCGAATTCTTTCTGCACAGGTTGGCGTGAGTGTGTTTTCAAGTAACATGTTGTTGGATTTTTTAGGTGATCGTTTGAATCGTAACGAATATTTACTTACGGCAATGGACGGCGAAACATTTGGACATCATCGACCGGGTCTTGAGATGTTATTGTTTGAGATTTACAAAGCAGAGGGCATTACTTCTCTCACGATTTCTCAGCTTTTTGAACATTTTCACGAAAAACGTGTTATTGATCCGCGTGATTCCACGTGGGCATTGATGCGTCGGGATTTGGAACGTAATACACCTTTTTCGCGTTGGAAGAATGAACAGAACGAAATTCAAATGTGGCAATGGGAGCTTACCGATTTGGCGATTCGGAATGTGGAGCACTTTGAACGCGCTAAGCAGGTTACTGCGGCACAGCGTGCAGCGCTCGATCGCGCGCTGCACAGCGATCAATATTGGTGGGCTTCCGCTGAGCCGTGGTGGAGTATTGAAATGATCGAGGCAGGTGCAAAAGAGTTACGGGATGTTGTTTTGAGTCTGAGTGTTTCAGCTGCTACAAAGCGTAAAGCAGAAGAACTCTACAAAAATATTTTGTATCGAGCTTTTGATTGGCAGCGGTCAGGCAAAGTCGAAACGATGGCGAAAATGGCGGATGAAGATGTGACGCAGCGCATTACGACCGAGATTCCTTATATTCCGGAAGAAGAATTTAATACGATCGTTGCGAATTTGACGAAGCAAATGAAGCAGGCTGCAGATGCTTTAGAATACGAACGCGCAGCGCAGATTCGCGAGCGCATTAGCGAGTTGAATGCAAAGAAAGACGAAATTACACAACCGAAAGAGTATCGACCGTGAAGCGAGGAGTTGAGTGTAGGGATAGTATAGCTTTCGAAGCACTAACATTGTACTGTGTGCTGAGAAAGTATATTATCCCTACACTCAACTCCTCGTGCAATCGATTTGGATTATTGCAACGATGCGCCTTCTCGGTCATAATAATATCAAGATGTTCATTTGTGATTTTTAATGTACATGAAAGCATTGCGTGTTTTATTTATTGCTTCTGAATTGAATCCACTCGCAAAAGTTGGAGGTCTTGCGGATGTTATTGGAGCTTTGCCGAAAGCTCTCAAAAAGCAAGGTGTGGATGTGCGAATCATGATCCCAAAGTATAGCATGATTGATCCCAAGCAATATCCGATGCAGCGTATTGCGCGACGCATTCCGGTGCGCCTCTATAATCGCACTTACTTGGTTAATGTTTTTACAACGAAACTTCCGGGCACTTCCATCACGGTATATCTCATCGATCAAAAGGATTTCTTTGCAGACGGCGGAGTGTATTATTCAAAGACAGCTCTTGTAGGTACTTTTAAAGAAATCGAGAGATTTTTGTTTTTCGGTCGTGCGGCCCTTGAAAGCCTTCCGCATCTCGGCTGGAAGCCAGATATTTTGCATTGTAATGATTGGCACACCGCGTTTATTCCTGTATGGCTTAAGACCATCTATTGTTGTCATCATCCATTTTACGCTTCACTTCGCACGTTATATACCATTCATAATCTTGCGAATCAAGGCATTGGTGATCTGAAGCTTTTAAAAGTTGCGAATGTTTCTACGCGAGCTCTCCCGAGTCTTGAACGTGATGCTCGGAATAATGATATTGATCTCATGGTACAAGGTATTCTCACAAGCGACGCGATCAATACGGTGAGTCCAACGTATGTGAAGGAGATTCTGACACCGGAATACGGTGAGCGTTTAGACCCAGTCCTCAAACTCCGCCAGCGTGATCTTTATGGGATTTTGAACGGTATTGATACGGATGTTTTTAATCCTTCCACTGATGTGCATATTCGACAGCGTTATTCGGTGAAGAGTTTTGAACAGAAGCAGATCAATAAGGCGGCCTTGCAACAAATGTGTGGTTTTCATGTCGATCCGCGTGTACCCGTTTTTGGTATGGTATCGCGTTTGACTCATCAAAAAGGATTCGATCTTTTAATCAAACTGCGTAAGGAACTTATAAAACTTCCTATGCAACTTGTCATTTTGGGCACTGGCGATGCAACGATTGAAAAAGCCCTTGTGGCGCTCAGCAAACGATCGTCGCGCACGATGTGTATTTTTTTGAAATTTGATGCCAAGCTCGCGCAGATGATTTATGCTGGCAGTGATTTTTTTCTTATGCCTTCTCGGTTTGAACCGTGTGGCCTTGGACAAATGATTGCTATGCGCTATGGTACTCCGCCTGTTGTACGATCGACTGGAGGACTTGCTGATACCGTGCGGCACCTCAAAACAGGTGTCGTCTTCCATGATTATGCCGCCAAAGCACTTCTTGCTGCTTTACACACGGCGATCCGTATCTATCACAATCCTCACGTGTATACTGCGTTAGCGAAAGCCGGCATGAGACAAGATCTTTCGTGGGGCAGTTCTGCTCAAGTGTATATGCGATTATATCGTAAACTCCTTGCATCCCATTCATAACATTATTCTATGCGTCCAGAAATTCGTAAAGATTATATTCAAGATAAATATGTGATCATCGCTCCTAAGCGTGCACAGCGTCCTCATGATATTGAAAAACCGGTCACGCAATTTAAGACTGAAATTCCTGCCATGTGCGCTTTCTGCCCACAAAATATTAATAAAGTGAAGCCGGTGTATAAGAAGGGTCGGGATCATGGTTGGTTGATTTATGTCGTGAAGAATATTTTTCCTGCCGTGTCGCTTGACAATCCGGAATCTTACGGAACGCAAGAAGTGATTATCGAAACACCGGATCACACAAAACACATGGATGATTTGCCTGAGCGACATATCGCGTCGCTTCTCCATACGTATGCCGAACGAACGCGCGCTTTGGAAAAAATTTTGAACATTGATTATATTTTAATTTTTAAAAATAACGGCGGTGCAGCCGGTGCATCCTTGAAACATTCCCATTCCCAGATTTTTGCGACACGCTTTGTTCCGCCGCAGTTGATGGATAAGTCCCGCAAGGTTTTTGAGTATAAGCTTTTCAACGGCAGGTGCGTTTATTGCGATACGATCGATAAAGAATCAAAAGGTCCGCGGTTTGTATATAAAGATCAACATGTCATTGCTTTTACTCCGTATGCATCGATGCATAATTACGAAATTTGGATTATGCCGCTTCGGCATGTGGATAACATTACGAAACTCACGCACGTGGAACATCATTCTTTTGCTCGTATCTTAAAGCGCATTCTTAAGAAAATTACCTACCTCAATTTGCCGTACAATTATTATTTTCATCAACTCGTGAACGATACGGATCAGCATTTGTATTTGAAAATTGTACCGCGCGGTTCGGTCTGGGCGGGCGTGGAAATTGGGTCTGGCCTGGTGATTAATGCGATTGCGCCGGAGGAAGCTGCTAAGTATTATCGCGGTGAATTGTAAATATTCGGGAATTTTCGTCCTGTAATTGAAAGAGTGAAGAACGGCGAGCATATGTTTTTTCAAATGCGTTGTGATTACCAACTTTATGAGATAGAGAGGAAAGTGTGTACGAGAGCAACTTTTTCAAACGAATATCATTCATGTTTGGATATCACAGCATTTGAAAAAACATATGCTCGCCGTTCTTCACTATTCATATATCAAAAATAAGGAGATATGGAATTTGCAAATCTGCGCTGTCCCTATTGCGGACATGTACAACAGGTGACGGTGCCACAAAAAAGTTGTCTTTTTTCGCATCGCTGCGCGCGATGTCATGATCTTATTACCGTACCATCGACGAGTTCGGAATGCTGTGTAATTTGCGCTTATTCCGATACGAAGTGTCCAGTGAGTCGCTCACAGAGTAAGTAAGTTGGAGCCTAAACACAGCACAACCTCTTTACTTTGGTAGCTAAAGAGGTTGTTATGGCGAAAGATCAAGCCCCCATTGTTCGAGTATACTTTGGAGGTATTCGAGTGTCTTTGTGTCCATCTTTGGACTCATGAGTATTTTTGTTTTCCCGAGGCGCGCTAGTTGCTCAATTGTTTGTACACCCCAACGGTCTTTGAATCCTCGAATGATTTCTTTCGTGACGCCGTACTTGTTCAGACATTCGATATTTTTTTGTTTCGCCAATTCGGAAGGCCATAGTGGAATGTGCCGTGTTTCGTTTTTCCGTCTCCCTTGTTTCTTTTTTGATTCCTCCTTTGGTTTCTTGTGCTCTATCTCTTGGCTATCAGATGTTTGGTATGTCCGAACAAACTGGGTGTTCAGGTTGAGCATCTCCGCGATCGTACTTATGGGCCATTCGAGATCATTAATAAGTCTTGCAATAATGATTTCGCGAATCATTTGCAGCTCTGGCGTGTTGCATGCGTATCGTATCGCGCGAAGACTCTGACCGAAACTCTCGCACATCTTTCGAACCAAATTTTCCCGAGCGACTTTTGCTCGGCGTGTCCACGATATGCAACGTTGCACAGAACATTTTGGTTTCTTTTTAAAACATGCATCTTCTGGAAAAAGGTATTTTATTTTTTCCAAGATCTGTTTATTTTGACACAGCCCAAGTACCCTTTTTTCTATTTGTCGTACTCGTTCCCGCGTGACACCGAGATATGCACCTACTTCTTCCAATGTCTCGCCGTCGCCGCCATTGAGACAGAATCGTCTTTCAATACAAACCCGTTCTTGCTCAAAGAGATAACATGCGTCGAAAATTTCCTCGACGAGTTTTGTAAGTTTTTTATGCGTTTCTGCATCACACAAACTTTCTTCTATCGAGCTGCCACTAGATACAAGATCACCTCTTGTCGCGCCGTGGTTTGCATCGTTTTGAAGAGATGCGTCCAGCGAGAGAGGATGATCATAATTGCGTAATCGGTTGAATAGATCCAAAATTTTTTTCGAACTCGTATTCATGCGTGCTGCAAGTGATTCAATTGTTGGCCGTTCACCAGAAAGCATCTCTATCTGATAGGTTATTCTATTCAACCTTTGAAGCTCGACGATCAGATGGACTGGAAATATATGAGCCTCTGCAATAGCTCTCCACATCGCTTGTTTTATCCACCAGTGTGCATAGGTTGAGAAGCGGACTCCTCGCGTATAATCATAACGTTCTACGGCATGCATAAGACCGAGCGCGCCTTCCTGCAAGAGACTGTCTTGCGCAAGCATTGGATCCCGGATTCTACCAATGATATTCATTAGATGCCCAAGCGTAGCGCCAACGAGGTTCAGATTTTGTTCCATAATTTGATTGCGAGCGGCAAGTCTTTCCGCGGGTGTCCCTTCTCGGAATTGTTGGAAGAGTTTAAATTGGTTGCCGAGGATTTTTTGTGCTATCGCTTCTTCCTCTGGCGTTGTGGCCTTAAAGTGTGATGTCTCGTATGTGGCGGACAGATTTTTTGGACCAGTGAAATGACGACCGTCTCCTGCTGAAGTACGCAAATGCTCACAACCGTACTCTTCGAGTGCTTGTTGGATTTCTGCGATAATATTATCCGCAGTGCCATGTGGCAGAGACCTTTGAACCCCTGCCCTTCTGATCTCTAGAAATGTTCGGCGTAGTTCCGCCTCACTTTTGAGTTTGAGTTTCGCGATTGTTGTAATGCCTGCACTGATCAGATAGAGTTTTGTGAATGGAGATATATTCAGCGCGTCTATCGATTCTCCGGTTTCTTGTTTGTTAAGGTGCTGCATGTGTCCCTCCTGTCTTTTCGTTGTGATGTATTCTGATTTCACTCAAGTCTTCTGTGACTTGAGATGAGGGTATAACGTTAGTTTTGTGTCGTCAAGCATGTCTTAAAAACGCAATCAGACTGTGAAAACTTTTTGAGAGATGTTTCGCACAGTCTGTTTGAGAATGTTTCAAAAGAATTTTTCCTCAATCATTCGGAGCCACCGAAGCCATTTTTCTGGATCGGCGTCGAACTCCGGGCGTTTGAGGGTCAGGACGTTTCGTGCGAGCACAGCGTCGAAAGTAGTCCCGTCGAAGCTTCCCAGAATGACGCCGATGAACAGGCCGGAGTTGATGTGCACGTCTTGTTGCATGCACGATGACACCTGCGTGCTGTGATCTGGTTCTTCGTGAAAGAGATGTTCGAGCTTTGGTGCAGCGTTGATGAGTTTTTGTTTGTATTGTTGTGTGAACGTTTCTTTCGCTGCATACTTCGCGTTTGTGTGTACAAAGAGCCGGAGGAACCTTCCGAGCATTCGCCACAGAAAGATCAATGTCGTGAGGCTTTCGTGTCCCAAGATCTGTATGATTGCGTTGAGTGCGCAGGGGTCAATCACGAGGGAATTTTCGTATCCCTGGTGGAGGAGATGAGGCTGCATGAAGACGAGGGGCTTTATGAAGTCTGGTTCGCGGTGCTGTGGGATTGTCGACATCAGGACTCGCGGTTTGAGCTGTAGATCATGGGGGAGTTGCTCGGCGAAGCCTAGGAAGTTAAGCTTGAGGAATTCAGCGGGGTTATACTCTTCTGCTTTGGCGAATCCTGGCTCGTCATCCATGTATCCGAAGATACCAAGTCTCTCTTTTTGTGTATCCAGTTTTTGCATCTTTTTTCCTTTCTTTGATTTTTTGTTCCTCGGGTTTTCCGAAAATATTTGCGGCATTATTGACGAATGGCGCTTTTGAGAGCAAAGTTCTCATAAGCTTCGATCTTTGTCAAGAGGTTTCTATTCGAGGAGATTGATGATAATGGAAAAAAACACTGTTTATTGTCAGATTCGTAAGCAATGGATTACCGCAGCCATCTGCAGTATGTTGCAAGGTGTTCCGGATTGCGCTGGTTGTGCAGCTCCGACGCGACAATGCGAGCATTGTAAAAAACGGATTGTTGAATTTCCGGATACCGGTTTGTGCAGGGAGTGTTCACAGAAGGATCCGGAGCAACATAATGCATCTCTGGCTCATTCTATTCCTTCGCGTTCTATGCGTTGGACGCTTTGGCACGTTCAAGAAGATCAACCCAACTTTCAGGAGCTTTTGGCACAGGCAGAAACGCTTGTGAGGAAAGAAGGAAAAGCATCGGCGCGTCTCCTCTGTCAGAAATTCAATGTAACGCATAGCATTGCAAAGCGGCTGATTCAGGCTTTGGAGACGAGTAGTATTATAGGTCCACCTTATGCTCGTAGACCGCGACGCGTTTTGTCAGTTCGATCTTCTGTAGATGTTCCCAGTCAAAATCAACCTGAGAACGAGTCTACTGATAAGCCAGTTCTTCCGGTCGGTGAGACTGTTTCTTCAGTCTCTTCTGATACAGTGCTTGAGACACAGGTTTTCTCTCTTACTCTACCATCGTACTTATGTCACGATGTTTCGGGTGAGTCTACCCATGATTCGGCTGCCGTGGGTTGGTCTCTCAAGATGGAGTTACTTGTGCGTATTCTGCAGGTGTTGCCTTCACAATCTCAAGCGTCAAAAATTATTCGGACAATCATGGACGACGTCCGTATCATTCACGCGATCCAACATCTGTTCATCCCCGCTGATCATTAAGAGACTACTCTGTATGGAGTAGTCTTTGCCTTTTATGACATACTACTCTGTCGCAATGAAAAAACACAGAAGGTGGATATTGTCCACCTTCTTGAGAAAGTTACGATTTTTTGTGTGTCTTCAATTCAGTTTCTACTGTTTCTATTTTTTGTTTGAGAAGTTGCAGGATCGCTACAAGCGTTTCCCGTTGCATCGCGTTGCTACTGGGGATATCGAAATGTTCGAGTCCTTCGAATGTAGCGGCGATAAATCCGCGTAGTTTTTCAAAAGTGATCACGAGTTGCCTCTTTTCTGTTTGTCTTCTCACATGACGTTGCATTCGAGCCAGCAGTCTATGGGCTGGCAATCTTTCTTTGACAGCGATGGTCGCTGCATTGAGTTGCTGCTCCGGATTAATTTCCATGATGATCTTCGCGCAAGCAATGTTGATTTCGCCAGCGGCAATCATTTTTTGTATCGCTTCAGACAGTTTCAAGAGCTGGAGTCGTTCTTCTACGAAGACGGAACTTTTTCCGATGATTCTTCCTACTGCGCTGCGGTTGCCCTGATAATGTTCGACGAGTTTTGCGATGGCTTTTGCTGTTTCAATGGGGCCAAAGTTTTTGCGTTGCACGTTACGTACTACAGCAATCTCCAGCGCTTCACCTTGCGAGACGTATTTTATGATCGCGGGAACCGTACTCCAGTTGGCAGAAATCGCAGAACGCAGACGTCGTTCCCCGTCAATCAACTCGAAATATCCTTCTTGATCATCTGCTGTGCGTACTTCAATGGGATCCAGCATCCCTTTTTGTCGGAGCGATTCAGCAAAGTATTCAATATCCTCCTGATCAAACGCCTCGCGGAACTGATAACGTCCAGTAATGATTCGATTCACCGGAATGTCGCGACGCTCTTCTGTGTTTGTTTCGTGAATATTCTGTGTCATGTCATCCTCCTTTGTTGGTGGCATGCCCTTACTTCACTGCGCTTACTACCTTATCAATGAGAAGTTTTCTTTGTCAATTGAAATTTATTCTGTTTTGTCGTGAAGACATAATCAGACTGCTTGAAACGATTTTTCGCGTTTCTCACAGTCTGATTAGAAAAGTTTCAAAAAAATTTACCTTCGATCATTCGTAGCCACTGAAGCCACTGCTCAGGATTTTTTTCGAATTCAGGACGTTTGTGGGTGAGTACTTTTCGCGCGAGCGTGGCGCTGAAAGTATCACCGTTGAAACTGCCAAGTAGAACCCCTACGAAAAGGCTCGAGTTGATGTGCACATCGTCTTGCGCACCCGGTTTGAGATTAATGCTATGCTCAGGCTCTTCGCGAAAGAAGTTTTCGAGACTCGGCGCAGCCTCGATAATGCTTCGCTCTTGTTCTAGTGTGAACATTTCCGTCGTCTGAAATTTTCCATTAGCGAGTACGAAGAGCCTCAGAAAACGTCCCAACATACGCCACAACATGATTAACGTCCAGAAATCATCCAAATTCCAGATATCCTGCACTAGTATACGCATTGTGTCCGGGTAGATGATGAGACAATTTTTCGCAACAGGGGCTTGCGGGCCGAAAAAGGTAAGTCCTCGCACAGCGTTCTCTGCAGTTGGTGGTTCTTTCATGAACAAAATTTGCGGTGGATTTTGATGTGTATGAGGTAGTTTTTCTGCAAAGCTGATAAAATTGACTCTTAGGAATTCCTCGGGACGATATCTGTCGGACAACTGAAATTCTGGATCATCGTTCAAGTATCCATACAGATTCAATCTCTCATCTTGTTTGCCCTGTTTTTGCATCTCTACATTCACCTCCTTTCTTTCCGAACTCTACATAATATCGAATATCGAAATATCGAAGGACAATTTTGAAAGGAACGTTCTCACACGAGATCTGTTTTGTCAAGAATATTTTGGCACAAGCAGAACTGTACACGCTCAAGACGTGACGCAAAATATTTGCTATACTTTATGGAGCTATTTTATTTTATCAACAATCCATTATGCAAAACAAATATATTTTTTTTCCAATATTAGCACTTTTACTTGTGTTCCCTTTTCGCTTTGCGGAGGCAAAAACATATGTCTCCATTAACGGCATCAGTAACGGTGTCGCGTTGTATGCGTATAAGGGTCCGGAACTTCTCAATAAACTTGCTAAAGTTGTGAAAAGCGGTGGTTCGATCGCGCAAGCGAAGGCACGAGCGCTTTTTAAAAAACACACGATTACGATTGGTAATGTCGTAAAGAGTAAGGGCACGCAAGGCGATGCGGAGAGTACGCATGTTCGCGCGGGGTCTTTGTTTTTTGGAAAAGCAAAGTTTAAGGCGGCAAAAAAAGGTCAGACCGTGAAGAATTTTCCTATTGTTTATCACGTTGATGGGGATCTGAAGTGTTATATTCCAGATGAGGATGTTCCTGAGGATTATGCGATTGCTTATGTAGAAACACAAGTGCGATTTAATAACGATGATAAATTTATCGGTAGCGCTCTTGTTGATGGCCGCACCGGATTTGACGGTGGCGACGGGGATCTCGCGGGAAAATTTACAGAAAAAGACGAATACAATGTTTCGATAAAGAAAGATTTTTCGGTGAATCTCGGTAATCTCAAAGATGGCAAAACGTACCCGCTCTTGTTTTTTGGAGCGACGTTGGTTTCCTATGCCGCTGATATACCAGTTGATTATTGTACCGCTGATTTTTATAGCACCGGCGAATTTGGTGTAAGTGAAAAGAACAAAAAATCAAAAGGTAATTTTACGTTTGAACCTGCCGTGACGGTAACCGCGACGCCTGATTCACAACCCTGGGATCGAAGTGATATCCCAGATATCACCGTCTATGTTGAAAGTAGTAATACAACGCTTATTAATACGATTGATGTGAATCAAGTGCAATTATTCGAACGACTCGGAGATGTTGGCCAAATGCAACCGAAGTCTATTTTGGACACCGGAGATTTTGATGGTGATGGAGTGAGCGATCGAGGCATCGTGTTTGATGGTTTGCAGCTTTATACGATTCTGCAACTTACAACACTTGGGCATAAGGATAATCCGTTGCTTTATCTCATCGGAGAAACAACGAGCGGCACTCCTTTTGCAGGAAAATTCCGTTTTGAGACGCAGGAATAATTGTTCATTCTTTTTGACAGATTGATGAGTCGGAGATAGTATTCCTTTGGGTTGTTATTGTGATCTTGTTACGACACAAGACTTTTCCCGTCACATGGAAAACAGGAGGTTAAACATGTGTCATTTTGTACAGGTACCTGTGAGTCAAAATTTTGTACTTTGGGAATTGCCGATTCAAGAACCAGATACAGAACACACGTGTTCTGGACTTGGTTTGCGGGTCACTTCTGAAGGCAAAGTCGTAGACGTCGAACACTGCTCGCGTTGTTTCCCAAACCTCACAATTGCTCCTGGCACGCAATTGTGCTTGCCGGAGAATATTCCGTCATGGAAAGAGGCAGCTCATCGGGTTGACGGTTTCAGCAGTATGGTCACCCCGACCGAGGTTCTCGGGTCTCTCTTGCAATCCCGAAGTGCTGCGTGAGATCGATCGTTTGACTCGTTTTTTTTCTCTTTCTGTGAGCAGGTTTTGCCTGCTCCGCTTCTTGAGATTGTGATGTTCGCTCTCGTAGTTTCAAGAAGCTGAGTACTTGTATCGGGACTGTCGCCGAATGTTATTTTTTGTTCAATACACGAAACAAAAGAGGAGGATGACTCTCCTTTCTCAGCACACTGTGCAGTGTCAGTGCTTCGAAAGCAAGAGTCATCCTCTTCTTTTGTTTTGCACATTGCATAAGAAAACGGTATTCGTGGACAGTCCCATATCGCGTCGTTATTTTCTTTTTGAGTAGAATGTTTTATATTTTAAGCAGTTGACTATTTTTATCTGTTGTTTTTTTATTCTCGGTGTGAAGAACAAAATATCCATACATCGTAGGTTTTGTTTCGCGAGCATGCTTGCGATCTTCCTTTTGGTATTTTTTACGCAGGGCGTATGGGCTCAGACGAAAGACGTCGTTGGACTCAACGTCCATTGGGCGCTCGGAGGTTTCAATCGCGAAGGCAAATATCAAAAGCGTCTCCGTGACGGCAAAACCCAATGGGCGCGTGAACATTTTTATCAGGAAGTGATTATGGGCGAAGGTCAGGAAGGCTGGCTTGCGCGATACGATTATGTCATGCGTCAATACAAAGGATTGAATATTCAGGTTGTCGGTATGCTTGCCTACGGTCGGCAGCACGGAGATTTCAATCAACCTGATCTTTCGGAATGGGAGGAGTTTGTGACAACGGTTGTGCGTCGATATGGAAAAGACGTTGCTGTGTGGGAAGTATGGAACGAGCCTGACTCGCCGGATTTTTTAGTACCAAATACTGCTGCGGCATATATCCCCATTTTAAATGTTGCATCGAAAGTGATTCGAAAATACGATCCACATGCGCGCATACTCAACGGCGGCTTGAGTTTTCCAAATGCAAGTTTTGCACGCACATTGTATGAGCAGGTGCCGAAGGATTTTGATGCTCTTGCGTTTCACGTGTATACGTGTCGCCAACCGAATCATAATCTTCTGCAGGCGCAGCTCGCTGAAATCGATACGGTATTGCGCACGTACGCTCCTAAGGATCGTGTTTGGGTAACGGAATTTGGGTGTTCTACGGGTTCATCTGGGATTACTCAGGAATATGCGACGGCGTATAAACAGGAAGTTTTGGACATTCTATTCGCCTATCCGTGGATGGAACGCGCGTTCATTTATACGATTCGCAATCGCGACGATGCAGGTGCGTATGAAAATAATTTTGGACTTCTGGATGTCGACATGGAGATTTTGCCTGGTTGGGTTTGGTATCAGGGCTTACTTCGAGGTCCTTATGATCAAAAGCGTGTTGATAGCCGTACACAAACTGCTCAAGCAAAAAAACTGCGCAAGGAACTCGAACATTATTTTGGTAAGGGGAATATTCCTGTGCATGGCGAACGTTGGACTCAGCTTGTGGATGCCTATGTGTACGGCGGGTATACCGTGAAAGCGATTGCACAAGGTATTCGTTTTGGCGGAAAAACTGTTCATCCGACGATTCTGTGGAAGGTGTGGAGAAAACAGGAGATTTATCAAGACTATATTAATAAAGATTGGACAGGAAAGATGTTTATTCACGCGTACGGAAAGCCGCGGATTTCTGCTGCGAAAGAGCAGGAAAAATCCGAGAAACTTTTGTCGATACTCAAAGAAGATTATCATTTTGATCAACTGCGTATAAACGCAGATAATTGGCCTTTGCTCTCGAAGGCGTATATATATGGGAACTATCCAGAAGAAGCGATTGCGCGAGTGCAGATTTCCGGCGGCAAAACTGTACATCCAGAAATTTCGTGGCACGCGTGGCGCAAACGAACTGAATATCAAGAAGGTATGAAAGTACCGCTTCCATGATGTTTTTTGATTGTATTGCCAGACTGCGAAATTCGCGATAAAGTCAGTACGATGGCGCAGATATATAAAAAAATAATTCTTCCTCTGATTTTTGCGGTAGCTTTTTTTTTATTTCCAGCAGATGCTGCTTTTGCGCAAGAAGCGAATCGCACTTGGTGCGCAGCTCGTGTGCTTTTTCAGGATAAGGTTTTGCAGCGCGTGTATGATGCTTTTATACAAGATTCCTGGCCTTCGTGGTACGCTCATTCTGGTAGAGAACTCGGTGCTTTTGTTTCAACATGCGATCAGCCTCATCGATTGGTTATTGGACTTTCAGAAGTTTCCGATCCTTTACCAAACTTTTATTATTCGGCTTTTTTGTACATGCATATATCTCCAACGGGGCATGTGCCGCGCAAGGAAGCTTCTGAGATTGTCATTCTTGGCAAGCAAACTCCAGATGTTCTTTTACAAGTTGCCAGTATGCCGCGCGTGGCAGAATATCTTACCAAAATGTATCCAACACGTGGGATTGTCGTAGCGAACGCTCCCAAACTCTCCGGCGAGCCGATTCCGGAAGGTTTTTCCGGCTTAACTTTTGATTTGTTTCAGTCCTATATTCCATCCGCACAAGATGAAGTCAAAACGTATCTCGCGTATGATTGGCAGAACGGAACATTGTGGTATCGTTTGCCGCTCGATAAAAAGTGGGAGGAATTTCCTGAAGTTGATAATGTGACTGTACAATATACGCAGGCAGCGGCTGCGATTTCTGAAGGCTGTACGGTGCGTTTTACAGAAAATGATTTTATATTCGGCAAGCTTTCGATACAATCGCAAGCGCAGTTTATTCTCACTTCCACGCTTCCTGATTGTCCGCCAGAATTTGAAGTCACTATGAATCTCGAAGAATTGGCAGCGCTTGCTCATAAGGAGACGACGACTCAACCGGTTGATAAACGCCCACTCACAGCGACATTCGAAGGAACACCAATCGAATCCCCTTTGCATCCTTTTTTTAGAGATTTTATTGTGAGTGTTCCTGTATCGCATACGATATTAACTGCTGATCTCCTGACTGTGCCGCAAGGACTTCTCACTGTAGGTCGTTTACACTCGATTCTTTTTCAGCACTTTCTCAATATCCTTGCTTTGATGTTGTTTGCGGTTGGTATTTTGTTATTCGCTCTTGTTTTGTACGCCCGACTGATTTATCCTTCTTCTCTTTTGGCTCCCACGGTGTCATCCAAAAAATCTTTACAGAAAACTGACGCGTCTGTCGATCATCATTCCGCGTCTTCTTCATCTTAAATATTTTCTATGCTCGGAGCTTTTCCCTCACAAATGATTGAAAAACTTTTTACTGCCGGTCATATTCATGGAGCTGCTTTGCAGAATATACAACCTTCTTCGCTTGATCTTACACTTAGCGAGGAACTTTATCGCGTGGAAGGCGTTTTTTTGCCACAGCGCGGAGAGCACGTACGTGATTTGATTGACATGTTTCACGCGCAGTCTGTAACTTTTGCTGAACCGCTTCAATGTCACGGAGTGTATCTGTGTCGTCTGAATGAGCGTTTAGTGCTACCCGAGAGCGTCTATGCGTATGCGAATAACAAGTCGTCTACCGGTAGGATTAATTTGCAGGTGCGTCTGCTTTGCGATGGCGTTCCGAAGTTTGATCAGATTCCCAAAAGCTACTGTGGCGAGTTGTGGATTCTTGTTGCGCCGCATTCATTTAGTATTGCTTTGCAACCAGGACAGTCGCTCAATCAGATGCGTTTTTTCAACGCGGATACGCGGCTTTCGGAAGAAGAACATCGCGCGCTCTATAGTTTTCAACCGCTTTTGTATCAATTTGATGGAAAGTCATTCCCTGCAGCCGAAGTACTGTTTGATAAAGGTGGCGGTATCACGATGACGATTGATTTTGATCAGGATATTATTGGGTATGTTGCATTTCCGAATTCCGCAAAAGTTTTGGACTATGCGCGAAGGGATTATAAACCCGAAGATTTTTTTGAGCCTATTTGTCGACTGAAAAAGAATCAGTTAGTATTGAATAGAGAGGGATTTTACATTTTTTCCACGAAGGAATACATCGCTGTGCCGCCGGAATTTTCGGTCGAGATGATTGCGTATGATCCAACCAAAGGCGAGTTCCGTACGCACTATGCTGGATTTTTTGATCCCGGCTGGGGTTTTGGAGCGCGCGGCGAACTGAAAGGTACGCCGGCGGTACTCGAAGTGTACCCGCACGATCATAACTTTATCTTCCGTGATGGACAGCCGATTTGCAAAATGGTCTACGAGCGACTTGCGACGTTTCCAGATCGTATCTACGGCGTAGGCGACCTCGGTTCACATTATCAGCATCAGCGCGGCCCGTGCCTTTCCAAACATTTTGTGCAGCACGCAAAAGTAGCTGCGAGTGTTTTGAGTCAAATATAATTTTGTTGCAGTGAGAGGGTATATTGCTGGGCGACTCTTTTTGCGAGCGGGTACGGTTCGAGCGAAATGCAATGGAGCGAGAGAGCGAACAAAAAGTGTCAGTGAGTCCACACGCTGGGTGGACGAACGGCACAGCAATATACCCTCTCACTGCAACAAAATTTTTTACCAAACTTCATGACCCACACTATGCCTGCAAAAGATTTTCCAAAAGAATGGCCGATCTATTTTAAAGACAATATTATCGTTGGAAATCTTCAGAATTCTGTTGGAATTGCCTGTCTTTGGACGCCGAAAGTCATGTTCGCACGAAAGTTAAACGCCGCAAGTTACTGCGTTTTGAGTCAGTTGTATTCGAACGACGGCATTAATCCAATTTTGCGCAATGTTTTAGCTCGGCCGCAAATTCATACGATTGTTATTTGCGGGCAGGATAAAATTGGTTCAGCCGATGCGCTGACAAAGCTTTGCGTTAGCGGTATTGATGAGAAATACAAGATAATCGGTAAACTCGAGGCAAAGGTGGATAAGGAGATTCCGCGCGAGGCCGTGGAACTTTTTCGTAGGAACGTAAAGATTGTGGATATGCGTGGCGTGCTCGATGCGGCGAAAATTCAACAAGCCGTGCGCGAACACGCAGCGCCGAACACACCGTGGGCAGCGCCGCAACTTTTTCCTGAACCAGAACTTTCAACCGAACGTTTTCCGATCGATCCTCACGGAGTCAAGATTCGTGAGAAGTATGTCGCGCAAGCGTGGCTTCGGGTGCTGTATTATATTATGCGCTTCGGCGCGGAAAAACCTACGCATCACGGCACGAATCAAAAAGAACTCCTGAATATGATGACGATTATCACTGACGAAGATCCCGAAAATATCCATTGGGCAGATTGGTTCAATTTTACACGCGAGCACTTTGAAGGGTATAAGCTACAAGTCATGAGTGCGGAATCGATTCCTAGTCTGGAGTATACGTACGGCATGCGATTGCGGAATCACGATGGCGTGAATCAGATTGAGACGCTTATTGCAAAAATTCGAGAGGAATATTTTTCCCGACGCGCTGTTGCTTTTACGTGGAATGTCGCTCAGGATAACGTGAGTCAGCATCCGCCGTGCCTTGATCTCGTACAGGTGATTGTGCAGGACGATACGCTTCACATGACGTGTTACTTTCGTTCGAATGACATGTTCCGCGCATGGCCGGAAAATGCGTTGGCCTTGCGCACGATGCACAAGGAGATTGCCGACGGAGTGGAATTGCCGATGGGCGAAATGTGTATTATTTCTCACAGCGCTCATGTGTACGAAGAAAACTATAATGAAGTGAAGGAGCTTTTGAAAAATTATTATGCGAAAGAGGTTGTTTTTTGCCGTTTTGATCCGCGTGGCAATTTTACGATTCACGTGAATCGCGAAAAGCGTCAGTTAGAAATGATCATGATGACGCCGAAAGGTGAGAAGATTGTCAAATACGAAGCACCCGATGCGTTCCGTATGATGCAAAAATTGGTCGCTGATGAAGCAGTTAGCGAGATTGGGCACGCGTTAGATTTGGGTGAGGAGCTCATGGAAGCAGAAATTTGTTTGCGTACAGGCCTTGAATATCGGCAGGATATCACAGGACGTACGCAATTTTTAAAGGAACTTGATCAGCTTTTGGCAGCACGCAGGCAAGAGGAACGAATCTTCGCGCGTTCAAGATGATGTTTCCTACCTTTCTATGAACCTCACGTTGTTTTGACAATTTTTATTATCCGTGATACCCCTTTCTTACTACGTTCTACGTTCCAATAGGAAAAAAAGGAGAGAAAAATGGAGCAGCAGAAGTTAAGTAGATACTTTGTTGTTTGTTTCGGTGAATGGATCAGTAAGATTTTTTCGCCTCATCGAATCGATAACCTTTCTGTGGATTTTGTTGCGGTCGTTGAGGGAGAACAAATGATTCACTGTACATTCACACCCGCGTCGCTGTTCGATCCACCTCAAACTTTAAAATTTCTAGCGCAGACGCTGGACGGGATCGTAAAACAATCTCAGGCTGTTGCTGGAAGAGTCCAGGCATACATCAAAACGCGACTTATCCAAGCCGAAGTCAAGGGACAGCCGATCATTGATGTTCATCATACGAAAACATTCCGCACTGCTGCGGGTTTTGTGGCGGGCTTGGAAGTGTCTATTACCTTTACTCCGCTCGTGCCACTTCGTCCCTTGAAGGAGAGTACGCACAACATCATCCATACATTTTCGGATTTTTTTTCGGAGTATCATTTGATTCGAGAGGGTTGTCGCGTGGAGGAGGGACTGTTCGTTGGATTGGCGGCTCAGATGATTGCAGAGACTCTCGCGCGGATGCTTTTTGAAGCTGCGATGGCGAATCCGCCGGTTTTACCGGACAAGCGTGCTGAGCGATACGATTCCCTTCAAGCCCAAATCAAGGCGCATGAAGCAAAGCTCCAGGAATTACGGCAGCAGATGAAAGCGCTTGGTTCGCCCGAAGGGTGTGCCGGTGAAGATGATGGACAGTACTGCAGTCAGAGTTTCTGGTTGGAGGCTGATGGGAAAATACCGGACGGCTGGACAGTGGACTTCTGTGGAGATGGATGCTGTACGAAATTTTACTGCCCGGAGCATGCGCGATGATCGGGAATTCGTGAAAGGAGGTGATTGCATGGGGCAAAATTTACGACCAACTGCTTTACAATTGGAAGAGTTGGAGAAGTTGGGTCTTCCAGTTTCAGGGAATCCGTGGATTACGTTCGACGCCTGCCGTGAACTCCTTTTGTTCATTATTCATGGAAATTATACTGTGGGCAAGATCAGAGATGAACGAGCGACTATCGCGGTATCTTATTGGAAGCAGTGGGTTGGTAAGAGAGTCGAATCGCAAGCGAGCTTCGCTCCTGGCCATGGAGAGGTTCTCTATCTGAAGCCTCATAAGGTTGAGGATGTAGGGGCGTTACGCAGAGATTCACACGGACGCTTCGATCATCTCTTTCCGTTTCAGGCGAGTGTTCGTTTCGATGATGGACGAAAGAAAATACTTGCATTGTCGCATCTTCGCCTACTCAAGAAAACAGAAAGCGATGTTTCGGAGGTCTCATGAGGTCGTTTTAGAAGTTTGCTCCTTAGAGTTTTTTGGAGAAAAGGGCACGTTGTTTCTGCACTGGTATTTTCAATGTGCCCTTTTGTGTTTTGTCACAAAAAATTTCTCCGTGTTCAAAATTAATCGTTATTTGATCGCCAGAAGCGAGGCATTGCGTCGCATTATTCGTTCCGACAATACAAGGAATATGGAATTCACGCGCGATGATCGCAGGATGACTCGTCACTCCACCTCGGTCCATGAGCATGATCAGATAATATTTGCTTTTAGTCTGGTTTTTTCTTATGATGAAACACATATGTCCGAGATTCACAAACTTATCATTATCGGCTCCGGTCCTGCTGGAATTACTGCGGCGTTGTATGCGGCACGAGCAGACCTCGCGCCGATTGTTTTGCTTGGCAAAGAACCTGGTGGACAACTTATGACGACAACTGATGTGGAAAATTATCCTGGTTTTCCCGAGGGCATACAAGGCCCGGAGCTTATGCAGAAGTTTATGGATCAAGCAAAGCGTTTTGGCGCGAAACTTGTCAGTGAATCCGTTGTACGCGTCGATTTTTCTAGTCCGCCGCACAAGGTTTATGTGAGCGCGAGCGTTGGTGAAAAAGAATATAGAGGTGAAGCGGTGATCGTTGCGACCGGTGCTTCTGCTATGTGGCTTGGTTTGGAATCTGAAGCACGATTACGCGGACGCGGCGTTTCGAGTTGCGCTACATGCGATGGAGCTTTTTTTCGCAATAAGTCCGTAGTTGTCGTCGGCGGTGGAGATACCGCTCTGGAAGAAGCGCTTTTTTTGACGAAGTTTTCAACGAAAGTCACAGTTGTGCACCGACGCGATGCATTGCGCGCAAGCAAA
Source organism: Candidatus Kerfeldbacteria bacterium RIFCSPLOWO2_02_FULL_42_19 (assembly GCA_001818315.1). GTDB lineage: Bacteria > Patescibacteriota > Patescibacteriia > HO2-48-17 > HO2-48-17 > WO2-43-9. The sequence continues at coordinate 168,855 of MHKF01000012.1, forward strand.
ATTATGCAGGATCGTGCTTTCGGAAATTCAAAGATAGCTTTCATTTGGAATGTTGAAGTCATCGAGGTATTAGGTTCACAGAAAGTAGAAAGTGTGAAATTGCGTGATACAAAAACAGGCGCAGAGTCGATTTTCCCCTGTGAAGGACTTTTTATTGCCATCGGTCATAAACCGAATACAGACGTTTTTAAGAACGTGCTCCAACTCGATAAAAAGGGTTACATTGTTCCCGAAGATGAAACCGCGAGCGGCATCGAAGGTATTTTTATTGCCGGTGACGTAGGTGATATTCGATATCGACAGGCAGTAACAGCCGCGGGTTCCGGATGTAAAGCTGCGATGGATGCCGAACGTTGGCTCGAAGAACGCACATCTCACAGCGTGTAGTGTTTTTTATGCAGCAATTCATTTCGTGATATGATAACCATGTGATAGTTTTCTATTAAATTTTCTATGGATAAGCGCTCTCAGAAGATTTCCAAAAATTTTACGTCGAAGGATTACGTTGGCATTATCATCGCTCTTTTGATTGTAGTTCTCGCACTGCTCGGTCGTTGGTATTTTCAAAAAGAAGGTCGTGTGACGCAAGACAAAACAACTTCCGGTGCTGCTTCTGAGAATAGTTCGAATTCAGTAAACGATGCTGATACGCCGGCGTCTCGTTTGTTCTTTTTACGGCCTACGCAAGTCTCTTTCGATGAGCAGTTGGATATACGTGTGATTTTAAGTGAACTCGTCTTTATACCTTGTCCGACATCGGAGCTCGGGTGTCGTTTTCAGGAATTTCGAGCAGGTATTATTGTGTCTGTTGTATCGGAACCACAAAATACAACTCGGCTTTTATTTAACAACTTCCCTTCCGAACAATTCGCTTTTGGAAAACGTTTCCGCCTACTTGACGCTGCTCAGGATTTTGTTCGTTTGCTCGTCGTGGAATCTACCAGTACGGAATCTGCAACAATCGATACCGGTACATCTCAAAATTTTGTGATCACCGTTGATGACGCCGAAGTCGTCGATTCTCCGCAGAAGTAGTGATATACTGCGACGCCGACTGGAAATTAACACCACATTTCATGGACCAGTATAATCGGGGCGCAAAAAGGATGTTGTGCGACCTATCTGAATTCCACAACTTTTCCGTATGCTCTCCTTGGATTCAGTGCGGTTTCATAGTGTGATATCCATAGTTATAAGTCACGGTGGATAGGCGTTTCGAAAAAATAGACATGCACTCCTTGACGTAGACGTACAAAAAAATCTACATACTTGTTGATGACGATGAGACACATTATGGTGAAACCAGATAAAATGTTTCGTTGACACCATGAAATTGATCAGTCAATGTGATATCCGGTCGATAGTGCGGTTCGCTGACATAACTTGTTTCAAATGGGCTCCCCGTTAAAATGACTTTTGGATTCTGCTGCAGGAAGCTGTGAATGTCAATCACTGTATTCCACTTGGAGAATTGTTTAGTGAAGATTTCATATACAAAATAATTTGGATACAGTTGGGTTAACTCCCAATTATATGATTGTGACACACTATTATTGCCAAAATTTAAAGCAAATTCAAGTGATGATGATCGAAAATAATGAAAAACGGTATAATCAGCATAGCGTTCTTGTAATTCTTGTTGAAGAGAGAGTACTTCTTGCTTGGTATTCTTTTCTACCGTATTTAATTTTTTCACTTCTGAAAAGGTAAGTGCCATCGATTGACCAGCGAACACAAAAAAAAGAATAGTCAGACATATTGTTGCAACCGTTTTTGGTTCATGAAAATGACGCAATTGGAGAAGAGCACAACAAATCATCATAGCTGTAAGTGGTACGAACGGCAAATAATAATATTGGATCATATGCTTGGCAATAAAACCAAAGGCGAGAATTTGGGTGATCGCTGCAGCTGCACCCACACGAAATGTCATTGTTTGGAGATACTGTCGCCGTTGTGGCAAAACAATGATGCTCACGATACTGACGAGTAAAAAAAGAATGATGACTTCGAAAATATGGGGAAAACCATCAAGTAATATTTTGAGATTACTCCAATAGACCGACCAATCTAGAATTTGTGCAGTTCCGGCACCATGAATACCACTGTGTTGAAAAATCTTTATTACCCAATCGAATAACTCTGCATAGCGCTGTCGAATAGGTAAGGTAAAAAAAAAGAAAAAACTAACGGCGCTTATCAAATAGAGTAATTTTAAACGGATTGTACGGATGATAATGAGAGGAAGGACAATCGTTGGCAAAAAATTCATTTTGGTGGCAATACCTAAACCAATAATCATTGCAGCTATGAGCGCATACACTATGCCATGGCGCCAAGTTTGTTGCTTTGATTTGAGCATCATCACTAGCCACAGCATGAGCAATAATACTACTGTTAACAACATAGCTTCGGGTGCTACTTTCACTAAGCTATTCATTGGTATATAGCTAGAAAAAAATGGCGCGGTTTGTAGCAGCCATCCCAACCAAACGTTTTTTAATTTGTAATAAGCCGTAAAGCCGATCGTACTTAATAGTAATGCATTGATGATGAGGAATACATAGCTCACTGTTTGTAAATATAATTCCGGATTTGTAAGCACGTCGGTTTCAAGTGTTGGCCAATCATAAACAAAATTGTTGCGTAGAAAGTGAACACACCGCATCACAATGGCAATAAAAATTTGTACCGGCGTACCAGGATGATCAATATGGCCAATGGGTAAATCTTCAATCACATTGAGTGCATTCATGAGATACGCATAATCTGGATCATAATTTGAACCTGACCAATATGGACCGCGCGAATTTTTAAGATACATCCCCAAGACAACAAAGAGTCCGGGAATGACGATAAAGCCTATCCAACGAGCTACAATTTTCCATTTGAAATGACGTGTGCCAATGATATTCATAGTCTGTGTTATCGAGGATAAAGTTCTTGTAACTCAACTGTATATGAGCCGTACGCAAAGTTATTACCGGCCTGCAAAGCCGAGTACTGGCCGGCACTTGTTTCATGAGTCGCAAGAAATTCCTTTTGCGTTTGTCGTTCAATGTCAATAGCTTGCGAGGTTTGACGAGAGCCTGAGATAATCGACTGTACAAATATAAAAATAAACAAAACTGCCAGGTAAACTCCGCTGGCATTTCGATGTTGAGATTTATTGCGCAATTGCATGAGAATACAACAAACTATAATGCCAGTCAGTGGAATAAATGGTATAAAATAATGATAACGCATATGTTTTGCAATCATCACCAGACTCAATAATTGACTAACGATGGCAGCTGCACCCACACGAAATGTCATTGTTTGGAGATACTGCCGCCGTTGTGGCAAAACAATGATGCTCACGATACTGACGAGTAAAAAAAGAATGATGACTTCGAAAATACGGGGAAAACCATCGATTAATCCTTGCAAGTTGTTCCAATAGAGAGGCCAATCAATCACACCAACTGTACCGCTCCCGTGAATACCTGTATGTTGAAAAATACTTCCAAACCAATGAAATAATTTATTGTATTGTGATCGAATCGGCCATGTCCACAAGAAAAAAAATCCAATCGTACTAGCGAAATACAATAATTTTAAGCGGATGGTTTGAATAATGAATAACGGCACAATAAGCATTGGCAAAAAATTGACTTTGGTTGCAATACCCAAACCAACGATACTAGCAGCCACCAAACTAGAGTCGATCGCTTGGCGCCGATTGAATTTGGTTTTCCCGAGCATTACGACTAACCAACAAATCAATAGCAAGACAATGGTCAATAATAATCCTTCCGGCGCCACTTTCGTGAAACTGTACATTGGTATGAATGAGCTCAGGAATGGCGTCGACTGCAAAATAATGGCAAAATAATAGTTTTTCAGTATCCCATATGTTATTATTCCAACGGTCAATAATAATACTGAATTGATGATCAGTAATGTATAACTGATGGCCTGTAAATACAATTCTGGATGTATTAGAACATCTGTTTCGAGCGTTTGTAAATCATATTGGGCACCATTGCGTATAAGATGAGACGTTTTAATCACGAGTGCACTGAATAATTGTACCGGCGTACCAGGATGATCAATATGGCCAATGGGTAAATCTTCAATCACATTGAGTGCATTCATGAGATACGCATAATCTGGATCATAATTTGAACCTGACCAATATGGACCGCGCACATTTTTTATAAATATCCCTGTCATCAATAATGCGACCGGAAGGATCAGCAAGCCGCACCCCAGTAACCAGGATTTCCAACTCAAGTGTCGCAACCAATTTACCAGCTGCATATTATTTGAGCAATGGCATTAAAAAAATACTGACAATCAATAACAGATAGTAGACATTTATAGATATCAGACAAATTTAATTTTGTTTCAAGCAAAGTAATCATTTTTAAAAGTAGCCAGCTGTGACGAAGGTGAGAAATATTGGTGGTGTCCTATGTTTGTGCCTTATATCGTAATTAAAGATGATATGAAACTCCAATCCCAGCACCGGCATACCAATGATGGAGGGGCTGCTCTTGAAAGAATAAAAAAGCTCGTTTCGTACGCTGACTAAATTCCCACAACTTTGATGAACAGTGAACATTGTCTCCGAGAATGATTGCTCGTGGTGATAATTTCGCTTGCACAGTCTCGTACTCGCGCAGTTCATATTCCTGAGAATGATCGCTGTCATTAATAAAAAGATCGATTGTCTGAGATAATGTGTTCAGTGACGCGATTGAATCGCCATAGAGTATTTTGGCATATTCAGAGTATGGTAGCTGCAATAAATATCCAGCCACCGGGTCGATATCAGTCGTATATAAGTAGCCAGGTGCACCATCATGAGCATTACGTTTTAAAGCAGCCGCAATAATGCATGAACCAAGCCCCTTATTGGTTCCAGTTTCAACGACGATCTTCGGTTTCATCGCTCGAACAAATGCATACCAGCCAATGCGACGACTGTATTTTGCTGTTGAATCAGCAATATAGCGTTCGGGAGCCTGCTGTGTGAAACGAACGATATGATCGTGTAATGCCTGATCATGGACAATTTCATCAATATATCGTTGTACGTCGCCTACAGGTTGATGGGTGACAGTAGCAACAAAGGCAATCAAATATTGCCTATTCAGGGCAGTGAGATCATATGTAAAATTATCAATCTCACGCGAAGTGAATGTCCAATGGAGTAATTGTTTGAATGTTGGTATGACATAATGAGCACCAAACCAAAAACGGTATGGTATAAGCAGGATGCGACCTGCCGCCGTTGTTTTTAAAAAATGTTTCAACTTCTCCATAGCTCCATTGTGGATCTAAAAATAATGGCGTTGTGGTATTTCAATAATCAGCAAAGTGTGCCGTAATCCTTACTTCTCAACTGCTGCTGTGCTCACCTCATCGGTTCGGTAACGGACGTTAAATAGACGGCGCCACCCCCTGCGACTAATGTTGTAGTTTAACATCGCTCAACTGGGTCGTCAATTTTTCGCAAGTTTATTTTTTTTCACAACCAACGGATGATTTCCTGGGAAACAGAAAATTTTTTAAGAAAAGCTTTGCGTTCCGTTTTCATCTTAACGTACCCAAGCGTTGTATTCTTTGAGTCGCCCCTGCTTCTCATAAAGAAGGCGTGGATTCAGGATTTCTCGGGGAATTTGTTTGAGAAGCATGGCGTTCTCGGGTGCGTTCACGTTAGCGATCTCGTACCCGAAGTCAGGATCGCGTTGCCATCGAATTTTTCCTTCAATCATAACTTCTAACATGGCCGAGGAGTGAGGAATTTTTATTTTGAGCGCACGCCCTGCTGAGACGTCTTGTGCATCACCACCGATAAACCCTGTGTTCATCATCCACATCTCAACTCCTTTCATGCTCCTGGCAATCTCACTGAAACGTTCGGCCTGAAGACGATGAATTCTGGGGAAGAAGGGCTGTGTAAATGGGGATCGAATTCTGCCGTGTTCTTTCCCTGCAACCGAGGTTTTAGTGGTCTCTCCGAGCATAAAATACGCTGTAGCCTGTGCGGGCGAAGTGAAGCGGAGGATGCCTGGCGTTGCAGCGTCGCTCCCTGCATCACGATTCAAAATCCCCATAAGCTTGACTTGCGGGATATTTCGAAAATTTGCAGCATTTTTTATTGCGCTCATTGGGATGATCGAACGACTGTTCTGAGTCCAGATCACAAAATCCCATCCATCTTTTGAGATGCCGCGTTCATCAACGATTTCTTTAAATGAAACTTTTGACAAAATATAGTTGTCCACATTTTCAGCCACGGCGCCGTTGCGATTCGATCAGCTTCTGCGCCTTTTCTGGAGGAATTGTATTCGAGGAGTAGCAGTCCTTCTCCGCATCAGGAGCAATAATGTAGGTGTATTGATCTATCCTCGCTTTGTTCCGCGAGATCTTGTTCAAACTCCCGTAAGCAGTTCGGATCGTTACCGATGTGTATTCCAATGCGAGTTCCTGGAGTTCTTTCTGATTTGGATTTTCAATATATCTTACTTTGTAAGGTTTCAAATTGTGTGACATGTCCGTCTGCTTTACTACTTTTGAACCTACTGGTATCTTATATTAAGCTTGGCTATTTTATGAGTCTTTTTCTTATTATTTATGGGTTCTGAATCAATAAAATACGAGATTACACCTCCAAAGGGACTTATAAGGTTCAACCTTCCGGAGATTTGGAGATTTAAGGACCTGTTTTATATTTTGGTCTGGCGAGATATTAAGGTTCGGTATAAGCAGACGGTTTTAGGTATTCTGTGGGCTCTGTTTCAGCCATTTTTGACGATGGTGATTTTTACTATCTTCTTTAGTGTTTTTGCAAAAGTTCCTTCCGATAACGCCCCTTATCCCATTTTTGTTTATTCTGGTTTGCTCTTTTGGAACTATTATTCGACCGCTCTAACGAATGCGAGTAATTCACTTATCAATAATGAGGGGATTGTGCAAAAAGTCTATTTTCCGCGTCTCATTTTACCGATCTCAACTGTGTTGACACCGATAGCAGACTTTATATTTGCCTTTTTTATTTTATTGGGATTAATGGTTTATTATCATTTTACCCCCGGAATTTTAGGCCTTCTGCTTGTACCTCTCTTGCTTCTCATTTCTATTTTCAGCGCTCTTGGGCTTGGATTATTACTCTCTGCTGTGAATACTAAATATCGAGATGTTCGCTACATCCTTCCTTTCTTTATGCAAATTTTACTTTTTATTACGCCTGTCATTTATCCCGTCTCTATTATTCCAGAACAATTTCGCTGGTTGGCTTTCTTTAATCCAATGACCGGCGTGATCACTCTTGCTCGCAATGTTATTATCGGGGTAGGGGAAGTAAATTTCGGACACATTGGTGTTTCCGTATTCGTGAGTGTCGTTTTACTCTTCATTGGCCTCGCTTACTTTAGAAAAACAGAACGCTTCTTCGCCGACGTATTATAAGGTATTATGATACTATGCAATCAATTATTCAAGTTGAAAAACTGAGCAAAAAATTTCATATTGGCCAAAAAGAGCACTACTATTCTTTGCGTGACTCCTTAGTGGATGCCATCACTTTTAGGCAGAAAAAAAAATATGATATCTTCTGGGCATTGAAAGATATTAATTTTGAAGTTCAACCCGGCGAAGCACTGGGAATTATAGGCCGCAATGGAGCTGGTAAAAGCACTCTCTTGAAAATTCTTTCTCAGATCACTCCGCCGACCACTGGGCGAATCAAAATTGGAGGACATGTAGCTTCTCTCTTAGAGGTCGGTACTGGTTTTCACCCAGAACTCACAGGCCATGAAAATATTTACTTAAACGGTGCAATTTTAGGTATGTCCCGTAAAGAAATAAAAAGAAAGTTCGATGAGATTGTGACTTTTGCTGAAATTGAAAAATTTCTCAATACGCCAGTGAAACGTTATTCTTCTGGAATGTATGTAAGACTCGCTTTCGCTGTGGCTGCCCATTTGGAACCGGAGATATTAGTAATCGACGAGGTTTTAGCAGTTGGCGATGTTCAGTTCCAAAGAAAATGCTTGAATAAAATGAATGAAATTTCTCAAAAAGATGACCGCACGGTTCTTTTTGTCAGCCACAATACAGGAGCTATCCAGACTCTATGTGAACATTGCATCTTGCTTGATCAAGGAAAAATAATAATGCAAGGAGACACTCCGAGAGTCATTGAGAAGTATTTGAGAACATTTAATGACACAATACTGATTGATCGTAAAGACAGAATCGGTAAAGGTGAAATCCGACTTACAGATGTCTCTTTCGAAAATTCTGCAGGAGAAGAAGTCGCATCTTTCATCTCAGAAAAAGACGCTATACTTAAGATAAGGTACGAATCGGTGAACAATTCAGACACAGATTTGAGAGATGTTGATATTGGCATTGGAATAGATGATAGTATTGGTCAGAGAATTGCTGGTCTATCTACAGTTGGTAATAAAAATTTTCCTGACCGCATTAAAAAGAGTGGTTTGTTTATATGTACCATCAAAACATTACCTTTGAATACGGGACGCTTTTATCTGACCTTGATTTTACGCCACAAGGGCGAGATTATGGATTGGATTCAGCAAGCTGCCTTTTTTGATGTTGAGAACCTGCAAAATTTCAACTATGGCTCATCGCTCTCAAGATCAGACGGCCCTTTTTTAATTAATCATTTATGGACAGTACAATGATAGCGATTCAACAGTTCGTTTCAAAAATCAGAGCTAGGTTTTTCAAATCTCAATATCTTGATCCCGATTTTGATAAACGAGGAGCAACGACCAACGAAGAAATTGATCTGTTTTGGCAAGACGAACAAAGAGTCAAAGAGTACCTCGTTCAGGAACGTTTAGATTTCTTTCAGGAGGTAGCTCATAAAATACCTTATTCCGAAGATGTTAAATCAGTCATTGATATCGGATGTGGCTCAGGACACGTTCTCTTCCATTATTCAAAGATACATCATATTAAGGAAGAAGCTCTCGTTGCGTGCGAAATCTCAATTCATGCTCTTTTGCAAGTGAATAAATTGCTTCCTAGGGTTAATCTACTAAGAGTTGATTTGCTTTTATTGCCCCATTTATTGAATCACAAGTTTGATTTGGCTATTGCTACTGAAATTCTCGAACACTTACAGCAACCCCAGAAGTACTTAAAGAGTATAATAGAGATACTGAATCTTGGAGGAAAAGTTCTCATTACTATCCCCAATGGTGATCTCGACAATTGGAGCGGACACGTGAATTTCTGGAATAAGAATCAATTTAAAGAATTTCTTGGAAAATTCAATGAAATAGAGTTGGTATATTCGGAAACCTTATCAAGTAATGATCTTTTATTTGTAATTAAAAAAGTGAGATGATGAGCATTAGTATGAAGACAGTTCATTTCGCCATCTTAGGGTGCGGTAAAATTGGTACAAGGCATGCCGAAAAAATGCGTAGTGTGGATTATGTACGTCTCAATGCTGTATGTGATATAGTCGGTGAAAAAGCAGATATTCTCTCAGAGAAGCATGTTTGTAGATCCTATCACAGCATAGAACAGATGCTTAAAGACCCGGATATCGATTTTGTGAATATTTGCACTCCTTCAGGCTTACACGCACAGCACTCCATCATGTGTTTAAATGCCGGCAAGAATGTTCTCTGTGAAAAACCAATGGCACTTACCGTAAAAGATGCTGTCAATATGCGCAAGGCAGCTGAGAAAAACGGTAAAATGTTGTATGTTGTCAAACAGAATCGGTACAATCCACCAGTCAAACTCGTGAAGCAATTGATCGACGAAAAAAAATTTGGCAGACCCATTTTGGCTGTGGTAAATATGTTCTGGAATAGAAACGACGATTATTACAAAAGCGATCCTTGGCGTGGAACATTAAAACTCGATGGTGGAACGATTTATACACAAGCAAGCCATTTTGTCGATTTGCTTCTTATGTTTTTGGGTAAACCAAAGTCTGTCTACGCTTTAATAGGAACAAAGAACCATAACATTGAAATTGAAGACACAGGAGTGATCACCGTACATTTTGAAAATGGTGCTTATGGAACAATGAATTATACTACTTGTGCCACAAAGAAGAATTTTGAAGGATCTATAACCCTCATCTTTTCCAAAGGCACTATTAAGATCGGCGGAGAGTATATTAATACCATCGAATACTTTCAAGTTGAAGGTGTAGATGGTTACGAACTAGAGCCCAGTGTAGTGGAAGCTAATGATTACGGTACATACCGTGGTTCTATGTCAAATCATCATGAAGTTTTTAAGGACATCGTCAGAAAGTTTAACAACAGTCAAGATAATGGTAACCTTGTATATGGAGACGAAGCAATTGAGACTATCGCTTTAATTGAAAAAGCTTTGGAGTCAGCACGAAACGAAAAAATAATAACTATAAAAGATGAACTATGAAACAAGTTCGTATTCTTTTGACATCCGTTGGAGTTGAAACAGGTCCTAATGTCATTAATGCACTAAAAAAATCTTCTGACTTCACTCCATATATTATTGGCACGGATAACGATCCTCTTGCTGCAGGTCTGTATTTATGTGATGAAAAAGTTATTGCCCCTAGGATAGATACGCCTGATTATATGTCACATCTTATGCAAGTTTGTCATACATACAGGGTTGATATCATTATTCCACTCCTCTCAAAGGAAATGCCTTTCTTTGCTAGTGCATCCCAACTCTTAAAAGAGAAAGCAGGAATTAAAATCGCGATTTCTGATCCAAAAACTATTCAACTTTGTGCAGATAAAAATTTGTTCGTGAAGTTCTTAATTGATCATAATATCCCAGCTCCTCGTGCTTTTGATGAGCAAGACATAAAGGAAACAGATTTTCCTCTCTTTGTCAAGCCTATTACTGGCAGTTCGAGTCGTTATGCTATTCGAGTGAATTCTCTTGCTGATCTTGAATATATCAAAAGAATTGCCGGTCCACTTTCCATTCAAGAATTACTCACCGGACCCGAGTACACCGTCGATACATTATGTGATTTAGAAGGTACATTGGTCACAGCCGTCATTAGGGAACGTCTTGAGGTTAAAGATGGTAAAGCAGTCAAAGGGCGTACAGTGAAAGATGATGATTTGATACAGCTTATCAAGAATCTTGTAAGTTATGTGAAAATTATTGGTCCATCCAATATTCAATGCATTAAAAATCAAGGAATTTATACATTTTTTGAAATTAATACGCGCTTCTCTGCCGGTGGACTTCCTCTCACTGTTGTAGCAGGAGTCAATTTACCTGCTTTGCTTGTGAAAATACATCTTGGAATGGAAATTCATCCCGAAGAGTTGTTGTATAGAGAGAATGTATATATGAGCAGATATCTCACCGAGGTCTTTCCTCAACCAGTAAGGAATTTACTATGAGAATAGCTGGTTCACAGATTCTCGTTACAGGTGGTGCAGGATTTATCGGCTCTCATATAGTTGCATCACTTGTGAGAGATGGAGCTCGTGTGACAGTTTTTGATAATTTTAGCTTTGGACGCCATGAGAATTTATCCAAAATTGCGAATAATATTGAAGTAATAGAGGGAGATATTCTCGACGAAAAAAAACTTAATAAAGTAATGAAGGGTAAAAATATCGTTTCACATCAAGCTGCGCAGTTGGAAATATTTTTAGCTAGCGCTGATCCGTACGCAGATCTTAAAATAAATACACTTGGAACCCTCAATGTTTTACAAGCCGCTCAAAAAAATGGTGTCGCTAAGGTAATTAATGCTTCATCCGCTTGCGTTTATGGACAAAAAAATGGTTCCGTAACTGAAGAGAGTATGCCTATACCAAATTGGGAATATGGTGTGAGTAAACTAGCTGCTGAAAGATATGGTACTATCTATTCAACTTATAAGAATTTACCAGTTGTTAGTTTGCGTTATGGTATTACTTATGGTCCTAGAGAATGGTTTAGGCGCGTTTTGACGATATTCATTAAACGTGCAATTCAAGGAAAAGACTTAGTCATTTTCGGTGAAGGTGCACAAATCCGTGATTTTATCTCCGTCCACGATGTTGTCGCACTTCATAATTTCGCAATACAAGACGATATTTGTCAAGGAGATTCCTTTAATGTTGGTACCAATATCGGTACAAGTATCAAGGAGCTTGCAGAAATAGTCATAAAAGTAACTGGTAGGAATTTAAAGATTCTCCACGAAGACATCAGAGAAGGTGAATTTTCTAAACTTGTTCCCGAGAAAAAACGCAATACTGCTGAACTTCAATGTATGCTTCTAGATTCGAGTAAAGCCACCAAAGTATTTAGGTGGAAACCGTTAGTATCTCTAGAACAAGGCATACGAGAAGAATATGAATGGGCACAAGAAAATTTGAGCTTTTGGAAAAAAATACACTACTCAGCCTGATTAGAAAAACATGAAAAAAGTTAACACGAGTTACTACCAATCCACAGACGGTCAGAACGTGAAAAGAATCTTAGTTGACTCCTATCTGATCTTTATTAACGAGATAATCGAGCAAGGCGATTTCAACACCGTTATACAAATGGGTTATGGCGATGGTGAAGTGATTGAAAGACTGATGAACAAAGTCAAGCATGTTATCGTTATCGAGGGCGATTATGAGCTTTACCGTAGAGCGATCGCTGAACACAAAAAAAATGATCATGTACTAATTATCAATTCTTTTTTTGAGCATTTTTTCCTAAAAAACAAAGTTGATCTTGTGCTCGGTAATCATGTTCTTGAACATGTTGATGATCCCGGCACTGTATTACATATGACTCGTCAGTGGCTCAAAAATACTGGTAAAGCGCTTTTTACTGTTCCAAATGCTACATCTCTTCATCGTAGAATAGGTAAGGAAATGGGTTTATTGAAATCGATTTATGATTTGAACCCACAAGATCGCAAAGTTGGCCATCAAAGAGTTTATGATTGGCAATCATTTAATGATGAACTTCAAAATTCAGGTTACAAAATAATCAAAGCAGGTGGCTTTAACATTAAGTTGACATCACAAAAACAGATGAAAGATTGGTCTCATGAATTGTTGCGCGCTATTTTTTTAATTAGCCTCGAATGCCAACCACAAATATGCTCAAACCTTTATGCAATCTGCCGAAATTAAAAAATCACTCTTTGTCGATATAGATGGACCGATTCTGGACGTTTCTGAACGGTATTATAATGTCTATTATGATTTTTGTAGACAGAATAATATAAGGCCGGTTTCTAAAAAGTATTACTGGCAAAAGAGACGCAGGAAACAAAATGTCTCTCTGAAGTCTTCACTTACGGAGAAATATAAAGAATTTTGGATAAAAACAATAGAACTACCACAATACACTCATTTTGACACCATACGTCCACACACGATTGAAGTTCTTGCTAAACTGCAGCAAAATTGTAATCTGTACGCCGTGTCACTCAGACAGAACGCAGAAACAGAAAAAAAAACATTAAAGCAATTTGGCGTTTCCGAATTTTTTAATAACATTTATATCGCGCCACCTTCCCTTTTTGAGACAATGAAGAACTGGCGGATTAAAAGAGCATTAATTCATGAGATTGCGTCACTGGGTGATATAATCATTGGAGACACACCTACTGATATTAAATGTGGTCAAAGTTTAAGATTCATTACGGTTGCAGTGCTCTCAGGCATAACGAACTACAGTCTGCTTAAGTCTTATCAGCCTGATTACATTATTAGAAAAATTGATTCTCTTCCAAGATTATTAGATAGAAACAATTTGCTATGAAGGTACCTTTAGTTGATTTAAAAAGACAATATGTTCAGATCCAATCTGAAATTGCAACGGCAATACAACAGGTTATTACTGACACAGCCTTTGTCTTAGGGAAATATACGGAACAATTCGAAGTTGAGTTTGCTCGCTACTGCCAGGTTCAACATTGCGTTGGTTTAAATTCTGGCAGCGATGGTTTGTTACTCGCCTATATTGCTTGTGGCGTCAAAGCTGGTGATGAAGTGATTACTGTTGCCCATACCTTTTTCGCCACCACCGAACCCTTGGCTCATCTTGGTGCTACACCAGTCTTTGTTGATATTGATCCCACTACCTATCTTATTGATCCTGAAAAAATTGAAGCGGCTATAACTCCAAAAACTAAAGTGATTGTTCCTGTGCACCTTTATGGCCAAATGGCGGATATGACAAACATAATGGCTATCGCCAGGAAATATAACTTGAAAGTGATTGAAGATTGTGCCCAAGCTCACGGTGCAACTCATCAAGGCCAAAAAGCCGGCACCTTCGGCGACATTGGAATCTATAGTTTTTACCCTGGAAAAAATCTTGGTGCTTATGGCGACGCTGGTTGCATAGTTACCAACAATAGCGAATACGCTCAGTTAGTGAGAAAATTACGGGATCACGGCCGAAGCAGTAAATATGAATATGACATTGCTGGTTATAGTTCTAGAATGGATGGTTTACAGGCAGCAATTCTCTCAACCAAATTAAAATATCTAGAGAAGTGGAATAAGGCAAGAAGAAAAGCCGCAGCTCACTACAATGAACTCTTACCTGAAGAAATTAAAAAACCAGTTGAAACGAAGAACAATCGTCATGTCTACCATCTTTATGTGATTGAGGTAGCGAATCGCAATAGAGTTCTTTCATATCTCACAGAGAATGGTGTTGAAGCTGGCATTCATTATCCTATTCCGTTGCACTTGCAACCACCCTACTCGGCATCAGTTATGAGTCATACATCCTTACCTCGCACCGAAGCGGCTGCGAAAAATATTTTATCCCTACCTCTTTTCCCTGAGATCACCGACGAAGAACTTCAATATATCGTGCGTCAAGTTAAAACAGCAATAAAGTAATGAAAATTTTGATTCTCGATACTTATTATCCCGCATTCCTAGATGATTTTTATCATCGATATCCTACAATATCGGACGAAAAATATGAAGATCAGTTGCAAGCCTTACTGAACCAACAATTCGGCACTGCTGATTTTTACTCCAAAAATTTGCGTCTCTTAGGTCATGAAGCTAAAGATATTATTTATAATGCCGAATCATTACAAAACAAGTGGGCTCAAGAACATAATATACATTTTAAGTACAATATCACGGAAATCATTCCGATCTTGTATCGATACCTTCAGAAAAGATGGCCGGAACGAATTTTGTTGGATCAAATTAAGAATTATCAACCGGATATTCTTTATATACAAAATGTGAGTGTTCTTTCTTCTGGTTTTCTCTATCGCATAAAGCCATCACTCAAAATGTTGGTCGGTCAAATTGCTTCGCCATTCGATTCTAAGATCGATCTCAGTGTTTATGATCTCTTGATCTCAGCAGCCCCAAACTTTGTCCAACACTTTCGTCAGCGAGGCTACGCTTCAGAACGCTTAAAAATTGGTTTTGAATCTACTATTCTTTCTCAATTGAAGAAAAATCGAATAACTTGGAATACAATCTTTATCGGTGGTTTTACCGGTCCACATCTGAAAACTACTCGTCTTTTAGAAAAAGTTGCGGTCGAAGTTCCGATCGATTTTTGGGGCTATGACGCGTACAATTTGGACCATGACAGTCCGATACGACAACGTTTCCATGGGCCGGTTTGGGGAGTTGAAATGTATTCTGTTCTTCATAACTCTAAAATCGCAATCAATCGTCATGTAGATGAAGCCGAAAATTATGCTGGCAATATGCGAATCTACGAAGTAACTGGTACAGGCACTCTGCTCATCACTGATATGAAGGATAATTTAGGTGAGTTGTTTAAGATCGGCGAGGAAATCGAAACGTATTCTTCTCCTGAAGAGTTGATCGCAAAAATTAAGTTTTATTCTCATAATGAATCAGCACGTCAAAAAATTGCTCATGCCGGACAACAACGGACACTCAAAGACCATAATTATTATCAACGAATGAAAGAGCTCATCCAGATTCTTAAAAGGTATACGCCATGAAATTTCTCATCATTGATACATATTATCCCTCTTTTCTTAAAAGTTTCCGTCATAAGTATCCAGAATCATTGGGGATGTCTTATCAGGAACAACGGCAATTTTTACTTGATCAAAAATTCGGTACTTCGGATTTCTATTCTGGAAATTTCAAAAAGCTTGGGCATCAAGCTGAAGATATTATCGTGAATGATCTTTATCTTCAGTTTCGGTGGGCTCAAGAAAGAAATTTTTTTGTTTCTGAATCACGTTTTAAGGCTCGCATGCGGGTTTTACTTCGGGCTTATCATCTTCTTGGTCCACCGCGATGGATTCAAGAGATTGCTTTAGCTCAGATTCAAGAATATAAACCAGACATTATCTATATCCATAATTTGACTATTTTTAGCCCTGATTATTTTCAAAAAATAAAAAAACAATGCCAATTCGTAGTTGGTCAAATTGCTTGTCCTCTACCGCCAAAAATATATTGGGAAAACTACGATCTGATTGTCACTTCATTTCCTCACTTTGTGCAAAGATTTCGCCAGCAAGGCATCAAGAGTGAATATTTAAAAATAGCTTTCGAACCTCACATTCTTGACCTCGTTAGCAAACAGCCACGTATTTATAACGTTTCTTTTATTGGTAGTTATTCCTATCATCATAAGGGCGGGACGCAGATTCTGGAAGATGTTGCACGGAAAGTGAAAGTTGATTTTTGGGGCCTGAAACAATTTTTCATGTCGCCATTCTCACCGATTGGTCGACGGTATCATGGAAGTGCATGGGGTCTCGATATGTATACTTTACTTGCTCAGAGCAGAATTGTTATTAACCGTCACATTGGCGCGGCTCAGAACTATGCTAATAACATGCGACTGTACGAATCAACCGGAATGGGCGCTCTTTTAATTACTGACATGAAAGACAATTTGAATCATTTATTTCACATCGGCAAAGAGATTATTGCTTATTCGGATGTTGAGGATTTAGTTGATAAGATTCGTTACTATCTTGAACATGAGAAAGAACGCGCCGAGATTGCTCAGGCTGGACAACAGCGAACTCTTCAGGAGCATACGTATGAAAACAGGATGAAGGAACTTTTAACTATTTTAGCAAAATATTTATGAACAAAGACAACCGTAATTATGTTTTTACTTCCGATTCCCTTTCAGAGAGAGATGAATACCAGAGGATGGCTAGTTGGATTCCTGGTGGCAGTAGAGTGATTGATTTGGGGAGCGGCGATGGCTCACTTTTAGCGTTATTGCAGAAACGAGGCATTCAGGGTGAAGGAATTGAAATTGCTGAAAGCGGCGTCGAGATCACAAAAAAGAGGGGTATCAAAGCGCAAATTGGACGAATTGATGTGCCGTTGCCATATAAAGATAAAGAATTTGATTATGCTCTTTGTAACGTGACCATACAGATGGTGATGTACCCGGAAGTATTACTGCAAGAAATGAAACGTATTGCAAAGTACCAAATCCTTTCCTTTCCTAATTTCGCTTTTCTTCCCAATCGTCTTGACCTACTCATTCGTGGGCGAATGCCTCATTTCATGATTCCTAGTTATAAATGGTATTCCACTGGGCATATTCATCAACTCTCTATCAATGATTTTTCCGATCTTTGTAAAGAATTAAATCTCAAAATTCTCGATTCCAAGCATATCCGTCCAGACGTACTCAGGCTCCATATCTTCCAAGTCCCACATTTTATCTTAAGACGCTTTCCTAATGTATTCGTTAGTACCGCAATTTTTCTAACAAAAGAAAAGGAAATAGCGAAATAAATACAATATGTATATCCAAGAAAGATTCATTGTATGAAATCAGCGTATATGTTATATTCTTGCTGAGAATTGTAAAATATAAGATGGCTTACATTCTGTTAGTGCTTGCAATAGGAATGAACGTTACCGCACAACTTCTTCTCAAATATGTTGCGAAACAGATGCAATTTTTTGATGTTGCAGTGAATAAAGTTGTTCTGATAAAAACACTTCTTTTGCAACCGGCTTTTTGGATTGCATTAGTTTCGTATGGCATCAGCTTCGGGCTTTATTTAGTCGTGTTGTCAAAATTAGAATTGAGTAAAGCCTATCCGATCAGTAGTACTGCTGGCATTGTGCTTATTGTTGTTATATCCATTTTTACCTTTCATGAACCTTTGACGTTTCCCAAAATTCTAGGCGTAGGATTAGGTTTGCTCGGTATTTTGTTATTATTTAAATAAGCATGCACTATCAGGCTATTGTTGAATTTATGAACCAACAAGCTGCTCGTCGTACGAAGTGGCGCGAGCGCAATTGGTATTATTACGAAGATCTCGTCAGTTTTTTACAATATAATGTCCCCCAAAATAGCCGAGTATTAGAAATTGGCTGTGGTGATGGCTATCTTTTACATCAGCTTCAACCCATGTATGGGGTTGGTATTGATATTGCCCCGGCCATGATTGAACAAGCTCAACAAAAATACCCTGACTTGCATTTTTTTGTTATGGATGTTGAGCAACTGAAACTCCAAGAAACTTTCGATTATATTATTCTCTCTGATACTATTGGTTATTTTTATGATGTACAGAAGGTGTTAAATAATTTACGCAGCGTTTCTCATAGCGGGACAAGAGTGCTTATTACGTATCAAAATTTTTTGTGGTCACCGTTACTTCAACTCGTGGAACTGCTCCATCTCAAAATGCCCTCTAAGAAATTGAATTGGCTCAATGTAGGCGATTTAGTGAATTTACTTAACTTAGAAAATTTTGAGGTTGTAAAAAGTGGTCATCGCTTACTTCTTCCATGGTATATTCCTTTCCTTTCAAAATTCATGAACAAATATTTGGCACACCTACCCTTATTGAATCAGTTGTGTTTGACGAGTTTTGTTATTGCCCGTCCTTGCATTCCAACGCAAGAATATAGTGTGAGTGTGATCATTCCAGCGCGCAATGAACGCGGTAATATTGAACAAGCTGTTCAACGTATTCCTCACTTAGGGAAACACACAGAAATTATTTTTGTTGAAGGTCATTCCAATGATAATACTTTAACCGAAATTCAACGAGTGTGTCAGAACTATGCTGACAAACTTGACATCAAATATGCTGTACAAGACGGCAAGGGCAAAGGTGACGCGGTACGTAAAGGCTTTGCTATGGCTCACGGTGATATCTTGATGATTCTCGATGCTGATTTAACTGTTCGTCCAGAAGATTTGCCGAAATTTTATCAAGCTATCGCTTCGGGGAAAGGTGAATTTATCAATGGTTGTCGTTTAGTATACCCTATGGAAAAAGAGGCTATGCGTATTTTGAATATGATCGCAAATCGTTTTTTCTCTGTAACTTTTTCATGGTTATTGGGTCAGCGCATTAAAGATACTCTCTGTGGCACGAAAGTCATTTGTAAAAAAGCCTATGAGCAATTAGCAAGTAATCGAGCATTTTTTGGTGATTTCGATCCATTTGGTGATTTTGATTTGTTATTCGGTGCAGCGAAGTTAAATTTAAAAATCGTAGAGTTACCCATACGTTACCAGGCACGAGTATACGGTTCAACGAATATTTCACGTTTCCGACACGGGTTTATTCTTTTGAAAATGGTCTTGTTTGCGATGAATAAAATTAAATTTATTTAAAAACTCATGCACTGGAAACAGTATGTTTTATTTGCACTTCTTATAAGCTTCAACGCGTGTCGGCCTTCGATAATTCAAGAAATGAGTGTATGCAAGAAATAATATTCGTTACGATCATTCTTTTTGTCTGGGGTATTTTAAGTCTCGGTATCGGGCACTCCATCTTACGTAAATTATCTTGGCAAGCGAATGACGCTGTTTCTATCAGCATCGCTTATTTATTGGGTTTTGCTGTGTTGGCATATAGTTTGGTGCTGTTAGGTTTAATCAAACTCTTTACGCTTCCGGCAGTCAGTATCGTAGGAGTTATCTATGTCGTACTTTTTGGACGAGGCGGTTTGCGCCAATTTTGGCAGTTCGTCATCAGCAGTGTGCATTTGAGTAAAAATATCTGGCGTACGCATCGTTGGTTGATAGTGCCGTTATTAGCTGTGGCAGTGTTTGTTCTCGTGAATTATCTTGCAAGTTTTGCTCCACCCACAGCACGCGATGAAATTTCTTATCATCTCCCAGAGGCGCGTGCACTCGTCTCAAGTCAGTCATTAGATTTTCTTACTAATGCTAAAAATTTTTATACGAATCTTCCACTCCTCTTAGAGGTCGTGTATGCCTGGGGTATTTTGGTGTCAGGCTATTCGTTGGCGCACGTCATGCACTACAGTATTTGGTTAGCTTTTTGCTTGTTTATATTTGGTTGGTTATACGAATATTTTGGTCGAACAACCGCGACGTGGTCGATAGTCGGTTTGTTTTTACTCACGCAAGTTGTGACTACGGCCACGAGCGGTTTAGTAGATACTGCCTATATGGTGCTCGAAATTATGAGCGTCTGTTTATTCATAACTTGGTTTCATAGCAAACAAAATACAACTCTTGCCTTGGCTGGTATTATGATCGGCTTCGCTTTATCTATCAAATATTCTCCTCTCTTTACCGCTAGTTTACTCGCTGTATTCATTGCAGGTGTCAGCTTTCCCCGACGTCAGTGGAGACCATTCATTTGGTTTGTATTACCTGTTGTCTTGGTTGGAGGATTTTGGTACATCAAAAATTTCATTGTTTATTTCAATCCTACCTATCCGCTCCTCTTCGGACATGCCGACTATGGTGAAGCGGAATATCTTTCATTGATCGCAGCGATCCAAGATTTTGTTGTACCGCGAACGTTGTGGAATTATGTACAGATTCCGGTAACTTTTTATTTAGCTTGGACCAAGAGTGATTATCCACTCCTGTCGTTATCCTATCAACCCCAAAGCCTGATTGTATTGTTCAGTCTTGCCAGTTTGCCTTGGCTAATTGCACTCAAACGAGCCAGATTGGTCGTTCTGATACTGTTTTCTTATATGATTGTCTATAGTTTGTATTGGTTCTTTATTGCGACTCATCAAGTACGTTTTTTGGATACAATTACTATTGTGCTGCTGTTGTTAGCAGTTATTGCTATTACCCGCTTGCCACGATATTGGAAATATGTGCCGGTCGCCATTTTATTCATTGCCATCATCGGTATTGGCTTACGTTACGATATTCGGAGTTATTTGCTCCATGTGATAGACGCCGCTATCGCTCAGCGCTGGATGCGTAAAAATGAAATTTATTACTTGATTGATCACATGAGTAAAAAGGATTATTTGGAATCGCACTTTGGTTGCGGGGTATTAGCTCTTGACTACCTGGATACTACAAATCCAAACGTCAAGGTGTTAGATAATTGGACCGCATGGCATGATCACCAATTTAAGTTTTACGATCAGCACAGTCGTTTCATCAGTTTTCCGCCTGATTTGCCAGTTACAGATGTCAACAGCTTTATTCAAAGTAATGGTATTGGCTATATTTATTTTGATACGAGAGCTAAAAATGATTTTGCGAATAGTACCGATCCATTTTTCAGGGAACACTATCGCGCCCGGTCAAACCAAGAACAACAATTGCTCGACGGCGCTACTTTGGTATTTGAATCAACTACCTGTCAACTCCATCGTTTACGATAATGGAGCTGCCGTTGAATCCCGTTTCTTGTACAATGTGCAAAGCAAAAGAGGAGGAAGGCGAGAGCTTCCGAAGCACTGACAGTGCACAGTGTGCTTCGGAAGCTCTCGCCTTCCTCCTCTTTTGTCTATAATCACAATGTATTTTTCACAGGCGGAAGCGTATTCAGCTGCAGTCCTTTAATAATCCGAAGCTTTGAGTTTACCTATCACAAATAAAAGCGCATCGAATCGGATCGGTGCATATACCCATAACTGTCCACAATCCTGCATATAGGCTAAAACTTGATTTTTCCCTGCGCTCTTGGCGCAGGGTCATTCATTGACAATGACACTCATGAGGAGTACGACTGCTGCAGTGATTTTTGATTGAGTCAAAGCTCTACGAAGCCAGTACCACAAGGTTTGCCAAAGGCGACGACATTCACGGGTAATTGTCTTTATAAAGGCAATCCACAGTAGTCCAAAGATGCTATAGACAACTGTCGCTTTAAACTGTCCTATCAATCCCAGTAATAATCCAATATTTCCTAAGATACCCAGACCAATAAGATACGCTACACTCACAATGACTGCGTAGTGGTGCTCAAAGCGCAACCGACGCAATAACGACATTCCCATGCCGATAGCGAGGCTACTGAAAAAGAATGCTAGTAAAGTATTAGAAACGATGGAAATGATACTCATTTCAACGCGAACACGAAGTTATTTAAACCAAGTTGCCAGGTACTCGTTTTTATTTTTTCTTGTTTGAATCCAGCTTGGGCAAGTAGATCGCGCAGGTCTTGATCGGACATATAACATTTGTGATCAGAAATTTCTGTAGCATCCGTGACATGCAAACGAAAAGCTAAAAGTTCTAGTAATGGCTTATTCGCTGGTGTTGGTGTTGTGAGTAATAGTCTCCCATTCGGTTTTAAGATGCGATACACTTCACGCAAATGTTGCTGACGATCCGATAAATGTTCAAGCACAGCTAATGAAGTTACTACATCCATAGCGTTATCTGGCAGCGGGATATGTTGATTCACATTAGCTGGTTGTAATGTTACTCGATCATTCGATAGTTGCGTATCAACTGCAATATCAAAACCATAGGCTTTTGTAAATCGATCTTGGTACGTAAATAAAAATCGTCCGCGATATCCGCAGCCCATATCACATACTATGCTCCTCTCTGGGATAGAACGAATAACATGTTGCATTCGAAGATGAGCCAGAAAATCTTCGAGCCAATAACGTTTTGTCTGACCATGTGATGTAGTGCGGTGATCATGGTTATGATGGTGATGTGTCTCGCTCATAGAATATTATTATTTATGAATTTTTGCCATATTTTTTTGTACTGCTGCTTCCAATTCACTAAAACGTCGGTTGATGGTACTGATAACAAAACCAGTTAATGCCACGAACACACTGACTAATACTAACCCAACCGCTAGTACTGCAGTTGGTAAACGCAACACTAAACCAGTACGGAAAAATTCAGAAATCACTATACTCCCAGTAATGACACCGGGTATAAAAAATAATAAAGCCAATAAAATAAAGAACTTTATCGGACGATAATCCCGCAAAATTTGAAAAATGGTCAGTAAAATTTTTGTACCATCCCGGAAGGTATGAAGTTTCGAAACGCTTCCGGCTGGTCTGGCTTTATACTGAATAGCATGTTCTGCTACAAGATAGCCACGTTCCAGCGCTTGAATCGTTAATTCGGCTTCCACTTCGAATTTTCTTGCTACGACAGGTACTTGTTTTACAAAGGACCGATTCATTACACGATACCCAGAAAAAATATCTCGAAAATGACCGCGGAACAGTGAATTGAGAACCAACACAAAGAGTTTGTTACCAAACAAGTGTAGTGTGGTGAGACTCCCTGGTTGGGCGAGTCGTAAACGATCACCTACCACCATATCATATTTTCCAGTGCGCGCTAATTTCAATAATTCCAATGCTTCGCTCGCGACGTAGGTATCATCACCATCCACAAGCACGTAGTAATCAGCATCGATATCTATAAACATCTGACGCACTACATTACCTTTCCCGCGATGCGGTTCTGAAACAACTATTGCACCAGCATCGGACGCTAATCGTGCAGTTGCATCGGTAGAATTGTTATCGTATACATAGATACTAGCCGTTGGGAATACTTGTTTAAAATCTGTGACAACTTTTGTCACAGTTATTGCTTCATTGTAACATGGGATGAGGATAGCAATCCGATCGGTTTCTTTCATAGATATTGGAGTAGTAATATCACGGTTATCGTGTTGGTGTCAACGTTTTTTCTGACATGGAATTATAATCATGATATAATACATTTTGTCTTAATGATCACCCACAGTATGAAACAACTGAGAACCGTCCAATTGCATCCAACTATCACATTTACTCGTTTATTTCTTACTATGGTAGTATTTTTTTCAGTGCTTTCCCTTTCTGCCTCTATCCTCCTTTCTTTCATGACGAACAATCAAGAAGGCTACACGTCCTTTTCTGCTCTTGTTGACACAAATAGCGCGAGTGCAAAAAATGAGCTGAAAATTGGTTCGAATCTGCCTTTTGAATCATGTCGTTCGTTACTGAATTTTAAAGAAAAGTTACTCTGTGTTGTCCAGATAATAAAGGAGGGGAGAGAGGACGATGATTCTTATCCTTTATATTCCGTGAGTCTCCTAGATTCTCTTCCTGGAGATGGAAAATGTTCAGTGTATGCTGTCAACGAAAAAAACCAAGCTACTGGCTGGTGCATGAATACACAAGGGCATGTCCGAGCAGTCATTTGGGATGATGGCCGCGTTAAAAATTTAGGACTCCCCCGCAATGAACTTGCGCTTGGAACGATAGGATATAGCATTAACGAACAAGGTGATGTTGTAGGTCATTCTCAAAAACGCACTGAACCTATTCTTCATGCCATGACCTATATAAAAGGTACTATGAAAGCCTTCCGACCTTTTACGTTCGTAGAAGGTGACAGTGTAGCTCGAGATATTAATGAACACAATCAAATAGTTGGTGGTGGACTTTTGAAAATAGTAGATGTAGAAGACTTAGATGAAGGTTTTGATGAAAAGAAAAATATTCAGCACGCTTTCTTTTTCGATAATTCTTCATTGGGTCGAGGTGTTGTGCAGGATTTAGGAGCTTCTGATGAGATGACATCAAGCTATGCTTATGATCTTAATAATCGAGGTCAGATTGTAGGTTTCACAGAAGTGAATATTGATGATATCTATGTGAGGCGTGCTACGTTTTGGACTGAAAACAACCATGAAATGGTCATTTTTGATAGAAGAGAAGCAATTTCTGCAATGAGTGAAGCGTTTGCTATCAATGAACTTAACCCTCCACAGGTCGTAGGGAGCATGTTAGTGAACCAAGGCGGACCTTATGTTTCGCACGGATTCCTTTGGCAAGGTGATCAGATGATCGATCTTGAAACCTATGGGCAGTGTTTGATTAGTTTTGCGAATGATATTAGCAATAACGGGTTGATCGTAGGGATTGCTTATGGATATCCTTGCGGCGAAGTCCCAGAAGAGTATAAAGCGGTATTGTGGATACTCAATCAAAATGATTTCCTGGTTACAGATCTGAACCAGCTCATTCAGGATGATGATTGGCGCCTGAGTGTTCCAGTGGCGGTTAATGATGCTCATGTGATTGTTGGAAACGGTTATTACCAAGGTCAATTGCGACCCTTTATGCTTATTCCAAATAATCAAAATCAGTGATCCGACTTTCGCGACTTCTATTGAATAAATGCGTTTAATAGATAACCTATGAAAAAATCAAAATCAAAAAATTCATCTTCAGTGTCACAAACTCCGGCGACGCCGATGTCATCGGTTACCCCGTCTTCTGATGCAGCTTCACGTTCGTTAGCGTCCAAAAGCAACCTTTGGATTTACATCATCATTGCTGTGGTGATCGTAGTGATTGTTGTTATCATGTATGTTGTTCTCGGCGCTTCGGATCAAGACAAAACAAAAGGTTCATCGCAGAAGTCAAAAACAACTGTGACAAATGCGATGAGCACGAATGAATCTATGGAAGTTTTAGACGCTACAACGTTAGAACTGTCGGACAGAGATATGGCACTCGCTTTATTAACAGAAAATGAAATCGCTACCGTTACTCGACAATCGGGTCAAATTCGCTCAGCTCCAGTTGAATTTAATGATCATTTGGAGGAGGATAGTTGGGATTATGTTACTTTTGTGGCACGCATAACGAATTATCGTAGTACCGGTACTCCTTTTGTGGAGAATGCTGTGACGCGACATCTTTCGACGGAAGGTGCACAGCAGGGTATTGTGGAAAAAGCAGGTGATTATCAGCGCATTGACCTTCCGGAAAAAATCGGAGATAGCAGTCTTGCTTATTTTATTCCGGCTGGTGATGGTTATCCGGCAGCGGTTGGAGTGCGTTTTACGTACGCCTTTTGGTCCGCGAAGGTTTTTGTGTATGATGTCAAGCCCTCTTCTGTTGTTTTATCTGAAGAAGAATTGGCGGAGTTAGCGTCTGACGACGCACTCATTACTGAGTTAACACCTCTCGCGACTGCTTTAGCGAAAAAACAACTTACCAAAGTGAAGCAACTGGCCTCCGGGGATGAACGGTATCTTGCACCTCGGGATAATGTCGCTGTGTCACGTTTACCGCACGTGCTCCCAAATTCGACGTATATTGGCGAAGCGACCGTGACGGATAAGGAGTGGTTTGGTATGACAAAAGAATTTGATAAAGAAGTGCTGCCTGGATTTATTTCAGGAGGTTTAGTTCGTCACAAGATCGATAGTCGTAAGGATGAGGTTGTTGAAATTATCTTATTGGAATTTGATGCACCTACTATTCCAGATGCCTATAAGAAAAATTTTGTGCAATCTGGTGGGAGTGCGGTTGAAGAAATCACATTGCCAGCGCATATTGATCTTACTTCGGATGCGATTATTCAAGACACCATTGCGGAACTTCAATCCGCGCAGGGAAATTATTTGATTGATGTTTCCATTTTTTCACCTTTTAACACTATCGATCGTGAAGCTGCAACGCAAGATCTCCTTATCATCACGGATTATTACTTGAAGAATTTTTTTGGTATTCCGCTGGATTAGTTGTTCGTCTCGGGTTCTTCTTCAGAAATTCTCTTGATCAAAGATGGGGCGGTGAGAACAATGTTCTGAGACTCGTATATTGTGTCTCTATTGTACCAAGCTCGCACTTATTTTCAAAACAAATGATGTCTCACACGCGCTCCGCGCGGCCGAATCGGTCGGGCAAAAATCGGAAAGTTTGATATTGGTACCAGGGGTGGGATTTGAACCCACGACCAACGGCTTATGAGTCCGCTGCTCTACCTCTGAGCTACCCTGGCGCGGGTCAATTTTGGCTACGGGTTTCGTTCCGATTTAAAAAATCGGAACTGCACCCCTCGCCAAAATGCCCCTTTGCTCGCCGAAGCGTGCTCCAGACTGTCCGAAAAATGCCAATTTTCAATAATGGAATTTTTGGACAGTCTGTGTGTGCACCTCTGCGGCTCGCTATGTTTGTTGCGGGGGTGGGATTTGAACCCACGGCCTTCTGGTTATGAGCCAGACGAGCTTCCAGACTGCTCCACCCCGCGTTTGCTAAGGTAGCATATTTTTTTTGTCTGCGCAACATATTTTGCGTCCCGACGAGTTTATTTTTTGTTTTTTTTACGATCATGGTATACTTTACTCAAATTGCATTGACAATTTTTTAAGACTATGCTTTTTTAACTTCAAAACAGATGCCAAATTCACCTCGCAAAAAAAATTTTCGACCCTTGTCACCAGGGCTTTCACATCATCACCCATCATCTATGAAAAGTGCGACTCATACTTTTCGACCTCTCTATTCAGCAACGCAGACTCAGACTGCAGCTTCGACAAAAATTGCTTTGGCGGTTGTTATCGTCACCGCTGCGCTTTTTATTGGGAGTTTTGCACTAATCTTCGGAAAATCTTCCGCAGTCGTTTTGAATGGCGGTAGAATTTTTAAACAACCAACGCAGACGGTTGCCCAGAAACCAACGGTTGTTCGTAATAAACAACTCCAAGCTGTGTTGCAACCTTTTACGAAATGTACACCCCCCGGTGTTGCTGATCTTGATGCCGCGGATATTGGCGGGTTGATCGAACTGTATAATACCGAAGGCACGGATACCGAGGATATTTTGAATTATATTGCAGAGAAACTCTCTGCATTTGTAGAAAAAGCGCAAGCAGTACGTAATGATCCGCAGTCGCAAGCAGCTGTACAAAAGGCTGTGGCCGAATGTATGGCTACGATCGTTCGTTCACTCGATAAAGTTGTTGTACAAGAATGGCGTACTATTGATGCGTATGATCGTGATGTGAACGCGCAACTCTACACGCAAGGTTTAACGGATCAAAGTGTTCTTGATGAGTTAACGCGTGTGCATGTGATGCTTGTGGATCAGGCAATGCCCGAGACAGATCCTCAAAAACCTCGTCTTGGTCAGGTCGATTCATTTGAGGAAAAATATTTGACGCTTGCTGCGAGTGTTGCTTCGGCAAATCCGGATGCTCTCAAACTTTTCCCCTATCTCTTTGGTGTGATTACTGCCGAGTTTGAACGTGCACTGACGCTCGATGTAGGTTATCGTATTGATGCAGCGGCTGGATATATTGCGATTCGACCCCTTGATCCGTATTTAGTTGGAGTACAGCGTTTGAGTAAAGCTCTTAGCGATGCGTTCTATGATCCGAATTCCGGTGATTTAGTTTTGAAGCAATCTTCACCTTTGTATCGTGAAACAAATGTTCCATATTTTGTGAACGGTTTGAATTATTCGCATAAGCAAGTCGGTTCGTATATTGATTATGATGCGATTATTACTGCGCAGGGTATTGATCAGCCGTATGTTGCGCCGAATACAGAAGTTGGCGGTGCGCGTTATGCGCGTTGCAGTGCGATTCGGTACACGCGTCACATTGTGATTACACAGTATCGTTACACGCCGATGACGTACGTCGATTTAGAAAATTACGCGCGACAGCTTCAAGCGAAGGCGCAGGCGTACAAAGACATTATCAGTTCGTCATATATTGCGATGGCGCTTCAGGAAATTCTTTGGCCTTATCTCGAAGACGGATTACAGCCTGGAGAAATCGAACAGATTATCGCCGATTTGCAGGCGCTCATTGATGTCTTGAACGATATTAAGGATGTGACGACACCAGCAGAGTTTTATGCGTATCTTGTGGAGGTTGCTGAGTATCTGAATGGGATTTCTGACGGCGACGGGGGTATCGGTGTAACGCCTCGGGAGTTACTTACGCATATTACTGAAACTCTGACGCGACTTTTTGGTAGCGATGTATTTGAAGGGATTGAGTTGCATGATGGTTTGAGCGAAGAGGAAATTAATCAGTTACGCGAAAATATCACTGGCGTTGATCGTGAGTGTATTAAAGTGAATGGGTTAGATCCCTCTTGCGTGGAACAACTACCACCGCTTGTGCATAATGTTGCCGAATATCTTCGTGATGTGAAAGAAGTTATTGATAGTCCTTACGGTATCGCTCCGAATCAACCTTCCGCCCAACTCGAAAATTATAATCTCTGTCGCTTTAACGGTTTGACGGTGCAATTCCCTGACGATGTGAATCGACCTGAGTATATTCCCGCAACGGCGAAGTATGACACTTTGCCCACGGGTTCTGTACAGAAAATGTTGCAGGATACGTTGAGCTCAGCTGCGTTGCTTGTGCCGCTTGCAAAACAGCACACCGAAAACGCTGTAGTACTTGAAGCTTTAAAGAAAGTTGAGGATTTGAAAGCGCTTTTGCCAATCGCGGCAGAAGTTATCGACGAGTATAATGATAATCGCGAACAGATCATTCAGGATGCTGGTTTGCGGGCGTATATGATAGGACTCGTGACGGCGATCTACGAAGCTTTGGAATCAAATCCCGATGCGCCGAATACTCCATTGTTTAACAAGTTATACGAAAAGACGATCGGTAGCGGAAAGACGCTTCGTGAATTTGCAGCTGACGCATTGGATGGCGCACAAAATGTAACGAAGGATGATGTTGTCGCCCTCATTACTGCGATCGCGAACGCTCTGCAGCAGCAGATGACACGCTAAAGATTTTTTCAGAGAAATAGTGCGAGGCAGTCCGTAGAAAGTGGACTGCCTCTTTGTATTGGAGAGTGCGTGTGGGAGAATGTGAATTTTGTTGGAATTCTGGTAGTAATGAGCAACGAACAATTTTTATGCTTCCGCGCTTTGAAGTTGTTGCATCACCGTCTGCTCGGCTTGTGTCGCTTGCGCGCGTTGACGAGTATGCCGAAAATCGATAGCATAGGTATATTCCTGTTGTGACGCCGTCGTGGCGGAATTGGTAGACGCGCGGGTCTCAAAAACCCGTGAAGGCAACTTCGTGTCGGTTCGACTCCGACCGACGGCACTCGAACAACACGAGTTAGTTTGCTGTCTGTAAAACGGCTCAATCGCGCCGGCACGCTCTTGCTTCACTATCAGATTAACCATCAACAACTATGATCATTCGACCAATCAAAACGCATATTTTTCAAGAGGGCGATGATTTGTTTGCTTTCATTACGGACTACTTCAAGAAGCTTCCAGAAAAATCCGTAGTCGTCATTACCTCAAAAATCGTCGCCCTTGCGGAAAGACGAACGGCTATCGCAGAAAATGCGCAGATGAAAGAAAAACTGATCCGCGCAGAAAGCGAATTTGCCATACCAACCAAGTATGTTTGGCTCACGGTTAAGGACGGAATGGTAATGGCTTCTGCCGGAATTGATGAGTCGAACGCAAATGGCAAACTCATCTTATTGCCGAAAGATAGTTTCAAGACGGCTCGTTTTTTGCAGAAAAAATTGCGGGGGAAATATGGCGTGAGACATCTCGGAGTTCTTGTTACCGACAGCCGCACAATTCCACTCCGTGCCGGTGTAACCGGCGTCGCTCTCGGCTATGCGGGTTTTTGCGGAATTAAGGACTACCGTGGCACACCTGATATTTTCGGCAGAAAGTTCAAATTTTCTCGAACAAATATAGCCGATGGTCTTGCTGCCGCCGCAGTTTTAGTTATGGGCGAAGGTAACGAGCGACAACCTTTGGCGATTATTGAAAGAGCACCGGTGGAATTTTGCGATAGAGTAAACCGTGCGGAGCTACATATTGATATCCAAGAAGATATGTACCGTCCTCTTTTTTCGAAATTGCCGAAACATTGATGAGGTGAGGTTCTCATGGCCGTACAACAACAGTAAGTTAAGAATTCTGTCGGGTATCTTAATCCCTTCTGCCAAAAGAATCCGCCGCGCATTCCTCCCGCACCCTCCTGCGCGGCGGATACAAAATCCCCGCCGTTTTGAAAAAAAGAGCCGAGGCAAAGCAAAATCCTTTTCCTCCCGCAAAATAGTTTTGCTTTGCCTCGTCCGCATTGTGTACCGCCGCCCGCGCGTAGCGTGGAGCGTTCGTCCATTTCAAAAATTCTTGCTAAAATAGGTTCGAGCGTGGTTGTATAAATACACAAATAGCGGAAAAATAGTGTATCGTTACTCGCACTTGATGTTTTACTCAAGAGCAAGATATAGGAAGAAGCGTTTGCGGAAGATTGCCAAAAGACAAAAGCATGGAAGTCGGATTGGGAATATCTATTTATTGCAATGCAACTCATATCATTAAATACATGGGGCGGTCGTGCTGGGAAAGAAAAAATTCTTGCGTTTTTTGCGAAGCATAAAGACGTGGATGTTTTTTGTTTGCAAGAAATATGGTCAGCCCCCTACGAACATTTAGAGGGCTATCCTGCTGGTGGACTGGGTATCGATCACTCCGATATCATGGTCTATGGAATGCAGGAGATTTCCGCTTTGCTTGAGAGTCATACAGCATATTTCAGACCGCATCATTTGGATCACTACGGCTTGATGATGCTAGTCAAAAAAGATTTCGATGTCATTTCGGAAGGAGACGTTTTCGTTTATAAAGAAAAGGGTTATATCCCCGCAGGAGATGTCGGCTTTCATGCGCGGAATGTGCAATTTGTAACCATCACAACTCAAAAAGGCAATAGATCGATTTTAAATTTTCATGGCCTTTGGAACGGCGGAGGAAAAGGTGATAGCGAAGATAGATTGCTCCAGTCGGACCGGATTATTCAGTTCATGAAAACCTTATCCAATCCATACGTTATGTGCGGTGACTTTAATCTTTTACCTGATACACAAAGCATCAAGAAGCTGGAGGATTTTGGACTTCGTAATCTCATCAAAGAATACGGGATTACTGCAACGCGTACGAGCTTCTATCATAAAAGAGAGAAGTTTGCGGATTATGCTTTGCTGAACGAAGGAATTGCGGTACATGATTTTCAGGTTCTATCCGATGAAGTTTCTGATCATAGCCCGCTCTATCTCGAATTTGAATAATAATATGACAAGCATCCACAAAAAAGTTTGGCCAGAATATTTTGAGCAAATCATTGCCGGCAAAAAAAAGCTGGAATTGCGCCTTGCTGATTTTGAAATACACGAAGGCGACATTTTGGTTTTGGAAGAATGGAACAAAGACAAAAAAGAATACACCGGAAGAAAAGTTGAGGTTGTCGCCACGTATATTCTCAAAACCAAAGGCCTCACTTTTTGGCCACAGAAGGCAATTGAACAACATGGCTTTCAAATTATTCAATTTGAGATGAAATCAAAACTTGGATTTTCTGATTGACTAGCTGCGAAATTTTTTAGTATTTTTATTTTATGTCTTATGCAAAAATGTAAACAGTGTCAAGAGGAATTTGACATTACTTCGCAAGATCGGGCGTTTTATAAAAAAATGGATGTCCCTGCACCTGATCTTTGTATTTTTTGCAGAAGGCAGCATCTGTTGATTTGGCGTAATCAGCGGACGCTGTATACACGCAAATGCGATGTCACTGGAAAGACGATCATCTCTATTTTTTCACCCGAAGCGGATTATGTAGTATATGATCGTGATTATTGGTGGAGTGACAAATGGGATCCGTGCGCATACGGAATGCAGTTTGATTTTTCCAAGACTTTTGCGGAACAATACGATGCGCTGCTGCATCGTGTGCCGATGGTAGCTGTGTTTAATGCGAGTAGTGAGAATAGCCTCTATTGTAATCATGTTACTCAATTAAAAGATTGCTATTTGTGTTTTGCCTCCTATGCTTGCCAAAATTTATTGTATAGTGTCTCGATGTTTGATGTGGATTCGGCTGACCTATTCGAGACAGCTCATTGTACTCGTTCTTATGAGTTGGTTCAGTGCAAGAATTGTTACAATACTAATTATGCTCTGCTGTCAGAACGTTGCAATGATTCATGGTTTTTATTTGATTGTAAGGATTGTATAAATTGTATTGGCTGTACGAACTTGCGAGGTAAACAGTATTTTATTTTCAATCAACCTTATTCCAAGGAAGAATATGAAAAGCGTTTACAAGCTTTGAGGTTGAATACGCGTGAGGGTATTGCGGCGTTCCAAAAACAGTTCGAAGATTTTAAAAAACAAGCTATACATCGTTTTGCAACTTTAATAAATTGTGAGAATAGTACCGGAGATAATCTGGCCGGCGCCCATAATGTACGGTATTCTTTTGCGTTGCAAGAAGATATACAGGATTCAGCTTATTGTATTCACGGTGGATTAAAATGTGTTGATGCTTATGATTCGTATGGCGTGGGCGCTGGTTTAGAGCGTTGTTATTTCTCTATTGATAGCGGTGTGGGCAGTATGGAATTGATCGGCTGTGTCGTGGTTTATGGTTCCCAGTATGCTTATTACAGTTACAATTGCCATAGTTCATTCGAGATTTTTGGTTGCACCGGACTTCGTAATAAAAAATTTTGCATTTTGAACACACAATATAGCGAAGCGGAATACAAGGAACTGAAAAGGAAAATTATCGCACATATGAAAAAGACGGGTGAATGGGGAAAGTTGCTGCCACCCTCTGTTTCTCCTTTCGCGTATAATGAAACATTATCGCATGAATATCATCCTCTTACAAAAGAAGAAGCCGTTCGTCTTGGTTTTAAATGGCAGGATACACTTCCGGGAACGTATGGAAAAGAGACCCTCAAGCTTTTAGATGTTCCAGAGACTATTGTGAATACCGCCGATTCTATTGTGAATGAAGTGCTCGCTTGTGAGAAATGTGCGAAGAATTACAAAATCATTCAGTTTGAGTTGGATTTTTATCGAAGCAAGAATTTACCCGTACCTGCATTGTGTCCTCAGTGTCGCTATTACGCTCGTCTTGTCTTGCAAAATCCTCATAGATTGTGGCATCGAACATGTCAATGTCAGGTTCGCGCTCATGAATGGCATCCATCGAACACTTGTCAGAATGCTTTTGAAACTCCGTATGCACCTGAGCGTCCTGAGCGGGTTTATTGTGAGGTTTGTTATCAGAGGGAAGTCGTTTAGTGTATAATGTGAGGAAGAAGATTATTCATCCTCATTATGCCAAACGATTCTGAAAATATTCAAAAAGCCCCCTCCCAGGGCGGCGCTAAAAAGTTTTTTTCGGTTTTGTTTCTTTTGTTGTTTCTTTTTCTCGGTCCCTCTGTACTGTATGCGACTCTCGTTCAGCGCACATTATTGAATGCTACCGGAATCAAATCCCAACTGCGAAAGGCACAAATTGGGGAACGCTTCCCACAGCTCGCTGCTGATTTTTTTGCGGCTACCCCTTCACAGATCCCTGATGATACTCTAGAAGGAATTTCTAAAAATACTTCGTTTCCTATACAAGATCCTTTTCTTCCTTTTGGCGGACGGCAGCAGTTTGAAGAAAAACTCAGTCAGATTTTACCCCCGCACGACGTATATGTATTTTTGGATAATATCGTTGATACGACATTTGCGTGGTGGGATAGCGGTCAGCCTCTTGAATCCATTCCATTGGTATTATCTTTTTCGAGTATTAAAGAGCGATTGAAACCCGTTGTGATCAGTTCACTTGAAAGTCATATCAATAACTTGCCAGTGTGTACTCCAGAAGAACTTGCACAGATGGGGTTGCAGAATGAAGGTGATCTCCCGAATGTTTTTTCTATGGCGTGCCGGCCAGAGGGTTTTACTTTGGATAATCTCGAACAGCAGGGCATTTCTAAAGATCAACTTGCTCAGATGGCACTGATTTCGATTTATGATAAAGTCGATGTCGGACTGCTGCTTTCTGATGCGGCGCAAGCTGATCCAGAGCAATTTGAACAATTCAATGTGTTGATTACACAAATGCGTCAAGCGTTCGATACTGCTGCGCTAGTTTTGCTCTTCTTGCAAATTTTTACAGGATTTTGTTTTCTGATGATTCTTATTTTGAATTTTTCTTCCCTTACTTCATTACTTCGCTACGCAGGTTGGGCTTTATTTTTATGTGGATTGTTCATTCTCGCACAGGCGGGGTTCTTATACTTTTTTCCAGATGCGATGACAATTGCTACTTCTGGAACTCCTGAACTCGAACAGTTTGCTGATATTCTCCCTGAGGTCATTCATACAGTTTTTTGGTCCATTATTCGACCAGCGCTTTTTGTGGGCACACCTCTCTTTTTAGTAGGAATTATATTGCTTATTGTCCGACATTTTGCATCTTCTGCAAAGCCAGTTGAAACGAAAATCCAGGCTTAATTCTTGACGGCTTTCACGCAGGATGTTATAAAGGGCTGTGTTCTTTGATTTTTTGAGATTCTTACAAAGCGAGGTTTTGGGCATTTGTTACAAACACGTAGAGAGCTCGCAGGCTTTCTATGAAAACAGGAGGCAGTTTCATGAAGGCATTTGTTGGAATAGTACTTGTGTTTGCGTCTTTCTTTCAGATCGACGTGATGTACACGGGTCAACCGTTGTGGTTGCTCTGGGGTAATTCGGAGTACATTCGTTACGATTCTGAAGCGCATGTTTGGATGAATCACAATCCTGAGATCGAAACACTATTTCGGGTACTTGATCTCTACGATCGTGTGCAGAAGCATACGCTGCCTGAGCGTGTGCCAGAGAAGAAAGAGGTCAAAATCACATTCAACCCTCGTAGCTGGATTTCCGAGAATCCGATGGAGGACATTCAGGTTGCGATGACCTGCGCAGTAGCAGTGCCGAATCGGAGACTCAAGCTCATCAATGTTGAGCAATCGATCAATGAGCTCGGAGCGGCAGAGAATATGCAACATCGACTTTGGCCGCATCTCGGATTGCTTTTTGTTGGTACGGTCGCTGACGAAGAAGGTTGGGAAGTTGTGCTCTATGACGAGCTCATTCAAGGCTATGTTGATTTGGAGCGGTTCGTTCAGTCGGGAGATGTTGTCGGTTTGAGCTTGGTAGTGACCGGCATGGATCGCGGCATTGAGTTAGCGCGGCAGGCGAAGCGTTTCGGCGCAAGCTACTGTATAGCTGGGAACGATTCAGCAATCTTTAGAGCGGATCAACTACTCCAGCTTCCTGATCATCCGATTGATGCTGTGTTCACGACCAATAGCCTTGGAGCTATTCGTCAGTTTTTGCGACACGTCGGTTCGGTGAAGCTTTGCAACCTTGAGATACCGGGTGTTGCGGTTGTTCCGACTGGAGTGAATTTGTCGAACGAACGTTCGGTGATTCAGGCGCAACGTGCAATGCAACAGCAACTTCGTCTGCAGGGAGTCTTCGATCCGCATGACGTGTTTGTAGTGCCAAAACTCGACCTCTTCAGCACAGAGTATTGGCAGAAGGTGTGGAGTAATTACCGTACGATCTTCAGTCACAAACATATCAATCCGGCAGAAGTCCGCAATGCGCTTGCGCTTTTCGCACAAGGGTGCACGCGTACCGGCACGGCCGATGTGTGTTCGTACTGTACGATCGCAGGTGTTGCAGACATTCGCATGCCGATGACCGAGTACCTGAAGCGATTGTTGGAGACGTATCAGTCCTTCGGGATCAATTACGTTTTCAACGCTACGGACTCAGTGTTCGAGATGCGTTCTGTCGCTATCGATCTCAAGAGCCTTGGTGCTTTCTTTCCAGAAGGAATCATGCTTTATGGCCGTGCATGGGGTTTAGCGCATCATCCTGAACTCATTCACGAGTGGCTTTCGCTCACGGGAGGACGGCTTCTTATTAATGTCGGGATGGACTCTGGCGACGAGCGCATTCTTGAACGCGGTGTGATGAAAGCCTCGCAGTTTGGATCGCGTCTCGAAGAAAATCGGCAGGCGATACGGAACGTTGCTGCAGCCGGAGCACATTTGCACTATTCACTTGTTTTCGGTTCACCCGGAGAAACGCGCGAGACGTGTGAGAAGTCGCTGGAGTTCTTCGAATGGACGCGTTCGGTGCTTCGTGGGCAGCTTGATCAGTGTGAAGCAGACATCTACTGGCTGAATCACGGATCTCCGGCGAGTCGCGTCTTTCATGACTATGGATACGCACAGCAACTCGCGTCTCTTGCGGACAAGGAGATATCGTTCGAAACGTGGGAGCACTGTTTCCATCGTCATCGTGATTCTCTTGCAGTTCCATGGGAATGCGAAGAGGCGTGGTACGATCATTTCACCTCGATAACCGTCGAAGAAGCGCAGAAGTGCAACGCCCAAGTTTCACGTGCGATGACTGCACACGAAGGTGCGGCACCAGGTCGTCCGGATATGTTTCGCACAGCCTTTCGACCGAGCTGAGTTCGTTTGTTCCACCTTCTATCGTTCTTTGAATATTCATAGAAATTTTCCTTTCTGAGGCTCTCAGACAAATCGTTTTGTTTGAGAGCCTCGTTTGTTTTTTTATCACACGCAGTGCGTTTATATGTAGAACTTATTTTCCCCTACACTCTTGGCGCTCTCCGGGTTATTCATTTTTGTAATTGCAGGTGCGGCTATTTTTGCGGTATACTTATGCTAGATGAAGCGAGTATTCATTGTGAGATTTGTTTCAATCTATGGGTCGTATTATCGCTGTCGTTAACCAAAAGGGTGGCGTAGGGAAGACTACTACAGCTATAAATTTAGCCAGTTTTATTGCTTCTTGCGGTAAATTTGTGCTCCTTGTGGATTTAGATCCACAAGGGAACGCTACCTCTGGCCTTGGTTTTGAGTTGCAAAAGATTTCTCGGGGAGTCTACGAAGTGCTTCTGGGCACCGCAGCATTTCGCGATATTGTGCTTGATACGGCTATTGAAGGATATCGTTTAGCGCCTTCAACGATTGCGCTTGCGGGCGCTTCGGTGGAACTTGTATCTTTGCCGGAACGAGAATCGCGTCTTGCGTATGCTTTGAAAGAAGTTGATCATGTGTACGATTATATTATTATTGATTCCCCGCCCTCACTCGATTTACTTACAGTGAATGGTCTTGTTGCGAGTCGCGAAGTGCTTATTCCCGTACAGGCAGAGTATTATGCCCTTGAGGGTTTGGGGCAGCTCGTGAATACGATTCGACTCGTACAGGAAAACCTCAATCCTCATTTAGAAGTATTGGGTGCTGTGCTTACGATGTATGATCGCAGGAATCGCTTGTCACACGAAGTCTTGCAGGAGATGTATAAGTATTTTCCGAATAAGATTTTTCGTTCGGTCATTCCTCGGGTCATTCGTTTAGCAGAAGCGCCTTCGCACGGCGTTCCGATTTCACATTATGATCGGCATTCGAAGGGAGCGCGTGCCTATGAAAAACTCACACGCGAAATTCTCGCAACAGAATCTGCGTAATTTTCGATATCCACTTTATGCACTACTTTATGCATCTACGATTTAACTTTTTTATCCTTCGCGCACACTTATTGTTTTAATTTTTTCTCATTATGCTTAAAAAAGGACTTGGTCGGGGTTTAGAATCTCTCATCCCAAAATTACCTAAAAGCAACATTTCCACTCTGACTCTTCAAAGAGATTCAATAGTTTCGAAAGATCAGATTGCGCATATTGCTACGCATTCTATCAGTCGTAATCCGCATCAGCCGCGTACTCATTTTTCTCCTGAAACTTTGGAAGAACTGAAGAATTCTATTAAAGAGCATGGCATTTTGATGCCTCTCACTGTGACGCGTCAAGCTGATGGAGGATATGAGCTTATCGCTGGAGAACGGCGTCTGCGTGCCGCACAGGAACTCAAGATGCAAACAGTGCCGGCTATCGTGCGTAGTGCTTCAGAACTGGAGAAACTCGAACTCGCTTTGATCGAAAATATTCAACGGCAGGATTTGAATGCAATAGAAGAAGCTGCAGCGTACCGAAAATTCATTGATGATTTTGGTCTGACGCAAGATCAGGTTGCAAAAAAAGTTGGGAAATCTCGTTCGCAGATTGCCAACATGCTTCGGTATTTGCAATTGCCGACTGAGATTCAGAAAGGGCTTGCAGATGGAATGGTAAGTGAGGGGCATGTGAAAGTTATTCTCGGTCTTAAAAACACCGAAGATCAACTTGCATTCTATAGGAAAATCGCAAAACAAAAATTGAGCGTGCGTGATACAGAGATTGAAATACGTAAGGTAAAAGTCGGAAGTTTTACCCGACGATTGGTTGTTGATCCCGATCTCCAATCCAAGAAAGAAGCGCTCGAAAAAGCGTTAGGTACGAAAGTGATCATTGAACAGCGAAAAGGAATAGGTCGGATTGTCGTGCATTTTTATTCACCAGAAGAGTTGGGTAGTCTTGTGCATATCATCACAAAACTTTAAACGAAAATTTTTCACGTAGGATAACTCAAGGGACTTTCGACGATCACACCTCCGTTTTTAAAAGTGAATTTTCATCATAGCAAAAGAGGATGAAGACGAGAGCTTTCTCAGCACACTGTGCACTGTCAGTGCTTCGAAAGTTCTCGTCTTTCTCCTCTTTTGCTTTGCACATTGGATAAGAAACGGTATTCAGGGCGACAG
This sequence comes from Candidatus Kerfeldbacteria bacterium RIFCSPLOWO2_02_FULL_42_19, assembly GCA_001818315.1. Lineage (GTDB taxonomy): Bacteria > Patescibacteriota > Patescibacteriia > HO2-48-17 > HO2-48-17 > WO2-43-9. The sequence goes on from MHKF01000012.1 coordinate 208,350, forward strand.
TTCCTTCATGTAGTTATAACTCAATGGATCGCTACGTCACAGTGTGCAGGTTGTCTAGCAAAAAGAAAAAGTTGTTCTTATACAGAAATTGGAGTTCGAACTTTTTGACGTTCACCTTTCTTCAACGCGCTTTTGATATGGTTCCGTGCACTATTCGTGATGACGAAATTCAGCCAATCAGGAGAGGGGAGTTTTCGATTTTTGTCAGTAAAAATTTCCACGACATCACCGCTTTTGAGTCTCGTTTTCAGACTCTCTATTTTATCATTAATTTTTACTCCACAGCATTTATCGCCTACATCGGTATGAATTTGGTAAGCAAAGTCGATAGGTGTTGCACCTTCCGGGAGATCAATCACGTCTCCCATTGGTGTAAATACGAAAATATGATCCTTAAAAATATTCGTTTTGACGGATTCCAGAAAACTTTCGTCTGATTGTATTTCTTTCTGGAGTTTCACGAGTTCGTCCATCCAACTGAGTTGTTTTTTGATCCATCGCGGTGAAACCTTTTCGTGCTCACTGTATCTCCAATGAGCTGCGATACCGAATTCAGCCTCATCGTGCATTTTTTTGGTACGTATTTGAAATTCCACAATTTCTCCAAGATCACAAAAAACGGTAGTATGCAACGATTGATACAGGTTTGGTTTTGGTTGTGCGATATAATCTTTGATTCGTCCTTTGAGCGGTTTCCAGTATTCGTGAATGACACCGAGAATACTATAACATTGTGCTACTTCTTCTACGACGATGCGTAGAGCGACAAGATCATAGATTTTTGTGATATCTCGGTTTTTTCTGAGTGCTTTTTTATAGGTTCGAAAGAGCCCCTTCGTTCTTCCGTGGATGACTCTATATTTTATATTTTTTTCTTTGAAAATTGTTTCGAGTTTTTTTTGTATTTTCTCAAGATATATTTTTTTCGTCTCCAACGGACGCGCTATTTTTCTTGTGATCCATTGATATTCTTCAGGGAGTACGTATTGGAATGCAAGATCCTCGATTTGTCCTTTAACATCCCACATACCGAGTCGGTTGGCGATAGGAGCGAAAATTTCCATGCTTTCGAGCGCGATGCGATATTGTTTTTTTTCGGGAAGCGCTTGAAGTGTCTGAAGATTGTGGACGCGATCGGCAAATTTAATAATAATGACCCGGATATCTTCTGCCATCGCCAGGAACATTTTTCTAAGATTCTCGACATATTTATTTTGTTCTCCACGGCCTCGGTATTTGAGCGCTCCGAGTTTTGTAATGCCTTCCACGAGTTTTGCAATTCCAACTCCGAAGTTTTTTTGAATGTCGGAAAGACTCGTTTGGGTATCTTCTGGAACGTCGTGGAGTAGCCCCGCACTTATGGTCTCTATGTCCATACCCCAATAGGCTAACTGACGTGCTGTTTCAAGACTGTGGAAAATATAGTCTTCTCCGCTCGCACGTTTTTGACCCTCATGAGCTTTCTTGGCAAATTCATACGCATTCCTGATGAGTTGCTCATCGGCATTTGGTCGCTGTGTATGCACTTCCTTGAGTACTTCTTCAATCGAAGTCAATGGCGTCTTCATACGCTTCTAGTCTAGGAGGATTGTTTGGGAATTGCAAGGGAGCGTTCTATTTTTTCGTTTTTTGTTGTGTATTTTTGCAGGTTTGATTCGAACACACGTAGGTGTTATCTCTTCCAAAGACTATAAGACTTGCGCATGCCGAACATTTTTCACCGGTGGGTTTGGACCAGAGAGCAAATGTACAGTTCGGGTACGTATTACAGGAATAAAAGGTTCGTCCTTTGCGACTTCGTTTTTCTACTATTTCTCCTTTGCCGCATTGAGGACATTGAACGCCGGTAGATTTTTCTATCTTTTTGACGTACTTACAATCTGGATATCCTGAACAACCTAAGAATTTTCCAAACCGACCTGTTTTTACAACAAGTGCTTTTCCGCATTTTTCGCATGTTTCCCCGGTGTTCTGTGCTTGTTCCGTTTGTTCTTCTTTACTGAACGGTTTTGTATTGCGACATTCGGGGTATCCCGTGCAGGCCAGAAATTTTCCAAAACGTCCGAGTTTAATCACCATGGGTTTTCCGCATTTTTCGCATACTTCATCGGTCGCTTGTTCTACAAGATTTTTTTTATCGATTTCTTTTTCTTTCAGCATAAGATGTTGTTTGAACGGCTCATAGAAATTTTTAATGATTGGCTTCCATTCTTTTTTCCCGTCAGCAATGGCGTCGAGGTCGTCTTCGAGATTGGCCGTGAATTTGTAATCTACAATGTTGGGAAAATGCTGTACCAGGAGATCATTGACGAGCATGCCTATTTCGGTCGGTACAAAACGTTTCTCTTCTTTTTGTACATAGCCGCGTTCTATGATCGTGCTGATCGTTGGAGCATACGTAGATGGACGTCCAATTCCGTATTCTTCCAGCGTTTTTACCAGCATCGCGTCGTTATATCGCGCTAGTGGCTGGGTGAAATGTTGCTCTGCGAGCATTTCTTCAGCAAAAACTGTTTGACTTTTTTCCACTTTTGGAAGAATTGTCTCTTTATTCGCTTCAGGATAGAGCTTCAGATAGCCATCGAAAGCTATGACGGTACCGGTTGCGCGGAGGATGTATTTTTGTGGTTGGTCGGCGATATCAATCGATGTGGAACGCAATCTCGCTTCTTGTATTTGCGTAGCGAGTGCCCGACGCCAGATGAGATCATACAGTTTGAATTGCTCTCGCGTCAGGTAAGGTTGGACATTGTCTGGAGTGTATGTGACTTCTGTAGGACGAATCGCTTCGTGAGCTTCCTGAGCTAATTTTTGTTTTACTTTAAAACGTCGCGGTGATGTGAGTACGTATGATACACCAAAGTTTTGTTGAATGAATGTGCTCGCTTCCTGCAAGAATTTATCAGCGAGATGCACAGAATCAGTACGCATGTAGGTGATGAGTCCTTCAGTGCCACGTTCACCAATACTCACACCCTCGTAGAGCTGCTGTGCTATCATCATGGTCTGTTTCGATGAAAATCCTAAGCGTTTGTTCGCTTCTTGTTGTAAGGTGCTCGTTGTAAACGGCGGCGCTGGAGATTTTTTTGTTTCTTTTTCCTGGATGTTGTGTATGTGGAATTGCGCTTTGAGGAGCTCTGTTCGCACTGCTTCTGCTGCTTCTTGATTTTTGAGCGCAAATTTTTCAAGTCTTTTACCGTCTTTTTGTATAAGTGTTGCACGGATTACCTGTGCCGTTTCTGCGTTGCTTTCATCGGGACTCTTGTGTTTCGTAATCTTTTTTTCTGTCGATCTTCGATCGGATCGGGTTGTTTGAAATACACCTTCAAGAGACCAATATTCTTGCGCTCTGAATTGTTGAATTTCGCGTTCCCTTTCGACGATCAAACGCACTGCTATTGATTGTACTCTGCCAGCGGAAAGTCCGCGGCGTATTTTTTTCCATAAAAATGGAGAGAGTTCGTACCCTACGAGTCGATCGAGAATTCGTCTTGCTTGCTGTGCGTTTACGAGATGGAGATCGATCGCGCGTGGATTTTGGAGTGCTTTCTGAATCGCATCTTTTGTAATCTCATGAAAAACAATGCGTTTTGATGTTTTGGGTTGTATCTTAAAAAGAGTCGCAAGGTGCCATGCAATACTTTCTCCCTCTCGATCTTCGTCAGTCGCAAAATAGAGTTCCTTCGCGTTCTCAGCAAGTTTTTTAAGATTCTCGATTCTTTTTTTGGCTGCTTTTGGAATAACATAGGTAGGTTCAAAATCATTTTTCACATCTACGCCCATTTTGCTTTTCGGTAAATCGCGAATGTGTCCAAAAGAAGATTGCACGCTAAATTCTTTCCCGAGAAATTTTGCAATGGTTTTTGCCTTCGTAGGAGATTCGACGATAATAAAATTTTTTGCCATGGTTTTTTTCAAAAAAGTTTTATAACAGTGATATGCAACTCTTTATACTATGCTTTCATTTACTTTGTCAAATGAAAGCATAGCGCGTCCCTCCGAGTGCCGTGATAATACCTTCACATTCAAGTTGTGTGAGAGTCGCAAGGAGTTTGTCTTGCGGTAGTCCAGTTTTTTGCATCAGTTCTTCCATACTTTGTTGTGCATCCTTTACAAAACAGGTCAGGAGTTTCTGTACTTCTGGCTGTTGAGCGAATTGTTTTACTTTCGTTTTGATGATGGTTGCTGTGTGTATTTCAGGGTAGCCAAGTTCAGTGAGTATGTCATTCGGATGTGTTACAAGAAAAGCCCCGTTTTTGATGAGTGTGTTAGTTCCTGCGCTGAGTGGCGCAAAGATAGTTCCTGGGCATACAAAAACATCTTTGCCGTATTCTGCAGCAAGTTTGGCGGTAATAAGCGCTCCACTTTTTATTGAGGCTTCAGTAACGAGGACGCCTTGTGCAAGTCCTGCAATGATGCGGTTTCTCTCCGGAAAATGTTGAGGATAGCCCGGAGTCCCTGGAGGGTATTCCGAAAGTAGGAGTCCTCCAGATGCAATGATTTTATAAGCAAGCCATATATTGGACGAAGGCGCAATGCTCGCATCGTCAATTCCTGAACCGAGGACCGCAATTGTTTTGCCTTCATTGTGTAATGTTTCTTTATGTGCCTGTGCATCTGTCCCGAGCGCCAGACCGCTCACAATAACTATTGTATGAACAAGAAGCGGCGGAATAAAAAGAGATACGAGTTGTTTACCGTATGTCGACATTTTCCGCGAACCTACGAGAGCAAACATCTTTTGAGATTGTAAGAGTGTGTGATCACCTCGGTAGTACAGTTTTTGTGGAGGATCGTGAATATTTCTCAGTTGCTGAGGATAGATTGAGTCGTTCGGTGTAATGTATTGGATAGTATTCTGGGTCATTTTTTGACGTGTTTATTTCCAAAAGAAGGAGGCGTCGGAAAAAGGGAAACCCTACCAATCGGGTTTTTCGGATACCGAGTTCAATGACAACAAAAATACAGCGGTTGCCCACTGATTTTTTTTGAGAAGTTATTTCCCAAACTTTTGGGGATCAGCTCTTTGACGAGCGTGATCTGATCCTCACAAGTTTGGGAGGGAGACGCAAGTGATGCATCTCCCAGCGGATTGAAGGAACAAATTTAGAAATTTAGAGCGAGGCGGTTGTTGATTGGTGCGTGAAGCATTGAAAGAATGCATTGCCCTTTTCAAGGCTCAAGAAGACTAAGTTCCATGAAAGAAACCTAGAAATCACTTGCAAACAATCGCAGCAACACGAGGAGCATACTCCTTCTTCGAAGTAAGGATCAAAGTTACACGTGACATTTCTGTCTTCAAGATCTGACTTGTTTTCTTCTCCTGTGATAGAGAAGAAGCAAATTTTGATATAATTTTTACTCTTTATTCAAAGAGAAAAATTTACGTGTGTTTATGACAGGTTACTGCCGTTTTACTCTTACGAGTTCTTCTGTTTCCCAACAGAAGCCGGGAGCTTCTCTCGAAATCAGTAGATCTCTTGCGAGAGTCAACACAATAGCGTGAGAAGATCAGGAGAACAAGTATCTCCTCAGTTACGTTCTTTTCTTGCGAGTTTTTGTGGCTTTGGAAAGTCACCAAGAAAAGAAGAGGTATACACCTGCAAACTTTTTGTGACATGTTCCATTGAGGTTATCTCAGGAATTTTCTCTCAGGGACTGTCCTGAAAGAATTCAGATTTGTACCGGTGAAGGCACCTCTACACGTCACACATGCTTCTTCTCCATTATTATCTTTATAAAGTTCTAGATTACTCCAGAACACCCGAAGCAAACTAATCCTGTAAAAGGAATCCCATCTCCTTTTTTGGAAAACTTCTTTCTGATAAATCAGTCAGAAGTAACCATACTTTGAAGGCAAGTTTCTTCTTACAAAAAAGTTTTGTGTACGTCTGCGGTTGCAGATAATTTTAGGAGTTCCAATCAACATCCTTACGCTCCTGCAAGTTCTCTAACAGTGAGTCGTTGATATTCACTTTGCGTTACAGCGCTCACAGGAGCGATGGATGTATTCATTTTCAATGAACCTTTTTTCAGAGTGATAGTACTCATGATAGCGTCCCTCGAAATACCTGTCAAGATCCTCCATGAGATCGAATTTACATTTCACTTTTTATCTTATTTCAGCAAATAAATTGAATTTTTCGATTTTCCTCGCTATGTTGCTGTGGAAAACTTTTGTAATTTTTACCTGTTAAAAATAGCGGGTCTGTGGATAACTTTTTTGGAGATGTATCTTCTTAGAGTGCGTTAACGATGTCGATGATGTGTTGAACGTCTTCGTCTCCAAGGCCGGGATAAATAGGAAGAGAGAGAATACTTTGACTCGCTTCCTCTGCTATTGGAAGAGTGGAATAACGAGTATTTGTCTGGAAGGCGGGAAGCAGGTGGAGCGGCCAGGGGTAATGCACCTGAGTATGAATATCATTTTCGGCAAGTTTGACTTGCAGAGAATCGCGTTTGCCATCTTTGACACGAATGACATAAAGATGGAAGACATGCTTTGCTTCTGGAGAGCGTGTCGGTTTTATGATGAGTGGGTTTGTAATTCCTGCATCATACTGCGCGGCAATATTTTGACGTAAAGATATCCAGTCATCAAGTTTTTGGAGTTTTGTTCTCAGGATCGCAGCCTGTAATTCATCGAGACGACTATTATAGCCTGGTTTGATATGATAATACTTTTTGGTTTGTCCACCGACTTTTAGAATATTTATTTCGTCCGCGAGTTTCGCATTGTTGGTCACAATAACGCCGCCATCGCCTATAGCTCCAAGATTTTTAGTCGGGTAAAAACTGAAGCAGCTTATATCTCCAAACGTACCAATTTTTTGGCTGTTCCAACTCGCCCCGTGTGCTTGGCAGGCATCTTCGATAAGAAAGAGTTGATGTTCCTGAGCGATTTTTGAGATTGCTTCGATGTTCGCTGGTTGGCCGAAGAGGTGAACAGGCAGAAGTGCTTTTGTTTTTGGGGTAATAGCGGATTCGATCAGGGTTTCGTCGATATTATAGGTATGCAGGTTAATATCAACAAAGACTGGTGTAGCGCCTGTTGCCAATACAGGCAGACTTGTAAAGGCTGCAGTTAAAGGCGTAGTTATCACTTCGTCGCCTTGTCCTATACCAAGAGCTTTGAGAGCTAAAAAAAGCGCGTCTGTGCCATTTCCTACACTCACGCAATGTTTTGTGCCGATGTATTCGGCAAATTCTTTTTCAAAAGCCTGTACTTCTTTTCCAAGAATATATATGCCGCTTTCCAGCACCCGTTCTATAGCATCGTGGATATTCTCTTTGATGAGCTCGTATTCCTTCTTTGGAAAGGAAGTGTAGAGGGGCATATTTTTATGACCAATAATGGGAGCGATGTTTGCGATAGTAGTCAAATGTTTTGGTGAGACCTTCAGTTAATGAAATGTGCGGTTCCCAGCCGAGTTCGTTTTTTATTTTCGCATAATCTCCATAGAAATCCCCGATATCTATTTTCTTTTTTTCTTCCGGAAAGGGAACGAGTCGGTATTCTCCCTTGGCGTTGACTTCTATCATGCGTTTTACGAGATCAAGCAGAGAAATCGGTTCCCCACCAAGATTGTATACTTTTCCTTTCGCTTTATCGTCTATGCCGGATAACAAAAAAGCATCTACAACATCGTCAACGAAATTAATATCGCGAATTTGTTCGCCGGTACCAAAGAGTTGAATAGTTTTTCCTTCAATGAGCAAGCGGATGAACCAGGGAATAAAACCTTGTTTACTGTGTTTCATGAGTTGTCGTGGACCAAAGGTATTCGTGAGGCGGAGAGCAACCGTATTCATGCCATAGATATCATGATAGAGTTTGTGATACCATTCTCCAGCTGTTTTATTGATGCCGTTAATATCAGTAGGATTGATGGGATGATCTTCATTGACAGGTAAATATTTTGATCGTCCATATATTTGTCTTGTTGAGGCAAAGACGATACGTGCTGCGGGATTATGTTGGTGCGCGGTTTGGAGGAAAGCGAGTTGGCTCACACAGTTGATGGCTAGATCGGTTTCGGGGTCGGTCATGCTGTCAATATGACTTACCTGTCCAGCAAGGTTGAAAATGATATCTTTATTTTTTAACAAATAGGGTAAGCCGAATATATCGCGCATATCAGAAATGTTCACCTGTACTTTTTCTCGAATGGGTTCGATATTAAAAAGATTGCCGCCATAGGTATCGATCATAGAATCAAGCACCATCACATGAGCTCCAAGATCGACGAGTTTTATAGCGAGATTACTGCCAATAAAACCGAGACCGCCGGTGATGAGTATGTTTTTCCCGCGGTATTTTTGGTATTGATTTTCGTAATTCATATTGCTCTTATTCTAACATTTCAGATTTTTCTCTGTCAATTTTTTCGTCCGGCATTTTTATTTATTTTTCAGCGATTTTTTCTATTTTTTCCGCCATGCTTTCGATAGTGTAGTGAGTTCTGAAAAGTTCTTTCGCGGATTGTTTCATGTGCGGTAAGAGATTCTCTTTTGTGAGCGCCGTGGTTATGGCGTTGGCGAGATCAACTGGAGTGTTCTGTGTAGTTATACCTGCGTGCATCGCATCGAGATAAGGCATTTCTGCTTGTGGAACAGTAATGACCGGTACGCCGAAGCTTAATGCTCGCACGGCGGCAAGGGATGTTTCTTCATAGAAATCGGGTGCGAATACAAACAAATCAGCCACTTGATAAGCGACGGCATTCTCTGCGCCGTACAACGGTCCAGTTTCGATAATGTTGTCACGAAGATGGCAGCGATCGATGCACTTCCTCATTGTTGGTTGATAGCCATCGTCCCTGCCGACGATAATGAGTTTGGTCTGGTGCTTGAGTGCCAATGGGAGTTTGTTGAGAGCGTACATTATAGTGTCTATGCCCTTAAGCTTATGAATCCTGCCTACAAAGAGAAGGAGTTTTGTTGTTTTTTCAATGTGGTATTTTTGGCAAAAGGCGTTTATAGTATCCTCGGAAATTATCTCGATCGTTTTTTGCGCAGCGAGCGGTATGATGTGAATGCGCTCTTTTTTTCCACCCATGGTTTGATAATCCTGTACCTCATGTTGCGTTTGCGCAAGTAGGGCTTTTGCTTGTTGTACGAGTTTTCTCCCTATCAACACATCAAACAGGACTTTGAGCAGATATTTACTATCTTTCGGTTTTTGAATTTGTCCAAAGGCGGAAAGGCAGTATGGCTTTTGAAATTTTTTCAAGAATGGAAATATTTTTGCGTTCAGAGCATGACGCAAATCAGAAAGATAGATAAAGTCCGCCCACGAAACGTGGTTGATCAGCGTTGTTGTGTTCAGCCCTCTTGGAAGAATAATTTTTGTTTTCCATGCAAGCATGTTACTTATCGTTCGGTAGCGGAATATTTCTCGGTTTCCTTCTGTCTCATGGAGTTGCTCTACGCGTTTTTTTTTATCGAGTACATCCGTGGTGATGATACGTACGGTATGATGTTTGGCAAGTTCTTTGGAGAGTTCACTCACGATTCTCGGTGGGCCACCGTAGCCCCACGCTGGTTCAAAATAGGGAATGCTGATCAGAATTTTCATCGTTTTATAATTGAGTAAAGTGCGATTACGAGCCCGGCATGTAATTTATGGAGAAAGTGTAACAAGGGGTTTTGGGTGTATTTTTGAGCAACCAACGTTTCTTCTTGGAACTGTTTGTGGAATTGTGTGGAACTTTTACTTGTCCTATGAATGCGAAAACGAGCTAGCGTCACTGACAGAAAGCCGGGGGCATACTTTTTTCCCAGGCGCAGCCAGTATTCATAATCCATCACTAAATGTTGGGATTCATCGAACCATCCCACTTCGTTCATGGCACTTCTCCGCCAAAAACAGGCTGGTTGGCAGATGTAATCCGTAATAAGGAGCGTCCACAGACGATAGTGACTCATGAGGATGTTCTTGTAAAAAGTGATAGGTTTTTGGATTTCTTCTCCTTTTTCATTGATGATTTTGCATTTTCCGTAGGCCCATTGTTTTCCGGGATTTTCTATAAAAAATTGATGAATCTTTTGCAGTGCCCCGGGTTCATAGACATCATCGGCATTGAGAAATCCTAGGATATCTCCTGTAGCCATCTTGAGACCTTTATTGATCGCATTGGTTTGTCCGTTATCAGGTTCGGAAAGATAGCGAATGTGTGGATATCGCTCCGCGAGTTCTTTAATACTATTGAGTGTTGTATCCGATGATTGTCCGTCCACAATAATATGCTCTACTTCAAGATTTCCGATATTGTCTGCGATGGACAGAATCGTTGCACGAATGAATTGTTCCTGATTGCGGCAGGGAGTGATGATGGAAATTTTCATGGTCGGTAGTGAGTCTATGGAAAACGTGCCACAATACTTTTTTCGTTGCTGGTATACCAAGCGATGGTGGCACGAATGCCCTGTTCCAAGGAGTGTTGTGCTTTCCATCCGAGAGCGTGTATCTTGCTGACGTCGAGGAGTTTTTGTGGTGTCCCGTCGAGTTTTTGGCTATCGTAAGTTATGTTTCCTTGGAAGTCGATGCAATTTTTTATGAGCATTGCCAATTCTGCAATTGTGAGGTCCATCCCCGTGCCGATATTTATTATTTCGGGCTCATTATAGTGTTCCATGAGAAAGAGTACAGCATCAGCAAGATCATCCACGTAGAGAAATTCGCGGCGTGGTTTTCCTGTACCCCACAACACGACTGAAGATGCGTTGCGTTTTTTTGCTTCATAGAATTTTCGGATAAGTGCCGGTAAGACGTGTGAGTTCTTCAGATCGAAATTGTCGTTGATTCCAAAGAGATTGGTCGGCATAACAGCAATACCGTTGAGACCGTATTCTTTATGCAGTGCCTGCATGAGTTTTATGCCGGCAATTTTCGCTATAGCGTAGGGTTCGTTAGTCGGTTCGAGGAGGCCTGTCAGCAGATATTCTTCTTTCAAAGGTTGCGGTGCGAGTTTAGGATAGATGCAGCTACTTCCCAAAAAAAGCAATTTGCGAACGCCGTGTTGATATGCGCTCCAGAGAACATTATTTTGAATCTTCAGATTTTCATAGAGAAATTCGGCTGGATACGTATTATTGGCGTTAATACCTCCAACCTTTGCGGCTGCCAAAAAAACATATTCCGGTTTATTGACAGTAAAAAATTGCTTTACTGCTTGTTCATTTGTTAAGTCCAGTTCTTCTTTGGAACGAACAAGAATGTTCGTAAATCCTTCTTTTTGTAACCGACGTACGATCGCAGATCCAACAAGACCTTGGTGTCCCGCAACAAAGATTTTTGCCGTTTTTTCCATGCAATCTTATGTGACGATATTATGTAGTTATGAATTTTTTTTGCAATCTTTTTTCAAACTTCTCATGCTGATCTTCAATTGCTTCAATGGCTTCGAACGCGTCATCTTTCGTTTTTTTGGAAGCGAAGTGCTTATAATCTGCTTCGGTCATGATTTTGATAAGTTCTTTGAATTTTACTCGCGGTTCCCAACCGAAATCTTTTTTAGCTTTTGAGTAATCGCCGATGAGTAAGTCCACTTCTGTTGGTCGATAATAGCGTGCATCAATATTGATAATTTCTTTGCCGGATGTACTATCAATGCCTTTTTCTTCGAGACCCTCGCCTGTCCATTGTATGTTGATACCAAGATGCTTGGCCGCTTCGATAATAAATTCTCGTACCGTATGAGTTTCGTTGGTGGCAATCACATAATCATCTGCTTTTTCTTGCTGCATCATCATCCACATAGCTGTTACATAATCAGGGGCATATCCCCAATCGCGTTTGGCATCGAGGTTCCCGAGGTACAGTTTTTCGTCGATGCCGAGTTTTATTTTAGCGAGGCTGCGAGTGATTTTGCGAGTGACGAATGTTTCCCCGCGGCGGGGTGATTCGTGATTGAAGAGGATGCCGTTCCAGGCGCGCATGTTGTAGGCTTCACGATAGTTTTTCGTTATCCAATATCCGAAGACTTTTGCTACACCATAGGGAGAACGAGGGTAGAACGGTGTATTTTCCTTTTGGGGCATTGTTTGCACTTTGCCGAACATCTCTGACGATGATGCTTGATAGACACGTATGTCAGGATTTGTTTCTTTCACTGCGTCGAGGACTTTCAGTGTGCCGAGTGCATCCACCATAGCGGTGTATTCTGGAATATCAAAGCTGACACGCACATGGCTTTGGGCACCGAGATTGTAAACTTCCTCAGGTTTGATTTTTTGGATGATTTTCGTGAGGTTGGTGCCATCGGTGAGATCACTGTAATGCAAAAACATTCGTGCATTATTGATGTGAGGATCCGTGTATAAATGATCAATACGTCCAGTATTAAAGGTACTAGCACGACGAATTGTTCCATGTACCTCATATCCTTTAGAGAGGAGAAGTTCGGCAAGATAGGATCCATCTTGTCCAGTTATGCCAATGATAAGTGCTTTTTTCATAAATGTTTTACTTTAATGCTTGAAAGTTCGGATAGAGCCTTCTGTCGTACTTTATTTTCCAATCTTTTCTCCAGTCGAGTAATGAGGAGATAATTATGAAAAGAAAGGGATAGTACCATTACAAAGGCACCAATAGCGAAGAGATCGAATGCCCGGGCTATGCCGAGACGTTCAGTGATGACATTAAAACGATCGGGAAGTATCGTAACGATAATAAAACCGAACCAGAGGATTTCCCAGATAACGAATTGATAGCGATTGAACTCATGGCGTTTATAGTGAAGAAAACTGAGATATACCATAATGAGTCCGAAGATGCTCGCAATGATTTGTATACTTGTCATAGAAATTTCCACTTGAGAATTTGAACGAGGATTTTCATACCATCAATGGCGGTCGTTCCTTTGTATTCATCCAGGTAAATAGTGTCGATATCTATTTCGGCGAATTTCAATTTATTTTCTCCCATACGAATGATCATTTCGGTTTCCACTTCATAACCGCTGCTTTTCCAACGCAGCATTTCATATGCTTCACTTGTGAAAGCGCGAAATCCAGATTGGGTGTCTCTTACAAAGACGCGGAAAAGTTTTTGAATAGTTTTGGAAAGAAGGCGATTTCCGAGCAACATTATGACGGGCATGTTGCTATTAAACTGTCTGGTGCCAAAAACAACATGCACGTTTTTTTCCTCCAGAGTGCGAATAAAATGGGGAATATTTTCTGGCTTGTGTTGGCCATCGGCATCCATACATACCATGATGTCTGCGCCAAGTTTCCTTGCTGCATCACAGCCGGTTTTCAAGGCTGCGCCTTTGCCGAGATTCACTTCATGCCGTAAGCCAATCACCTTTGTGTCCGTCTGGAGAGCTTTTTCTAGGGTATCGTCCGTGGATCCATCGTCAACAACGATAATGCTGTCAGTATGAGGCAGTGTGCTTTTTATGACTTTTTCAATATTTTTCGCTTCGTTGTGGGCAGGAATAATAACGGTTACGGACATATTTTCTCTTGGATTACCCGTATTATGGAATAATAGAAGCATTTTTTTGCACTTTCGTCAAACGAAATTTATACGTAAACGTAAGAAACGGTATTCGGCAACAGTCCCGCAAAGTATTGAAAAACGCACCGAAGTACTCTAGGATAAAGGTGAATCTGAGCCTTTATAATCATATGAAAGCATCCGATCTTTTCGTTAAAGCATTGGAAAATGAGGGCGTAGAATATATCTTCGGCGTCCCTGGAGAGGAAAATTTGGATATTTTAGAATCGCTGCGGACATCAAAAATTAAATTTATTGTCACTCGTGGCGAACAATCGGCAGGATTTATGGCGGCTACCGTCGGACGGCTTACGGGAAAAGCAGGTGTTGCGCTTGCGACACTGGGACCGGGAGCAACCAACTTGGTGACAGCGGCCGCATACGCGCAACTTGGTGGTATGCCTATGTGCATGATTACTGGACAAAAGCCAGTCAAGAAGAGAAAGCAGGGTCATTTTCAAATTGTGCAAACTACGGAAATCATGCAACCGGTGACAAAATATTCCCAGCAGGTCATTCACGGGAGTAGTATTCCGGCGCGCGTACGAGAAGCATTCAGGATGGCGGAAGAGGAAAAACCGGGTGCTGTGCATCTTGAACTTCCGGAGGATGTTGCGGAAGAAGCAGTGCAGGAGTTCAGGTTATTTTCGCGGGAGAAAGTGCGTAGACCTATCGCGGAATATAAGGCGATCAACAGAGCAGTGGAGATGATACAAGGAGCAAAAAGTCCGTTATTACTCATAGGTGCGGGAGCGAATCGTAAGCTCACGTCGAAAACGCTCAGAGATTTTATAGACACAACTGGTATTCCGTTTTTCAACACGCAGATGGGAAAGGGTGTTATTGACGAAAGACATCCGCTGTTCCTAGGCACCGCTGCACTTTCAGATAACGATTATATCCACTGCGCTATTGAAAAGGCAGACCTCATCATCAATGTGGGGCACGATATCGTGGAAAAACCGCCATTTTTTATGAAGAGAGATTGGCAAAAAGTGATTCATATAAATTTTTTTACAGCGAAAATTGATGATATTTATTTTCCACAGCTCGAGGTGGTAGGAGACATAGCCAACGCCATTTGGCAAATCAAAGAAAGACTGCATCAGCAAAAGCATTGGGATTTTCAATATTTTTTAGAAACTCAACAGCGGCTTGAAAAACATATGAAGGAACATACGGAAAGTAAAGCTATGCCCGTCGTGCCACAGAGAATTGTTGCTGATGTACGGAGCGTCCTTCCGGATGACGGCATTGTTACCCTTGATAATGGGATGTTTAAGATTTGGTTTGCCAGAAATTACCGCGCGTATCTGCCCAACACACTCCTCTTAGACAATGCCTTAGCAACTATGGGCGCTGGTCTATCATCAGCAATAGCAGCGAAGTTAGTATATCCGCAAAAGAAAGTGATTGCAGTGTGCGGCGACGGAGGATTTATGATGAACTCGCAAGAACTCGAAACAGCTGTGCGGCTCAAATTGGATATTGTTATCATGATTCTGAATGATAATGGATATGGTATGATTCAATGGAAGCAGCACAGTATGGGATTTCCAGATTTTGGCTTACATTATGGTAATCCTGACTTTGTGTCCTATGCGGTAAGTTTTGGGGCACAGGGTCAGAAGATAAAAAAAGCAGCCGAACTGCAGGCGAATATTCACAAAGCATTTCGAAGAGGGGGTGTGAATGTGATAGAGGTCCCGATTGATTATTCAATGAACTATCAGATTCTCACTGCAGAGTTACAAAATAAAACATGTAATTTCTAAAAAGTAGGAAAAATCTATGACTCTTCAATCGATCAATCCAGCTACTGGCGAACTGATACAAGAATTTCCTGAACTCACTACCGAACAGATAGAAGAAAAACTTCATCAAGCGCATAGAGAGTTTGCGGTATGGAGCCAGGTCCTTATGAAGGATCGTAAAAAGTATATGCTCAGACTGGCTGATATACTTAAAACGCGTAAGAAAGAATTAGGAACACTGCTGACTCAAGAGATGGGTAAGCCAATAACGCAGGCGGTTTCAGAAGTCGAGAAATGCGCGTGGGTATGTGAATATTATGCTTCGGAAACAGAAAATGTACTTCAAGACGAGTTGATCAACACAGATGCGTTAGAAAGTTTTGTGCGTTTCGATCCGCTTGGAGTCATCTTTGCAATCATGCCGTGGAATTTTGCCTTTTGGCAAGTGATGCGTTTTGCTGTGCCGGCGGTAATGGCAGGAAACATTGGAGTTCTGAAACATGCTTCCAATGTTCCCCAAAGCGCTGAAATGATTGAACATTTGTTTCTCGAAGCCGAATTTCCAGCAGGTGTTTTTCAGAATTTTCTCATCAGCTCATCTCAGGTCGAGGGAATTATTCGAGATTCAAGAGTTGCCGCAGTGACATTCACAGGAAGTGAGTTTGCCGGAAGCAAGGTGGCAGAAGAGGCAGGGAGCGAGATTAAACCGACGGTACTGGAACTTGGAGGCAGCGATGCGTTTATCGTACTTGACGATGCTGATGTGGAACGTGCATGTGACGTTGCGGTCATGGCAAGATTACAGAATAATGGACAAAGTTGCATAGCGGCCAAAAGATTCATCGTGCTCAGGAAAGTGTCGCAAGAATTCCTCAGACTTTTAAAACGGAGATATGAAGTTTTAAAAATAGGCGATCCCATGCAGGAAGAAACCCAAATAGGTCCACTTGCAACAGAATCTATAAGAAATGATTTAGCAAGACAGGTGAATGAATCTGTGACAAAAGGAGCAAAAGTGATAATCGGTGGCAACAGAATAGAAGGAAAAGGTTTTTTTTACACGCCAACCATTTTAATCGATATACAGCCCGGCATGCCGGCATATGACGAGGAAATATTCGGGCCAGTCGCGCCAGTCATAGTAGTCGAAGATGCCGAACAGGCAATACAAGTGGCGAATGATACGAAGTTTGGGCTTGGAGCATCATTATGGACACGAAATATTGAACTCGCGAAAGCAATCGCAAAACGTTTGCAGGTAGGGAGTGTTTTTATAAATGGAATAGTCAAGTCTGACCCCAGGCTGCCATTCGGCGGTATAAAAAAATCTGGCTACGGTCGCGAACTTTCGCATTATGGCATGAAAGCTTTTATGAACATCAAGACCGTCTGGATACAATAAATCAGTATTTTTATGCAACGTTTTTGAGGATATGCAACTTTTGGAGTGTATAGAATACGATCGTTCTGAGAAATATATATATATTCGCAGTGACGACATAATACAAGGTGTCGAGCTTTTGGAGTTTACCAGGACAATGGAGTATGACTAATGTAGATTGTACGAAGATATTTGACGGAGATTTACGATGGGTCAGTTTTTTCCAAGCTTGTGCAAAGGACAGAATGTTTCCTTTGGGACGAAAGCCTGTCAGGTTGTCTTTGAGATAGACGATTGCTTTATAAGAAAGCGCTAAAGGAAAACCATATTTTTTAGCGCGGAATCCGAATTCGTAGTCGGCTCCATAGTGTGGCAGCCATTTTTTTCGGTAGTTCCCTATTTTTTGAAATACTTCGATAGGTATTAACACACCACGTCCAGAGACCGTGTCTATATCCGTTGTATCGTCCTGATTTTTGAGGAACGGTGTTTGTGAATAGCTGTAATGTTTCCAATCGATTTTTACCCCTCTATCCAGAATATTTTCCGGTGCTGCTTCATCGCGACACAGTGATCCTGTTACGGCTCGACCATATTTTTCACTCGTTTTTTTGAGCTGTTCCAAATAATTCGGAGTAAAAGTTACGTCATTATTCAGACTTAAAATAAAATCCCCTTTTTGTGTCCTCTGTAAAACATTTTCTACTCCCCAGTGCATGGCGCCTGTCCACCACAAATTTCCGTCACCTTTGAGTATGTGTATTGTTGGATAGCGCTTTCGGATCATTGTTGCGCTTCCATCTGTCGATCCATCGTCTATGATCGTAATATTAAAATCGCGATAGGTTTGTTTTTCCAAACTTTCTAAACATTCGAGTGTGGCCTCGATGCGATTGTATACTGCAATGATAACGAAGATCATGATTTTTCCATAATAACGAGCCAACTATCACCTTGTTTTCGTAGGTCTCGAATGCGAATGAGCGGTAATTGCAGGAGGCTCATACAAAGGGCATGCATGGCTTCGCAGCGTTGTTTCCATCTCCCGCTTGTTTCTTGAGTATTTCCGCTCGTCCATATCGGACTCGACTTACCTTCGATAGCTTCGAAGCGATTATTTCGTTGTTGCAACTCGACCCATACTTTGGGAGTTATCGTGCATATTGTTTTGATACGCAGGCCGGTCTTCGCAGCAAGGATTTCTAAACTTTTTTCCGAAAAAAAGTTGAGATGATAGGGAATATGCCAGTTGATCCAGCGTTTTCCAATTTTTTTCCGATAGTAACTGTCGATATTTGGAAAACTCATAATCAGATTTCCTCCGGGAGCGAGTTTTGTGTAGAGAAATGCTGTGAATTGTAGAGGATCCGGAATGTGTTCCAATACCTGACTGAGGGTAATAGTATGAAAGAATTCATGAGGGTAATTTGCTTCTTCAACATTTCCAAAAAAAATATTGAGGTGAAGGTCGGACGCGATTTGAGTCACATTACGATCTTGTTCTGTTCCAAATGCTTCTGCTCCCATACGTTGTATTTCCAGGAGTGAAGCGCCGTTTCCACAGCCGACGTCCAGTACGCGTGTTTCTGGACGGACGTGATAATGACAGGTATTGTTGGTACCTCGCAACCAACGTAACCAACGTGCCCAAAGTCCTGATTTCCAATCCGCAGCATTTTCTACACTTTCTTTATTGATATTTTTTCTTGGATAATAATCTGTGTAGAGTGCGTCGAGATCTTTTTTATTGAGTTCTGGTTTGGTTTGCCCGAATCCACAGGCAGAACACACAAAAACGTGGAATCGTCCCGGATACCCATAGCGGTCATCAAATAAATGAGATGCGAGGAGGGTACTTGGTTGGCCGCATATTTTACACAGCGGTGAATTGTCAGGAGATTGAGGCATATTTTTCGTTCAAGTAACTATTCGCTGAATTTCTTTACTATATCGGTTTTATTTTTTAGGTGTCAAGCGATATGAACTCGAATGCACGCGTACTTTACTTTCTCTCCGGGACGTAGCGCAGGAGTGTCACGCTTTCATTCTGTACAACGATTTCCCACTGTTTTGATTTGAGGAGATGTTTTATTTCGAGTTCGTTATTGCGATCCGGAGTAGAGTGTCCAATGTAAATGTATTTAATGTTGTAGATGCTGCGCAGGGGTCTGCCGTATTGATCGCGTATTTCATCACCTCCATGACGTGAAGTGAGAATTTTTCCAAAGGGCGGATTTTCGTCTTGAGTATTCAAATATCCGCGGTATACGGTTGGAGCAACTGCGACATCGAGCCAGGTAGTATAGTGAGCATTCGTGAGAACCGATTCCGACCCAGAGCTATGGCTATTAATAAAGTCTATGGCTTCTACATCGGCTGGAGTCAACCGCACGAATTGCGATCCTGCTGATGCGCCGTTTATTCTAACCCCGAGCTGAAAGGCGCCTGCAATGAAAAATAAAATAAAGAACGCAGTATTTATTTTTTTTGGAAGTGTTCGGTAGAGCATCACAAAACCTACGCTTGCAAGTATGACGCTCGGAAATATCATCAATCGTATAAGACGAATATTCAAATGTGGAATTTCGGAACGAATCTGCGCAAGGATGTATAAGGTTATTATCCAGAGAGTTGTTAAGAGGAGAAGTTTTTTGCCGTGATGACGCCTTCGTATGAGCAGGAGACTGCTTATCATTCCGAGCGTTGTCATAGCTGTAAAGATCGATGATGCATGGAGTGCTTTGGGAATGTTGAAAATTTTTACGTGTGGTGGAAGACTGGGTTTTTCGTAGAGGCTGTTATCTTGACTGCCGATTTTCTGATCCAGATTGAGGAGTACTTGTTCGAATATGAGTTTTACATTGACTCGGTATGAGGGTTGTAAGGCTATACTGAGAGTTGTGATGAGCAGAAGTATACTCGTAACAATTATCCATACATATCGTTTTTTTTGTGGTTTTGCTTGCGAGTTTTCCATAAATATCTTCGATAAAAAATTTTCCGGTAGATGTTTCACGATGTTGTCGAGGTATTTTTTTTGTTTTCTTCCTATGATGAACGGTGCGATTCGTTTACTGAGGATAAGTCCTAAAAAAAGAAATACGGCACCAATGAATGGTAAAGAGGAAAGATGATGGGTAGCGAGAGAAAGAACAGTGAAAACGATAGCCGCGGTGTATTTTTTTCTGGAAATAAAGAAAAGGCTTGTAAAAACAAAAAGGATTGAAAAGATTTCTGCCGGGCTCTGAACAAAAGCTTGCTGCAAAAGGAGCGGAACATTTATCCAAGCAAGTGCTGTACCGAGGAGAGCATTCTTTTTTTCGACAAAGATAGTTTTCATGATGCTATAGGTCAGGAAAGGCAAAGCTCCTCCCACAGTGAATATAGGCATAAAAATGAGAAAAATTCTCCCGAATTTCGACCATATACTGCTTCCGATCAGGAGAATAATACGGAGGAACGGGGGATACAGTCCCCATATTCCTTTTTTGATTTCCTCTATTGCCAAAAGATGGACCGCCGTATCATCGGAGGGTGGATAGATGTAACGGTAATGTATCCAGTCGCTTGCCCAGAGGATAATAAAGAAGACAAGGAAACAACCTCCTAACAGATTCAGTCGAGTTGTGATTTTGTTGAGTTTTTGGACCTCGAATTTCATAATCGCTGGGTTTTTGGAGTCAGTACAATTCCAACGAAGTGGACAATGAGACTGATGATGAGGAGGGGTGTGAGTGTGAGAAAATTCGTCACGAATCCTGACCAAAGCGTGTCTATAAGGAAGAACAGCGTAAAAAGACTTAAGAGGAGCAAGCTCACGTTTTTCATAAGCGCGCTCACATTTTTTCTGAACCGAGATTGATATGTGTGTTTTTTAAAGTAGGTCATTTTTTATAGGAGAAGATTATTTCTCGAATTTTGAAACTTTCATTTTTATCATAACCGGGCAGTTTGAGTGTTAATGGAAATTTTCCTTCCTGGACCCATTCGGAGAAGTTTTTTTGTAACAATCGAACTCTCGTCCATCCACCTTTGTTGATTTTTTGTAAGGGTGGTGTATGTACAAGTACTGCGGTGACTTTCGAATCCGATATGAATTCCGCTACACTATTTGCGAGGGGTTGTACTTTTCCAAATTCTTCAACACTTTCTTTGATGAAGCCGATAATACCATCGGTAGTAATTTGCACATCAGCTTTTTCGATTGCTATGGACGTTGTTCTGTGTGTGATATTCAAGCGATATTCAGCATACTGTTTTTCGAGAGTGAGAGGCGTTTCTTGGATATTTATTGTTTGTAGTCCTTCGGGGTGTGCGGTAGATGCAGAAAAAAAGTTTCCGAGGACAATGATATTTTCCGCTTTTGTATTATCGTCTAGGGTTATATTCTGCTCGAATACAAACGCGTGCGGAGTTATTATTTCTTTTATCCGGATATCAGTGCTCGTATCAATATTCAATTCGTATATTCCGGACTTAGGAACAGTCGTTGTAAAGGTCAGATTTTTTCTGCCAGTATTTTGTTCCGTATCTTCATTGACACCGTCATCTGGAAATATTTCCTTTTGTTTTTCAACTCCATTTTGAGTCAGACGCATAGTGATGGTATCATCGCCGTCGGAGAGGTTACTGTCTTCATATGAAAGTTGAAATTGAAGCTTCGTAGTTTTCGTGGCTATGAGTATTTTGGTAGTGCCGCGAAAAGCGACGGTATAGCTTATATTTTTTTCTTCTCTTTTGAGAGTCACTCTGTTTTCCAACGGATAATTCCACGTTTGTATTCGTCCTTCCGTCGGGGAATTTTTGATAAAATCTTCCACACGAGCATAGAGTGTCGTTTGTGTTTGACTGTTCGTGTTAAATTTTTGAAAAAGTGTCAGATTTTGTTCTGGATCTTCAATTTTCTGCCATGCTTTGTTTTCGTTGAGATAATCTATGACTGGATGATCAATGATCATAGGTTGTATGTTTCCGTTTGGATTTTCCAAGATGATAAAAAATGCGTTTTGATTTGGATTTTGGTACACGACGTCGAACGCTACTTGTGTTGGATTTCCGTAGGGCACGTCTGATGTTACATGAATAGTCGGTCCCGTGGCACGGACATAGGAGACATTATACGCTGGATTAGATTCTTTCCCAGCTACATTGTCCTTTATGTCGATGCCTTCGTGCGGGCCCTGAAAATTTTCCTTATGCGTAGAAGACCCAAAGAAAATCGTATTTTTGTTCAAAAGGTATATCGTTCCTATGAGAATGGTCACAGGAAGTAAGATATACATGAATCTGGATGTGATCTGCGCGGTGAATTTTTTTGATGAAATTATTTGATCGTTCATGAGTTTTGAATTCCGTTATAAGAGTTCATCGCCTGTACAATATTTACTTTTTGTGCTGTGCGGATTGCTTGAATACTGACATCTATTACTTGTTGTATTGTTTCATGTTCGTTACTTCGAAAAGGTTGTAGGACAAAATTTTCTGCACGACTGCGTACTCCAAAAGGGCGCACGCCAATTTTAAAACGCACGCATGTCTGTGTTGTGAGTATATCATATATCGACTGTACTCCCTTATGTCCTGCCGCAGATCCGCCCCGTGTTATTTTTATTCGTCCTACTACAAGATCACTATCATCATGGATGATCCAAATATTCTTCGGTGTCACGCGATAGATTTTTTTCAAGACGCCTATAGCACGCCCGGATTGATTTATGAATGTCTGTGGTTTCACAAAGAGCGCATCTTTTTCTTTGTGGATGAGGGCATTTGCTTTTTTATTGTATGTCCAGTGAGTGTGCATGGCGTCCAGTATTTGAAAACCGATATTGTGACGAGTTTTCGCGTATTCATTGCCGGGATTACCGAGTCCAACGATAAGTTTCATACGTTATTTTTTTGGGGTAATAAAAATCGGACAGCCGATCCAACCAAATTCTTTCCTGAGTTCCTTTTCAAGGAGATGTAACCAAGGCCTTGGCACTGCTTTCGGATGTGGTGTGTTTAATTCCAGTGTGATAGGATCTGTCCCGCTCTGGAAAAAATCAGTTATTCTGAGCGATTTTTTGAGAGCTCCAGGTGCAGGAGCAGAGCGTTTTGGCGGATATTTCCTTATAAATTTTTCAAGGAGAGTGCGGAGTATGTCTTTTGAGACTGTTTTGTTTTTTTCGATGAGGACGATCTCAAGTGTTTTCATGAGTGTATTGAGATGTTGTCTTTGGATTGTAGATATGAAAACAAGAGGCGCAAAATCGAGGTGTGGAAATTGCGCGTGATATTGTTGAGCGAGTTGATTTAATGTACTCGGCTGTTTCTCAGGAATCAAGTCCCATTTGTTGATAGCGAGTATTACGGGTTTACGTGCAGTCGCAATGAGTGCGCCGAGTATTTTGTCTTGTCGCGAAACCGGTTGTGATATATCCAGTAACAAAATGATCATATCGGCGTCGCTCACGTGTCTTAGGCTCTGCATAATGCCAGCGTGTTCGATTTCTTCCAGAAGTTTTTGCGTTACTTTTGTACCTACAAAACCAAGACCAACGTGACTTTTCCGTCGCACGCCCGCTGTGTCAGTAAAGATGAAATTCTTTTTGTGCCAGTGAATTTCGATATCCCCGCTATCCCGTGTGGTGTGCGGCTTGTGACTGACGACGCGAACTTCTTGCCCTTTCAACGCATTGAGGAGAGAAGATTTACCGACATTCGGTTTTCCAAGAATAGTGATGCGAGGTATGTGGGCGTTGAGCAGGTTGTGTTTGTGCGGAAGCATCGCAGCGATACTATCAAGTAGGTCTCCGGTGCCAGTTCCGTTTTGTGCGGAAAAAAGAACGTATGTTTGGAAACCAAACGTCAGTGTTGTGTCGAAATTTTTTCGATCACGCGGTTTGTCGATTTTATTGACTCCTACAATAGTTGGTTTTCCGAGCCGACGAAGGTATGTTGCAATCGATTGATCTTCGCGAAGCATAGTACTTTTTCCATCGATTACCCACACAATCACATTGGCTCTTTCGATGAGCTGGCGTGTTTGTTTTTGAATATTAGCTCCTACATCATCTGTGATTTTTTCTTCTAATCCACCGCAATCGACGAGTTGAAAATAGGTTTGATTCCAACCGATTTCCATCGTTATGAGATCACGGGTTGTACCGGGATACGGTGAAACAATCGCTTTATGTTTTTCGGAAAGCCGATTGAAGAGGGTCGATTTTCCTACATTGATCCGTCCGATCAGCGCAACGATGGAAAGGGTCATAACGCCTGTGTCACATTTTTTATATCCTCCCCGAGAATAATAAGGAAATCTATAGTTTCATTTTTATCAAGATACTGTGGAATTCCCTCAGCAATATTCGCTTGGAATACATCGCGGAGAAGCTCGAGTGTATCTTTTTTTGCGCCGCGACTAAAATCATAAATGACGGTTTTTGTATTTTGGGTTTGTGTGCGAGCATTGCCGACACTCATCACAGAAAGTCCAAGTGTCGTTAGTTTTTCAGCTGTCTTTTGGGCGAGTCCGATTTTTTTCGTGCCATTGCGAATTTCGATGCGGGCTTCTTCATTGACCGTCGTGCGTTCGTCAAAGATATTGCGTGCGAGTCTTTGAATCTCACTATAGTTTCCCAGCCCTGCTTTTGGAATGAGGACATATGCACCGTCTTCTGTGCGATCGGAGTAAAGCAATCCTTGTTCCTGGTTGTCAATGACTTTGGTAATGATATTGTGCGTGTCGGAAACTTTGACGAGTTCAATTGCTTTCAGCATCTCCCAGACCTCAAGATTGGTACTGACATGATCGCCAAGATCATTGAGTATGTTATTGATTCTTTTTGGATTGAGGAGCGTTTGCAGAGAGAAAAATTTTTCTTTGACAGCGAGGAGAATCTTTTGTTGCCTTTTGGCGCGGGAAAAATCCGAACCTTCACCGTTGTTACCTTTACGTGAGCGGGCAAATTGCAAGGCCTGTTCTCCATTCATTTTTTGTACGCCGGCTTCAAAATGTATTGTCTGATAGCTAAAATTATAGTCTGGAAATTGCTTATCTGTAAACGATCGTTGGACATTAACACTGATGCCGCCGAGAGTATTTACGATTTTTCGAAAACCTTCAAAATCAACCCGTACAAAATAGTGTATTGGCAAACCAGTGACTTCTTCCAGAATGTCGCTTGTGAGTTTTTCGCCACCGCCAGGATAACCAAATTGTCTCCCGAATGCATTAGCGTTATTGATTTTGCGAAATCCTAAATTACCCTTTTTTGGAATATTCATTTCTACTACAAGATCGCGTGGAATGGAAAGCATAGCAACTTGTCCTGTAGTAGGTTTGAAGCTTGCTACGATAATCGTATCTGCTAAATAAATTCCGCTTGAATGCCCTGGTCCACCCATACCGAGAAGAGCGACATTAATTCGATCGTCTTGTTCGCCCTGAAGTTTTTTGTCTCCACTGCCAAAGAGATAATGCACCTGTTTATAGAGAGGCGTTTTTTCTGTATCATCTTTTTGCACAATGTTCTCCGCCGAAAAGATGATTTTGTATGACAGGGCAAATAATCCTATGACAGCGATGGCTATAAAACCCGCGACAATTTTACCAAATACGAGCAGTATCCAACGTATGCCCGTTCTGCGTTTGGACACGCTCGGCAGGCCTTGCATGATTTCAGCATCCCTTTGGACGCCTTCATTTTTCTTCATGAGGTTGATGTGCATATTTCAAGGCAGATGTTTGAGATATGTTTTGGCGTTCACAAAGTTTTTTGAAGATCCAAAGGAGGGTTATCGATACGAACGGTACAATGATGATATTGCCTGTCAGCGAAAATTTGAGAAAAGGCAACCCCGCAATGTAGGAGGCAAGGAGACCCGTGATATTTTTTGGATAAAAATGAAAGAGCTGCCATACGCCAAAATTGGTCCAAAGAAAGAAGAAAAGAGAAGCGATGATACCGAACGCGGTCATGCTCCCAACAAAGAGAATTGGTTTTTTTTGTATCCATCGCATGCGCTCTTTGGCTAGAGAAGCACCAAGACCGATAATCAGCCATGCGGACCATGTGTAAATAAAAATGGCGTCATTACCGTACATGATGTCACTGATTGCTACGGTCACCAGAGGCACAATAATACCCCATCGGCTACCGAGTAAGACGCCAGAGAGCAGTGTGATTGCCGTGAGTGTTTCGACATTCGGGAAAAGACTGAGTGCCCAGCGACCGAATACTCCTATCATAATAAGCATCGCAGCGAAGAGTGTGTATCGAAGATTCTGATTGTGCTTCAAGATGTTGGTATTTTGCATATTCTTTTGAGAAACGACGCATTGAGCGGTAAGGCGCGTCCGATGCGTAACTTTCAATTTATTCGAATTTAAATTCAATCACGTCGTTTGCCGCGATCGTGTAGTCTGCTGCGCCTACTGGAGCAGCTTCATTATTCACGTAATAGAGCCAGTATTTGCCGTCTGTGCCATTCGTTTTATTGCCAATAGTCGTAATCAATTGTCCAAGAGCCGTTTTTTCTATAATGAGCGTAATATTATTTTGTGTAGTAACGCGCTCGAGTAACGAAAGTGCTGTTGTGCCACTTTCAACTTCGGTATCGAAATTCTGTCCCTCAATACGTAGGGTCGCTTGGAATGTCGAATTTTCATTTATTGCTTCCTGCTGGGAGTTTTTTTGTGAATTCTTGCTATCCTGAGTAATGTCTTTCTGCGGTTCTTGTCGAATACAGCCGTAACCAAATAACACAACACCTACGATTATTATACTGAACCATAGCTTGCGGTGATTGTAATCGATCAACGATTTTTTCTGCATTTTACGTTTTAATGTTCAATACCCTTACGAGCGAAAAAATCGTCGGTGTAATAGTGCTTAATAGCGTTCATTTCTGTTACAAGATCCGCGCGTTTGATCAGTGCTTCTGGGGCGTATCTTCCTGTAAGAACTATTTCGGTATTTTGGTGTTTATTATCAAGAAAGTCAAGGACTTCCGCTACTGGGATCATATGATAGCCGAGTGCGACATTGATTTCATCCAGAATTAAGATGTGCGGGCGTTTTTCTGGTTCCCTTCGCAGCGCTTTACGTGCATAATCGAGGCCTTCGCGTACATAGTAGATATCGATCGCCGATGGATGCACGAGATCGATGACACCAAGTTGTCCGAATTGAACTATTTCGAGTTGAGGTTGCAGTAAGTTTCCTATTTTCAATTCACCAAAGTCTTTGTGATTTTTAAAAAACTGAATCATGAGTACAGAAAAACCGTGTCCTAATGCACGCAAAGTGAGTCCGAGCGCAGCAGTTGTTTTGCCTTTTCCATCGCCCGTATAGACGTGTATCTTTCCAAAGTATTTCACGGGGTGATGCGAATCCGCAGCGCGATCGTGATACATCATAATACTTACATTGTTCACCAAAACAGCTTTATTTTCAAGTCGCTTAGGCGCATTTGGAATATCCACACGAACCACACGTTGTGCAACCTTCTACGAATGCGAGGATTTGTCCGCACAATGGGCATTGTGGCGCGATACCAAGGTCCGCAAGCGAAGTTTTGGTTTGTACCTGTATTTGTGACGCAGCAGCAAATGCAGGGGTAACCTTCTTGACTTGCGTTTGTTCGGGGAGAGTTATGTTTTCACCGAACGATACAAAAGTTTCGCTGAAAGTATTTGCTTGTCTTTGTTGTGGTACAGCTGATGATTTTTGTGATTGTTCTTCGCTCGCTGTTGTTTTTGGTACGTTGACGTTTGTTGTGAGTTGCATTTGTAATTGCTTGTGTTGCGTGAGATCTTCTTCAAGAATTTGAGCAATCGCATCGGGAATCGAAAGGACCATGCCTTCTTTACGCCAATAAGGGAGCGGCCCTCGAATGCCTTTAATTTGATCAATAATCACTTGCGGCGCGATACCGGAGCGAAGTGCTACAGAGATGAGTCGGCATATTGCTTCGGATTTTGCTGCATAAAATCCACCTGTTTTTCCAATCGTTGCAAAGACCTCAAATGGTTCCCCTTGGTCATCGTGATTAATCGTGATAAAAAGTGATCCGTAGCCCGTTTCGATCTTATAGGTCGCTCCGTGCATTTTATGTGGTCGTTTTCGTGGTGTAATGTATCGTGGTTGTTGTTCTGTAACTTTCGCTTTTTTTTCAGAAGGAGCATCTTTTTTGAGCATCAGCACTTGTTCGTTGCGCGATCCATCTCGATACACAGTCCCACCTTTACATCTCAATTTATAGAGGAGTTGATAAAATTCGCCAACCTGTTTTTCTGTGTAATGATTGGGAAGATTTGAAGTTTTAGAGATAGAACTATCCACCCATCGTTGGATTGCTGCTTGCACTTTGGCGTGATCTTCAGGTGCGAGGTTCATGGCATTGACGAAGTAAGCAGGAAGTTGTTGACTAGGATGCTTTTTCTGCCAATCTTTGACGATTTGTACTTGTTCTTTGTGTGTGCCAAGTCGACTTTTGCGGAAGTAGGTCCAACTATAAAATGGTTCAATACCAGTAGCAGTTCCGACCATGGTTGCTACTGTGCCGGTTGGCGCTTGGGTGTTGAGAGTGACATTGCGGATACCTTTTTCTCGCACGAGCGTTCGTATATCCTCTGGCATACTCTTCATAAAGCCGCTCTGTAAAAATTTTTCGGTATTTAACTTCGGAAATGCACCTTTTTCTTCTGCAATCTGAGAGCTCATGGTATATGACTCGACGGCAATGAATTGGTACAGTTTGTCCATAAATCGTATCGATTCATCTGATCCATAGCGTAACCCAAGTTGTATGAGGAGTTCGGCAAGTCCAATCGTGCCAATACCGACGCGTCGTTCGCTCTTTTGTTGCTTTTCGTTTTCTTCAAAGAAATACATTGTAGCGTCGATAACATTGTCGGCAAATCGTACCGCATAGTGAATAGTTTTTTTGAGTTTTTCCCAATCTACGTCAGTGCTGATTTCATTTGCAAATCGGGAAAGATTGATATGTGAGAGATTGCACACGGCCCACGCTGGCAAGGGTTGCTCACCGCACGGATTCGTGGCTATGAGCGGTGCGAAATACCAAGAATTTGACATGCGATTTGTTCGTTCTCTAAACCATAATCCAGGTTCTGCGCTTCCCCAGGCACTTTTTATGATTTGCTGCCATATCTCACGTGCTTTGAATTTTTTATATACATTGAGTTTTTTTCCTTTACTGATCCAATTCGCGAGATTCCCGTCCCAAAGCTCGTCATATTCCGGGTCTTGAGTATCGGGAAATTTAAATTCCCAATCCTTGTCTTCTTCTACTGCTTTCATAAAAGCGTCAGAAATGCCGATACTGAGATTGGCGTTCGTAATTTTTCCCATTTCTTCTTTGACAGTGATAAATTCCAAAAGATCTGGATGCCAATCGTCCATAATGAGCATCAGCGCCCCGCGCCGGCTTCCTCCTTGTTCAATAAGACCAGTAACGAAACTATAGAGTGCTCCCCAGGAAACCGCTCCTGATGATCTGCCGTTCACACCTTTGACATAGGATCGTTTTGGTCTCAGGCTTGAGATATTAATACCAACTCCACCGCCACGCGACATAATTTCCGTCATTTGAAAGAGCGTGTCGATAATACCCCTGCGTGAATCGTGTGGCGAAGGAATCACGTAGCAGTTGTAGCAGGTGAGTTGTTGGTCGGTACCGGCAGCTGCGAGAATTCTTCCGCCGGGAACAAATTTCCATTCGTTCAGAAGCCATTCAAAATTTTTTGTCCATTCACGTCGTTTTATTTCCGTTGCTTCTACAGAAGCAATGCCTTTCGCAACTCTTCGGATCATTTGTTCTGGTTCAGTTTCTACTGGTTTATCAATATGTTCTTTTTTTTGCTCTATAACGGCACCATCTTTGAGCTGAATGCGCACGGAGTCTCCGGATAGTATTTCTTGCACATATCCTACTTCTCGTTGACCTGTTTTTGGATCTATGCAAACGATAATTTTATCCCCCTTTCGCATATCTTTTCGTTGTTGATCTTTGAGGGCGTAGCGATCAAGAAAAATTTTTTCTCCGAGGTCAGAGAGGGGATTGTGAAGCATAGGTTTTGTATTAATGATTGATGTTGAGGAATTATTATGTTTACATTTTTACTTTCGTGTAATGTTTGGACTTTGCTTGTTCCACTTACTCCCTTTCTTTTATTTTCTGCTTTGTTTTGAGTAATTTCAAAGCTTCTTGGAATGCTTCGATGTCTTGAAAATCATTATAGACTGAAACAAATCGAATATACGCGACCTTATCGGTTCGACGGAGATGTTTTACGATAATTGCTCCAATTTCATGGCTTGTTATTTTATCTTGTGTGCTTTTGAGTTGGATATCGCGTTCAATGCGTGCTAAAAGTGCATTGAATCGTTCACTACTTATTGGGCGTTTTTCGAGTGCTTTTTTGAGTCCTGCGCTGATTTTTTCTTTTTGATATGCTTCCTCTCGGTTGTCATTTTTAATGACGCGAAGATTGAGAATTTCCATTTCTTCCATCGTCGAAAAACGAAACGAGCATTTCATGCATTCACGACGTCTTCGAATCGTGAGACCTTCATTGGCTTCGCGGGATTCCAGGACGCGGGTATCAGTTTTGAGACACGATGGGCAGCGCATAGACTCTATCGATAGTGTTTACTATGCTGAGTATAACACAATGGGTAGAGATTTGAGAATTTTAAGAATCTCTGCTAATCTCCGCTGTACTTTTTTTTCCGTTCGTTTTGTATGCGGATTTTTTTGTTGAGAACATGAAGATGTTTGTGGATAACTTTCATCATAACAAAAGAGGAGGAGGATAGGACTTTCGAAGCACACTGTGCATTGTTAGTGCTTCGAAAGTCCTATCCTCCTCCTCTTTTGTTATGCGCGTTGCACAAACATGCAGGGTCTGTCACGAAATTCTACGATTTCACAGGCGGAAGCGTGTTCGTCGACAAACCCTTACATCATTTTTTTTCGGATGAAGGTAGGAATTTCTAAATCTTCCTCAAGTTTTGTGGGTTTCGTCTCGTGTGTTATGGGTCGTGCTTCAATCGTTTCTTCTTTGCCAACAGTTTGCCTTCGAAATCCTCCGGCGTCTTTTGAGAGCGGTTCAGCCTCTTCTATTTTAATCTTCGAAGAAAATGGCGATTTTACAGCTGGTTTCACTTTGCGAGTCGCTTGTTTTCCTTGTGGTCCGAAACCCGTAGCCACGACTGTAATCTTGATTTCATCTTGTAAACTATCATCGATCACTGACCCAAAAATAATGCGTGCATTTGGATCAGTTGTTTCTGTAATAACTCGTGCCGCTTCATTGACTTCATACATCCCAAGGTTGGAACTTCCTGAGATAGTAAACAAGATCCCTTTTGCTCCATCAATAGACATTTCGAGCAGCGGACTATCGATAGCTGCTTTCGCCGCTTCTACTGCTCGGTTTTCCCCAGAAGCAGTTCCGATACCCATGAGAGCTGAACCAGCGTTTTCCATGACAGATTTTACATCAGCAAAATCAACGTTGATAAGACCTGGGAGAGTGATCAAATCTGAAATTCCTTGTACCCCTTGTCTTAAAACGTCATCCACAATTTTGAAGGCATCAAGCAGTGATGTTTTTTTGTCAATAATTTGGAGGAGGCGATCATTGGGGATAGTAATGATCGTATCGACTTTTGATTGGAGTTCTGTGAATGCATTCTCTGCAATCGCTTTTCGTTGTTCACCTTCGAATGCAAATGGTTTCGTTACGATAGATACGGTGAGTGCTCCTAAGTCTCTCGCGAGTTCCGCAATCACAGGCAGCGACCCTGATCCTGTGCCTCCGCCGAAGCCAGCGGTTAAAAAGACCATGTCTGCTCCTTTGAGGATTTTTTCAATGTCTTCTATGTTTTCTTCAGCTGCTCTGCGACCGACATCCGGATCCATACCTGCTCCGAGACCACGTGATGTATTCTGGCCAATGTGAACACGTACTGGGGCTTTTGAATGATGCAGCGATTGTGAATCAGTATTCACAGCAATCAATTCAATGCCTTTGATTTGTGCTTCTACCATGCGATTGATCGCCGCACAGCCAGCTCCCCCCGCTCCGAGCACTTTAATTTTTGCAAATGTTTCAATTTCTGGTTTCACCTCCGTTGGTTTATTGTTATGCGAACGTCCATTGTTTTGAGACACAGATGTTCGTTTATTTTCGTTTGCCACCTCGTTTGTTATTAAAAGTAAGTTTGATAGGAATATATGCATTTTCCTCCAAAAGTATCGTTCAACGCGTTCTTCCTATTCTTTATCCACTCGTATTCTAACTGTGGATTTTTAAATATGCAAGTTTATGAACAAAAAGAGTATTCAATTTATCATTCTTGAACACTTTTTTTATTTGATTTCTACAACTGTTTTGTTTCTGAGATTCATGCGAGAAAGGGAGGGCATAGGTTTTTTTCAAATGCGTTGTGATAAGTCACTGTATCAGATACAGTGGAAAGTGTGCCCTAAAACAACTCTTCCAAACACGATCATTCATGTTTGGGTATCACAGCATTTGAAAAAAACCTATGCCCTCCCTTTCTCGCCCTTCCACTCAGCAACAAAGAAAATGATTCTAATGTATAGCTTTATTATGGCAACAGTGACCTAAACCACCTTTGCATTTTTTCGGTTGCATGGGAAAAAGATGAGAGTTTGTTGAGGCGAAAGCCTTTTTCCCTCGCTTGGTACTGCATGCCCCAACGTACTAATCCCGTTGCTGTTGTAAAAGCTGGATCTTGTATTTTATCAATCGCTGTCGGGAGATCTCGTGGCACACCAAGCGAAGCTGGAAGACGGAATTGTTTTTTTGCGGCTTCAATGAGATCCGGGAGTTTTGCGCCTCCACCAGTCAGTACAACACCCGCGGGGAGTAAACCGTCTCGTTTAATATCGCGGAGTTCTTTATTGACGAGATGAAATATTTCTTCCACTCGTGCTTCAATAATGTCGATGACTTCTTTGCGTGGGATGACTGCATTTTCATTTGAATCGATCGTTCCTAAATCAATTGTTTCGCGTTTTTGTACTTTTTCTGCTATTGCTGAACCAAAACGGAGTTTGACTTGTTCTGCAATGTCTATGGAAGTACGAAGTCCTATAGCGATATCGTTTGTAATATGTCCGGCGCCAATCGGAAGTACTTTGGTATGTAATACATCGCCTTCCTCAAAGATCATAATACTCGTTGTAGTGCCTCCGAGATTGACTAACCCTACGCCGAGTTCTTTTTGTCGTTTTGTAAGGGTGCTTTCTGAACATGCGAGTACACTCATGACTAAATCGTCAATATCTACTCCGGTACGATAGATGCATTTGGTGAGATTTTTTATTTGGGATGACAGGCCGAGAATAATTTGTGCATCCACCTCGAGTTTAATTCCGGTCATTCCGACAGGATCCTTAATATTTTTTTGATTATCTACAGAAAAATTTCGTGGGAGTACATGGAGAATTTCGTAATTTGGAGGGGATGAGACTGTTTGCGCTGCTTCAATAACGCGCTGGATATCTTCTTCTTGAATTTCTCCATCAGCTTTAGCAACTGCTACGACCCCGTGGCTATCCTGACAGGTAATGTGATGGCCATTGATAGAGACGAAAGCGTGCTCAATGGGTATGCCAGTCATGCGCTCAGCCTTTTCGAATGTTTGGGAGATACTTGTGACCGCATCTTCAATGCTTACAATATTTCCTTTGGAAATACCTTCACTCGGGTTTTCGGCAGCACCAATAATATGGAGTCCTTCTTGTCCATGAGTACCGACTTGTGCTATTACGACACGGATGGTTGTTGAACCTATATCGAGACCGGTAAAAATATCATCTTTTCGCATACGTTTTCTTCATCAATTTGTGCAGTCATTATAACAGGAAATACGTTTGTACTCAAAAAAGTTCTAAAATATACGGGAAGAAAATGAGAATTCCCACAATGAGTGCAGAAAGCGAAGCTACTAACACTGCCGACGCCATCATATCTTTAATGACGCTCGCATAATAATGAATTCGTGGTTTGAGAATATCGACCATGCGCTCAAACATAGTGTTAAGGAGTTCGAGAATAATCACAAGTGCCATCACACCAATGAGTGCGACCGCTTCAATCACTCGTACACGAAGGATGATCATAAGAATAAACACTATGCTTGCGAAAAATATTTGGATACGAAAATTCTGTTCATGTTTCCAAGCATAGTACAGTCCCTGAAGCGCATATTGGAAACTTTTAATCAGTATCTTGAAATGGATCATAACGATTGCGCGATAGTGTTATGGAGACGGAACATAGTTTTGGCTTCTTTGGTTGTCTTGTGATCGTAGCCTCGTAAGTGTAAGAATCCGTGAATAATAAGAAATTCCAATTCCTTTTTGAGTGAATGTCCTTGTATTTTCGCTTGTTTTCGTGCAATTGTCGGGGTAATCATCATTTCACCTAAAAAATATTTTTCTTTGTTACCTTTTGGTTTTTTATATCCAAAAGAGAGAACATCTGTTGGTGTATCAATATGCCGATACTGTTTGTTAAAGCGTTGAATAGTTTTCGTACTCACGAATGCTAATGCGATGAAGAAGTTTGGTTGTGTTTGGGTATATTTGCATCCGACTCGGAGAATCTTTAATACGCGTTCCCTGGACAGATACCGTATTACGCCGTCAAGTTCCATCTTTATCATAGGCGTATTGCTTGATTCTCATTGATTGATATTCTGATTCGATGTATTCGTGTTGTTGGTGTTGCTTTTATTTGTGTTTTGATTTGTTTTGTTGCTGTTGCTAGTATTTGTATTGGCATTTTTGTTTGTATTCATATTTTGATTGGTATTTTTTGGAGTGTTTGTGTTGGTATTTTTATTCGTCTTTGTATTTGTGTTGTTTTGACTATTAGTATTATTGTTTTCAGGTATATCTTTTGAAGGCGTGATAAGTTTAAGCGATATATACATCATCGTGAAGGTAGTACGGAAACTTTCTTCTTCGCGCAATCCCGTGTTATACGTAATGCCATAGATATATTTTTCGCTCGCGAAATATGCTGTTTTTGTGTCAGTACTCATGACACCCATAAGTCCGTTTTTTGTTTGAATCTCTTTGGGCTCTGGGTCAGATGCATTGAGTTGTTCTTTGTACCATTTCTTTGCACTTCCACCGGAAGTATTCTCGAGCACAAATATTTCTATAAATTCCCCTGTGTCGGCGGTAAAGAGTACTGTTTTTTGCCCTTCATCAGTACTTTTTTGGAGCCAGCTTTGTGGAGACAGGACTGTATACCCCCATATTTGGTTCGTAAATTGAGTAATTTGCGGAGAGTTTTCGAGTCTGCCGTTGCCAAGTGGGTCGTAGAGATTGAGGACTTCTTCGCCGTCTTGATACGTATCCGCATCACTATCGGGGCGGTTGACGCGTGTTCCGTAGAGTGTTTCTTCGAGGTCAGTGAGTTTATCTTCGTCAGTGTCTTTTGCTGAATTCATGGCCGCTGTGTTCGTATTTTCGTTGGCGTTGTCGTTTTCTGCAACATTGGCATTCGCACTTTCATTGGTGTTTGTATTGGCATTCACTGTTACGTTTGTATTTTCATTCGTGTTCGTATTTTCGTTGGTTGTTGTGTTGGGAGTGTTATTGGTATTTATGGTATTCGTATTCAAAGATGTGTTGACGAGCAACGTATTGACGTCATTTACGATCGTTGCTCGCGGTGTATTCGCTACGGCATTGTTAGTAATATTTTCTTGAAAGAGACCGCGAAAAACAAAAACGCTTGCTCCCGTAACTCCGGCGAGGAGCACTACAATAATAATGACGGTGATCATTTTATTTTTATTTTTTTTCTGAGCACCTTTTATTTCTAGAAATTTTTTCGGCATCGTGTGCACTTCACTTGGGTTTTGACTAAGGTTCCCGTTTACCATTCCGTTATTTTTTGAGTTTGGTTTTGTAAATTTTGGATCAAGCGGATTCATTGTACTATTCATGGTGTGTGATTTAAAGAGATAACTTTTTAAGGTTGTGGAGTATTTTCAAGGGCTTTATTGACATCTCGCAGTGTTCCTGGACCGTTGGGATTATAGTATCGACTGACCTCTTCGCCATCTTTATATCCATCTTTGTCGGTATCTGGATTGCGTGGGTCAGTCTTATATACTTTCACTTCTTTGTAGTCAGATAGGCCGTCATTATCCGTGTCTGCGTCTGCTGGATCGGAATTTGTGTTCTTTTCTTCTTCATTACTTAAGCCATCATTATCTGTGTCGGTATCTTGATAATTGATGACGCTGGGCGCTGTGTTGAGTTCCGCAGGTGTTTTTTCTGGTATATTAGAAAGTGATGGTATCTGTTGATTTGTACCGGTATTCGTCGGTTGATTACTCTGTGACGTATTGTGTGATCGTTGTTTTGTGAAAAACCACCCTCCGACACCTATGATTCCTAAAAAGATGATTACACTCACAATAATGATAATTTTCCTCGCAATCCCTCGATTCTCTTTTTGTGGTTCTTCTGTACCTGGAGTTTGCGGAAATAATTCCGAAGCTTTTAAGGCTTTGCCGCGTTGGGTTTGCAGTGGATCTGGATTTTGAGGTGTACTCTGAGGCATAGTTTATGGATTCATTTGTAATGTATTGTGTATAATTGTCGTTTGTGGTGCCTGATCCGCATCAACGTCATTTCTTAACCCGTAATTAAAGCAATTACAGGAAGAACCTGGAACTCCGTCACAAGGGTTCATCGCCGGATTATCGCTCTCAAGCCCCCCATCTCCATCATTATCATAACGTACCCAGGACACATCATCATAGCGGTATTCAAGATTGGCAAATACCCAGGCCGCTTGCCCGTTCGGTGTAACTTTATATTGATAGACGCGCGATTTTCCTGATGGAATGCCGGCAGAATTTCCAATACTTGGACAAACGTAGGCTTGCGCGTCCGGTTTCCAGCATGTTTCTGCTTCGGCATCAAATCCTTGTGTCGCTGGACAATTCGTTTGTGGGTCATCGAAGCTATTGATTGGATCTATGGGAATAAATGAAAGACTTGGTCCTAAAGTTTCAGCCCATGAATTCCATTTACTGGTGGTTTGGTACCGTAAGAAAGTACCCGCTTTCAAATCAGGATAACGTCTGTTTTGTACGTACGAATCACGTAAGAGCGCGGCCATGGCGCCAAGTTCAGTAACACGTTTGGTGTCGCGTACCAGTTCGTCTTTAAGATCCACATTGACATTGGTATTGAAGCTCCAATTTGCAATCATTTCTCTAAATATCTTTTGCGTTTCATTATTTGCTCCTTCGCTATAGGAGATAATGTAGATATTGCTGAAGAGATTTTTCAAACCGCCGTTATCCGCCGCGTCATACTGATTCGTGCCCGCAATATAGACAGTTCGACCGACCTGAACCGCTTCATATCCATTGACTCCTCCAGAAATTATAGAGTAGTTCGCAACCGGGTTTGGCGCATGTTCTTTATACCATTGCGCCGGATTGAGTCTTTCTGGATTTGCAAACACGCGTACGCCAATGCCATCGTGCGTTCCGCCACCTTGCGTAAAAAGATATTCGCGATAAACACCTTGTGGCAGTCCAGTGCTTTTGACGAGTGTATTATTAAAAGTTGATTCAGCAGAATATTCGTCTTTGCAGTAGCGAATAATCTGATGGAGAGGCGTGAGAGAGCCTGCGTCATCGCCATTGCCATCAATATCAGAAAATGCCCATGGATTCTGGCAATAGAAAACATAGATCGGTAGCGAGCCGAATTTGGGTGGATCGCTTGCGTACCCATCATTCGTTGGACGTGCGTAGGCAAATACTTCCACTTCGCCATTTTGATTCAGGCCATTAGTATTGATAGGCAAAACATTTGTTGTGCTTGCTTCTGCGTTTATGATCGTTTGTCCTGCAGGTGTGACTTCCCAATCCCATCGCCAGCTATACCCTGGTATTGGAGCGATAGTAAAGCCTTCTCGGGATTTTCCTTGTGCAAAAACGACACCAGTTTGATTGCGCTCAAAGAATGTATCATGAGAATCAGCTGGCGGATGTAATGGATCAAACGCTATTGGATCTTGCGGGATGTAGGGAGTGAGTTTGAGATTAGCTAGTTCGCAAAAGCTATCGGTTGTTGTAAACTCGAAGTTCTTATTATGGAAACCGCTTGCGTTCAAATCTGGTCCGTTCATGCCAATGTTGTTTTTACTTACAACACCGTTTGGTACGTTATCCGTCAGAATATCATCTCCTTTCCAGACTGCTTTGAGTGCGGTATTTCCGGGCAGCGCCTCTGTTGTGGGAATAAATTGCGCAACAGTTTTTCTATCCCTCTCTGAACCTGTGTGATATACCCGGAGTTGGCCGATGTTACTGATATTTTCGTAGGTATTACCGACAGCACGAATAAAGCCCGTGTCGGTTGCGACGATGTCTTTAAAGAAGATGTCGGTTGTGCTAGAGAGTGTCCAAGGGCCGCCAAGATACATCGCGATGACGCCGTTATCGCCGGAAATCCACGTTCGTCGTGTCGTTGGGAGTATTTGAACGCCCGTAAGATTCGTTGATTGGAATGCTGGATCAGGAGGTATGATTTGCCAACCGTTTGGTTGTTGATCGTTAAAGAGTACCATGCCGTTATTGCCGACTGCATAGAGTACGGGCGCTGTGGCGAGAGCGTGAATTGCTTTGAGATTTTCTGGTGTGCCGCCTTCAAATTCTTTGCTATATCCTTCGCCTGTTTTAAACCGAACGATCGTTCCTTTATTTCCGATCATCCAGATATTATCTGGTATTGCAGTTACATCATTGAGATGTTCGGCTGTTATCGTCCCTTGTGGATTTTCGTTTTGCCAAATAACACCAGTAAATCGGAGCATCGTTCCATTGTCGCCGACTGCCCAGACATTATTAGGAGCTGTTGCTGCGGCCCCTCGTAGATGGGTTGTCACGCCGCTGTTTTCTTTGCTCCAGACACCGCCAGCGAGTTTGAGAATCGTTCCATTGTCGCCGACTGCCCATGCTTGGGTTGCGTCGAGTACAAAGACGTCGTTGAGTTCTTCTGTTGTTGGACTTACTTCCGTTTGCCAATTCGCTCCATCGTATTTGAGAATCGTGCCATTACCTCCTACAGCGATAATGAGATTTTCGGCAAAGGAATCAATAGCATTGAGGTGTTCGCTGACAGGAGAAACGTGACTACCGTCGCTTGGGTTATAGATGCGACTCCCAACGCCTTCTTTTAAGAGTTGAAAGTTATCATTTGCAAATGTGATACTTGCTGGATTCATTTCGCGACTGAAGGTGAATTCTAATACGGCATTTTTGCAGACGTATGATCCATCGGTTGGTAGGCTGGATTCAACAATAGGACGAGCGACACAACAGAGTTGTGCTTGACCTGCCACAACACCGCAGCCATTGGTTATGAAATCACCACATTGAGCGTCATTCGTGCAGCCGCAGTAAAGACCTCGTGTGCCGCCTGTGCATGTTTCGAGATTTGGTACACACGTGAGTCCTGGGAGCCAGCTGTCACGTTCTGCAATATCGGGATTGCAGCAGCACCGGCAGTTATCGACACCGGGAGGCGGGTCGTCGTCGCCTGATCGACACTGATATCCTGCGCTGCAATTTGAGAATTGCGCTTCCTGACACGCCGGGAAGTTTTCGTCGATACATTGCGTTCCAGCACCGCCTGGGTTTGGACAAAATGTTGGTGCATCTTCAATGGAGGTACAACTTCCGGCATTGCAGCAATTAGAAATGCAGTCAACGTTGTTCACACATGCTCCTCCTGGGTCGCCCGGACAGGCTGCGTTACTGATGCAGATATTGTTTCGACAGCAGCCTGGAGCGCCGCAATCATTGTGATCGTCGCAAGTGATGACCAGATCGATGGCATTACTGGCGCAGGAATCATTCGTGATTTTTACTGGTCCGCTGATACTTACAGGGTTCGCTTGAGCTTCGACAGAAGTTTGTATCCACTGCGGATAATTTATTGCTTGTTCCCATTGTTGCGGATCTTGTTGTTTTGTGAAAACGACGTAATCTTTGGCCGGAATATTGCGTGTTGCGCCAAAATTGTCGCCACTGAGCGTTGTTGTATAGGTATTGCGGTCAAAAGGAGCAAGGTCACAGAATAATGGAATACCATCTGGTCCTGCGAGTGCTATGGGATTGTTATTTTCGTCAACACAAAGATTGGTTATCGGGAATTCTTTTTTGTTACTCGCGAGATCTGTTGGTGTGCCATGCAATCGGTTATTCACCCAAATTTCGGAGAGTGCGTCACGTGTGAGCCCCTCGGGAACTCGCGTGATAATGCGTGAGTTTCGCCAACTAGCGCCACCACATACCATTTCGGATATCAATTCATTTCCGTTCGTTGTGTCGCGGAATTTCACAACGTCTTCTGCGGATTCATTCGTACTTCCAAAGTAGCAACCAGTGATTGTGACGGATTGCGAAATAGGACCTTGGATGGGTGAAAGTGTTGTAATATATGGTGTGCATGTGCCGTTCACGCAGCTCGATGTTCCTGGACCGCATGCTTCGCAATCGGTATCGGCCGTACAGAAAGCAAAATTCACTCGGAAAGGCGCGTCGTCATCCTGACCTTCGAGTGTTGACTGAATGCGCGCTGTGCCTTCATTATCGACAGTATCGCCGACTGTTCGCGCAGTTGCTTGGTATTGATCGAGTGCACCTGTCATGTCCGCTACGTCTTTGCCGGCTGGATCGAGCGCTTGCCATTGATATTGACCGTTATAGAGCGTTGGATTAATGAGTGTACAGTTCGGTCCGATGGGTATGGATTCGTAATTTTCTGTCTGAGGATGCGCATTATGTATGACGGGTTGATTGGGCGCTGTTGAATGCACGGAAACATTTTTTACTGGACAGGTTCCAGGATCGTTTTTTGTTTGGAAGTGCGCAGCAAAGTCTGCTCGCATATTGACTCCGCCGCAGAGTCCTCCAGCAGTTTCGCACGCCGCTGGATTCGTTGGACAACTCCCCGGTACATTCAGAATTCGGCCATCACTAGTGAAACACGTATTAGGATCGCTTTGAACGTCTTTTGAAATAAAGAGTTCATACCATGTATTTTGTGCAAGGGTTCCTGGGAAGAATCGAAAACTCGCTTTATCATATTGTGGGTCTCCAATATACGTTGGATCTTCTTCAATAGGTGGTATAGCGATAGGAACGCGTATATTCGTGCACGTTTGATCTGCATCACAGCGGAAAAGCTTGATGTTATTGGTATTTCTTATGCTGCTTGCATAGGCTGGATTTGCTGGAATTGTTTCGTTATTCATTTTTATACTGAATCGGCCGGCAATGCCGATATCAAGACAGACTTCTGTTTGTCCTGGACGCGGGTTCGTGCTTGGGAATCGGTCTTCATCGGGATTACAACTTGCATCATTGACCACATAGGGAATGTTGCCGCACGGCGCATTGAAGCGTTTGGTATTACTTTCTCGATCTATTCCATCAGGGTCGGTAATTTGTACAAAAGTTTCGTAGCGCTTGAATTCAATACCGCCGAATTGTACGGTCGCGCGATCATCTTGCCATGTTGTATACGTATTCGCTTCATTTTCAGTTTCGCCGTTTCGTAAGAAAGCCTTGCCGCTCCATGCGTTTCTGTCATTATGGAGGCCTTTACCGTAGAATGTTACGGTTTCATCAGGAGTGTTGCTGCAACTCGGTTCAATACGACAAATGCTCGGTCGTTCGACATCAGTGATCGTAAAAATTTTGTGATTGCCGATTTTATTATCGCGATCCTCGTTTGAATCTCCTGGACCGGGATTTGTGTCGCCATCCGCAGGTGTGTCGCGTTTTCCATCAACACCTGTTGTTTCAACTTGGATATCGAAAATTTCGTCAGTCACTGGGTTGGGGATATTGGGTATGACGATCGTTATTTCATCGTCCGTCCAAAAATCACCTCCACAGAGTTCAGCAGGAGGTTGCTCTCCTCGGAAAATGCTGTTATCGAGCCGACGACGGAACCAAACAATACCTGGCTGACAGGGGTTTCCGCCACAGAATTTTTGACCATGAAGTGTGATAAAATCTCCTGGTCGCCCTGAGGCTGTGACTGAAAAAATATGTGGACTCAGCGGATTGAATGTCACGGTTGATTGACCGTTTTCACCTGCGACTGTGACTGTGACTGGTCCTTCAACTTTCGCATCCGGCGGGATTTTTACTTGGATATTTCGTATGCCGTTACTGATCATACATAATCCTTCGCGTGGATCCACGCCGCCATCCACTTTTTCCTCGCGATTAAAACATTGAATATTGCCTTCCTCCACTTCAATATTGCCATTGAAGGTTATGGTGGGG
The DNA here is from genome assembly GCA_001818315.1 of Candidatus Kerfeldbacteria bacterium RIFCSPLOWO2_02_FULL_42_19. GTDB lineage: Bacteria > Patescibacteriota > Patescibacteriia > HO2-48-17 > HO2-48-17 > WO2-43-9. The sequence continues at coordinate 250,383 of MHKF01000012.1, forward strand.
TTCGGAGCAAGGTAATCACCAATGAGCGTAATCCATCCTGGATCGCCAGCACCACCGGTATCAAATTCATCAGGACCTGGCGCGAGGCTGTCATCGAGCGCATCGAAAGCGCTTCCCGGCACAATGTTGGTAATCTCGGGTGAGCAAATTTCTTGAGTGCCAGTTTTAAAGTTCCAGGGTGTCTCGGCGCGTTCAGCACTCATAAAGTCGTCTTTGGGACTTGCTTCGTCTGTGATGGGATTACCGCCTTCATCTGCTCCATTCACACGGCCGTTGCCGTTTCCGTCGAGCGGATTGAGACACGCGTCTTGCAAAGCGCCGTACGCAAGATTGCAGATACCCGGATCATCGGGTCCATTGTCCGCGCAATCGTCATCTTTGGTACAACCTTCGACGCCGTCATCGAGTCCACCGACACAGCGCGCCCGACCTCCAAAGAGGCGTACATAGTAATCGGTATTAGCGTCGAGCATGGGGATTTCGTCCGGCCTGGCTGTAAAATTTTCTGTTTGTGGGCGGATGCGGAGGGAAATTGCACTTGCTTCAAAGTCCGGTACGGGAGTTGTTGCTGGATTGAGCGGTGAAAGGATAACTGAAAGTCTGTCGTTATAGGAGATTGGATTCATGATTTCATTAAAGTCAGCGCCAATAGGAGTCGCGCGACACACACCGTCATCACCCGGGTTTGTTCCATCGCCATCGGCTGGATAAGGTGAATCAGACACTTCTGTTGTACACCGGCCACCTCCAGGATCACAAACGCTTGTGTTATAGGTACAGTCTTTATTATTCACGCCGGGTTCTGTAGAGCCGGTACAGCGTTTTTCTACAACTGTCGGTGCGACATTGTCGGTATCATTGTTCGTGTAGAATTCCCAAGTGTAAGTGCTGGAGAGTTTGTCGCCATCGAAGGCTTTCACACCGCCGATGCCGCCAAGAGCAGTCACTTGGAAGCGTGCAAATGCAGGGAGTTCTTTATCGCGTGGGTAGATGACTGCCCATGTGGAATCGTCTGGAATCGCTGGATCTCCATCGAAATGAATCGTTCCGGGAATCGTATTGCCTTCGCAAGCGCCGGCGGTACATGTGCCGGATTTACATTGGATGTCGGTTGTGCATGCATCGCCGTTGCGGCCAGTTGCGTCATTGCCCTCAAGATCGCCGAGAACTTCAGCATAGAATGTGCTGTTCGTAACGCTTCCGCGATCAATCGGTTTATTGAATTGTGCGCCTATAATCGTGCAGAGTGCTGCTCGAGCGTTACTCCTTGGGATGGTTGCTTTGACATAAAAAGTTTGATCGCCACCGCCAGGAAAACCTCCTCCGCACGCGTTCGCTTGGCATGAGCCAGCGCAGCAGAAAGGTTGATCGGCTGTACATCCCGCCGGGAAGTCTGCAATACAACTCGCACCGCCGCTCGTGAAATCCTGTACGGTGCGGAATACATAAAGCACAATACCCCACGCGGCGAGGATAATGAGGAGTCCTATGAGTCCTTCGATGAGTATTTTTTTTGCTTTTTCGAGTCTGCGTTCATTGCCCCCTGAGGTGAGCCATAGAAAGCCGGCATAGAGACAAACAATAATTGCGACAAGTGCCAGCAGTCCGAGGGCCCAATTGATGATACTGATGATAATAGATACGGGCGATGCGGACCCGAGATTAAATGTTGCGCCAATCGTTCGATCAATCGTAATCGCGAACGCCTCGCGACTATTGAAAAACAAGAAACTTCCTGCTGCGATCAGAGTGAGTAATCCACCAACGAGAAAACCAAACACCGTGAAGATTCGAGTTGATTGTGAGCGAGTTTGTTTTGGTTGCTTCGTATGCATGACGCGTGAATGTGTAAATTATGCGTCTCTTTCTTGATGTTTGTGCCTGTGCGCCTGTGAATTTTATTTTGCTTCTAACATTTTTTTTAACACTGTTTGTACGAGTTTCCCATCAACGCGTCCTTTGACGTGAGACATCGTTGCTTTCATCAGGTGTCCGAAGTTTTTCTCTGAACTTTCCGTAATAATTTTCTGGATAATCTCCTGCAGTTCCTGTTCAGAAAGTTGTTTTGGTAGGTAGGTTTCTATTATAGTAAGTTCGCTCGATTCTTTTTTCGCAAGATCATGTCTTTGAGCTTGCTCATAAAGCGTCATGGCTTCCTTTCGTTTTTTTGCTTCTTTTTGGAGCGCTGTAAGCGTCAGTGCGTCGTCAGGTATTTTGATGCGCTTTTCAATCTCGAGATTTTTAAGCGTCGCTTTTATGGAACGCAAAACTAAGGCTCTTTCGGAGTCTTTTTGTTTTAACGCTTGAATAAGGTCCTTCGAAATACGCTCAACGAGTGACATTTTACTTTTTTAAGCGAATTTTTATCATTGGCTTTTTTTTACTGTAACGTGAATCACTTACTTCTTCTATTTTGCCAATTTTTCGTAAGTACTCTATTTGCTCGCGAATACGAATGCGTCTCAATGCACCAAGTCGAATTTTATTTTTATTCGGTTTTCGCTTTGCAAATTGATGTTCTTTCGTAAGATCGAGCACACGGGTACTTTGGACCTTGCGCGTGAATCTGCGGATGAGACTTTCATTTGACTCTCCGTTTTTCTTTCTGAGATCAATCAGAATTCAACACCTCCTTCTTTCTTTAACATGGATATTAAAAAATCGAACTTTTATGATCGAAAAAGGGCAGTTTTGCCTCGCGTTTTGTTGACGTAAAGCAAATTCACAATAACATTATTTGTTTTGCTAGTCAAATTGAGTTTACACTTCCCAGTGTAATGCTTTGCCGCCGAGAAGATGTACGTGGATGTGTGGAATGACTTGTCCGCCGTGTTCACGAATATTCAGAACAACCTTGTATCCTTTTTCTGCGATCCCTACTTGTTCGGCGATGAGTGCAACGCGGTGCATGAGTTGACCGATGAGCGGAGCATCTCCGGGATGCATATCTGCAAGCGAGGTGATGTGTTTTTTTGGAATCACAAGGATGTGCGTCGGCGCCTTTGGATGAATATCTTTAAATGCCAGAAAATTCTTGTCCTCGAAAGTTTTTTCTGCTGGAATTTGATTGTTGACGATTTTGCAAAAAAGACAATCGGTCATATTTATTTCAGACGCTTTTGAACATCCCAAACAATTTTTTCGTAGGCAACGACTTCTTGTGAGCCTGTTTCCATATCGCGTACTAAAACGGTTTGATCGAGAATTTCTTTTTGACCTAGAATGAGGGTAAATTTTGCGCCGAGGCGGCTTGCTATGCCGAGTTGTACTCCAAGTCCGTCGCGCGCAAAAAATTGTCGGACTTTAATGCCGCTGGCGCGCAGGTCTTCAAAAAGGCGCAGCGCTTTTTTGCGCGCTTGTTCCCCGAGTTGCGCAATAAAGACATCCGGATGAAATCCGATGATCGGATAGTTTTTAAGCTCTCTCATGAGGAGCACGATGCGTTCGATGCCGAGCGCGAGTCCAACACCAGGCGTGTGTCGTCCTCCGAGTGTCTCCGCGAGTTTATCGTAGCGGCCTCCCCCACCTAAAGAAACTTTATCTCCAAAATTTTCATGCTGATACCAATATTCAAAAGCAGTACGCGTGTAATAATCGAGTCCTCGCACGAGCCTTGGGTTGAGTTCGTAGAGAATTTCCAGTTCGTCGAGATGTTCGAGCGTACCTACAAAGTGCGCACGGCATGCATCACACAGGTGATCCACTATTTGTGGCGCTTCTTGTGCGACTTCCTGACATTTTACTTCTTTGCAGTCCAGAATACGGAGCGGGTTTTTATGCAAGCGTCGTTTGCAAGATTCGCAGAGAGTTTTTCGATTTTTTTTGAAGAAGTTTTTGAGCACCGTCTGGTACGCCGGTCTGCATACTTCGTCACCAATACTATTAATTTGTACCGTCGCTGCTATGCCGAGTGTCTTCAAAAGACGATGACCAATAAGAATCATCTCGGCGTCGAGTACTGGATGTTGATCACCGAGCGATTCAAAGCCACACTGATAAAATTGTCGATATCTTCCAAATTGCGGTCGTTCGTGCCGACACATGGGACCATAATAATAGAGTTTGACTGGCTGCGGTTTGTTGCGCATTCCGTGTTCAATGTAAGCGCGTATAACCGATGCGGTTGCTTCTGGACGCACGGTGATATGTTCCCCGCCTTGATCGACAAACGAGTACATTTCTTTTTGTACGATATCAGTGTCGTGCCCAACGCCGCGTTCGAAGAGATTCGTTGATTCTAATATCGGTGTATCAATACGTTCAAAACTGTATGCGTTGGCAAAAGCACGCACTTGATCTCGCGTAGCTTCCCACCACGGTTGATCTTCCGGCAGCGTATCTTTCATTCCGCGGATGAGTTGCGGTATCGGTGATTTTTTTGATTTTTTCTTTTCGACCGTTGAAGAAGCTTGCGGTGTTGTTTTTTTCTTGTACATAGGCTTTAGAAGCTAATCATTGTCAAGTTGTTTCCTTTGCGTTGCAATGTATTCACTTCATTCTTCTTGTTCTCTGTTGCGGTTTCTGACGCTGGGTAGGTGATTCGATGAATGGTCGTAGCGCGTCTGAGCGGCCATGCGCGTAGCCACACTCTGCCGATGATTTTTTTTCTCGGTACCGGGCCAATACTGCGAGAGTCGAGGCTCGCGGGACGATTGTCACCGAGGAGGAAATAGTCTTCGTCTTTCAGTACGTAAATTCGGTCGCCGGAAGTTTGCAGATCTTCTGGTAAATATTCTGTTTCATTCAGGAAGAATCCTTCGGGATATGTGTTATTTGTAATCCAAACACCGCCATCGCGAATTTTAATTTTTTCGCCGGGGAGTCCGATCACGCGCTTGATAAAATATTGTTTCGGATTCCTTGGATCACGAATGACTATGACTTCTCCTCGCTGTGGCTCGCGAAAGCGATAACTGATTTCGTCGATAATCAGGTATTCATAATCATAAAAATTGGGTTCCATGGAAGCTCCGCGTACGTAAAACGGTTGGATAAGAAAATAGCGCACAGGGATAATGATCGCGAGCGCTAAAATAATGACCTTTACAACTTCGATAAAAAAGTTTTCCCGTGGTGCTTCGGGTTGTTGTTCCTTTTGATTCGGTTCGTTGGTGTGTGTGTTGGGTTCTGTATTGATGTTGGATGTGTTGTATGTCATGGAGAGTGCTCATGTTGGTGTGAAATGTTTTTACTATATCAAAAAGCTTCTATTACTGCAAAAGAAGAAAGAAATTTTGCTAAATTCAAAGGTATTTTTCTCCGCACCTTATTATGTGTTATGGGAATAGTTGACATTTTCGCTTATTTGTTTTATGATGTATTTTATTATTTTAGAGTACGTTTTGTTTTACATTGAGAGATCAGTTTCTGAATGTCTTTAGGGTATTATTGCAAAAGGTCTTGACGATCTTCGACTTTACGATGCTCGACTTGTAATTTTTTACCCCCCCCTCTAAAATAAGAGCTACGATCATTATTTCATTGTTTATGCTGTATTTTATGCAATTTCGTTTTATAAAGTTATTTCTTTTCTTTTTCTTTGCTGCTTCGATTTTTATTTTTGTTTTTCAGGCTCACACTGCTCGAGCATTAGAGGAACCTGCGCTTACGGTCAGTAATATTCAAGCAGAAGCTGGTGATACGTTTGCGATCATATCTTTTACTGCGGAAAATGTACCTACCGCTGCCCAGGCGACCATAAAATACCGAAAAGATGGAGAAGATGTGACTTTTTCCACAGGCTCAAATTATTTTTATGATGGCGCGACTTCAATACTGCTGTATGATCTGCTTCCACAAACAAAATATTTTTACACAGTGCTCATAGAAGAAGGAACCAGCTACGAAGATCTGTACAAGAGTTCTTCGAAATCTTTCACAACGAAAAATGTAGATTTTGTGTCCCTGAGTCGTGTCACTCCATCAAAAGCAAAACCTGGCGCAGAGGTGACGATAGAGGGTAAAGGTTTTGGGAAACGAGCTGGCGAGGTTATTTTTGGCTATTGTTTTGCGGAATGCAAAGGCACGATTGTTTCATGGACCGATATAAAAATTGTTGCTACAGTTGGAACCCGTGCGACGAATGGGCCAGTCACCGTGCATGCATATCCTGCCTCTGGTTTTCGAAGCACGATTTACAGTAAAGAAGTTCGTGGGGGTGATGTCACCGTCAATAATGGAGATACGAGTTATTTTGTTATTGATCGGAGAAAATGCGGTCAAGGAATTCGAGCAAAAACCTATAATGAGATAGCGAATATTAACAATATTTACTTTGCAGAATACGGTCGAGGCGCTGGATGTAATGAATTGACATTCCATGTGCAACGACGCACACCGCATGATCGATTGCGCGATTGGTTGCGTACGCAGGACGAAGGAAAATGGTGGCAGAAGATTACGAAGAATTACATGGGTAAAACTATTTATGATGCGAAAACAGGAATTTATCTCGTGACTCCAAGCGGTCTGCGTCGAGTACATGATTTCCAGACCGCGCTTGCGTGGGGATTGATTATCGATGATGCTAAACTTGTAGAAGATTTTTATGATCCAGCAAAAGGCTATGCTGAAAAGTATATACACTCGGGTGTACGATCATACGGTGACTATGAAAATCAACTATTGTACCGAAACGGTCCTTACTTCGATGCGATTGAAGCTTTTCTGGGCGGGGAAGAGATCGATACGGGGAATGCGAGACTTGATAGCTATATCGAAGATCATCAGAACCTGATTATAAAAATGAATCCGATGGATACCGATGACGAGGACTATCGCGATATTTGCACGGATCACTTACGGTGTGGAAAGAGATATTAATTTTCGTGAGTGAGCATTTCTATAACACGTAACGGCGCTGTCTTCCGTGAAAACTTGTAAAGTTTTTCATATGCACCGGCTTTTCCCCGGCGCATATGTTTTTTTAAAGAGACTGTCGCTGAATATGCTCGCGTCTGTGAGAAATGAATGTGCATCATAGCAAGAGAGGAAGAAAACTCTCCTTTCTCAGCACACTGTGCAGTGTCAGTGCTTCGAAAGGGAGAGTCTGCCTCCTCTTTATGTTTTGTTCATTGGGTCTGTCGCCGAATACGCTTTCGTCTGTGAAATGCTACAATTGTAACAGAAATGGTATTCGGCGACAGACCCTCATTGCACAAGAAATGGCATTCAGCGCCAGTCTCTTGAAAGGCACATTGAATCGTACACGTATTTTGTTTATGATATACATACAATCTTTACATTGATCATTCCGCACCTATTAAATACGCGGGAGTATATCGTCATTCTATGCATAAATATTTTTCTATCCCCATCTTTCGCAGTCTTTTTGTTCTTTTACTTATTTGTACGTCTTTTCTCGCTGGCGCAGTTGGTGGTGCGTGGGTCGTGCTGCTCTATCAAACGCAAGGGCAAAATATCGCCACCCCCAAAATTTCACAGAAATTGACACAAAAGCTTGTGGAGGAAGAATCTGGTGCGATTGCCGTTGCGAAATCTGTTACTCCATCGGTTGTGAGTATTGTGATCTCCAAAGAGCTTGAAAGCATTGTGCAGCGTGGGCCGTTTCTTTTTGAAAGCGAAGGTTCGGGTGAGTTTCGAGATGTTGGCGGTGGAACAGGTTTCTTTGTTTCCAAAGACGGTCTTATCTTGACGAATCGACATGTTGTCAGTGATGAGGAAGCGCAGTATTCTGTCGTACTATCTGATGGCAGGCGTCGTTCGGCAGAAATTCTTTCGCGCGATCCGTTGAATGATCTTGCGATTGTGAAAATTGTTCCCGAGAACAGCGAAAAGTTTCAACCTCTTGAAATTGGCGATTCCAGCGCTTTGCAAGTCGGACAAACGGTTCTTGCTGTCGGCAATTCCCTTGCTGAGTTCCAGAATTCCGTTACGAAGGGTGTGATTAGTGGCTTGGGACGCGAAGTCGTTGCCGGAACCTTTCAGGATCAAGAGCTTTTGCGTAATCTTTTGCAGACAGATGCCGCTATTAACCCCGGTAATTCCGGCGGACCGCTGGTGAATATTGCCGGGCAGGTTGTCGGAATTAATACAGCTATTGCTGGCGGCGCAGAAAATATTGGTTTTGCGATTCCTATTAATGAAGCAAAGAAGGCTCTCGATAGTTTTTACGAGTTCGGTGAGATTGTGCGACCGATGCTCGGCGTTCGATATATTCCCGTGAATAAAGATGTCGCAGAAGCACTTGAACTGCCTGTGGATTACGGAGCACTCTTACGAGGTGATCCATTAGGAGGAGAGCCAGCGGTTCTTTCGGGAAGTCCAGCGGATCAAGTCGGATTGAAAGATGGAGATATTCTTCTTGCTATTGACGGTGTTACTTTGGATGAAGAGCATATGCTTTCGGATCTCATTAGCGAACATGCAGTGGGCGATACGATCCGTGTGCGGTATATGCGTAATAAAGAAGAATTGGAGATTGATGTAACGCTTTCGAAATTTGGATCGTGATAGGAACTACGCTCGGACGTATCTTTCTATTTCATACGCATTTCTCTATAAATATTGGCGATGCTTGTACCGTTGATTGTGATTTTTGGGCTTCTTCTGTTGTGTTCCATGGCTTATGCAGGATATTCTGCTGCGCCATGGGTGCCGACATGGAAAAAAGATGCCTTGCGCATGTTGCGTCTCGCTGCTGTGCAGTCTGGCGAGAAAGTTGTTGATCTTGGATGCGGCGATGGAAAGATTCTCTTTTTGGCTGCGAATATTTTTCACGCACAATCGCGCGGTGTTGATATAGGAATCCCGCAGTATATCCATGCGCAGATATGGCGTTGGTTTCAACCGCGTAGGCGGGATATTCACATTCGTTTTGGGGATCTTTTTCGATTTGATATTCGTGATGCGGATGTTGTGATTGTCTATCTTTTGCCAAAATGTTATGATCGACTCCTGCAGAAATTTGAAAAAGAACTTGCGCCTGGTACTCGAGTGATCGTCCAAGCGTGGCCTTTGCCGCGTTGGAAACCGGTCACAGTGGATCGCCCAACGCCGCGAGATCTTCCATTGTATGTGTATCGCGTTCCGAGTCCAAATTCTTCTTCTGTGCATGATCGCGAGTGATCAAAAAAGCAGGAGAGGAGGTACATACATCTTTTTGTATGAAAGAATTGCGTACTGCATTTCAGGAACTTCAACAGCGCGTTCAGAAAACCGAACGTTTACTTCATATTGAAGACAAACGCGCGCAGCTACGAGCACTTGAAGTCACAATGCGTGAACCAGATTTTTGGCGGAATCAAACAGAAGCGTCGGAAACGGCGCGTCTCTGTGACGCACTTTCCAAAGAACTTGCAACGTGGGAGCAATTGAAGCGTGACATTTCCGAATCCCTTGAACTCATCGAACTTGCAGAAAAAGAAAACACCCAGCATGTGGATAGCACACAAACTGTTGATGCCTTGCGGACTGATTTGCAAGAGAAGCTCACAAATCTTTCGCGGCAATTTGCTGATGCGGAGTTTTTGATTCTTCTCTCTAGCAAACATGATGCAAGCAATGCTTTAATAGCGGTGCATGCGGGTGCTGGCGGTGTGGATGCGCAGGATTGGGCGGCGATGTTGTTTCGTATGTTCCTGCGGTTTTGTGAGCGCAAGGGGTTTCAGGTGCGTTTGCTTGAAAAGGCAGAGGGTCAGGAAGCTGGGTTAAAGCGCGCGGTGTTTGAAGTCGTTGGACGTTATGCGTATGGATATTTGCAATCGGAACATGGCGTCCATCGTTTGGTGCGAATTTCGCCGTTTGATGCCGAAGCGATGCGGCATACGTCTTTTGCACTCGTGGAAGTACTCCCAGAACTTGAGGATATCGAAGTTGACGTGAAAGCAGAGGATATTCGTGTGGATGTATTTCGATCTGGCGGCCACGGCGGGCAGAGTGTGAATACAACGGATTCAGCAGTGCGTATTGTTCATATTCCTACCGGTATTACAGTCGTCTGCCAGAACGAGCGATCTCAGCGGCAGAATCGCGACATGGCGATGAAGTATCTGAAAGCTAAACTACATAGGCTTGAACAAGAGCGTCAGTATCAAGAAAAACAGCAGATTCGCGGCGCGTTTACATCTGCAGAATGGGGGAATCAGATTCGTTCTTATGTATTGCAGCCGTATAAACTTGTGAAAGATCATCGTACCGATTATCAGGAAACAGAACCGCAACAGGTGCTCGACGGTGCACTGGATGGTTTTGTAGAGGCTTATTTACGTTTTCGCCGCGCACAGCAGGTTTGATAATAGAAATTTGCGTTTGAACACATTTTTCTTAAACAGTGCATTATCAATTAAATCCCGAATCCAAAGTTTCTAAGTTTCGGAGGCTTCTTTCGTGTTGTTTAAGCTGTTGTAGATCCGGTTTTTTTGCTCCAGATGTTTGACGCTTTTCCGTCGCTTCATCTTTTTCGACAAAAGCGTATTGCTCCATGGAGGGCGTGATATTTTTTTCTGACATATATTTTTAGGCTAACATACGATTTCCTTCTTGCCAATACGTGTGTTATCCACAGGTTGCATTTGACATTCTTTTTTCTTGTGATATTCTCATAAGTGATGGGCGAGTCCTCTCGGAAACGAGGGGGCTTTTGCTTTTTGTTGCATGCGATTGCATTCATCACAGGGATTTTTTGTTTTTGGACTTGGTTTCTGCTGTGGGGTATTTGTTGGTTTGTTATTCCCGAACAGCATTTGGATTTTTTCTTTAGCGATTGTTTTAGCGGTTTTTCTGGTTTGGTTATTTTGTGCTTTTTTGCGGAATAGAGCTATTTTTGATTTTTCACTTACAGTTTTTTTCTTTGCAAGCGGACTTTTGTGTGTCGGGATATTGTTAGGATTTTTTCCTGTTGTGTTGCGCGAGAAGTCTGCATTGCGTGCTGTTGAGATTTCGCCTACACATTCTTCTCTTTTTGAAGGAATCGTGACTGACGTTGATCAGCGCATCAATTATACGCGACTCGTTGTGCGTGTTTCTGGAGCTGTCGGTGACACATCCCTGTTGAATGAGAATGTACTCGTGACAGCCCCTTTGTATCCGGAATACAACTCTGGCGATGTATTGCAACTGCAATGTCGTTTGCAGCAGCCTCAACCCATTGGTTTATTCCGTTATGATCGTTTTTTAGTATCGCAGGGTATTCAATGGACGTGTTATTATCCGAACATTACTTGGCTAGGACGAACTTCTCTTGCTTGGTATCAGCATTTTGCGGTGTATAGAACACGTTTACTTCGTCGGATCAATAGCATGTTGTCGGAACCGTATGCGTCGCTGCTCGCAGGACTTCTTCTGGGCGTACGACGCGGTTTTCCACAAGAGCTTTCTCGTGTTTTTCAGAGAACCGGTACAAGTCACGTACTTGCGATTTCGGGCTATAATGTTTCGCTGGTGAGTACGTTTTTACTCGTTTTCGCTATCCGGATTGGATTTTCTCGAAAAAAAGCTTTGATGATAGTGGGTTGCGGCATTGTTTTGTTTACTGTGTTTGTTGGTGCTTCGGCGTCGGTGATTCGTGCGAGTCTGATGGCACTTCTTATGCTACTCGCACGATATGTCGCTCGCCCTGCTGGTTCACGACAGATTTTTATGTTGGTTGCTTTTTTGGTTGCGTTGTTTCGTCCAGAATTATTTGTCTTTGATATTGGATTTCATCTTTCGTTTCTTGCCACATTAGGACTTGTATATCTTGCGCCTTTCTTTGAAAAAGTATTCCAAGGTTTGCCAGAGCAGTGGGGTTTGCGTGAGAATGCGGCGTCAACTCTTTCGGCGCTTGTTGCGACTCTTCCTCTCACTGTATTTCAGTTCCGCGGGGTTTCGCTGGTAGCGATGATCGCGAATATGGCCATACTTCCAGTGATTCCTTTCGTGATGCTGTTCGGAACACTGGAGGTCATTCTGAGTATACTTCCTCAATTCATCGCATTTATTTTTCTGTGGCCTACGTGGCTTTTGCTTACGTATGTATTATTTGTCTTGGAGCATCTTGCACGTTGGTCATGGGCGTATCGCGAAACGCCACAACTGCCGTGGCAGTTCATTGTTATTTGGTATGGTCTTTTGTGTTTTTGTTTTGTGCGCCGGTCACGATATTTTCAGCTTCATCACTAACGTTTCTTAATTGATATTTTTCTCTTTGTGATGCGTGTTGTGCGATATAGTTTATTTGTTACCTTTCTCGCAGGCTTTTTTATTTCGTATGTTCTTTGGCATCAACGCGATATACTTTTGGTTTCTTTTTTCGATGTTGGTCAAGGAGACAGTACGTATATCCGCACTCCCTCCGGCGCTGATATTCTGATTGACGCTGGACCAGATTTGCTCACGCTCCATCGTTTGGGTCGACGTATGCCTTGGTATGATCGGCGTCTGGAACTTTTGGTACTTACTCATCCGGATAGTGATCACATCACCGCTGCTGTTGAAATTTTACGAAGGTATGAGGTGTTGCATATTTTGCTGCCAAACGTGGCGAATGATACGCCGGTATTTCACGCAATACACCAAGAGATTGAACAACAACACAGTGATGTACATTTCGCTGCTGTGGGTGAATCTTTGCAATTAGATAAAGTTCGCATTGACGTTTTACATCCGTCGTTCGCGGAGTATCCCAACAATGCTTCCATGCCTTTGGATGCTCGATTGCAACCTCCCACGAACGATCTTTCGGTTGTGATGCTGCTTACGTATGGCGCGAATCGTTTTCTTTTTACTGGAGACGCAACTCGTAAACTAGAAGAAACAATGCTCAGACGCGGCCTTGTAACACAGGTTCAATTTTTAAAAGTTGCCCATCACGGAAGTCGTACGTCAACGCATTGGGAATTTTTGGAGCAGGTTCGTCCGGAGATCGCGGTAATATCCGTCGGTCAAGAAAACCGCTTTGGACATCCACATCGCGAGGTTTTAGAACGACTCCAAAACATTGGCGCGACGATTCTCCGCACCGATATCTACGGAACTATTCATGCCGAGTGTGATCTACAACAATGTCGCTGGTCTTTTGAGAAGCACGATGCGCTATAGACCAAAATATTGTGCGAGTGTTTCGGCGTAAAGAATACTCCCTTGAATAAGTTCGTCGATCACAACATATTCATTGGGAACATGCGCTAATGCATCGTTGCCTGGATAATGAACTACGGACGGTATACCCTTTTCGTAGAGATTTTTTGCCACGGTATTACCGCCGAATGTTTTGTACTTCATCGGTATGCGAAGTTTTTTTGCGGCTTTGTGAAAGCTTTGTGCGATTTCTGAATCAAGACTTACAATATGTGGTTGAGTCTCGTGTTGTATTTGAAGTGTGAGTTTTGCGTATGGATAACGTTTTTTCACTTGCGTCACGATACGCTGGAGTGCCTTGAGTACATCGTGACTTGTAATGCCTTGGGGAAGACGAAAATCGATCACAGCTTCTGTTTTTGCGGGCACAACGTTTGCGGCAATACCGCCGGTGATCGTTCCAACGTTCATAGTCCATCCGTCAAACGCGGGATGAAACTTTTTCGGAAGCCGTAGTTCTTTGAGTGCATCTACAAAAGCGGCAAGCGGTTCAATAGCGTTTTTCCCCAGTGCAGGCGTTGATCCGTGTGCTTGCACGCCCGTGCTCGTTACTTGAATCCAGCAGACGCCTTTTTCCCCATAAATTGAGAGATTCATTTTCCCTCCATCGGGAATGATCGCAGCGTCAAAGCGCACTAACCCTTCGTTAAGTAAATAGATGATGCCAAGCGATGAACCCAATTCTTCATCTGCAGCTGCGATGAGTATAATTCGTCCGTCGAAATGGAGGTGTTCTGCGATAAAAGCTTTGCATGCAGAATACGCACATGCAAATGAACCTTTGTCGTCCAGCGTTCCACGACCATAGATTCTGCCTTTCTTGAGAGTTGGCGTAAAAGGATCGGTATGCCACAACTCTCGGTCTCCTGGTGGAACCGTATCCATGTGACTGACAAAAGCAATGGATTTTTTTCCTTTGCCGATAGTGCCGACAATATTGAGTCTGCCAGATTTTTTTTCGTGGTACGATACTTTCATTCCGAGTGCTTTCATCCTGCGCGTGATGATGTCTTTGACACGATATTCATTCCCCGGCGGATTCACAGTATTTTTTCGTACGAGTTCGCTTACGATGTGAATAATTTCTTTTCGGGCAATATGTTTGGCGTAGCGTGAAGATGTATACGACATAGGTGCATTATAATATTTTTTTTTCGTTGACGGAAATGTTGATTTTCGCTACGATCCAGAAGTTGTAGAGGGATATACACAAAGAAACTGTCCGTACTTTTTGAAAGGAAACGATCATGAACCAAGGGCTCGTTGGATATGTTGAGATCCTGTCGGTAGTTGTATGTTGGTCGATCATCAGTGGGGCATTGATACCGTGGATACAACTCGATCCTTTTGTGCTCTATCCCATCAGTGCTTTTATTGCGGCTCTTACTTGTCTTGCGCTATGTTTCGCGCAGTGGAGAACGATTTGGGGTTCGCTGCATTATGAACTCCTCTGGCCTCTCTTTCATATTTGCCTGCTGGTGGGCCTCAACAACTTGCTTTTTTTTGCGGCACTTAAGACGACCTCGGTAGCGAACGCGATACTCACGCACTATCTTTGTCCTCTTCTCCTTGTGACGGTATTTGCGCCACTTATCCTTCGAGAACGCATACTGCGGAAGCATCTGATCTCCGCAGTGCTCGGTCTGTTGGGACTCTTCGTTGTCCTGTGGGATCAGTTTGGCGCCGATACTTTGAACATCGGTCTCGTGTGGGGTTTTGCTTCGGCTATCTTTTATGCCTGGCACCTGACACTTGAAAGTCGCTTAGCCACTCTGACGACATTGCATCCCGCTGCAGCGGCGGTATTCAAACACGGACTCCCGGCTCTGATTCTTTCGCCTGTAGCGCTGGATCACATTGTTGCGAACGGCCTGAATCTTGCGGACTTTGGAAAACTCTTTCTTCTTGGATCGTTCGGTTTTACGTTTATTCTCCAATACCGAGGACTTGGGAAGATTTCGAGTCAAGAAGCCGCGATTCTCTTTTACGGAGAGCCGATCGCGGCTATCTTTTGGGCCTATATCATTTGGAGTCAACCTGTTTCTTTTGCGACGTTCGTTGGCGGAACCTTGATTGTCGCTGCCGGCATTATCGCTATACGAGGCCGACAATGAACAGTATGCATTGGTATTTTGAAGAGCGCGTTCACGAACGGTTTTTCTCGTTTTTTGGACGCGCTTTCTGTTTTGTATGAGTCTTTTTTAGAGTTTCATCATGTTTTTTGGCTTGATGACGAATGTGTTCATTATGTGCTACATTTGTAGTAAAGATTTTTTGTTTTTGTACTATGTCGAATGAAGGGCAGCATTCTTATGAAGAGCATATTGCGGAGGAAGCATCACTGACTAAAAAACAACGTCGCGAGTTTCGTAAAGAGGAAGAGTTTGCACGTCGAGCGTTGCAGAAAACAAAAGTGCGGCGTGATAAAGCATCCATGGCATTGATTGTTGCCATTGTGATTATCGTAGTTGCAGGGCTGCTCGTGTATCTCAAGCGTCCGGTTGATATTTCTCAAGTCGATACTTCTGCGGATCCTGTACGCGGAGCATCGAATCCTAAGGTTGTCATTCAAGAGTATGGAGATTTTCAGTGTGGCGCATGTTTGCAAGCCGAAACTGCACTGAAGCAAATTTTGGAAGCATATCCCGATACTGTTCAGCTCGTTTTTAAGGATTTTCCGTTGCGGACTACTCATCTTTTGGCGCAAGCTGCAAGTGAAGCAGCACAATGCGCGTACAAGCAGAATACATTTTGGGAGTATCATGACGCGCTTTATGATCAGCAGACGACGTGGAGTTCCATGTCCTCCACTGACTTTACGAATTTTCTAAAGACTCTTGCCACGCAAGTTGGAGTGAGTGATCAAGCTGCTTTTGAAAACTGCGTCGATCAACGTGAAACGCGCGCTTCGGTGGATGCCGATGCTGCTATCGGTGATGGTTTACGTGTTCAATCGACGCCTACCTTCTTCGTGAACGGTGAACGAGTTGTTGGCGCAGTTCCTTTCGCCGAATTGCAAAAGATCATCGAAAAGAAACTTTCGGAAATCCCGCAAGATGCCGAAAAAAATACCAATCTTTTGAATGACCCACTCTTGAATGCGAATGCTGCCAATACCAATACTCTGAATATGTCGACCCCGGTACAATAAGTTCGTTTCTTTATTTTTTTACTGTTATTTGTAGTGAGAGGCAGGGATGCATATATTTTTTTCAAATGCTGTGATATCCAAACATGAACGATCTGTATTTGAAAGAGTTGCTGTAGTGCACACTTCCTTTCTGTATCTACACAGTTGCTTATCACAACACATTTGAAAAAATTTATGCATCCCTGCCTCTCACGATCGAAAAATCAAAAAGCCTATGAGCAGTGCTTCTTCAAAGGTATCTTATAAAGAATTGATCTGTTTCATCCTGCGTGTTCTTGTAGGATCACTTTTTATCACTTCTGGGATTTTGAAATTGTTGCAACCAACTGAAGAATTTATTGCCCTCGTTCATGGATATCGCTTACTTCCTTTTGCGCTTGTACCGCTGTATGCGCGCATACTTCCTTGGTTTGAACTTGTTTTGGGAGTATTTTTTCTCCTCGGTTGGTATCAAAAATGGGCTGGTTTTGGAATCGCCCTTCTTCTTGTGAGTTTTATTATCGCTTTAATTTTAGTGCTTGCGCGCAATATTCCTTTACAGAATTGTGGATGTTTCGGCGGTAAGCTCGGTGCGTTACTCGGAGAAAAACCGTGGGAAGTCTTAGTACGTAATTTTGTTTTATTGGGAGCTGTTGCTCTGGTTGTCCGGAATCAGATATCGCGTTGGTCACTTGATTATTGGTTTAGTAAGAAGTCTTTATAAGCATGCTATGGAAGTCGCACGTATGTTTCGTCCATGGTACAAACGTTGGTGGGGACTCCTCATTGTGTTTGTGTTTTCCATTTTGATTCTTTTTCTTACTGTTTTTAGCCTTCTGACTTTTTCTGTGTATCGAGGTTTAAAAAAAGGTACCTTTAATTACGAACGGTATTTTGGTTCCGCGGTTTCAAGCGATATCAATGCACTCGGAGAGAGACAACTTCCAGTGGATGTTTCGGTTGATGATGATCCGGCGACTGGCAATCTCATCGATCCTAAAGTAGTGATTATTGCCTTTGAGGATTTTCAGTGTCCTTTTTGCGGTGAAGCCTTTCCGACTGTGAAAGAAATTGTCAAATTGTATGGCGATGAGATACAATTTGTGTACCGCGATTTTCCTGTTTCATCGATTCATGAGGATGCACAAAAAGCGGCTGAGGCAGCGGAATGTGCCGAAGATCAAGGAAAATTTTGGGAAATGCATGATATGATTTACCTGAATCAGGACACCATGCGTGTAGCAGATTTGAAGCGTTTTGCTGCTGATCTTAGTTTAGATATGGCGACTTTCGGACGGTGTCTGGATAGCGGCCAGTATGAAGAAGAGGTGCGAAATGACTTGCGTGATGGAATCATCGCTGGCGTCACCGGCACACCGACATTTTTCATGAATGGATTTAAAATTGCGGGTGCGGTTCCATTGGATATTTTGAAACGTCTGATAGAGGCGGAAATTGCGCGGCAGACGAGTCTTGAGTTCATGAATCGACCTGATGTGAGTGAACCTGTGAATACTTCTGCGCCTTGAATGACGAAAGTGTATACGAGGGGTCTTGTCACCGATTTACCTCCTCCGTGCTCATCCTGATCAAAACGGGATTGCGCGCGGTGAAGGTGAATCGGTGCCACCCCTCAATAGAACGTTTCGTCATTCACTGTCTCTCATTGTAAACAAATATATGCAACTTCCTACATCTCTTACACAATATCTTCTTCAACATTTGTCCCAGCATCCGGATCAAAAGGACCTTGTGCTTATGATGTCTGAACTAGCGGTGATTGGAAAAATTATTTCTAAGGAAACGAATCGCGCGGGACTTTCTGGTATTCTCGGCGCTGTTGGAATGACGAATATTCAGGAAGAGCAAGTACAGAAGCTTGATGTTTTTGCCAATGAACTGTGCAAGTCATATCTGAAAAATTCCGGTTATTTTGCGGCCTTGGCATCCGAAGAAGAAGAACATGTTGTGAATCTTGAGAAAAGTGACGCGCAGTATATTATCGCTTTTGATCCTTTGGACGGTTCGAGTAACATTGATGTGAACGTGAGTATCGGCACGATTTTTTCCGTACTCCGTGTGCAGGAAGGAATGCCAGCAGCAAGCGAGCAGCAATTTTTTCAGAAAGCGTCAGCGCAAGTACTTGCTGGTTATCTTTTGTACGGTTCGAGCACAGTACTTGTTTTTAGTTTTGGTGCAGGCGTTCATGAGTTTACCTTGGATCAGACAGTTGGCGAATTTTTGCTTTCTCGAGGCAATATTCAGCTTCCGGAAGGCGGTCAGACCTACAGCGTGAACGAAGGGAATACACGGTATTTTTCATCAGAGGATAAACGTTTTATCGACGCTCTAAAATTCGATCGCGGGATGAGTAGTCGTTATGTCGGTTCGCTCGTCGCTGATTTTCATCGCACGCTGCTTACGGGCGGTATCTTTTTGTACCCGGGGATTGATAAAGATGGTTCGGGTGTGTATAAGGGTAAGCTTCGTTTGAATTACGAGGTGAAGCCGCTTGCTTTTATGTTAGCTCAAGCTGGGGGGTATTCTACGGATGGGCAAAGCGATCTTGTGGAGCGTGTGCCTGTGAAATTACATGAACGTGTACCGTTTATTTTTGGGAATCGTGCCCTTGTGGAAGCATATCAAAATGAGCGTCGTTGATACTCTCTTCAACTTGTTCCCCGGGATAAATTTTTTTCAGAACACACGGAAAAGTGTCCTGCAAAAAATTATCCCAGGGAGCGAGTTGAATCGACTTGCATACTTTCATAGCTAAGGAAAAGTGTCCTGCAAAACAATACCCCGCAGGAGAGAGCGAGAGTTTCATCTTCACTCGAGTGCACTGTTTCCTAAATTTTTAACCTCATTTTATGTCCGAACTCTTTCACAACATTGAAACTATACTCGGTGACGATGCCGAATCTCTTTTGTCGCATACGTGCAAAACTATCCGAAAGGAAAAATTGCATCTCCCGGGACCTCATTTTTTCGAAGATGTTTTTTCCATTTCAGATCGTTCATTGCAGGTTATGAAAAATCTTGCGCAATTGCGCGATCACGGAAGGCTTTCCGGGACTGGCTATATTTCTATTTTGCCTGTGGATCAGGGTATTGAACATTCCGCCGGGGCATCGTTTGCAAAAAATCCCGATTATTTTGATCCGGAAAATATTGTAAAACTCGCTATCGAAGGCGGATGCAATGGAGTTGCTTCGACGATTGGCGTGCTTGGCATGGTAAGTAAAAAATATGCTGATCGTATTCCCTTTATAGTCAAACTCAATCATAACGAGCTTTTGAGTTTTCCGAATACACATGATCAAATTATGTTTGCTTCTGTGGAACAAGCGTATAATCTTGGCGCTCGCGGCGTTGGGGCGACGATCTATTTTGGCTCCAAAGAATCTCATCGGCAAATTCAAGAAGTGAGCCTTGCCTTTCATGAAGCCCACCGGCGCGGCATGTTTACGATCCTCTGGTGTTACCTTCGCAATAGCGCTTTTAAAGTAGACGGAAAAGATTATCATGCTGCCGCGGACCTTACGGGGCAAGCGAATCATCTTGGAGCGACGATTAAAGCAGATATTATTAAACAGAAATTTCCCAACATCAACGGTGGATACAAGGCTCTTAATACTGGAGAAAAGAAGTTTGGAAAATTCGATGAACGTATGTACACAAACCTTGCGAGTGATCACCCTATTGATCTTTGCCGTTATCAAATCGTGAATAATTATATGGGTCGTGTCGGGCTTATTAACTCAGGTGGGGAGTCCGGAAAAAACGATCTTCATGATGTTGTTTTTACCGCTGTTGCGAATAAACGCGCTGGCGGCATGGGGCTGATTGTTGGGCGGAAATCATTTCAGAAATCCTTTGAAGAGGGCGTGAAGTTGTTACATGCCGTGCAAGACGTGTATAGGTGCAAGGAAATTACTATCGCGTAAGCTCGTGACAAAACGATTCTTATCCAACCTGATAGGCTTTCTTCATGGGCGACTCTTTTTGTGAGCTGGCACGGTTCGAGCGAAATGCATTTGTGTTGGCGATGTTTTTTGCAAGCTGGTATAATGTGAGTAACATTTCTATGTTGTATCTTGGTACAGATCATCAGGGTTTTCGTACAAAAGAGCGTTTAAAACATTGGCTTGAAAGTAAGCAAATTCCCTATAAAGACATGGGATCATTTTCTTTTCATAAGGCCGATGATTATCCTGATTTTGCTAGTTTTGTTGCTCGGGCAGTGCAACAGTCGCCCCAGAGGCATCGCGGCATACTTTTGTGCGGTTCTGGAGTTGGTGTGAGTATTGTAGCGAATAAATTTCGGAATATCCGTGCGGCTCTCTGTGCGACACCCGCTATTGCCAAAGCTTCTCGGAGCGATGATAACAGTAATGTGCTGGCACTTCCAGCAAGTTTTCTTTCTTGGCCAGCACTTCAGCGTATTGTTTCGGTATGGCTCACAGCGCCTTTTAGTGGGTTTTCGCGTCATAAACGACGCATTGCAAAAATTCATCGCATCGAACGACTATGACCAAAATTATTCCTGGGATTTTAGAAAAAGATTTTTCCGAAATTCAAAAAAAGGTTCAACTCGTAAAGCCGCATGTGGATCGTGTACATATTGATATTCTCGATGGTACCTTCGTGCCGTATGAAAGTTTTTGTAATCCCGCAGAGTTGCGAACCCTCCCGATCACGCTGGAGTTGCATCTTATGATTCAGCGTCCTGAATTTGTCATACGCAAGTGGGGGGCCTTACCGAATGTTGATCGGCTCATAGTCCACCTTGAAACTGTTTCCAATGCTCAGGAAATACTTCATCTCATTCATAAAACAGGTAAGCAAGCAGGTTTCGCTGTGAATCCTGAATCGCGTATTCCTACTCTCCAGAATCCCTTGCGCGAGACGGATATGATGCTCATTATGGGCGTTGATCCTGGACAGTCCGGACAGCCGATGCTCCCAGACAGCGTTGAGAAATTGAAGGAAGCATGCAAACTTTTTCCGGAAAAGGTCGTGAGTTTTGACGGTGGCGTGCGTATAGAGAATGTGCGTGTGATTCGTGAAGCTGGCGCTTCGGAAATTGTTGTGAACAGTGCTCTGTTTCACGCGCCGGATATTGCAGAGGCGCTTCAGTATCTTTGTGGACAATAGGAATGACCGCATATGATGTATTTCCTCGCGTTTACCAAACGTGTCATTCTCAAGAAGGTTGAATAAAGACGTATGCTCCAAAAGATTGTGCAAATCGACAAACTTGAGAGACTTGCGAACACGATTCGGCAAGATGTGATGCGTATGCTTGTTGCCGCTGGTTCAGGGCATTCTGCCGGGCCGCTTGGTATGGCCGATGTATTTACGGCGCTGTATTTTACTATTCTCAATCACGACCCCAAACGGCCGAATTGGCCGGATCGCGATCGTTTGTATTTGTGTTGTGGCCATATCTGTCCTGTGCGTTATGCGGCGATGCTGCGTGCAGGCTATGGACCTGTTTCTGAAGGAAAAACATTGCGGAAACTTGGTTCGCGTCTGCAAGGGCATCCGGCGCTCCATCACTGGGACGCTGTGGAATCTTCGTCTGGCCCTCTCGGCCAAGGCATTTCTATAGCTGTTGGCGCGGCGCTCGCTGCAAAACTTGACCACAAGAAACACTTTGTGTTTTGTGTGATGAGCGATGGGGAGCTTCAAGAAGGTCAAGTTTGGGAAGCTTATATGTTTGCTGGAAAACACAAACTTGGGAATCTTGTGACGATTATTGATCGAAACAATATTCAGATTGATGGATTTACGGAAGAGGTTATGCCGCTCGAGCCGCTTGCAGATAAATTTCGAGCCTTTAACTGGCATGTGTTGGAAATCGACGGGAATAATATGGAGCAGATTCTGGATGCATGTAATCTCGGAAAAACGATTTATGAAAAACCAACAGTGATTATTGCGCATACGGTTCCGGGGAAAGGTGTTGATTTTATGGAAGCGGATTTTGCTTGGCACGGCAAACCTCCGAAGCCCGATGAAGCGCGTGTAGCTCTACGGGAATTACGGACACTGCGAGGGCGTATTCAACCTGAATAGCATTATAGTATTGAAAATCGCAGTATAAGAGTTTGGTGAATATCGCTTTTTCGGAACCGGCGCTCGGTCGCTTCCGGCGAGCGACCGGCGCCTGCGCCTCTCAGCGCGCCGGCCCTACGGGACCAATCCCGGCGCGCTTCCGAGAGCTTCCTCAAAAGCAATATTCACCAAACTCTAAAATGATATTCACACTCTTATGCAACTCGTTGATTCCGCGCATCTTTCTCCAAAACTTTTTCGTAAGACTATTACCCTCGCACCTACTCGAGATGGATATGGACAAGGTCTTGTTGAAGTAGGGAAGCAAAATCCTAACGTTGTTGTTTTGTGTTGTGATTTAACCGAATCCACACGTTCCAATCTTTTTGCCGAGAAGTTTCCTGATCGGTTTATAGAAGTCGGCGTTGCCGAACAAAACATGGCTGGGATTGCCGCTGGGCTTGCTCTTCACGGTAAAGTTCCTTTTATGTCGAGTTATGCTGTGTTTAGCCCCGGGAGAAATTGGGATCAATGTCGCGTGAGTATTTGTTATAATTCGGCGAATGTGAAAATCGCTGGCGCGCACGCCGGCATTTCGGTGGGTCCTGATGGAGCGACGCATCAAGCGCTTGAAGATCTTGCAATTACGCGCGTGCTTCCCGGCATGACCGTTGTTGTGCCCTGCGATGCGATTGAAGCGCAAAAGGCGACTGTTGCGGCTGCCAAGATGCGCGGGCCGGTGTACCTCCGTTTTGCGCGCGAGAAAACGCCTGTGTTTACTACAGCAAAAACGCCGTTTCGCATTGGCCGAGTCGCATTACTGACTGCTGGTGTTGACGTGAGTATTATCGCGTGCGGATCTCTTGTGTATCAGTCGCTGCTTGCTGCAAAGGAACTTGCGAAACAAAAAATGAGTGCGCAGGTGATTAACTGTCATACACTGAAACCTCTGGATGGCAACAATCTTCTGCGTTTTGTGAAAGCGACAGGTGCAATCGTCACGGTGGAAGAACATCAGATTCACGGCGGCTTGCGCGGCGCAATTGCAGAATATTTTTCTGCTGTGTACCCTGTGCCGATTCGCTCTGTTGGCATGCCGGATCGTTTCGGTGAATCGGGTGAGCCCGAGGAGCTCTTGGAAAAATACGGCATGACTGTTGAACGTATTGTGGAAGAGTCTTTGCGGGCAATACGCATGAAATCACTTAAGCATAAGAGGAATGACACATTTGCGCGAAGTTCGAGGAAAAAACGAAGCGCAGAATAATAAGACACGATAATGACGCGGGAAAGCGCATTAGCATATTTTGAAGATGTATTACAAGCTTACGATCTTGCGCAATACGTCGCAGTTTTAGAAGCAGCGAGTGGCAAGAAAGTGATCGCTCGTTTTGCAGAGGAACTTTTTGATCATTGGAAGCAGCACAGTACACAACTTGGACTTTCGCCACGAAGCAGTGCACAAATCGTATTTACGAAGCTTCAGGAGCGTATGCAGCGTGTTGAACAAGCGCTTCGGTCTTTTTTCGAGGATCCAACATGTACGACTCTTGCATCATGGCAAACACTCTTCGAACGACTCGCTGCCTCCGTCGATCGACACTATCTTCGCGGATTTTTCCTGAAGCAGACGGTTTGTAAGGAACTTCTACGCGCCTTTCCGCCGAAGCACGTCATGAAATTTCTTGGGTATAACAATTTCGATGTTTTGCTTGAGCATGAGGATGTATTTGAAATTATGGCATCGCTTCGGTTTGGCGAAACCAAGGAATGGATGCATGATTTTTTTCGTCAATATACTGACTTACGTTCATCGGATTTTGAAATACGCCAAGTCCAATGGCGTGTTTTGGATCCCCGCAAATGGGCGGCATTAAGCGATCGATTTCAACATCAAAAATTTCATCAGTTGAGTCATCTCAAAGAAGTTGGGTTGATTTTTTTCCTTCCGCATTTTGAGTCACGTGACACGTATATTCTTATAAAACCAATGTCACTTTTCCTTCACTATGTGTATGAAATTCATTTTTTTAGTGAGTCTTTTCAGGCGGCAGCGCAAGCACCGGAAACATTTACGCAGACGCTCATTGCTCTTCTGAAGGGTGATGTTCGCATTCCGCCAGTCAAACGCACCGTCATTCCAATACTCCATCAGTATCATCTCAAAGAAGCTTCGCCTGATCCGCGAGCCTTTCAACCCCATGTACATACAGAAGTTTTGCATTGGAAGCGAGCAGTCGAAACACTTTTCAGTCTTCTTTCAAGCCAACTTTCGCCGGAAGATGTGCAGCTTTTTCATGATGGAAATATACTCGTCCAGCGCATTGGCGAGAAACTTGTGAGCATGAATTTTTCTGATCTTGCTATTGATGAAAGGAATATAAAGACGTATCATGTACATGAAGCACTGTGGAACGCGCTTTTTGTTGCGCATTTTTCTGAAGAGGTTTTACGCAGCGCTTTCCTTACTCATCTTTCGCTCGGGTACTTTGATGTTAAAGCTTTGTAAAATATGTTAAAAACAAAAAAGAAACCAAAAGTTTTTGTGACGCGTGTGATTCTCGGAGAAGGCATTGCGCTTCTTCATAAACATTTTCAGGTTGTTGTTCGTAAGCAATCGGGTGTTATTTCCAAGACAGAATTGTATCATGGTGCAAAAGAAGCAGATGCACTTTTGTGTCTGTTGACGGATCATATTGATCGCGCATTTTTAGAGCGTAATAGGCACCTCAAGATTATTGCAAATTACGCTGTTGGATTTGATAATATTGATATCGAAACAGCAACGCGGTTGGGTATTGTTGTCACGAATACACCGGGAGTGCTCAATGAAGCTGTTGCAGAGCATACCCTCGCTTTGATCTGCGCCTTGGCGCGACGCATTCCGCAGGCAGATGCTTTCGTTCGTGCCGGAAAATATCGGGGTTGGGATCCATTGCTGTTTATCGGGAGTGATTTTTTTGATAAAACGCTCGGCATTGTAGGTTTGGGGCATATCGGTCTTGATCTTGCTAAGCGCGCGAGTCAGGGATTGGGTTTTAAGTTAGTGTATCATGATTTGCATCCGAATTCACAGTTTGAACGCCATTATGGTGCGCGCTACGTGAGCTTGCCGACGCTTTTGAAACTTTCTGATTTCGTATCCATGCACGTACCATTGCTTGATTCGACGCATCATTTGATTGGCGCTAGGGAGTTGCGGATGATGAAGCGTACCAGCTACTTGATTAATACTTCTCGCGGTCCGGTGATCGATGAAAAAGCTCTTGTGCAAGCGCTCCGCAAAGGTGTAATCGCCGGCGCTGCCTTAGATGTTTTCGAACATGAACCTAAGCTTACCACGGGTCTTACGCGTTTGCCGAATGTCGTTTTGACACCGCATATTGCCTCTGCTACGGTTGCAGCACGCGGGAAGATGTCTGTTTTAGCCGCGCAGGGTATTGTCCAAAGTTTTGCTGGTAAGCAGCCGGAGAATATCGTGAATCCTCTTGTGTGGCGGCGCGCGCTTCTGCGTTTGGCATAATAGAATCCTACAATAACGCTTCTTCTTGAGGATATATTGCTTTTCAGAACACCCAGAAAAGTGTTCGTTCAAAGCAATATATCCTCGAGAAGACACTCTTTTTTTGGTATGATTCCTTATTATCAATTCACTACTTTAAACATTGGACCCATCACGATACAAGTGTGGGGACTTATGGTTTCGCTCGGCATCGCAGCAGCGCTGGTAGTTATTTACAAGCGGGCTAAAAGATTTGGTTTGGACACGCAGTTGATTTTTGACATGGCATTTTGGTTATTATTCGGTGCTTTACTCGGTGCGCGGGTTTTATATGTTGTGTATAACCCGACGTATATTTTTGCATCATTCTGGAATTTTTTTCGGGTGTGGGAAGGCGGCATGTCTATTATGGGTGGGTTCTTAGGTTCACTCCTTGCTGCGTATTTCGTCTGGCGAAAACGGCGATTTGATTTTTTGGCGTATGCTGATGTGATGTTGTTTGGCTTGCCGTTGGGTTTATTTATTGGCCGATTAGGATGTGGCGCGATTCATGATCATATTGGGAAACCCACGACTCTGCCGTGGGGTATCGCGTGGCCGGATGGCACCGTGCGTCATGAAAATGGCTTGTACCTCTCGCTGAAAGGCTTAGTCTTGTTTGTGATTATGCTTCTTGCGCACCGCAAGCCGCGATGGAAAGGGTTTACGACCGTTTTGTTTTTGATCTTGTATGGCACCGTGCGATTTTTTCTTGACTTTTTGCGCGCCGTGGATTTACCGGGAGTTTCCGATGTTCGTTATTTTGGTTTGACTCCAGCGCAATATTTGAGCATCGTGATGGTACTCTTCGGTGGTTATCTCTATTGGCGACTGAGGCTCCGTAAGTCAGTTGTAGCAACTCACTCTGCGCAACATTCGATGACAAATTCATAAAGAGCAAAGAGGAGGAAGACTCTACTTTCGCAGCACTGACAAGGCATTATGTGCTGCGAAAGTAGAGTCTTCCTCCTCTTTTTTCTATGATCAAAATGTATTTTTCACAGGCGAAAGCGCATTCGGCGGCAGTTTCATAAAGGTATTTTTTATTTAGCCATTTTTTTTATTTTCAACTTGATCATTCCGCGTCAGCTTGCTACGCGGAGGTTCATTTGGAGTAAGTTTGACATTTTCTTTATTTTGTGATATAATTTTATTCCAAATTCAGGATTGTGAAAGTGCGTCGTGCGCTCTAAGCAATCGCTGAAGGAACCTTAAAAATTCAACAAATGAGCGACCAGCGTTTGTAAAGATGGTCTTTCGAAACGTCTGGCGCTTCTACAGAAAAAGGGGACAAAGCATGTACTATCTTTGCATTTTTTTAGTGGCAGTCTTCATTGCGTTGATGATTTTCCGGAGGAACTGGGATCGGGTGGTGTTCACGGACGCTCACGTTTGGATTTCCGATATCATTGTAGGTGTGGTGGCGGCGGGAGTGTGGTTATTCCTTAATCATCTGAATGAGAAGTTCCTGTCGGACTCCGGATGGTGGTGGTTGGTGTATGAAGGTTTCCTCGTGCTTGGGGCGTTTTTCCTACTGCGAGGAACCAGGAAGGTCGTCCCGCCGTGTAGGAGGTGGCGGGTGTACGGGTTCAACGGCCTCGAGGACCCGGATCTATTGGACGGCCAGAATCTCGTGCCGCCATGGAAGGACGTGTACGAGGCGGCGGACAACACCGCGGACACCAAATGGGAAATGGTGAAGGGCGAGTGGCAGTGGCGTCGAGATGCCATGCGCTCGACGCTGATCTTGATGGTCCTTTTCGTTCCAACCTTTCTCCTGCACTGCCTCGTAGAGAACCCGCACTTTCTGGTGGGGGTTTCCTGGGTCAAAACAGGTGCGAGGATTGTGGCCACAGGGAGCACCACCGTCAGTACGCCTTTCGAGGATTACCTGGAGGAAGAGAAGGCGGTGGAGTACCGGCCATTTTACCCGGAGACCTGCCGCTTCCGGATTGACCCGCCGGGAAACCCCTCTTTAATTGAGGTTGACATGGTCTTGGAGTCCACTTTGCGGCAAAATCCAGAAGTTTGGACCAGGACGCCGTACACCACGCCGAACTTTGGAATTTGGCACCTCCGGAAGCACGAGTTCTATCAGCAGTTCCGGAGGGAGCCGTGGGTTCTCCGGCTGAACCTCAGGCGGGTCGATCAACACGGATTTGTTCACAAAACTTACATCCGGTTGATGGTCGACTGTGCGGACCGCGGTCATGGTGCGTCGGGGGCCACTGTAGTATCTGCAGCACCGTGAGTGATGTCCCTCGATTCTCATACGGCGTCGTAGTGCCCGGCGCCACGATTTTACACCTTCGTTTAGCCCTTTATTAGAACCCTCCAAGCTTTCGAGCGCGGAGGGTTCTTTGTTTTCTTATAGCACAGTTATCAAAAATGAGTTTCGACAATACACAGATAAGAGATAAGAGAGGAGAAGATGATAAGCTTTCGAAGCACTAACACTGCACTGTGTGCTAAGAAAGGTTATCATCTTCTCCTCTCTTATCTCGTTTCGATTGTATTGCGCTGCGCCTGTGATTCATCAACTCGTGGTATAATGGGTCTGTTGCCGAATACCATTTCTGTTGCAATCGTAGCATTTCGGCCAGAATCGCTTCAAAATTTTTCGGCTTATATTCCATATAAACCTCAAAATTTATTCAGCGATTCTGTCACGAAATTCTACGATTTCACAGGCGAAAGCGCATTCGGCGACAGACCCATAATAGAAATCGATCGTTTACTCTTAAAATTTTCAACATGCGTACGAATCTTCCGATACAATTTTCATTTCGCTCGTCCGCTTTTCTTTTGATGCTGACAACTTTCGCATTCCTTCTACCACAGGCGACGGAAGCGAAGTTTGGCGATGTTGCTACGTACGTCGGTAAAATCATTGGCGGTGACGGCAAAGACAAACTCGAAGCGTATTTGGATCAGCCAAAGGATTTTGCGGTGGACAGCGCTGGGAATTTTTATATCGCCGACACGATGAACAATGTCGTACGGAAGATTGCAACCGACGGGAAAGTTTCCACGGTTGCGGGCACTGGAGCTTACGGCGATACCGACGGCGACACGAATAAAGCACGTTTTGGTTGGCCAGAAGCGATTGCTCTCGATGGCAGTACGATTTTTTTAGCCGATACGGATAACAGCAAAATTAAAAAAATTTCCGGCGGTAAAGTGACGACTCTGGTTTCTTCTGGTCTCTCGAAACCCAAAGGATTGTACGCCGACACTGAAAACGACATTTTGTACATTGCCGATACTGGCAACAATGCTTTGAAAAAAGTGAGTTTCAGTGGCGGAAGTGTGAGTAAAGTCGCTTCCGGTCTTTCCTCGCCAACGAAGATGACGAAAAATGGCAGCGCGTTGTACGTTGCGAATACCGGCAATCAACGTATCGTCGCTGTGGATATTACCAACGGAAGCGTGACGACGCTCGCTTCTGGATTCTTGAATATTGGCGGTGTGTATTTTTACGATGGCGCGGTGTATGAAGTCGATGGCGATGGACTTTTCGACTTTCTGTACAAAGTAACGCTCGATGGCACAAAAACGTTGCTTGCCGAAGACGAGCATATGATTACGTTGAATACTTCTTCCGCCATACTCGTTCGTGATGGAAAAATATACGTGCTCAATAGCGGTGGCAGTAGTATTTATCGTTTTGATTTGGATGGGCAGAATCCTTTTCACTATGCCGGTAAAGATCGGTTCGGGAATGATAATGGCACGGGTACAGGTGCGCTCATTGGACGGCCGAAGGGATTGGTGCTTTCACACGACAGAAAATTTTTCTATCTTGCGGAAAATAACAAAATTCGGAAAATCGAACGCACAACGGGTGTTGTGACGTCACTCATCGGCAACAGTGTGGATAATTATAAAGAAGGGAGAACGGGTTCAGAAGGTCGTTTTAGCGATATTACTGGGGTCGTGATCAGTCCGGATAACAAGACGCTTTATGTCGTTGACCGTAATAATAATCGTATCCGCGGCGTGGATATTGCGACGAAAACTGATTTCCTCATCACTGGCGCGGGTGAGATTAATTCGACAAGCGAATCGGATAACGGCTATCAAGAAGGTGCAAAATGTCTTGGAGAATTCAAGGCAGCGGCTGCCGGTTGCGCGTATTTCAATCGTCCTATCGGCATTGCCATTTCGCTGGATGGCAATTTTCTCTATATTGCGGATACCGGCAATCATCGGATTCGTCGTGTGCGTGTGAGTGATGGAGTGACGACGCTCATTGCTGGCTCTGGTAAGGCTGGTTTTAAAAACGGCGCCGGAGCTGCCACCGAGTTGAGTAGTCCTATGAGTGTCGCTATTGATCATGACGGAGCGTTTCTGTATGTCGCTGATAAAGATAATCATGCGATTCGGCGCATACGACTTTCGGATCGTAAAGTCGAGACACTCGCAGGTACTGGAGAGCCGGGTTACAATGACGCAACGTTTGATAAGACGGTGTTTTCGTTTCCTGAATACGTGACCTTTGGTGGCGATGGACACGTATATGTTTCAGAGGTCGGTGGACAACGCATTCGTCAGCTTGATCTTGAGGAAGAAGTCACGAAGCTTGTGGCTGGTTCTGGCATTCGAGGCTTTCGTGATGGCAAAAAAAACGACGCGCAGTTTAATAATCCGAAAGGGCTCGTCGTTGACGCGCCGGATGATCGTGTGTACGTCGCGGATAATTTTAATGATCTCATTCGCGTGATTGATATTGAAGGCGAAGCGCCTTTTACAGAGCAAGCTCCCAAAGTTTCGCGCGTGGATCCCAATATGAAGACGGTTCCCGATGGGCCAGAAGTGACGTTATTTGTTTCAGTCACGGGGAGTAATTTTCGTCATGGCGCTAAAGCGATTTTCGGTACATTTGAGGCCGTCAATACGTATGTTCAGTCGTCTACACAACTTGCTGTTGAGCTTCCCTTTGGATTGATGTTTCCGGGTTCTTATGATGTCACCGTGCAGAATGTTGATACGCAACAGCACACGCTTCTGAAAGGCTTTCGTGTGGCGAATAAAGATAATACGGTTCCGGATGTGTATTTTCGAGCTGATGGCACGGTGACGGGAGGCAGCGCTCCGGCGCCTGCGAAGTCGACATTTTTTCCATATGATTCCACGCTCGTTGGCGGATTTCATCCGTTGTCGTGCGATCTCACCGGTGATGGAGTCGCTGAGCTTTTAACGGGTCCTGATGTTGGGTTTGGACCGCAGGTTCGCGTATTCCAACAGAATGGAAAGGCATTGTTTTCCTTCTTTGCGTATGCAGAAACATTACGCTCTGGTGTGCGCGTTGCCTGCGGCGATCTCACCGGCGATCGTTTTGCGGAAATCGTGACTGCTCCCGGACCTGGCGGTCGGCCGCATATACGCATTTTTGATCACAAAGGAGTGTTGAAGCATCCCGGATTCTTTGCGCTGGACGGTTTATTTCAGGGAGGTACATACGTTGATGTAGGGAACGTGAATGGCGACCGTCGCGGGGATATTATTGTTACGGCGGGGAAAGGCGGCGGCCCGCAGGTGACCGTGCATCGCATGGACGGTACGATGCTTGCGAACTTTTTCGCGTATGATAAGAATACGTTTCGCGGTGGAATCCGTTCGGCGGTTTTAGATTTTGACGATGACGGTATTGATGAAATTATTGTTGGACCGGAATTTGGCGCGCCGCACATACAAATGTTCAGTGTCCAGAAAAATAAAGTAAAATTACTGAATCCAGGGTTTTTCGCGTTCAGCAAGGATTTCTACGGTGGCGTGAGTGTCGCTGGTGGAGATATTGATGGCGACGGTCGTGATGAAATTATTGTTGGGGCAGGGGTTGACGCGACGCCGCTCGTGCGGGTATTTAATAAAACTGGTTCAAAAATTATCAAAGAATTGTTGGTGTTTGCGGACGGTTTTTTGGGCGGTGTGAATGTTACAGCCGGCGATACTGACGGCGATGGGGTCGATGATATTACCGTGATGCCACGGAGTAATAGCGTACCAATGCTTCGTGTTTTGAAGTGACCGACGAGACCGTTGAGTTCGTTTTGTTGACTGCTTTGGACTTCTTTTTTTATTTTATCTTAGCTATCTTTCTATTTTTTTAATCGAGAGCTATTGACAAATATTTACCGTTGGTTTATAATAGTGGCTGTTACGATGAAAGTTCGAGACTGTTCGTTGTTATAATTCAGTGAGGAGAGAGCCGCCACCCGTCGGTTATCGGGTCACATGTTTCTTTATGTCAGGATCAACGCTGAGGTCTGCGTATGTCCTTATGTGAAGCATGTGTTACTCATCGAATTACAAGGCGATGGGGAGAACTCTTCTCTAGGAAACGAATCTATTTGTATTTTAGACAAGATATTTCCCGATCGCCTTTTTTGCTGGCAAGAGACATGGAGAGGAGAGAGTAACATCCATCAAGATAAGGTAAATATTTATTATTTTGACCTTTCAACTTGATGCTCTCCATATCTCTCGCTGGCAAAAGCCAGAATAACAGAATTTTCCTCACGTGCGGCTTGGAAAGGAAAATCAAAACCAGACTTCTCAGTCCAGCAGAAAGAAGGAGATGGAATTACATGGCGTAATTCTTATTTATTTATAAAGGCCCCCTGAGTGAGGGGGCCTTTATGGTTTTCCGTTGATCGTGACTATGCAAAGATTTACAGATCGTGAGGTTTTACGGTTGTCCGCTTGTTTCCTTGAGCACGTTTGCAGGCGGCTTCAACCATCTGCATGACTTTTTTATTGAGCTCGTCCATAAGCTCGGATGATGTCATGCACTTTTGTGATTTGATGTAGGCTTTGAGTTTGGAGCCTACAATGAGC
Organism: Candidatus Kerfeldbacteria bacterium RIFCSPLOWO2_02_FULL_42_19; assembly: GCA_001818315.1. Lineage (GTDB taxonomy): Bacteria > Patescibacteriota > Patescibacteriia > HO2-48-17 > HO2-48-17 > WO2-43-9. The sequence goes on from MHKF01000012.1 coordinate 283,031, forward strand.
ATGTCACTCATGTATGCTTAATTAATGATTATGTGCTTAACAATAAGCAAATTTCGTAAAGGCAGTATAGCAATTTTATCAAATTTTCGCAAATCGAAATTCGTAAACGAAAATCCCGTTGGTGCATTTCAACGGGATTAAGGAGCAGGATGTTCAGAACGGATGTAGTTTATTGTCGCATCTGTTTGGACCACAGACGGGCATAGATGCCTGTGGTATTCAAGAGTTGGCGGTGTGAACCAATTTCGACGAGACGTCCTTCGTGGAACACGAGAATACGATCGAAATTTTGTATTGTTGGTAGTCGGTGGGCTATAGCGAGCATCGTGCATCGACCTTGTCCTCGAATTTTTTCAATCGCTTGTTGTATGAGCGCTTCGTGTTCCGAATCTACACTGGAAGTAGCTTCATCAAAAATGAGCAGCTTCGGTTGACGTGCAATCGCTCGTGCAATGCCAATGAGTTGGCGTTGCCCGCCGGAGAGCAGCATGCCTCGTTCTCCAATGAGCGTGTTATATCCATTGGGCAACTTCATAATGAACTCATGTGCTTGCGCAATTTTTGCGGCCGCAATAATTTCGTGCATCGCTTGTTCATGAATATTCTCCGGGTCTATTGCACTGAAGCACGCAATGTTCTGTGCGATTGTCCGACTAAAGACTTCTACCTCCTGCGGGACGTAACCGATATTTTGTCTCCAATCACTACGTCGTACTGTTTTTAACGGTTGACCGTTGACAAAAATCGTTCCGTGCTTGGGATCATAGTGACGCAGGAGAAGCTTCACAAACGTCGACTTGCCGCTGCCGGTGAGTCCAGCAATGCCAATGAATTCGCCAAACTGAATGTTGACATTGACATCGTGTAGCGCACTGGTTCCATTGCTGTGGATCATATCACTACTGACTGCTGGTGTGAGTTGCTGCGGTGCATCAGTCATTGCAGAGATCGCTTCTTGTGCATGATTGAGTCCATTGTGTGTCGAGCACACGACGAGTCTTTTGCGTGAATTGTATTCGAAATCCACATCTTCAAATCGGATGAACGATGTTGGATTCGGAACACTCGACAACGGACGAGGATGCGGTAGATCCTCAATCAACGGTGGGGTTTTGAGGAGGGTTATGAGTCGCTTGATGCCTGTTTCTGCTTCCGCCATTTGCCGACGCACTCGGAAGATGCGATACAAATGAATAAAGTTTTTAATGGAAAGCGTCATGCAGAGGTACCATTCTCCAAGCGTGATTCTGCCTGTTACGACGTGGAGACAAATGACGCCTAACACGATGCCGATCGAAACAGCCATACAAAGCCCACGCACAACATTGTAGCGTATGTACGTCGTGTTGATGTCATACCACAATCGGATTATGTGATTGACTTTTGTTTCAACCCTTTGTTGCACGCGTTCTTGCATCCCATGCGATTGAATGCTGTTAATATTGAGGGCATTTTCAACCATATCTGATGCCAGCGCTTCTTCATGATCCATTTCTTTTTCATGCATCGGTTTTACGACTATTTCCAGTCGCAAGGATAGGTATATGTAAGGAATGATGAGCACGCCGAAGACGGCCATAACCCACCAGTCGTATATGAGGAGCATGACGCTACTGACGAGGAGGAGGAATGAGGTGGGGAAGAATTCGTAACACAGGTTGAGGAGAAACATGATCAGGTTATCGATGCCGCGATGTATCTGCTTCATGAGTTCACCTGAATTGTGTTGTTCGTGGAAGCCGAGTGAAAGATCAAACAGTTTTTGATGCGTCACGATGTACTGATGCCGTGTGCTGTCTGCGATTGTTTTCTTCCAAATCTGCCGATCTGCGACGTGATCAATAAGATCAAGTCCGGCGTACAAACCTGTGTAGGCGAGGATGAGCAGTGCGAGATCCCACTGGAGTTGTCTATCGATCTGAATGTGTTCGACGTGATTTTTTATGAAGTCGAGGATCTTGCTCAGTAGCCACGGGTCGAGGAGGCGTGCGAGTTGTATGAAGAGCATGAGCATAATGAGGGTGACGAATGCCTTCTGCACCGGTTTCAAAAGCTCCCAGAGATTTTTTGAGAATACCGAAATTTCTTTCGCGACTTTCGTTAGTTCCAATCTGGACCGCATAGTTTTCTCCTTAGTTAGTGCACTTTCGTCATTGCACTGATTGATTGTGATGTCGAAGTACGATCTCTACAAACAAAAATTCTGGCTTGTATGCCAGAATCTCGGTATCATGTTTTGATTATTTTTATGCATGATTATTCCTCCATATTGTTCTTCGAGATTTTGACATACGAGTATCGCTCCGCGTAAAAATCGGAGATCCATTGTTTCCAGACGATATATATTGTCGTGCGAGGGTCAACATCACCTTATTTTAACTTGATAATTCCGCGCTAGCTTGATGCGCCGGTTTCATTCTCAGAAGAACTTACTCTATCACACCGAATTTTTTTGTCAAATTATGATGAGACTGATGGGCTGTCGCTATAAATACCGTTTCCTGTGCAACGCGCAAAAGAAAAGAGGAGGAAGACGAGACTTTCTCAGCACACTGTGCAGTTGTTAGTGCTTCGAAAGCTCTTGTCTTCCTCCTCTTTTCTTTATACATGAAATAAGAAACGGTATTTATGGCGACAGTCCTCTGATTGTCTTTTCGATAATATGTGTATTTTAGTACTGATGATTTTGGTTATGATCCATCTGGAGAGACGACGTCTGAAGGAGTGTTGTATGCACTTCGTGCTGAGAGTGGAGAACGTGTTTGGAGTTCTGAGGCATTTCAAGGAGTTGGATCGGCTCAAACTTCACCAGCTGTTTCTAATGGCGTAGTGATTTTTGCCTCTTATGATGATCAGCAGAGAAAGGATCATGGAGTTTTTGCATGTACATCTTTGTAATTTCAACGGTTTTATTTTTTTGTAATTTTTTTATAAATTGAATTATTTGATATACTATAAGTGTTCATTTTTTTTCGGAGGATTTTTATGCTTCGAGTTGTATCGCTTGCGCCAAGTAATACAGAAATTTTATATGCACTGGGTTGTCAAGATAATATCATTGCAGTAACCAAGCTTTGTGATTATCCCGAAGCTGCTCGTCAGAAGTCACATATTGGTACGTGGACTGAGACGGATTGTGACGCTCTTATGAAAGTCGCGCCTGATATTATTCTGACGTCTTATTATTTGCCTGAGGCTTTGCGGCAGTATACTGGCCCTGGGGAAATTTATCATCTGCATCCAAAGACTCTTGGCGATGTATTTGAATCTATTGTGGAAATTGGATCGCTGTTTGGTAAAGAGCAACAAGCGCAGTCACTCGTTGCGAATATGAAGCAGCGTTTCGCGAGCCTTGCGGAATGTAGTGCAGGGCATAATCGACGTTTTTCTGTGTATGCTGAAGAGTGGGGTAATCCTCCGATGATTGCCGGTAATTGGGTGCCTGAGATTTTGAAAATCGCTGGCGGTGTGACAGGACTCAGAGAAGCTGGGCAGGTGAGTTGTAAGCTCGACGAGTCTCAGCTGTTTCTTTATAATCCGGAGGTTATTTTGATCCATTGGTGCGGTCGAGCGATGAGGAGCGATGTTGCGGAAGTTCAGTCGAGACCGAATTGGCGGCATTTGCGCGCTGTACGCGCAGGACATGTGTTTCGTATTGATGATTCATTATTGAATCGACCAGGACCTCGACTTGTTGAAGGCGCACAAGCTGTGCATGATGTATTGCATGCGTTGCTGGAAGGCGAGGTTTCGACTCAATATGAAAAAAAATCTACGCGGGTAACATTTTCTACAATTCGCTAAACTTTTATTTTTGTGCGACGAGTACAAAAGTTCCTTTTACATTTGCACTGGCGATCGCTATGTGTTTCTCAGGAAAATTTTTTCCGATGTACTGCCATTTTCCGGTTGCATTGTTATAAAAGGCGATGCGTATTTTTTCTGCGGTCACACCATTTTTTTCTAACTGATCATTTGTGTAATCAAATATGACCGAATACGGTTTTTTGATAATTTTTGCTTCGGATTTATATGCTTGGCTTAAGACTTTATCCACATCTTTCAAATCAATTTTCGGCATTGTTGTTTTTCTGAGATTAAAATTTGTGTTCTCAAATGGCGTCGTCATGTATACTTCTGGATTGAGCCGCGCTGTAATCGTTTTGAGCCAATCAACGCGCGTGAAATATGTATCAGCTACATCTACTTGATAGATAGTCTGTTTTCCATAAATGATCGCATAGGTATCTGTAGGGATATAGACATCTTTCACACCGCCATTTCCGGTGTTCAGTCCAGAAATCAGAATTTTATCAACAACGGGTTGACCTTTCGCGTCCGTTGTTTGAGATGCAATACTGAATTTTGCATTTTTGACGATCGCGCCTTTATCATTACGCAAAATCAGTCTGAGGCCGCTCAGGCGATAATTGACTTTGGTGAGTTCCGAATCTTTTATTTTTACTTTCCAAATATAATAAAAGAGTTTCGAAACATCTGATGGAATTTTGAGTGCGTATTCACCGCTCGGAAGATACGCATCCACTTGACCTTCTAAACCTGTGTAGACATCTGCAAGATGAGTACCGACGATGGGATTTTCTTGCGCGTCATACTTTTGCGTATACATTGCAATTTTTTTCTCCCGCACGACCTTCTTGTTGATGTTTTGGAGCGCTGTTCTGAGTGTGCCTTGCTTATAATTCACTGTCGTTGTTTTTCCGCTGGTTGCTGTTTGATTCCAGATATAAAAATATTCTTTGTTACCGGTAGCGTGGAGGCGCACGATGTAACTTCCTGGCGCAAGATACATGTGTTTTCCGCCAACATCACCAGTGTTAACGTTCGCAGTAACGAGTTTATCTTTATTGAGTTTGGTTTCGTCGATAATTGGATCACCGTCCACATCGAAACCTTGAATATAAATATCGAAATAGCTATTTTTGACTAATTTTGATTCGGCGTCGCGGATAATGACAAACAGGTCGCTCATTTTGAGCTCGACTACTTGGATACCTTCTTTCGTTGTAATCTGATCACCCGATACAGAGAAATATCCATACGTGGCGCTCGATTCCCATACTTTGACTGCGTAGGGGCCTTTCGCTGTATCGAGACAAAAAATTTCAGTTTGCCCACCTACGTCTGTTTTACCGGAGGTGAGTTTTTTGCTTTCATCGAAATACAGATTCCCATCCGGATCCTTTGTAACGGTATAGACGATGAAGTTAATATTCGGTACAAGTTTATTATTAGCGTCGCGGGTGATAATTTGCATGCCAGTTTTTTCGGTTTTACACGCTGCGATGCGCGTTTGTGCAGAAACATTGGGTGTTGATTGTATTTGCATCGCGACGATGATGCCGATGATGAGCACACTGAAACGGATAGAATTCTGCATATAGTTATAAGTAATTTATGAAAATAATTTTATATGAGTTTGGTGAATGCTTTGGGTGAATGCTTACAGTGATTCTATTGTAGAATGTGCCAGGTGCTTTGTCTATTGTATTGATGTATACTACCGAGTAGTTTGATGAGTTTCGTAAATTTTTATGAACGCAAGAACATCTCACCAGCGTGTTTTTCGATCGCGGATATATACCAAAACCGGTGATCGCGGTATGACGGGTTTGTTTGGGTCGAAGCGAGTATCGAAAAATACTTTGCGTATTCATGCCTATGGGTCGGTCGACGAATTAAATACTTGCATTGGATATCTTATCGCTCTTCTTGCGACCGAAAGATTGCTTGACAAGAGTGCGCGCGGGCAGTTGAGCAAAGAATTGCAAAATATTCAACGAACGCTTTTTGTCATCGGCGCACAACTCGCCACACCTCAGGATGCAACTCTTTCTATCCCGCGTATTACAGAACAGGTTGTCCGCGATATTGAGCAAGGTATTGATGTGCGTGACGCACAGCTTGCGCCTCTTACGCATTTCCTTTTGCCTTCTGGCACACCTGCTGCTTCTTGGTGTCATGTCGTGCGCACGGTGTGTCGTCGTGTTGAGCGAGATCTTGTAGCACTCCACGAGCAAGAGCCGGTTTCGGAAGTGCTCCTCCAATATATGAATCGCCTGTCAGATTATTTTTTTGTAGTCGCTCGATTTTTGAATCAACAAGCGGGTGTGTCCGAATCCGAGTGGCGGACGCATACAAAGTGATCATGATAACTCGTCGCGTTTTTCCTTCATGTAAGAGAACCATTGTTCGAGAACTTCGATAATGAGTTGGAACGGTGCTTCGATAATGATGTCGAGTATAAAGAGAAAAATATTGATGCGGGAGAATTTTGTACTGATCCAGTTGCCGACTCGTAAAAACGGGGTTGTTAGGAAGCCTACGAGAAGTGTAATAATATTTTCGCGTCTTTCAATGAGACTCACTTCTTTGACATGTTGACGTAATCGAAATCCCAAAAAGCTTGCAAGACACAGGAAAAGGAGAAAAAGCGCGCCGCTGAAGGTATTAAATCCAAAGGAAGAAAGCACGTAAATCATTCCCCCAAACGATACGGCGTAGGTGAGTGTATAGAGCGTTGTAAATATAATACTAAAAAAGGTTTTTCGTTTGAGTTTTTTTGGAGGCGTTAGTGCAAGTGCATCGTTATAAATCATTTTAGGGAGCACCTCCTGAATTTTTTTGAGGTTTTCTTTTTTCGGCATGCGAATCGTGATGCCGAGGATAAACATGAGGATCGGCGGAAACATAATGTTGATTTCGAGTGGAATGAGCGCGAGCTCGCCGTGTACATACCGATCGTAAGGAATTTCGAGCAATAACGCGATCAACATTTTTGTGAAAAAGATATAGATGATACTTCGTGCGACGCCACGAGTGATTTTTCTGCGAATGATTTTAGCGCGTCGTTTGTACGCCGCTTCTATTTCTTCTTTGAGCGTCTGTTTATCGTTTAAAAGATTTGCAAAATCTTCTTCATGTTTTTCGAGAAGATCCCGAAGGAGCAAAAAAAGTACGGTATATTTTTTTGTCCACCGGTATAATGTGTCTGTACGCTGATGTTTAAAATGCGCATCGAGAGCGTTACGAATATTTTCAAAACATGTTGCCATTTTTTCTATCGTATCATTACTCGCATGTTTCCAATGTGGTACGTATCTTTCGAGTAGGCGATGGGATATGAGAATTTTATCGGCTTTCAAGAGGGATTGTTCGATTGCAATGAAAAGTTGAATACTTAATTCTTCTTTCGGGATATTTTTTAATTCTTCCGGAAGATTCTTTTCGAAAATTTCGTACATGTATGTAGCAAATGCTTCATCCTGGTGAGTATCCGCAAGTTGGGATTCGATTTCACTTGCTGCAATGCCTATTGTCCATTTAAAGGCTTTTTGACGCTTTTGAAGCCCGTCGTTTTTTTCAATAGTATTGAGAAGCCTTTGATATTTGTGGATCGTTTTAGCAATGATCGGAATCATTTTGTCCGAGAGGGTTCGATTTGGGAGGTATCGCGCTCGAATGAGTTCTAATATCAATGATTCAGCGACTTCTTCACTTTTTTTCTGGAAGAAGAGGCGCCTTGAAAGGATGCGGGCAATGGCATTTTTACGCAATAAGTGTTCTTCGCTATATTCCAAAGCATTACGGATTCTTTCGTAAAAGAAAGATGCCTTACTGAGAATTTCATTTACAGCGATCGTCGTGCCGCCTTTTTCACCTTTCACGAGGAGTTCGGTCGGTTGCGCAAAGTATTTTTGATAGAGTTTTCGGATGATAGCGTCGTTTCCCATAACTCTATTATATCGTAAAAGACTTTCGCGTCACAAATTAAGGTCATGCCGTTGAACAATAGCGGGACTGTCGTTGAATGTGCTTTTGTCTGTGAAAAAGCATTTGCACAAAGTACAAAGAGGAGCAAGACTCTCCTTTCTCAGCACACTGTGCACTGTCAGTGTTTCGAAAGCGAGAGTCTTGCTCCTCTTTGTACTTTGAATCACATTCATTGACTCACAGACAAAAGCGCATTCAACGACAGTCCCACAATGGTTCAGATTATTTTTTACGAAGTTCCTACTGACAAGATCACGTCGTCACGGTATAATAGATTTGCGCGTGTTCGATGAAAATTTCAGAAACAAATATATGAAAAAAATTCTTTATTGCGTTCGGCACGGGCAAAGCCTTGATGAACAGAACAGTTGGTTTACCGGATTTACCGACACGTCTTTAACTCCACGCGGCTTGAACGAAATGCATCACGTCGGTACACGATTTCATGTCACACCGGTGGATGTGATCTATGCTTCAGTTCAAAACCGCGCACTTCAATCCGCAGAAATTCTTCAACGTTATCTTCACTGTGATATCCATGCTTTGCGAGAACTTACAGAGTGGAATCGTGAGGGTATTTTGAGTGGACTGACGTATTCCCAAGTTGCTCGATTATACCCCGAGGAGTTACGAAACCTTACGTATTTCCGTTCTCATGCTCTGTACGGTGAATCCTATAATGATTTTCTTGCACGTGTTCTTTCGGTGTTTGAAGTGATATTGCAGAGTTCGTACCGACGTATTATGATTGTAACTCACGGCAATGTGATTGGCATTTGGCTTCGGGAAGTGTATCGGATTATTCCCTATACTTTCCATCTTGCGTACCCAGATCATATTGTTGCAGTGCGTCTGAATCATAAGCACAAAATTGAATCTCTTCAGAGTGCTTTTCTTCATCATAATCTCTATGCATCCAAAGCGCTGGGAAAAAATTCTTGAGCATATCAAATCACAATACACTGTGTTGGAGCATCATCCTCCAGAACCAGTCGAAGGAACCGAGGCGGTTTTGAAAGAGTCGATTGTTGTTCAAGGACAACAGGGAAAAACGCGCTTTGAACGTTTCACTCGCGTTCCAGTCAAAGAAGATCCACTAGATACTTCACATTCTGCAGATTGGATTTTTTCCGAACTCGCGATCACGAGTTATGTGAAAGGGTATCGTTGGAATGAGAAGTCCGGGAGCTGGGATGAATTTAATGTAAAGGATATATTTTTTAAAACATGAAACGCGTTTTAGTTTTTGGTACATTCGACGGTATTCATGCAGGACATCGATTTTTATTTCAGAAGGCTCTGGAATTCGGTGATAAGCTTTTTGTAGTTGTGGCACTGGATGAAACCGTACGTCGCGTGAAGGGACGCATGCCTTGTTGGTCACAAACAGAACGTTTGGATTTAGTGCAAAAAGAACCTTGTGTTTTTAAAGCATTACTCGGGTACCCTGGCGATAAATATCGAGTGATCGAAGAAATTCAGCCGCATGTGATTTGTTTAGGATATGATCAGAAAACGTTTGTAGATGGACTTCCGGAGGCCTTAGAGATTCGTAACATCAGTGTTCGAATAGTCCGCCTTGATGCTTTTTACCCCGAACAATTTAAGTCTTCAATTCTTTTCGCCAAACGCAAGTCAGTTGCGTGAATGATATATATGAATTCCGAAGCACAACATTCGATATATTCTGTGAGTGAATTTTTGGATTCACTCAATACTTCGCTTTCGCAGGAGGTTTTTTATGTCAAAGGCGAAGTGAGCGATTATAAAATTATTCAGAATCGCTATGTTGTCTTTGATGTCAAAGATGAAAAAGGAAAAATGAATTGTTTTTTGATGTTCTATCAACTTGAAGTTCAAATCGAAGACGGAATGGAAATTGTTGTGAAAGGTTTGCCGCATATCTATATTCCACAAGGGCGTTTTTCTTTTCGTGTCATCGGTATCGAACCGGTTGGCGAAGGAGCACTGAAGCGTGCGTTGATACTCACGAAACGTAAACTCGAAAAAGAAGGGCTTTTTGATGAACGATACAAAGCAGCGCCGCCGTCTGTACCAGAAACGATTGGTCTTGTGACATCACAAGACGCCGCGGCGTACACAGATGTATTACGGATTCTTACGAATCGTTGGTCGGGTTTGACGATTTATTTTCATCATGCTTCGGTGCAGGGGGAACGTGCCGTAGCTGAAATCGTGGATGCTTTGGATTGGTTTAATAAATATCGTCCCGTTGATGTCATTATTGTTACTCGCGGCGGTGGAAGCCTTGAAGACTTGCAAGCATTTAATTCTGAAGCTGTATGCCGAGCCGTTTTTGCCTCGCATATGCCAATTATTACAGGCGTTGGACACGAACGTGATGTTACTCTTGTTGATCTTGTAGCCGATGTACGTGCAAGTACACCTTCGAATGCGGCAGAAATCGCTGTGCCGGATAAAGTAACTTTTGTGAGTCAACTTTTGATAACACGACAACAATTGCGTTCGCATCTTTTTCGTATTTTGGACGATGTCCAGCGAAATGTGTATACTATTTTCGAGCGTCTGCAGCGTATTCTAGCTGATCGTACGGAATTTTTTGCTTTACTTACGCGACGGCTCGATGCTCTCAAACGCACTTTTTCTTACACACTCCAACAGTCGTTACTTTTCCTTTCACAGCATCGTTTGCGCTTGCAACGTTCGCTGACACAATCCTTGAGTATGTACACTCAACAACTTCGTTTCCGTCAGCAAACACTCACGCATCTTCATCCACAATTCCCTTTGCAGCGTGGCTTTTCGCTCACGCGGGATGCGTCCGGGAAAATTTTGCGTCACGCTTCCGATGTACATATTGGCGATTTGATTCGTACAGAACTTCAGGATGGATCGATCCAGAGTCACGTACGTAACCTTAAACTTGATACATAATACTTTGCAGTGCCTATGCCACAAAAAAAAGAAAATATAAATCAGTTGAAAGAACGTCTCGATCACATTATTGAAGCGCTTGAGTCCGGTGATTTGGATATTGAAGTGAGTGTCGCCAAATACGAAGAGGCCGTGAAACTCATTTCCATTATGCAGCAACAGTTGAAAGAGTTAAAAAATAAGGTAGAAAAAATTGATCGTGCTTTTCCTGCGCAAGAGCGTGAGGTTGAAAAAGATCCGTCATAACTATGTTGCTTGCTCATGGACCTCTTGGTATCCTTATTGCTTGGAAAATACTTTCATCTTCGCGAAGTTTTGCAGTGTTGCGAAAACAACAGTGGCTTTTTTTATTCGTAGGCTTCCTCGGTGGCCTTTTTCCAGATATTGATTTATTGTATACCTACCTCGTGGACGCAAGAGTGAGCCACCGAGAATTTTATACGCATTCTTTTTTTATTTATCTTGCTGTTTTCATTGTGTGCTATGCGTTGTGTGTGCTCACGAAACGCCCCGTCTGGATGCGTATGCTGTTTCTTGTTTTTTTTCTCGGTGTCACAAGTCATCTTCTGAGCGATGCTATCGGATACCAAATTATACTTTTGCTTCCATTCTCGAAAAAATTGTTTGGTCTCACGAATTTTCATTTTCTTGCCTTTTCCGGATTTTTACTCAATTGGCTTTTTGAAGTTTTCATCTTTTTTCTTTTTGGCTTGCTCTTTGTGAAACTTTTTATTCGAGTTTTCAAGGTGCGCATTATCCTCTTGATTCTTTTAGGAGTATTCTGGATTTTTGGCAGTGTTGGGATTGTATATTTTTTTCAACACATACTGCATACTAATGCAAATTTTGCGTATGCTGATTATGATAAAGATACGATACGTAATCGTTATGACGAAGATCTGGATGGAGATGGCATTGTCAATAGTCGAGATGCGGATAGTGATGATGACGGACTTTCGAATATTGAGGAATTTTCCATTGCCGCAGAAAAAATTCGTGATATTTGGTTCGATCCGTCAGATGGAAAATGGCTGGAAATTCCCGCGCGACTTGGCTTTGCCTCGGTTGTCGATGTCGTGGCACATGTTTATTATGAAGCGGGTGTGCCGTTGTTTCCCGAGATGCAGGCTGATTTTTTTGTAACGTCGGAAGGGTACATTTCGCCGCCAACTGATGCGTACTTCGATACGAGTGTTCAGAATGTACAAGCATGGCTCGCGCATACTCATCGGCTTTTACCAGGCGATACACGCGATCTGAAAGTTGGAGACATTCTTTTTTTTAATGCCTCTGCAAAAGCGCATGTTGCTGTTGTGAAACAGTTATCTTCAGACGCCGGTATAGTGTTACTTGAAGCACATTCGAGTCACGGTGCTTCACCTATTCTGTATGAAGACGTGCGGAAGCGCGAAGGAGATCCGACAGCCGTAGGGCGACTGCTCTATCCAGTACTTTTCGACGTACAATATTGAGTTTTGTGGAAAATGGTATGACGTTCACTCACATCGTCGCCGCTCTTATTCTCGGCGCACTTCAAGGTATTACAGAGTTTCTCCCTGTTTCTTCTTCAGGGCATCTTATTTTTTTTCGCGATGTACTGGGGTTTGAATTAGAGAATAGCCTTTTTTTCGACGTTTTTCTTCATCTTGCAACACTGTGCGTTGTGCTGATTTATTTTCGTACGGATGTCGCTCGTCTTTTCCATGGCTTTGTACAGAGCCTCAAAACCTTTGATGTTTCGCAGTCAGCTCAAAGACTTTCCTGGTTGATACTCATCGCAAGCCTCCCCGCTGCCCTTTTTGGTTTTTTCTTTGAAGATATTGTAGAACGCTATGCGAGAAATTCTGGGGTAGTGATACTTATGCTCATCCTTATTGGTGTGTTGTTCCTTGTTGTAGATAGGAAAAATTTCCAACCCAAGTTCGAACTTTCATTTTTACGCTTGCGTCATGTTTTGATTATTGGTTGTGCGCAGGCTCTCGCGCTGATTCCCGGGACTTCGCGTTCTGGTATTACAATGATTGCTGGCATGACACAGGGACTTTCGCGTCGTGATGCAGCGAAGTTTTCCTTTCTTCTTTCGCTGCCTACGGTCGCTGGCGCAGGTTTGAAAAAGTTGATTGAGAGTGTTATGATGGGTCTCAGTATTGAAGCATGGATGCTCGCGATCATCGGCTTTTTCTCTGCGTTTATTTTTGGCTTTCTGAGCGTCGCGTTTCTCATGAAATTTCTTGAACGACATTCACTGCATGTCTTTGCCTGGTATCGATTTATACTTGCTTTTTTTATCTTTATTTATCTTGTGCGAGTTTTTTTATGAAAATTGTCATTCGTGCTGGAGGTGTTGGTTCACGTCTGTGGCCAGTGAGTCGGTCGCAGTGTCCGAAGCAATTTCACGCGTTTGCTTCTCAAAGAACTATGATTCAGGACGCTGTTGAACGTGTTGCTCCTCTTGCTGATGCCTCCGATATTTTCGTTTCCACAACAGCGAATGCCGTTTCTTTAGTCACACAGCAACTTCCGAAGATTCGCAAGGAGCATATTATCGTGGAGCCTGCGCGACGCGATACAGCGGCTGCTATAGGTCTTGAAGCGCTCTATGTTGCTCGTGAAGATCCTGACGCTGTGATCGCAAGTTTAGGATCGGATCATTTGATTTTAAAACCTGATGAATTTTGTCGGCTGCTTCGGATCGCTGAGACAGTGTTGAATCGTTATCCTGAATATCTTGTTACGCTGGGTGTCATGCCGACGTATGCAGAAACCGGCTATGGGTATATTCACAAAGGTCGGATTCTTACCGATATTGAAAACGAAAAAGTGTATCTTGTGGATACGTTTACGGAAAAGCCTGATTTTGCTACTGCAAAGACATTCCTCACCAGCGGGGAATATTTGTGGAACAGCAATATGTTTGCTTGGCGGGTTCAGCGCATACTTGCGCTTTTTGCAGAGTATTGTCCGGCGATGTATCGGGGTCTATTGGAGATTCGAGAAGCTCTTGGGACATCCCGCGAGCAGCAGGTTGTCGAACGCGTGTATCCTACCTTAGAAAAAACTTCGATCGATTACGCTATCATTGAAAAGACCCAAAAAATTGCCGTGATTCCCGCAGACATTGGATGGACCGATATTGGGAATTGGCGAACACTGTATGATGTACTTCCAAAAGATGCGTCTGGGAATGTATTAAAGGGAAATGTTCGTAGTGTGGATACGCACGATACTTTTGTCTTTGTAAAACCGGAAAAACTTGTCGCGACAGTCGGTTTGCATAATGTTGTGATTGTTGATACTGATGATGCTTTGCTTGTGTGTGATCAGGAACGAGCTCAAGACGTCAAAAAAATTGTCGAAGCATTGACAGATGGAAAGCAAGACACCTTTTTGTAGGAATGATGTCGATCCATTCTTCGGTGTTTTTGCCGGCGTGGAGCAATTTCGTCACGAAAGATTATTCAGGAATAAGTCTTATGCCTTCAGAATCTCTTAGGCTCAAGGAATCACATCCTACTCCATCCCGCAAAAAATCCTCTGATGATGGCGGAAGCGGCGGTATTATCGTTTTTTTCGTTTTTATTTTTCTGATTGTATTCCCAACCGCAACCTTCGCCTTTTTTATGAAAACGATTTATAACCAACCGCAGAGTGCGACAGGTGGAAGTTTTATTGTTGAAACCGGTGAAGGCGGTGTCGTGATTGCTACGCATTTGTACGAGCAGAAATTTGTGAGTAATGCGACGGTATTTAAAGTGTATTTGTGGGTGAGCGGGCTTGGCGAGAAACTTCAAGCAGGTTTGTATCAACTGCCAGTGCGTGCTTCGATGGTTGATATTGCGCATATCCTGAGTAGCGGCAAAGTTCAGAAGAATGAAGTGCGTGTCACAATTCCTGAAGGAAGTTCCTCGGTGCGCATTGCAGATATTCTGGCTTCGGACGGCGTAATGCAAAAAGAAGATTTTTTGCAACTCGCTACGGTGAGTGATACACGTACGCTGCTTCCAGATGCGTATTACAATTTTTTCCAGGATAAGCCCGCTGATCAAGGTTTGGAGGGATATTTTTTTCCTGATACCTATTTCTTCTATCGCGATTCAGAGTCGTCTTTGATTCTTAAGAAATTCCTTGATACGTTTCAAAAACGAGCAGGAGACCTTCTTGCTTCTGCTCAAGCAAACGGAAAAAATATCCATGAAGTTTTGACGCTCGCAAGTATTGTGGAAGCAGAAGCACAGCGCAAAGAAGACAAGCGTCTCGTCGCTGGAATATTTTTAAAGCGTCTTGAAATCGGGATGCCATTACAGTCAGATGCCACTGTCAATTTTGTTACCGGCAAATCTGCTTTGCAACCCACGAGCGAAGATTTAGCACAAGATTCGTTGTATAATACCTATCAACATGTGGGTTTGCCGCCGGGCCCCATCAATAATCCTGGTCTTGAGAGTATTGAAGCTGTGTTGCAACCGGAGCTTTCTGATTACTTGTATTTTATCGCTTTACCCGATGTCGGCGTCATATATGCAAAAACTTTTGAAGAACATAAGCAGAATAAAGAAAAATATTTATGAAGCAGAAAGAAATTATCGTGATTTCACTTGGTGGGTCACTTATTGTGCCTCAGCAGATTGATATTCGTTTTTTGAAAGATTTTAAATCTTTTATCGAGGCGCAGACTCGGGCTCTAAACGCCCGTTTTTTTATTATTGCCGGTGGAGGTCGCACGGCGCGTCTTTACCGCGATGCAGCTGCGGCTGTCGCGAAGCTCACGCCTGATGATTTGGATTGGCTTGGAATTCATTCCACTCGTTTGAATGGACATCTCTTGCGAACAATCTTTCGTCAGGTCGCACATCCGCGAATCATTACCGATCCGTTGCGAGATCCTTTACCGAGGTCTCATGATGTTGTGATTGCTGCCGGTTGGCGTCCGGGTTGGTCTACGGATTTTGTTGCCACAAAACTTGCTGAGCGTGTTGGCGCTCGGCGACTTTTGAATCTTTCGAATATTCATGTTGTGCACGATCGGGATCCGAAGCAATACAAAAAAACAAAGCGTTTTTCTCGCATGACATGGTCACAGTTTCGAGCGCTCGTCGGTTCACGTTGGGATCCTGGTATGAATACGCCATTTGATCCTGTTGCGTCTCGACTTGCACAAAGACTTGGGTTGGAGGTGATTATTATGTACGGAAAAGATTTTGAAAACGTGCAACGTTGGTTGGTTGAAAATCGCGGTAAGGGCACGGTCATTGTGTAAATTTTCTCATGATACGAGTCCTTTCATTGCATTTTCTAGCAGACTCGCTATGATACAAATGAGAATATTTTTGAACCCTTATGCTCTATAAAGAACTCATACAACTTGGACTTTCGGAAAAAGAAGCGAAGGTTTATCTTGCTTCTTTGGAATTAGGTAAAGCGACGGTGCAAAAAATCGCGGAAAAGTCAGGCGTGAATCGCGCTACGACGTATTTTATTTTAGAGTCGTTACTCAAGCTTGGACTTGTTTCGACCTATGATCAGGACAAAAAAACGTATTTTAGCGCAGAGCCGCCGGAACTTTTGATTAATCTTTTAAAAAAACAAGAAGCTGAGATTCACCAAAAGGCCCGTAACTTTGAAAATATTTTGCCAGAACTGCGTTCCGTTTATAATCTTGCCGAGGATAAACCTCGAGTTCGTTTTTATGAGGGTAAAGATGGATTATTTGCGATTCAACAGGATTTTTTGCAGACGAATGATCGTAAGATCGAGACCGTTTTTTCACGAGACGATGTTGAAGAAGTTTTTACACAGCAGGAACGTGAGGAATATCTCAACAAGCGTTTAAATAAACAACTTCATTGTTTTGCTATTTATACACGAAAGGGCGGCTCATTTCTCCCTGATTCCGTGGGTCAAATGATGGCGGATGCGTATTATATTCCTTCTGATAAGTATCCCATATCATCAGATATCACCATTTATGATGATAAAATTGCCATGGCATCTTTACGCGGGAAATTATCAGGAGTGATTATTGAAAATAAGGAGATTGCGAATACTTTACGGAGTATTTTTTATCTTGCTCTTGAGACAGCAAAAACTTTTCGGAAAAAGGATTCATCATCTGAGACTGATAAAACCCCATCTTAGAAAATTATCAGAAATGAATTGGCGACGCTATCGAAATCGATCGAATGAAGCGTCGCCGTATCTGGTTTTTCCTTCAGGAAAAATGTTTTTTTTCGGAGCCTCAAAGGATCCGATCTGTAATGTACTATTTTTTTTCGTTTCAGCCCCCCATACCCATATTTTACCTCCTTTGTTGTTTTTGTTTTTTTGCCCCGTGTGCGGTGCACCGTACATGGAGCAACTCTTGGTTTGGTCGGCCGAATTTTTCAATGACTAGTCCTCCGCAATTCACTTTCGAGACTAGCTAGTTTCAAATTAACAGCTGTCAAAAATTTTGTCAAGCACATGGTAAACTCACACGAACCTGAGAGTATTTTTTCATTTAACCCTTGTCTCTTTTTTGAGTTTATTCTTTGTTGAACTCCATTGTATTTATCAATATTTTTGACTTCATCGGTTTTTCTTGATATAAATGAAAGATTCATTCGAGGGCATTCAGGCTTTTTCTTCTGAAGTCCATGTCTTTGTTTCACGAACAACTCAAGGGTCTTGATTTTACCGATAAACAAATAGATATCTATCTGTATCTTTTACGTGAAGTGCGTGCGTCGGCAAAACAGATTTACGAGTCGTTGCATCTCAATAAAGTCACCGCGTATAAAGTTTTGGATGAACTCGTTGAGATGGATGTGATCGGTGTGATCCATGGCGAAGATGCTAAGCTCTATATTTGTAAACCGCCGGACCATCTCTGGAATGTCATTAATCGCAAACTCAAGACCCTGAATGAGCAACGCAAGCTTTTGAAAAATGCTATTCCCGAACTTGTCGGTGAATATAATAAACACGCTTCTGCAAAACCACAGATTCGTTTTTACGAAGGCAAGAAAGGCTTAAGCGCCATTCGGAAGAGTTTTTTGGATGTGGCACAGAAGGAGATTTGTGGCATTTTCTCTGGTGACGATGTAGAACGTGTTTTTTCAGAAGCAGAACGTGTTTTGTTTTCTACTGAACGAAAAGCTCGTGGTATTCTGAGTCAGAGTATTTATACCCGCAGTCCCGGTCCGTATGCTGCTGCCGACGATCAGGCAATTCTTGCTCGGACGCATTATATTCGCGGCGAACGATTTCCTATTTTGAGTGACATCAGTATCTATGATAACAAGGTTGCGATTGCATCATTACGTGAACATTTATGGGGTGTCGTCATTGAAAATCACGCTATTGCCAAGACGCTACGCACGCTTTTTCTTTTAGCAGTTGAGGGCGTTCAGCATTTGCGTAGGTGTCAACATCAATCTTCTTTCTCGACAGCGGCAACCCAAAAATCTAAAGTTACTACAAAACAAGTTTGACATATTTTTTGATCTCGGTATAATTCTTTTAAGCCGTAGAATACAGGTGTTCTCGTATTGCTTTTGCAAACCGGAACTTAATTGCCTGTCGAGGTAGATAAGATGATTGGTGTTTTATTTTATTCTGCGGTAGGTAACGCAGTTTTTTTATGGCTAAAACTCGTACAGAAAAAGAAAATATTGTTCAGTCTTTAGGTAAACTCTTCAAGCAGAACGCAGGGATTGTGTTTGTTGCTTATTCCCGAGTTTCGGTAAAGGATATGCTTGCGCTTCGTAGGGCCGTGAAACAGAGTCAATGCGGTGTGTCCGCAGTAAAGAAAACACTACTTACGCGTGCCTTAGTAATTGCTGGAGATACGTATGATGTCGGCACATTAAACGGTTCTGTCTTTGTGGGCTATGGCAGCGATCAAGTCGCTCTTGCGAAAGTGATCGATCGATTTCGCAAAGAGCACGGAGAAAATATAAAGATGCTTGGCGGTATACTTGACCACACAGCGGTTTCGAGCGAGCAGATCATGTCACTTGCTCAACTTCCTTCACGAATGGAACTGACGGCACAATTCGTTGGAACTCTTGCAGCTCCGATTGTTGGGTTTGCACGAGTATTATCGGGAACAATGCAAAGTTTTGTGTACGCCCTGTCTGCTTTGCAGAAGAAAAAGGCTTTATGAAGTGCGTGTAGTGAGGGGTTTTGACCTTTGTTTCTTTCCTTGAGACTTATTGCAACGTGAAAGAAGCATAGGTGAAAACTTTTATCATTAACGTGTATTATATGTCAGACAGTGCGCAAACGAAGGATACTTCGAATGCAACAGAGGCAGTTATTGTGCCTGAAAAATTTGCTTCATTAGTTGAGTCTATTGAAAAAATGAGTGTGCTTGATCTCGCCGAACTTGTGAAGTTGCTTGAGAAGAAATTTGGTGTCTCGGCAAGCGCACCGATGATGGTCGCGCCAGCAGCAGGTGGTGCGTCCGGTGATGGAGCATCGCAAGAAGAAGAGAAAGATTCATTTAACGTTGAACTTGCTGAAGTTGGTGCTCAAAAGATTGCCGTTATTAAAGTTGTGCGTGAAATCACCGGTAAGGGCTTGAAAGAGGTAAAGGATATTGTTGAAGCTGCACCGAAAGTAATCAAAGAAGGCGCTAAGAAAGAAGAAGCTGAGGAATTAAAGAAAAAGCTCGAAGCAGCTGGTGCAAAAGTGAATTTGAAGTAATTTTTGTTCGTTGGTGTATAAAGTGAGAGGGGGAGGATGATATTTTTGGAGCACACTGTGCATTCTTAGTGCTCTGAAAATATCCGCTGCCACCTCTCTTTTATTTTTTCAATATTGCATTTCCTTTAAAGGATCTCCTGCTGATAGCAGGGATTGCAGAAAATTTTTTCCGGACGCTCGGGAGCATATGTCGTTTCGAATTCCGTGGGACAGCGATTTTCGCTATGTTCTGAATGTTTGAGATCGCACTGACATTGACGGTGATAGAGTTGCAGCGGGTAATGACGCTTCCACCGCTTTTGAAAACGGCAAGCGGGACACAGGAGTGGAAGCGGTAAGTGCAGCAGTTTCAGCAGTTTCAATTCAATACTTTGGATGCGATAATTTTTTTTGCATTCAACGCAGGCGAGGATTTTTTCGAGAATTATTTCTGCAACTTTTTCAATCTGTGAGTGGATGTCGGTAGCCCGCAACGTTTCTTTTCCATACAAACCTGCGGATTCATCCTGCCAGCGCCAACCTCGTACAAGCACTTTTTTCTTTGTCAGAGGAAAATAATCCTGCGACATCGTTTCGTTGTAGGTATGAGGACTATATTGTACTGGAAGAAATTCTCCCCATTCACCGTCGTCGCGCATTTTGTTAATAATCTTTTTCCGCAGATCGTGATATTTCGTCTCTGAATACTGTTGATTGAGAATGCAAAATCGTTTTCCGCGGAGACCCACGCATCCAAAGAGGTGATCCGAATTTTCACAAAAGAAGCAATACGCGATGAACATGCAGTCAGGACTCGTGTAAGAACAGGCGGCGCTGTTGAATCGAATCCCAGAATTTACTTCGTAACTGTTTTGTGAACCTAGAGTATGGTTCACGCGATAACAGTCCTTTGTTTTGAGCATGCGGAAACATTCACCGCAATTTTCATTTTCTATCATGTTAAAGCCCAAACGGATGTTTTTTGAAGATTCGATTGCCTCGCCGACGACGTTTTCGCTCTTTCGAATGATCGCGAATTCAACGGGAAACTTCAGAGAGTGTTGCGCAAAACGTTTTCGGTGTTCTTCGAAACTCTCGCGGTTTTTAAGTGCTTCCGTAAGACGCTTTCGGTATTCCACTTCAGGCAGCGACTCGTTAAACCAGTAAAATTTTTTGTGTTTGAGATTCACGCATCCGAAACAATTCTGACAGTCAGTAAGGTCACGGCCAAGGTAACATTCGTTGCAGTTATAAGCTCGTGTGAGGAAGGCGGAGCGATAGGAATAATATGTATAAACGCAATCATAAACGAGTTCACTGTGATACACTTGTAATCCATCCGCACAGTCTTTTGACCAGTCTATGTTGCGGGAATATACAATGTTTTCAAGTTCTAAACCGCTGAATACAAGATAACAGTCCTTGCCGTCGAGGACGTAATTGACGTATTCTGAATTGACGTTTTCTCCTGGTTGCCAGAGATTATAGTGTGGCACATGTGTGAGTAGTTGGTGGAGTTGTTCGAAAAATGGTTTTTGCGGATCATATGTTTGCGCATATTTCATCGGATCCCATTGGTCAGAATACCAACATGGTCGGCAATATACGTGCGCGTATGAAGCGGGCGAATACATTGCAATGATATTTTTTTTACACAATTCGCATTGACGACGATAGAGTGATGCTTCGTTGCGATATGTCATCCGACGCCGGTGAGCATCGGTCGCGCACAGTGTTGGTTCCGGAAGTTCAAGCGCGTTGAGTATTTTTTTGTCCTCAGTAGCAATACTGAAAGAAGTTTTGCATTCACGACACGTAGGCATATTATGAGTTTTTAACTTGATAATTCCGCGTCAGCTTGCTGCGCGGAGATTCATTCGAGTTGCTGTGGTTAACAGCAATGTTTACTTGATGTATGTATACGATGCATTTTAAACTATCTCCTGTTGATAACATAGGTTGCAGAAAACTTTTTCCGGACGCTCGGGGGCATATGTCGTTTCGAATTCTGTGGGACAGCGTTTGTTGGTGTGCGCTGGGTGCTTCCGAGAGCAGTCGCACTGCCTTTGATATAGCCGCGGAAAAGGGATGCGCGACAGACGCTCGTTCAAGCGACATTCCGGACAGATCTTCGGCAGAGGGAGTGACAACGTACGTAACACCTGCAACTCCTTTGGCTGAATGCGGTAGTTAAGATCGCACGTCGCACAGACAAGAATAGCTTTGGTAATATCTGACGAGGTTTGTTTGATCGAAGCGGGTATGTGTTCAATCGAGAGTGTTTCTTTGCCGCGAATTCCGCCATGATTGTTTTCAAATTGCCAACCCTTGGCAAGCACCTCTTCGCGTGTTAGGGGAAATAACTCAATCGCAGCCGAATCGTTGTAGGCATGCGGGCTGTATTTCACCGGTGGAAATTCACCCCATTCATCGCATTGTTGCATGTTGGTAACAATCTGCTGACGTAACCGCTCATACTCCTCTTGAGTGTATTGTTTATTGAGAACGCAGAATTTTTTCTTTCTTAAGCCGACGCAGCCGAAAATGTTATCACAATTGGCACAGAAGAAAGAATAGGCCATGAACGAACAACCCTCAGCCATCATGGAACAGAGTGTATAAGACGTGGTCAAACCTCCGCCGATGTATTCGTACATGTTTTCAATAAAACCAGCATTACTCACACGGTACGCATTTTTAGTTTGATAGGTAATCCGATAGGCATCTCCTATATTTTCAGAATCCTGTAATCCGAAGGAATAACGCACATTTACGGCATTAAAGATCCCATCACCCGAGCAATTTTCGCTTTTGCGGATCACGGCATACTCGACTAGAAATTGTTTGGCATGTTCGGAGAAACGCTGTCGGTGCTGTTGAATGCTTGTCCGGTCCTTCAACGCTTCTTTCAGCCGGCGCTTGTATTTTGTTTCCGAAAGCGCTTCGTTATACCAATAAAAACGTTTGTGCTTCAGATTGACGCAACCGAAGCAGTCATGGCAGTCCGCCAAATCCCTGCCGAAATAGCAATCTGAGCAGCGCTCGCATCGTGTTAAGAAAGCGCTCTTGAAACTTTCGCGTGCGTAAACACAATCATATAAAAGTTCTGAACTGTGAATGAATATATTATCGACGCAGTCTCGACACTGATCATTATTTTTGTTATAGACACAGCCTTCGGATTTGAGACAGGAAAAGGAGAGGTAACAATCCTTGCTGTTCCATGTGAAATTTGTATAAATAGAATTTACGACGTTCCCTATTTGAAATACGTTAAAGTTGGGCACCTGTTTCATCAGATCCAACCATTGATCAAAAAACGGCCGATTCGGATTATAGTCACGGCCGTATTGCAGAGGATCCCATTTGTCCGAATACCAACAATCGCGGCAGTACACATGCGCATACGAAGCTGGCGAATACATGGCAAGCAGAGATTTACCGCACATCTCGCACTGGCGACGGTTAAAGATGTCGTTCATTGCGATAGGCGAGCCGCCGCTGTAGTGAGTGTTCAAAACACAGCTTGGGTTCCGGCACCTGCAAAAGAGAAAGAATTTTTTTGTCTTCTGAATGGACGGAGAAAGATATGTTACATTCACAACATCGCGGCATAGAGCAAGTTTATAAATGGCAGTTTTCCGATTATTGACTGATGCTTACTCGGTAAAGCTGCACGTTATTAAGGAAGTAGAGTATTTTTTCGTCATTACTGATTGCGAAATCGCGAATGTCAGTGAATCGCTCGGAGATATATTGTCCGACGAGTTGTCCCTCTTTTGTGAGAATCACGATGCGGCGATTTTTTCCATCGAGTATATAAATATTTTTGCCTTCTTCCAGTGTGGTGATTTTTCGCGCTTCGGAAAATTTCGGTTCCATAGCGAATTGTTTGAATTCCGGATCTTTGTTACCGGCAAAAAGTTTGATGATTGTCCCATCTTTTTTAAGTACATAAATCGCGCCATCGATTGCGATTGAAACTGCGTCACGTATATCAACATTCGTATCGCTGATCCAATTCTCTCCTTTGCCGAAACCGCTCGCCGTTTTGATATGTTTTTGAATTTGATTTTTTTCGGCATCGAGCACGTACAGTCTCCCTCCATAGAAGTTCAGATCCGACGCTTGTTTTTCGCTTGTTGAAAATTCAACCTGAACATCTGTCAATGTTTTCTTTTCGAGATCAATGTTTTTCAATGCCGCGCCTTGAGTGAATCCCATCAAAACATCATTATTTTTAGTCATAGTTTTGATTGCATCTTGTGTTTCGGAATTCTCGACGAATATCTCTGGATTTTCGTCTTCCTTTGCCGTATACATTGTGCCGTTTGTCGCGTCAGTCACTAAGAATTTGTCTTGTAAAACCATGAGTGCACCAAGTGATAGATTTGCATTGATGCTCGAAAAATCCGCAACAACTTGTGCTTCGTTATCGAAATTCCGTATATGATTTATTTCATTCAGTTGCGTTTGTATTTCCTTTTTTTTCGGTTCGACTTTTTCTTGATATACAGAGATAGTTTCCGGAATGCTAGCCAGGATTGTTTGTGCCTCAATCAGAAACGCACGGGCTCCTTCTTCATTTTTATAAAGAAGCGCAGCCTTTGATTCATCTATTTTTTTTGCGGCGTCGTCGATCTTCGTTTCATATTCCAGAAGACTTTTTTCTTCCTCACGTTTGCTGCCTTGATGCATAATACTTTGTGCGAAAAGTACTATGAAAATGATAGACAAGAGCAATAAAATTTTTCTCGGCCGAGACAGTCTTTGGAAAGCGAGGATGATTCTTGCAAGTATACCCCCTGTTCTTTGTGGAAAATGCACCATTTTTGCGGGGAATCTTTTGACTTTGTCTTTTTGTAATAGGCTCCACACGCTTCGTAACAATATACTGAGTCCCTTTGTTATCCAGTATGTGATTTTTTTGCATCCTTCAAATATCAAGAGGAGTGCGCGTTTCATTGATGGTGGGATGTGTTGCTTGGATTGTTTTTTTTCTTCTTTTTTGTCCTCTTGTTTCGCAGGTGTGAAGTATTTTTGATTATTTTTTTCTTTGAAAGAAGACAAATTTGTTTTTATTTTTGGCCAGAGAGATGGAGTTAAGAGTTCGTGAGTAGTTTGTTCTTTTTGTATGAGACTTTGCATGGAATCTTGCACTTCGTCCGTAAGTGTTTCCTTTGTTCCAGTGATGAAATTCGTTCCCGACAAGACTTCACTTTCAGTTTTTACAATAATCCCAGCGAAATTATGAGTTTGGCTTTGAGAGAGAATTTCGGTAAAATTTCGTATCGCCTCCTCGGTCGTATTCTCTTGGATAATCCGTTTTATTTTTTCTTGCGAAAAAAAGTCTAAAATACTCTCAGTGCTAAAAAACATACTATCACCTTCGCGAATATTCCCTGAAAGAATACTTGAAAAGAGTTTGAGTGGATTTACGTTAGCATGTGTATTCTCTTGCTGGAGAATATCCAGAATACGATCGTTTTGTATGAGAAATCCTTGTACTTTACCAGCCGATGTGATGTGCACTTCCTGATCTTTTGCAATCGCAATGATCGCATGGAAGTGCTTGAACCATTCGTCGCCGTACGCAGCGGTAATATTTTGCAAAAGTTGATTTGTTTGTTGTAAGGCATTTTCAAATGCGACTTCGATAATAAATTCTTCTGCGCAATAATAGTTGGTCGCTATACTTTTTTGGATTTTGGTAAATATCTCATCAGCTTTGTTTTGAAAATTTGTAAGCTCAAGCAATAAAAAAAGCTTCCCGAAGTTTTTTTCTTCCAAGGGAGTGGGTTGAGCGATAAAAATATGGCACGCCGATCCTTGAGCTGTGTTGTTGACTATAAATTCTTGGAATTTCAATCTCGGCTGTGATTTTGTGAGTGTGTTTGACTTCATGAGTATGATAATGTTGTTATTGTAGCGGAACTCTTTTCTTTATTCAAGATTTTTTTATTATGAAATTTTTTTTATTTTTTGTCAATAAATTTTCAAAAAAACACAAGTGTTCTATAATAATCTCAGTTCTGATGAATTTTAATACTCCACGATATGCTTGAACAACTTTTTGGTTCACGCACCCGACTCAAACTTTTGAAGATTTTTTTACTTCGCCGGCAAAAAAAATATTACGTGCGTGAGCTCACTCGTCTTGCTGGCGAACATATCAATTCTGTGCGTCGAGAGCTTGCTCATCTTGAATCACTGGATCTCCTTAGTTCCGAGACGGTTGATAAGAAAAAGTTTTATACTGCACATCCACACAGCCTTTTGTATCCGGAATTACGTGCGCTTTTGTACAAGGCGCGACTCACAACCGAAAAAATATTTGTTGATCACATGAAAGCACTTGGAACAGTATCGTATCTTGCGTTACTGGGTATGTTTACAGGTTCTGAAGCTTCTGATGCTCAGGCGCCAACGGATATCTTTATTGTTGGCAATGTGCATCGCGGAAAACTTGATGCTTTATTGCATATGCTTCAACCTGATTTTGATCGTCAGATTTATTATACAATTATGACCCCTCAAGAATTTCAATACCGTCTGGATATTACGGATAAATTTGTTTTTGATATCCTTCGAAGTAAAAAAATAGTGATTATTGATACTCTCAATGTACAAGATCAGCACGGGTAAATTGTTTTCAGTTTTTGTGCTTCTTGTCTTGATTTTTTTTTCTGGTTGCCAGCGTTCGTGGAATCCTTTATCGAACACTCCTTCACTTTTACAGAACAAGAGCACATCATCTCCGAGTCTTGGCACAGGAGAAGTTTTTAAAGATGGAATTTTTTTTCTTTCCCAAAATTCGAAAGCATTACACTGGCGACGTGATGCTTCTTTCGTCGATATCATTCAAAATACACAACTAGATTTGTTTGCTGTTTCTCCTCGTCCTCGTGAACTACTCGTCATTGACAATGTGACGTCATTAGGGGATTCAACGATTTCTTTATGGAAGGATCATGCTTCGGATGTGTTACTTGCGCGTTTGCGTCAGCCGATAGCCTACGCGGTTTTTTCACCAATTGGTTCGCACCTTCTGATTGTTACGCAACAGGTTACCTTAGATGATACTCTCCGTTTTCCTTTCGAGCTTTTTTTGTATTCATTCCAAGATGCTCGGCTTTTGCATCTTGCGGAATCGAGCGCCTATCCTTCGTGGGCAGAGGATGGCAAACGTTTTGTTTATACAAAATTTCAAGATTTTGACGCTGGAGAGGGAGTTACGCAGCACACTGAAATCATCTCTCAGAGTATTCTACCGGATGGCACACTCACTGAACCTGTTGCACTTGTTTCTGGTATGAACAGTCTCTTGTTTCATGACAAGCTGTTTTACGTTAGTCGTGATGATGACGGATTCGATATTTATGCACTGCAGCCGGTCACTGGCGAGATTATGCCTTTGAGCGATTTGAATCTCGCCGGATACCCTCACCCGATATTTTTGTTGCAATTATCGGAGGATCGCAAAAACTTTGCATGGAGTCAACTGAAATCTGGAGATGTGTTTAGTTTAGAAACTTGGCTTGTGCCTTTTGATGTGCCTTCACAATTTTATGAGGTGATTCCGCAATCAGAAAGCGTCCTGTGGTATAATAACAACACTCTTGTCTTTCGTCCGGTTGCTGCTGCTTCTTTTTCATCCACATTGCAATTGTTCGATATTGCTGCAAAAGCGCAAACTGTCATTCCTGGATCCGAGAGCGTCTATTCCATGATGACGCCTATTGGATATCAAACAGATCCATCGTATTTTCTTCAGCTGGTTTACGCACTTCCATGATTCTCTTCCATCGTATTATTCCTATTTTTTCTACACTCGCGATTCTTATCTTATGGGAAAGTGCTCTTGTGTATGACGCGCGTTATCCAATCTTTTTTGGTGTCATTATGACATGTGTTTTTTTATCTCTTGCGCAATTATTCCACTGGAATATTTTAAGTCGACAGTTCATTGGATTTATAGTCACACCGTTCTTGCTGACTCTCGGTATCGGAAGTTTTCTTCTTTTTCTTGAAGACGCTTGGCTGAGACAGCTTGTTATTGGATTGCATGTCGTAAGTCTTGGTTTATTTTTAGAAAGTTGTTTTGCCTATCTTCATGATCCGAAAGGATATCAACCCTATGCGCTGCAGAATGTTACCGGTTATATGCATCTTATTACCTTATGGAGCGTATTGAGTTCTAGTTATGCGGTTGTGCTTTACTTTCAAATGTCTGCTTGGATTGTTGTTGTGCCTCTGATCTTTTTTGTACTTGTGATACTTCTTACGACACTGTGGATGAATAAAATTGCTATTCGAAAAAATATCCTTTTTCTTGGTGTCAATCTTTTGTTATTTGTGCAATTCTTTTTGGCAATGCAATATTTACCTTTGAGTTGGCTTGTGAACGGCTTAGTGTTAGTTGGGGTGTATTATATTGTGTTCAATATCAGTCGTTATCATTTGATGCATAGTTTGAATGCCAGGGTATTACATCGTTATGTTTTTTTCGGTGTCACACTTATTTTTGGTGTGCTTCTTACTGCGCGTTGGTTATGAAACCAAAATCCATTCCAACTTCGCTCTCGCAGCGTTTACAGGCTTTTGACGCAGCAAACCTCAATCAATCTCATTGCGTGTGTCGTAAAAAGAGTATATTGCAACGATTGTCGCATGTTGTGATAGTATTCATATTCGCATTTTCCGCTGGATTCCTAGGGTACTTTACCGCTTCTTCTTCTCTTCCTTTTCCTCTTGCATCTTTTCAAAATATCAATATTCCAGTGCGCGAAAATACTCGTGAAACGTTTGAATCCGCTTCGGTGATACCCCAAAAGTTTCCAGAATTTTTGAATCGTATTGATGTTGCTCTGATCAGTATTTTTGCAAAGCAACCGGACACAGGTGTGATTGTGGAGAGCGTCTATCATAACTCTCAAAGACTTAGCATAGCTCTTGCGTTGACTTCTGACGGCTTCGTGCTTGCGCCAGCTCAACTTTTATCACAATCCTCGCAGCTCATTGGCATTACTTCTACTCAGCAGATCCGTTCCCTCGAGCATATTGTCACTGATCCTTTGACTCAGATGGCTTTTTTTCAAATTGACAATTACAATGCCCTGCAGGTATTAGAATTTGTTCGTCTTGATGATCTTCGATTGGGTATGCCGTTGTTTACTTTTCTGCCTGATGTTGGCAATACTTCGGCATTTGATGTCAGTTATCTCAGCCAACTTGGTGGCATACGCTCTGATTCGCGGGACGCATTGTTCAAAAGTTCTGAGTCAGTACAAGATTTTATTTACACTACAGATATTTTGCAGGGAGAGTCTTTTACTCCGGTGTTTACGCAGGAAGGAAAAGTTGTCGGATTTCTCATGCCACGTGAAGTGGAGTCTCAAGAGACATCCCGTATCCTCCCAGCGCATTTTATAATGCCGCTGCTTTCTCAATTGCTCAAAGAGCGCAGCATCGCTCGTCCTTATCTTGGAGTGCGCTATGTGAATCTTTCCGTTCCTTCTGCCCAGAACGTATTGATTCAAACCGAGCGGGCATCAAAAGGTCTGCTGCTCTACTCCCGTGAGCAGCCAGCAGTGTTAAGAAATTCGCCAGCAGAAAAAGCGGGTTTGCGTGAGGGCGATATTCTTCTCCAGATGCGCACGACCCCGCTCGAAACCTCATGGGAGCTTTCTACATTACTCATTGATTATCGATCCGGAGACACGGTTGATTTTGTCATCTTGCGCGATGGGGAACAACGCACGCTTTCTGTTGTACTCGATACTGTTTCTCCACTATAATGTTATGACATTCAAACAGCGTTTTCACATCATGCGCGATCGTTCTCCATCGTTTGTACAGTTTTTTATTTTTTGCATTATCGGCACTTTGAATACTCTGACGGATTTCACCTTCTATTACCTGCTGACACGTGCGCTGCATATCTATTTCATAGCCGCAAATATTATCTCTTTTGCGCTTGTATCGATTATGAGTTTTTTTCTGAATAAACGCTGGACATTTCGTGACCAGGGTCCAAAAGTTCATATTCAGTACATGAAATTTTTGACAGTTGTTACTTTCGGTTTATTGCTCAACACCGGTTTGCTTTATATTTTTGTGCGTTGGCTTCACATTCCTGATCTTATAGCCAAAGCGCTCGCTGTTGGTATTGTGCTCTTTTGGAATTTTGGAATGAATAAATTGTGGACATTTTCAAAATTTTCTCATCAACGTCATTCTTCAGTATGTTGAAAAAGCGACTCGTGATTATTTTTCCAGCTTATAATGAAGAATGTCGGATTCGAAAAACTTTTCAAAAGTATTATACGTTTTTTAGTGCACCAGCGTATCAGAAGGCATTTGATATTGTATATTTCGTCGCCATTAATGGCTCCACTGACCGCACGCAAGCGATTGTGGAACAATTGCACAATCAACATCCCGCTGTGTTGTCGTTTCATGACTGGAAAGAAAAGCTTGGGAAGGGAGGCGCTCTTCATCGCGCATTTGCAGAAGTCACCGGCGACTTTATCGGTTTTGTGGATGCTGACGGCTCTACTGCGCCAGGAGAATTTGCCAAATTATTTCCGTATCTTTCGCGCTATGATGCAGTGATCGCTTCTCGTTTTTTACCAGGATCCTTCGTGAAAGATCGTAAAGCGCTTCTGCGTCAGATTACCAGCCGTATCTTTTTGTATTGCGTTCAGATTCTTTTTCATCTTCCAGTTCGTGATACACAGTGCGGTGCAAAGATTTTTCGCAGCCACCCGTTAAAAACTCTTTTGCCTCTGCTGCGTGTTCGTAATATGGCTTTTGATGTTGAATTGCTCTATGCTTTCCAACAACGTGGCTATGGCATCAAAGAAGTACCTACGATTTGGGTTGCAGATGATGTTGGATCGTCTCTTTCGAGTTCATCCAAAATTTTGCAAGCAGGTTTGGCGATGTTCGCTTCCCTTGTTCACATACGCTTGCGAAAGTTTCAATAAACTTTTACACTGCAAGCAGAATATTTTATTTCTATTATGGCAAAAAAGGCAATTTTTGAGCGCAAAAATGTTCTTGTTATTGGCGGCGCCGGTTTTATCGGTTCTCATCTTTGCACTGAGCTTGTTCGGCAGAGTAAGGTGATTTGTGTTGATAATTTTAGTACAGGCTCTGAAGAAAATATTGACAACCTTTTGAATAATCCAAGTTTTCGTTTTGTTCGACATGACATGTCGGCGCCTCTCGATTTTCGGAAATTTTCAGAACTTGCGTCATTTCAAATTGAATTTCAGGGCATTCAGGAAGTCTATAATTGCGCTTGTCCGACTTCGAGTAAACATTTTGAAAAATTTTATCTCGAGACCTTGCTCGCGAATTCGTATGTCGTAAAGAATGCTTTGGACATCGCTGTAGCACATCAGGCGAAGTTTCTCCATCTTTCTACTTCGGCTATTTACGGAGATCCTTTAGAGCATCAAACTTCTTTTCATGAACAATATTGGGGTTTTGTGAATCCGGTGGGCCTCCGCAGCTGTTATAATGAAGGGAAACGATTCGCAGAGACACTTGTGAGTACCTATCGGCGCAAGTATCCTATTGATGCGAAAATCGCTCGGCTCTTTAATGTGTATGGTCCGAACATGCGTCCTGATTCTGGGCGTATGATTCCGGACATGATTCGACAAGCTTCGGAAAATAACGATGTGATTATTTATGGCGATGGCACGGAACAGAAAAGTTATTGTTACATTTCTGATATTATTGACGGTTTGCTGAAATGCATTCAGTCACAGGAGGTTGGTCCTATAAACATGGGAAGTACAGAACTTTATTCGATTCGTTTTATTGCCGAACGTATTATTCAGGTCCTCAGTTCGCAATCTAAAATTATGCATCAGCCGGCACTTCCAGCTATTACGCGGCAGGTCGTTCCTGATATTACACTTGCGAAAAATCGTCTCGGATGGTACCCTGTGGTTCGACTGGAAGATGGTCTTTCTCGCACTATTAAGGAAATGGCCGCGAGAAAAGTGTTGCGGTTTACTGACTTTACTCACAAGTCTAACCCTTGATCTTAATTTTTTATGAATATTGTCGTTGTTGGTACTGGATATGTTGGTCTTGTCACCGGCACTTGCCTTGCGGATCTTGGGCATCGCGTGACATGCGTCGATATTGATGCACGTAAGATCGATTTCCTCAAGCGCGGCACCTCTCCGATATATGAGGAAGGATTGGAAGCGTTGATTCAAAAAAATATTCATTTAGGCAATTTACTTTTTTTTACGAGTCTTACTTCCGCTGTCAGTGATGCTGAAATTATTTTTATTGCCGTCGGTACACCCTCGGATGTTTCTGGAAAAGCTGATTTGCAGTATGTATACGCTGTTGCCAATGAACTTGGTCAGTGTTTGGATCATAATGTGATTGTTGTGAATAAAAGTACTGTCCCTGTTGGCACTGCTGCCGAAGTAGGTCGTATGATTGCGCAAAATTTCTCTGGTGCCTGCGAAGTTGTCTCTTGTCCTGAGTTTTTGCGTGAAGGTACTGCCGTCAACGATTTTTTCCATCCTGATCGTATTGTGCTTGGTGTCCGAAGTCGCGCGGCAGAAGATGTCATGCTGAAAGTTTTTGAAGCTGTGCAATGTCCGAAAGTTGTCACAACGGTCGAAAGCGCAGAAATGATTAAATACGCTTCGAATGCCTTTCTGGCGACTAAAATTTCTTTTATTAATGAAATCGCGAATATTTGCGAACGTGTGGGTGCTAATGTTGAAGAAGTTGCATACGGTATGGGTTTAGATAGCCGCATCGGTAATAAATTTTTACGCGCAGGCATTGGATACGGCGGAAGTTGCTTTCCGAAAGATATTCGCGCTTTAAATCAGATCGCCGGTATCAATGGATATGATTTTAAGTTGCTGAAAGGTGTGATTGAAGTGAATAATAATCAACGCCTGCTTGCTGTTGAAAAACTTAATCGTCTCACCGGCGGTCTGCGTGGAAAAACGATCGCCATGCTTGGTGTGGCTTTTAAGAGTAATACTGATGATGTACGTGAGTCCGCTGCGATTGATATTTCGGAACTTTTATTGGAGCGAGGTGTGCGATACCTTCGCACTCACGATCCGGCAGCGCTTATGAACGCAAAGAAAATCCTTGATAAGCGCGTTGCACTTTTTGAAGATCCTTATGCTATGGTTCAAGGATGCGACGGTATGATGCTCGCTACTGAATGGGAGCAGTTTCGGCATCTTGATTGGCAGAAGATTCGTTCAATGATGCGTACGCCGGTGCTTGTGGACGGTCGAAATCTCCTTGATCCGGTTCGTATGCAGCGCTTAGGATTCCTTTACGATTCTATTGGTCGCACGTTGACTGCATCTCCCTCTTCGCAGTTTAAAACGAATCGCGTTGTTGTTCGTGAGGGTAACAAATAACACGCATGAAATTGGTTGTTATTATTCCTGCTTATAATGAAGAAGCGACTATCGCCGATGTCATTACCGAAGTTCCCAGAAAGATAGATGGTATTTCTGTCGTCGAAGTGCTTGTGCTTGATGATGGATCACAAGATACAACTCCTCTTGTGAGTCGCAAGTCCGGTGCCGATTATGTTATTTCGCACAAAAAGAATAAAGGACTCGCACAAACATTTCGAGATGCAATCGATGCTGCGCTATTGCACGGCGCTGATATTATCGTGAATACGGATGCTGATAATCATTATGATCAGTCCAAAATCCCGATGCTCATTCAGCCGATTTTGGAGAGTCGTGCCGATGTTGTGATTGGGAGTCGTAAGGTCTCTGAACTTTCTGACATGCGTTGGGTGAATAAATACGGGAATATCATTGGAAGTTTCCTGACAGCCAAAATTGCAGGATTGCCATCGTTTGATGTATCCACAGGCTTTCGTGCTTATACGAAAGACGCTGCATTGCGCTTGTTTGTGTATTCCAATCACACGTATACGCATACAACGCTTTTGAGCGCTCATGATCAGCGATTGATCATTACGGAGGTACCTTTGAAAGCTCGCAAAGTGACGCGACCTTCACGTTTAATTCCGAGTGTCCCGCATTTTATTTGGCATGCTGGTACCGTGATTGTGCGGAATATTGTTCTGTTTCGTCCGTTGCGGTTTTTCGGCTTTCTTGGTGCTGCGATCTTTGTTTTTGGGTTTTTCTTTGTTGCGCGATTCCTGTATTTTTATTTTTTTGCCAATGGCAGTGGGCATATACAATCCCTGGTCCTCGCCGGTGTTTTAATGATTATTGGTTTTCAGACTATTGTGATGGGACTCCTTGGATCTTCCATTGGGTGGAGTAGGCGAGTGATGGAAGAAATTTTGTATCGAATACGTAAGGATGAACTAGAAAAAAAATTTCCGAAGCAAGAGTAAACTATGAAGATTCTTTTTATTTCGCGAAAATTTCCGCCGCAGATTGGCGGCATGGAAACGCATGCATTTCAACTTTCGCAACACCTGACGTGTGATCAAATATTATTGACACTTACAAAATCTCAGAAACATCTCGTGTGGTTCGTTCCTTTTGTGTTTTTTCGGGGCCTTTTCTTAGCTTCGCGAGTCGATCTTTTTTATTTCGCTGACGGAGTCTTAGCGCCTGTTGGTTGGCTATTACGTATTTTCACAAAAAAGCCTTTTGTTGTAACTTTGCACGGTCTCGATGTGACCTATTCGCACTGGTTGTATCGTCTTGTGAATCTTGCCGCTATTCGGCGCGCTGACGCGTTGATTGTTGTCAGTCACGCAACATTTCAAATAGCTTTGGAGCGCGGTGTTCCTGCGAGGCGCATGACGATTATCTCGAACGGTGTCACAGATTTTTTTGGCACAGATACATCCCGATCGGATTTACGGGAATTTGTTGGACGTACACTTCCGTCTGATATCACGATCTTGTTTTCTGCTGGGAGACTTGTAAAGCGCAAAGGTACCGCTTGGTTTATAAAGCATGTCATGCCCAATGTGCCAGAGAATTTCGTGTATCTCATTGCAGGAGTAGGTCCTGAACGTAAGCGCATTATGCGTTTGATTCGTCAGTTGCGCTTGGAGTCTCGGATATATATGCTCGGACGCGTTCTTGATGGAGAATTAGGAGTGTTGTTTCATACAGCGCATGCATTTGTTATGCCGAATATACCTGTTGCTTCTGACCGTGAGGGTTTTGGCATCGTTGCTTTGGAAGCTGCTTCCTGCGGTCTCCCGGTTATTGCTGCGGGAATTGAAGGTATTCCAGACGCCATTCAAAATGGCAAAAATGGTTTTCTTTTGCCTTCAGGTGATGCTGATATATGGATTCAGCGCTTGCCGATTTTGGTTGATCAAGGTCAGAAAATGCGTTCTGCAATTCGTGCTTATACGCTGGCGCATTTTGATTGGTCGCGTATTGCGAAAAGTTATATTCAGGTGTTTCAAAATGTTTTAAAAACCGCCGCATGAAATTAGAAACTCTTTTTTTTCGATTACTTCTGACATTTTTTGCAAGTTTTTCTTTACTGCTGACACTCGCTATATACGGAAAATTTAACTTGCAACTTGTATTTATTGTTTTAGTCTTTTTTCTGGGTCTATTTGTGATCTCGGTAGTTGTTTCCGCCATACGCTATCGCGGATTCCGTGATATTTTTTCTCGTGAGCAACGTTGGGAATGGCTCGTGGTGCTTTTAGTTCTTGGACTCACTGTTCTGACTGGATTTTTTTCTCATGATCTTGCTCGTGGCAGAGATGAATCGGGATATATGGCAGCGGCTATCAAAATTGCCGAAACAGGCAGCCTCGCTTTTAAGGATGAATCAACGTATCCTTTTCATCCGTTTCGACTTCTTTCTGGTACTGATGACGCTCTTTTTACGTCGCAATTTTTTCCAGGATACAATGTGTATCTCGCAACCTGGTATCTTTTTGGCGGTCTTTCAGCTCTGCGGATTGCTAATACACTTATTCTTTTTTTGAGTCTTGTATCTTTGTATTACGTTGGCAAATATGCCTATAATTTTTGGGTCGGCGTTGGTACAATCCTCCTTTTTTCAAGTTCATACGTATTTTTTTGGTTTCCACGACGGACGCTTTCAGAAAATATTTTTCTTTTTTTGCTCTGGGCAGGATTAGCATTTCTCTTGCGCAGTGTGAGAATTAAAAATTTTCTCTCTGCGGTTTGTGGTTTTGTTCCAATTTCTTTGTTACTGCTTGTTCGTGTGGAAACACTTCCCTTAATCGTGACGTATTGTGTCGCCGTGCTCTTTATACTCTTCCGTTACAAAGTTGTTGTAATTTCGAAGAAATATATGATACTGATCGGACTTTGGTCTCTTTGGCATCTCTCGCTACTCGGTTACTATTTGAAAACGTATGGGCAAAGTTATTTTTTTGAATCCTACCAACATCTTGTTTCTCTTGCGAAGCCGGTTGTACTTTTAATAATTCTTTTTTTATTCGCTTTTATTTTATGGTCTTTCTTTCGAAGACATCGCGAGAGTTTCGGTGGATTGTCCTCAATGATTCCAGCTTTTTTTCGTTATCGTTTTGTATTGCGTTGTATTCTTATATTCATCTTCGTTTTTTCGTTTACTGCGTATGCTATTTGGATTCAAGCGCATGAGTTTTTGCCATGGCGTGATATCAAAATGTATTTTGTTTTTCGTGCGCTGCATTTATATTTTCTTACTCCGTTTTTGCTTGGCGGCCTTGGTGCTTTTCTGTATGGATATCTCAAAAAAGAATTATGGCTTGTGATTTTCGTTGTCGCGCCTTTTTTTATTTTTCTTTTTGATCCGTTTATCGCTTTGGATCAGCCCTGGTTTATGCGACGGTATTATCCGACCTTGGTTCCACTTTTGTATCTTCTGACAAGTCTTTTTGTGGTACGCTATTTTGAACCTCTCCGTCTTGGACCAAAAATTATTTTTGTTCTCGTAGTTTTGCAAGTATCACTTTTCTACCCGATTGTGACTTTCGCAGAGCATCGTGGAGTACAAAGACCACTCGCTGCTTTCGCTGCTCGTTTTGGGTCGCGTGATTTATTTTTGATGCAGCCGGGTTGGGATTGGCAACAATGGGCCTATCCCTTGCATTATGTTTATAAACAGGACGTATTACCCAATCTTGATAGTATTGACACGGACACACTCAATCGAATATTGGCTCAGCATGAACAGGTGTATGTTATTTCGAAAACCGCCTCGCCGTTGTTTGGAGAAATATATCCTGGCATTGATAATCGAGACCTTGAATTCGCGGAAGAATTTTCCTTCCGTTTTCCAGCGATATCGCGCACTTCACGTATCACGCACTATGTGGAAGAAAATGATTTCCTCGACGTTGCATTTGTGATGCGCTCCTTGCGCGGTACCCCGCCAATCAAGTTTTTTGAGCAAGAAGAACGTTGGTATATCTATCGCCTACGCGATGGAGTGCGTTTGGAAGCCTCCGCATTAAAATTTCCTCCTCTACTCACTCCTTTGAAACAATTTTGATATAGCTCCTCTCTTTGTGACGTGGAGACGCTGGTTTGCAAATGAAGAGCCTATCTCAAAATAATTTACGCATTTTTTGAAAATCGATGCAAACTTTCTGTGACTGAAATTATAGAAAGTAGGAAGAGATTGTTAAGATTGAAAAAATCGAAGGCCATCAGGAACACAATAAAACATTCCGCGCCGTCGCGCCGTCTGTGGACAAAAAACCTATTGACATTGTTTTTATACACGATATGGTGAAGATATGAAGAAAGTAACATGAACAAAAAAT
>MHKF01000013.1 GCA_001818315.1 Candidatus Kerfeldbacteria bacterium RIFCSPLOWO2_02_FULL_42_19
TGAAAATTTTATTCCAAAAGCACATTCCACGACAATCTCTAAAAATATCAGCAATGTTCTTTGGACCAAATCTCTTCCTCAATTTTCCGAAATAGCTATGATCTGGAGTCTTTTCTCACAGCTCAAACCCGCAGAACCATTTCACCGCCACGTTTTCTTTGAGCGCGCGCTCCATTTGCCTATCTGAATAATCCTCCCAAAATTGAACAAGGAGGGCCCTGAATCCCTTGATGACATCAATGCCTTCTGCGCCCATGTCTGAATAGAGGTTTCGGTAGGGTGCTACCACTTTTTCAAAATTGATGATAGTTCGCAGTTTCCTGAATGGGTGGTCTCCATCAACCATCTTTTCAAGAATTTCTTCTTCCGTGGTGGTGATCATCTTTATGGTTTTGTTTTCTCTTTTTACCAGAGAATTTTCTGTAAATTATGAGCTCAATATACCTTTATTTTAGCATGAAAATGAACTTTTTTCTATGAAAAATTACGGATTATTTTATTGGTGAATTGGCGACAGTCCCATATAAACTACTACTCTTTTAGTAACTGCTCAGAAAAGCCTTTACTACAGCCAAAAAATAGGTACTTTACTTCTCTATATCAATAGAGTATCATAGTAAATGATCTTACTTTATCATTCTATAGAGGGACAAAAATATGGAAGAAATTCTTGAATACGTACAGAATCAACTGGTTCAGGCCCCGTTTCGGCTGAAATCCTACACCCAGGATGAGCAGGGCAAGAAGTATCCACAAAGGAACATCTACGTCAAAGTTGATACATATTTTCGGGATTTTTTGCATAACCAAAACATTCAGGATCGTTGGATTATAGTCCCCGGTCTTCGCGGTGTCGGTAAAACCACTATCCTGGCACAGCTTTTTTTGAATCATCACCAGGAAGTTGGTCGCCTGCGAATGCTGTATGTTTCATTGGATGAAGTTGTGAATGTCCTCGGTTCGTCACTGAAGGATGTTTTAAGCGCCTACGAAAAGATCATCGGTGAAAGTTTTGAAAAACTTACTGAACCAATTTTTGTCTTTATCGACGAAGCACAATACGATCCAAAGTGGGCATCGGTATTAAAGTCGATATACGACCGATCAAATAAAGTGTTTGTCGCCTGCAGTGGTTCATCAGCCGTTTCTCTCCAGACTAACCCTGATGTTATTCGACGATCTATTTTTCAAAAACTTTTTCCAACCAGTTTTTCTGAATTTTTAATGATCCGTGATGGCAGATTGCCGACTCAGGGTTTGAAACAAAATATTAAAGACGCAATGTTTGGTGCTGACTCTGCGAAAGACGCGTATGAAAAACTCAAAAAAATAGAGTCAGGTGTGGTGAGTACGTGGGCATCGATCGATCGCTATTATGTCAATGAATATCTGAAGACCGGCACCTTGCCATTCGCTATCCGGATGAAAGATGAGACGCGGGTATATCAAACCATTACCTTGCTCTTGGATAAAGTCATCAATCAGGATGTTCAAAGTTTAGGTCGTTTTGACAGCAAAACGCTTGCTCACATTAAGAGGGTGCTATTTTTGCTGGCTGAGTCCGACGTCGTAAGCATCCAAAAACTTTCCAGAACGCTTGAGATCAGCGTGAACACCGCTTCCAATATCCTTGAAGTGTTGGAGCAGGCAGAACTTCTGATTCGGGTTATGCCCTACGGATCAAATGCTAAAAAAGTCAGAAAACCTTCACGGTATCAATTTATGTCCAGTGCGATTCGCTCGGCATTTCTTTCCGTTGCCGGCAATGAGCAGATTTTTTCCGGTCAGAGGGGTCGTCTGACGGAGGATATAGTTGCCATGAGTTTATATCGGGAATTTGTAGCTGATAACCATGGTGCTTTAAATTATGACAGCGCAAAAGGTGGTGCTGATTTTATTCTTACCGTTGGCGGTAAAAATATTATCCCGATTGAAGTTGGTGTGGGCGAAAAGTTTGGGACCCAGGTGCGGAATACGATGAAAAAAGTTCGATCAGCGAGGTATGGAGTGGTCATCTGCCGCAATTCGCTTGCGTTGCTTGCGGATGCGAACGTGGTGAAAGTTCCGTTAGATTATTTTTTGCTGATATAATCATGTAATATTGAAAAAAACACCCCTGCCACAGCATCGCTGCAACAGGGGATAGAAAGGTCGAGTGTGTGGCCTGAGAAGCCACTGGAGGCCAAGGACAAAAGAACCAAAAGCCCAAGGATCGAAGAGGTGTAAGGAACCGAGTGTCCCAGTGCCCAAGCGCTAGGCAGAACGCCTGCGGAGAGCGAGAAAGCGGTAGCTGACAAGAGCCAGCCAACGCCGAAGCAACGGAGGTCCAGGTCACGCCTCCAACTGTCCCTGCTGAGGCAAGCCACGTCCCGGTCGCCGTCCGGATCCGCCCAGACAGGATTGAGGGATACAATCGGAAATTCCCTTTGCAGCTTCGGGTAAGCTGCGCCTAAGGCCAATAAGGTCTCCAAGTCCGGTGGATCAAGGTTCATTTTGTTGAACTCCTCCAGCACTGCCTCGCTGCTCATGGTCTTGCCGAAGTGCACAATAACCGCCTCTACCTCCTGTTTTCCTTTTCCCCGGATCGGAAAATTCTCCTGGGTGATATTGTCATTCACCCAGTCGTACTGCCCTTCAGCAATCATCTTTTGGAGATTCTTGCCGTAATCAATGGTGAGGTGGTAAGTGGACAGCGAGGCAGGGTCGATCAGGGGCTGACCGATTTCCTGAACGTGTTCCTTGCTATCGTCGCTTTCAACCTCGGCTTGACCAGACTGGGCAATGAGACTGGCAATTTTTTTCACCAGTCCATCATCCTTTAGAACACGTTGCAAATCATCTGCGCTCCCGCCTTGCTCTTCCACTGCCTGATATACCCTTTTCGCGAACGCCAGTAACAAATCTGCATCCATCGGGGTCTCCTTTCCCAAAAGTTGCTGATATTTGTCTCAAAAGAGGCAAATACCAGTGAATTATCCAAACAGCCTACCAGAATCAGAACTCATGGAATATACAAGAAATAGCCCAATTTTGTCAAATTGAATGGGTAATGTGTACACACATATGGCGGTTTCCAGTATCATCTGGAAATGGCTATACATATGTCAAAAACAATCAAAGAAGAACGTTTACGATGGGTTTTACTCATAGTAAGCAAAGAAATAAGGCTGGTGGACGCAGCGAAAGTATGTCCCTACAGCAAACGAACCATCGAAAGATGGGTCTGTGCCTTTAAAAAGGGTGGAGAAAGTGCTCTCGAGCCTCGCTCCACTGAACCGAAGACCTTTCGTGGAGAAACCCCTCTCTGGGTCAAAGAGCGGGTGCGACTTATCCGAAGAAAAACGGGAAAATGTGCTCAGAAGATACACTGGCAACTTCTGAAAGAAGGCATTGATATTCATACCAGAACCATTGGCAAGATTTTAAAAAAAGAACAGTTGGTACGGAAGTACCGAACCAAAAAGGTGAAATACAAATATCTCAGGGCAGAACGAAAACCAGGAGAGTTGATAGAAATCGATGTGAAACACGTGCCAGGAAAGGTTGCAGGTAAGGAGTATTTTCAGTACACAGCCATTGATACCGCCTCACGTTGGAGATACTTAGCAATCTATGAAGAAGAATCAAGTTTCAATTCGATTGATTTTTTCACACAGGTTATGAGAAGATTTCCGTATCCAATTCTGGCCATCAAGACCGATAATCACTCAACTTTCACGAACTACTACACCGGAACCAACAAACGAAGTGATATGACCGTGAAGACCCTCCATGGCCTTGATCAATTCTGTGCCACAAAAAATATTACGCATTACCTCATTGATCCGGGAAAACCGGCTCAGAATGGAACGGTGGAACGTTCGCATCGTGAGGATGAGGAGAAATTCTACCAAAGAAACATCTTTCAAGGTGTTGAGGACTTGAAAAAGAAACTCAAAAGATGGAATATATATTACAACAACCTCGAGCACTGTGGACTCAAAGGGAAAACACCGAATGAAGTATTGAAAGAATACCAAATTATCAACCCGCCAAATGTGTGTGCATAAAACAAAATGGCAAAAGAGATAAAATTCCTGCTTTCCGGAAAGCGCGAAAAAAGTCCGGAAGGGTTCAAGGGAGGGGGAGTTTTTGCGCGCCTTTTCTCCGCTTTCCTCACACAGTGCCGCCGCGCCGTCTGTGGACAAAAAGTATATATCAAAAAAGTTATTCATTTGGTACAATGAAATCAATCATTCTTCGTTCTGCTGAAAAACAGTTCGAGCTTTTGTGAAGAAAGTCCACCAAAATTGATTTGCAGTGGCGACGGAGCACATAACCGACGTCGCTACTGCAAATCTGAAATGGTGGACCCGAGGAGAGTCGAACTCCTGACCTCCTGCGTGCAAAGCAGGCGCTCTAGCCAACTGAGCTACGGGCCCGTGGATAAACCTTCGCGCAGCGAACTATGTTGAACTATCAATTTAAATGCTCACTCCGGCGCTTGGAAAACGAAAGATAGATTCAAGAATATCGAAAATCCAACCCGTGGCAATGAGCAAACCAAGCAGAATAATGCCAAGACCGATCAATTTAATCAAGATACGAGTTCCGCCTTCTGTGCCTAAATATTTTTCTGCCCATGCATTGCGTCCGACAAAACGAAAAATCGGTTCTGCATAAATAACCAACAACACACCAATAATAATCAGAACAATGCCAACGACCCAACGCATATTGAAATTTTATTTTTTAAGAAGCCTTGGTCTCTTATACCAAATGCTTGGTGGGTGATGTAGGATTCGAACCTACGACCTTCTCGGTGTAAACGAGACACTCTACCAACTGAGCTAATCACCCTTTCGTTGTGTTGTGGGCGGAGAGGGACTCGAACCCTCACCCCCGAAACGGGGCTAGGTCCTCAGCCTAGTGCGTATACCGATTTCGCCATCCGCCCAAGTTCAAGTTATTGTATGAGCACTTCCTTCAAACGCTTACCGTAGTGTCGGAGATAATACAACTTCGCTCGACGTACTTTTGATTGCTTTATAATTTCAATTTTTTCGATACTTGGAAGAATGAGTGGAAAAATTTTCTCAACCCCTACCCCACTCGTGATTTTTCGCACCGTCATAGTACGTTCTGCGTCGTTTTTCCCTCGGATGGCGATAATAATGCCTTCGAAAATTTGCACGCGTTCTTTTTCTCCCTCTTGAATTCGCTGATGGATACGGAGAGTCTGCCCTACTCGCAAGTCTTTGAGAGGTTTTACCTCCTCTTTTTCTTTTTTTTCTTTGTTCTGTGCCTTATCCTGTGAATGAGTTTCTAGTTCAGCGGATTTTGTAGTGTCTGCCATAGATAGAGTGTGTAAAATTATTACTTCCGATGACTTCGATACGTTTTAAAAAACCTGCTTTTTTCGCTTCTTCGTTGAGAAAACAGGTGTATTGAGTGTACCGAATTCCCCTCTTTCGGTCAAGTAATCGTACGTAAATCTTTTACCCATGTATGCCAACTAGGCGGTAGAGGACTTTCGTATGTTCTTTGTGCTCCCTGAAGGTCTGAAAAAGTAAGTTTTGTTGCGTGGAGCAGAATGCGCCCTATTTTTTGTACTTTAAAGTTTCTACTGCTATAGGTTTCGTCACCGATAATAGGGTGTCCCAGAGCTTGGAGGTGGGAACGTATTTGATGGGTACGACCGGTACGGATTATGACGCGTATGAGAGAACGATTGCGTCCTTCCTTGAACACTTCGTAATGGGTTTCAGCTTTTTTTCCGAGTTGATCCGTCCGTGCGGCCATTTTATGGCCTTTATCTTGTGAACGCATCAGCGGCAACTGTATTACACTTTTTTTGTGTGAAAAAATACCGTGGACAACTGCGAGATATTCTTTGTGAACCTTGCGTTCTTGAAATTGTTGTTTTAAGTGTTTCCACATCTGTTCTGTTCGTGCAATAACCATGAGCCCAGATACTTTTTTATCCAAGCGGTGCACGATCCCGGGACGCAATGAATCTTCGCCTATCTCCTGACATTCTGGAAAATGCGCGATCAATCCATTTGCAAGAGTGTCAGGCGCTGGATGTGTTGGCGATTGATGTACAATAAGTCCTGCTGGCTTTTCGATAATTAAAAAAAATTTTTCGGCGTCATGCACTTGAATAGGTATCTGCGTATTCGGTATGAGCTGCGGCTGTATATTTGTTTGTGAAAGCTCTCCGGTAATTTCGTCCTTCAGTTCTAAAAAATAGTGCGGGGTAACGT
Source organism: Candidatus Kerfeldbacteria bacterium RIFCSPLOWO2_02_FULL_42_19 (assembly GCA_001818315.1). Lineage (GTDB taxonomy): Bacteria > Patescibacteriota > Patescibacteriia > HO2-48-17 > HO2-48-17 > WO2-43-9. The sequence goes on from MHKF01000013.1 coordinate 6,246, forward strand.
TTGTGTGATTGACCTGCACTGTACCTTGTTTGATAGCCTGCTGGATTTTATTCCGAGAAATTTGTGGAAAAAGACGCCTGAGATACAGATCAAGCCGCATCCCGCAATGTTGTGCTTCATTGATTGTGAAATGAATGAGAGACGATGACATAGTTGTTATTGTATCAAAAATTTACATACTTGTGACGGAGTGAAAACGGAAGTCTTTTCGGTACAGTCCCTTCATGTGATAACTCCGAGGAGGATAGGGGCAGTATACTTTCGAAGCACTAACAATGCACAGTGTGCTGAGAAAGTATACTGCCCCTATCCTCCTCGGAGTTGCCTTCAAAGGATCATGCCACTCAAAAACCCCGCTGACAGCGAGGTCTTTGCGTATGTCATTAAAACTTCCCTTGCAGAAATTTATTTGCCTTTGAGCGCATCTTTGAGGGCTTTTCCAGCCTTGAATTTTGGCACAACAACTTCTGGAATCTGAATCTTCTGAGATGGGTTCTGTGGATTCACGCCCATGCGCGAACCTCGAGTTTTTGCTGAAAATGTTCCAAAGCCGGTGAGTGTTATTTCCTCCTTTGCTTTGAGTTTTTCAATAACAAATACCTGGAATGCTTCAAGAAAGCTTTCCACTTGCTTTTTACTTAATCCAGTGCGTTCTGCAAGTGCTTCAATTAAATCTGATTTGTGCATATACACCTCCTTTCTCCATAATGTATCAATAATGGCTGCGAGAAACAGGATATGAAATGTATCCTTAGTATAGCCTAAAACGTAATTTCGCGGTAGAGTCGTGTCAATCGCAACGCCTTACCGGTATCACGATCACACACGAGATGTAAACAGTTCATTTCTACTACTCCACTTTCTGGAATAGTATGCGCTTTGGGTCGTTGGGTCAAGAACTTCGTGAGAATCACGTTCGTATCAACGCCAATCACGCTATTTTTCGGTCCGGAAAATCCTACGTCAGTGCAATAGGCTGTACCTTGTGGGAGTATTCGCATATCAGCGGTCGGGACATGTGTATGTGTGCCGTACACGAGTGTTACGCGGCCATCAAGATAATGACCGAGCGCGACTTTTTCTGAAGTTGCTTCAGCATGAATATCTACAAGGATCGCAGTGAATTGTGCATGATACTTTTTGAGTAAATTATCTGCAGTGCGGAAAGGACAATCGAGATGCGGCTGCATGAATACTCGACCCAAGAGACTGATGATAAAGATTTTCTTCGTACCGACTTCTAAAACAATATACCCGCTTCCCGGGGTATCTGGAGGGTAATTTGCAGGACGCAAAAGCCTTTGAGACTGACTCGCGAGGAGCATTTCGACTTCTGGCTTTGTCCACATATCGTTGCCGCCAGTAAAAATATCAACGCCTGCGTCAAGACATTCCTGGAGTGTTGTCTGCGTCACTCCCATGCCATGCGCAAGGTTTTCCGCATTCGCAATCACAAGATCCGCATGCGTTTCTTTGCGCAGCTCTGGTAGCCACGCTTGGAGACCGCGCCTGCCTGGTTTGCCAAAAATATCACCGAAAATCAGAATGTTCATTTCCATAGGATTTTGAGACCCGCCTACTAATAAATCTCTCTTATCGCGCATATTCTGTGACGCGCGTTTCACGAATCACATTGACTTTAATCTCTCCCGGATACTTTAATTCTTGTTCAATTTTCGCAGCAATATCCTTTGCAAGTTTGTAAGCTCCAAGGTCATCCACAGTCTCTGGCCTTACAAAAACACGTATTTCTCGACCCGCTTGTATTGCATAAACTTTTTCAACGCCATCAAAATTTTTCGCAACTGCTTCGAGTTCTTCAAGACGCTGAATGTATTGTTCGAGAGAATCCTTACGCGCTCCTGGTCTGCCTCCCGAAATTGCGTCCGCGACTTTACAAATAATACCTTCCAAAGTTTTCGGACTGTCTTCATGATGCGCGATTGCAAGATAGGCTACTTCCTCCGGCATGCCAAATTTTTTCATGATTTCATAACCAATTTGCGGGTGACCGCCTTGCACTTCGTGATCCACAGCTTTTCCAAGATCGTGGAGTAGCCCTCCTTTTTTTGCTACTGCAACGTTCGCACCCAGTTCCTCTGCGAGCATCTCCGAAAGATGTGCTACTTCCATAGCGTGCAGCAATTGATTCTGGCCATAGCTTGTTCGGTACTTCAAGCGCCCGAGAATCTGCAAAAGTTTTGATGGCAACCCAACGACTCCGACTTTATACGCCGCTTCTTCTCCTGCCTTGCGAATATCGAGCGCAAGTTCCTTTTTAGATTGCTCCACGGTTTCTTCGATGCGCGTCGGATGAATACGTCCATCTGCAATAAGTTTTTCAAGCGCGCGCTTTGCAAGATGTCTGCGTACAGGACTAAAGCCGGAAATAATGATCGACTCCGGCGTGTCGTCAATAATAACTTCTACTCCGGTGAGTTGTTCGATTGTTTTAATATTTCTTCCTTCTTTTCCAATAATCCGCCCTTTCATTTCATCGCTTGGCAGAGTAACCGTCGTCGTTGTTGTCTCAGCGACATGAGAAGCGGTATAGCGTTGAATCACCGTGCTCAACACCGTACGCGCTTTGGCTTCAAATTCCTCTTGCGCAGTTTGCTGAAGCTTCTGTATCCGATGCGCTAAATCATCTTTCATATTCTGTTCGACGAGCTCCATAAGCATCTTCTTTGCTTCCTCTCGAGAAAAACTCGCAATTTGCTCCAATTTCTGCAAGTGTTGATCTTTCATTTCTTGCACTTGTTTTTTAATCTCCTCTATCTCTCGTGCTTTGCCTTGTAAACTCTGTTGTTTATTCTCCAATTCTAACAATTTTTGATCGAAAATATTTTCACGGTGCTCCAAACGCCTTCGAACTTCACTTACTTCTATGCGACGTTGTTCTTCTCGCTTCTTCGCCTCTTCAATGATCGCAAGTGCCTTATCTTTTGCCTGAAGCAGCATCTCTTTCTGCTTTGCCCGAGCTTCTTGCAACATATTTTCTACTTCACCTTCGACGGAATCTTTTGTCTTACGAGCAAGCACTTTGCGAGCCTGATAACCGATCAACATACCGGCCGGTAAGGCAATGGCAATGACGATAATGAAAATAATGATTACAAAATTTTCCATATTTGAGAAAGATTTAATTGTCAAAGATCGGCCTTACGCGGATACGGTGCGCAATGGATCTTAACGAGTCAGAAAATCCACTGTCATGCGTGTTGTAAAAGACGAAAAGACTTCACAGCCCATAAAAAAAGTTGCGAGTCCGAGAGGAAGATGTAATCTGATCATAATAATTAACCATGCGCAAAAGTGTCGAAATTTTACATGATACTTTGCTTCATTTCATTCACATCCGAATCATGATGCATTGAAACCGCGAAAATAGCTTTTCTTTTTACAGAGAAAGGCCGAAACTTTGGCAGACATAAATTAAGTTGCATGTGCATCGTATCACGAGCGTATAAAAAACACAACTCAACCGAATCATATCGGATTTTCGCACAAACTTCACGTATTCGCTTCCTATTGATTCGCCTAGGAAATAATTTTGTCTATGATACCGTAATCTTTCGCTTCTTGGGCTGACATAAAGTAGTCGCGATCCGTATCTTTTTCAATCTTTGTTACTGGCTGATGTGTGTGCTTCGCAAGAATAGTATTGAGCCGATCTTTGACTTTGAGTATGTGTTCAGCGGTAATTTTAATATCGGTCGCCTGTCCTTCCACACCGCCCATAACCTGGTGAATCATAACCTCGGCATTCGGAAGTGCGAGTCTTTTTCCTGCTGCACCAGCCGCGAGTAATGTCGCGCCCATAGATGCTGCAATGCCAACGCATATCGTCATCACATCCGATTTAATATATTGCATAGTATCGTAAATAGCGAATCCGGCTGTCACCGAACCGCCAGGAGAATTGATGTACAGCTTAATATCCTTAGATTTATCTTCGGATTCTAGAAAAAGAAGTTGCGCGATAACGGTATTTGCGGCGGAGTCGGTGATTTGATTGCCTAAAAATATCACGCGGTCTTTGAGGAGTCGTGAATAAATATCATAAGCGCGTTCTCCGTAATGAGATTTTTCGATGACTGTAGGTATAAGCATAGATGCAATGAATCAGAAAAGATTAAATGAAAAAGTTTGGTGAATGATGCGAGAATGTACTGGATTTTTAAGGGCCTGTCGCCGAATACGCTTTCGTCTGTGAAATCGTAGCATTTCGTGACAGAACCGCTGAATAAATTTTGAGGTTTATATGGAATATAAGCTGAAAAATTTGAAGCGATTCTGGCTGAAATGCTACGATTGTAACAGAAATGGTATTCGGCAACAGACCCTTTAAACGATTTGCCAACTGCCGTCTGTTATCTGTATTTTTCCCGGCAGCAAGAAACCTGCCGCTTTCGTATGTCCTCCTCCACCAAGAAGTTTAGCAATTTTTGCAACATCAATCAAAGGATGTGTCGTACGAAAACTACCCTTGATCATTCCATCAGACCTTTCGTAGAGAAATAATACGGCGCGCACATTAGTTATGATATTGAGAAAATTAGTAATTTTCAAAGCTTCATTTTCTTCTATTTCCAATGCTTCCAGATCTTCGTGAGTGAGAAAAGTATAGACGACGTTCCATTCGCTATTTTTTTGCAATCGTGAAAGTATTTTACCCCAGAGTCGTAACAACTGAAGAGATTTTGCGTGGAGATAAACATAAATCGCTTTGTAATGTGCGCCGAGATTTAAAAGTTTCGCTGCGATATGCAGACTCCTACTCGTCGTTGCCAAGTTTGAAAAATGTCCGGTATCGGTCATGATACCCATAAGGAGATTTGTCGCAATATCAGATGTTAATGTTACTTTAAAACTCATCAGGAGTGCATAAACGATTTCTGCGGTACTCGAAGCCGAAACATCTACGAGATTGAGATCGCCAAACAAGGTATTCGTCGCGTGATGATCAATATTGATCAGGTAAGGTTTGTGCGTGAAAAGCAGTAAAAGTTTTTGAACTCCGGCGTATGTGAGATCTCCGGCATCGAAAACAATCATAACATCATAGTGTTGCACGGCAATGCGATCACGATCCATCGTCACCCGCTGATACCCAGGCAGAAACGCAAAACTTTGTGCAAGAGGTGTTGCGCAATAATGCGTGCATTTTTTACCCTGCTGGATGAGAAATTGCGCCATCGCAAGTGCTGAACCCAAGGTATCCCCGTCTGGATTCTGATGACTCACAAGGAGTACGCTGGAAGCCTGCATAAGGGCTCTGTGTGCTACGGCGAAATTCATCCAAGTCTATTAAGGATAGACTCAATACGAGCGACTTTTTTTGCTTGCTCGTCGACTACAAAAAAAATTTTCGGACTATACCGAAGTTTGATTTGTTGATGTAAAAGATGTTGCAGATACGGCCTGTGTTTATTGAGAAGTTGCATAATAAACGCTTCTTGCATCTCCGGCTGAATCATAAGCAAGACACGAGCCTGTTGCAGATCTTTTGAAGTTTGCACTTTACTAATCGTTACAAAACTTTCTTGCGGCAATTCTACTTCTCGTAATACAATCTCTCCGAGAGATTGTTGCATGAGTGTATTCACGCGTTCGATGCGCTGTGAGGACATATCTTATTCGGACTTTAATGTTCGTTGTATTTGTTCTTTTTTATACACCTCCCATTCATCTCCGAGTTGCATATCAACCTGTGTTTCGAATTGCACTCCGCAATCTGAACCGCTCTTTACTTCTGGCACTTTTTTTTGTTCGATTTGCAACTGCCGAATAAATCCCTCTCCAAGAAATACTCCTTCACGATACATTTTTACCGGCGTTTCTGGTTTCAGTATACCCATCGTGACTTTACACCCAACGACACGACCGCGAGGAATTTGTTTAAAGAGTGCGAGAATTTTCGCTTTGCCAATGAGTGTAAAAACAGTTTCTGGTTCAAGTAATTTTTCTATTGATTGTTTTACGAGATCGAGTAATTCATAAATAATGTTGAAGATGTGTATTTGCACTTGCGAAGTGTGAGCGGCTTGCTGAGCCCCAGGGGTAAAAGTAACGTTAAAACCAAGAATCAAACTTCCGGTAGATTCTGCTAGTACGATATCTTTTTCACTAATGTTACCGAGACCTTTCATGATAATGCCTATGTGCACTTCCTTGTGTTCTTGTTTTTTTATTGACTCAACAATTGCTTCGAGTGATCCAAGTGTATCGGCGCGCAGTATAATGGAAAGTTGTTTTTGGGTCGCTTTTTTATCTAATGAAGATTCGATAGGTCGTGCAAATTTTCGGTATTCTTTAGCAGTTTGTTTGAGCATTTTTCGATCATGGGTGACGCGGAGAATGTCCCCTACTTTTGGCGTATTTTTAAAACCCAAAAACTGGGCAGGTTGCGAAGGTAATGCTTGTTCAAGAGCTTTGCTATTCCAGTCATACATGGCTTTGATGCGACCAATAGCGTTGCCGGCAACGATGAGTTCGCCTTTTTTGAGTGTTCCAGTTTGCACAAGCACTGTAGCGACTGGGCCTTTCCCCTTATCGATATGTGATTCAATAATCGTACCGGCGGCATCAGCTTGAGGATTAGCGAGAATATGATCTTTTTCAATATCAGCAACAAGAAGAATCATATCGAGGAGTTCCGATATGCCTTGTCGTTGTTTTGCAGAAACTGGCACGCAAATTGTTTTGCCACCCCAATCTTCTGGGATGAGGTTATATTTCGCAAGATCTTTTTTTACTCGATCAATATCCGCTTCTGGCTTATCAATTTTGTTGACTGCTACAATGAAAGGCAATTCTGCTTTTTCCATAATTTCAATAGCTTCAACTGTTTGCGGTTTAATACTATCGTCAGCTGCGATAACGAGAATTGCAATATCCGCAATTCTTGCTCCTCGTGATCGCATTGCGGAAAATGCTTCGTGACCAGGTGTATCTATAAAGGTGATTGTTCGCCCTTGATGCATGACTTGATAAGCACCTATGTGTTGCGTGATACCGCCCGCCTCTTGTTCAACCAAATTTGTTTTGCGAATCGCATCCAAAAGTTTTGTTTTCCCATGGTCTACATGTCCCATAACAACAACAACGGGGGCACGCATTTGTAACTGTGCTTTTGAATCTTTGATGAGCAGAGATTCGAGGAGTGCCTTTCTGGAAATTTCTGTTTTCTGCGTTTGCACATCTTCAAATTCGGTTTTAAATCCTAAATCTTCGGCGACGATCGTTGCGGTTTCAAAATCTAAATTTTCATTGATCGTTGCCATAATACCGTTCTGCATCAAAATGGCAATAAGATCTGTGACAGGTTTTCCAATTTTTTCTGCGAAATTTTTTACGGTTATTTTTTGCGGTAAACGCAGTACTTTTGCATCACTTGCAACTTCGACTCGCGCTTTTTTTTCTTCTGCAAAAAAACTTTTCCCTTGCGTCCTTCGATGTTGCTGTATAGTTTGCATAATTTTCTGCGCCACAACATCGTCGACTTTGATAGCGCGCACGCCAATATCAAAACCAAGTTCTTGCACCAGCGGAAAGAACTCTTCTTTGTTCATTTTGAGTTTGCGAATCAGTTCGGTAACGTTCATTTTTTCGCTTATTTTTGATATAAACTTAAATTAAGGGTACTGATTTCTCCGCGAACTGTCAAACCCTCTTTCATTTATTGAATACTGCGATCTTTACCGACTATAATCTTTTGTTTACGAGGGAGTACTTCTATTTTCGCTGGTGTCTTTAAAATCAAGTCATCGTCGGCTACGATTGTTGCTGGTTTCTCTTCAGTGCACACGTAAATTTTTTGAAAAGGAAACACACTCTGACGCGCAGAAGTATATTTTGATCTCCATGTGAACCAAGGAATATAAGAAATACGTGATGTATGTTCAATCACTGCTTCGAGAAAGCCATCTTTACAGTTATGCCTTGTATGATTCGTCACAACGCGGTTGCGAGACATACCGAGATTGCAAATCATGATATTCCGACATTCCGAACCGTATGAAATTTTGTAACGCCCGTCGCATTCCAAAGATACGCGAGCATTCTTGAGTTGAAGTCTTGTAAAAAAATAATGATCGTTAATCTTTCCTACATCAACCAATTCAACGATTCGTTTGGAAATAACATCGCAAGCATTCTCGTATAAAGGTATTCCAAAAATTGGAGCTAACATACTGTGCTTTTCCATTGGAATATAACCGAGAGTGACATCCTTTTCCACAATATCCCTTAGTGCACGATAAAATGTTTTGTCATTGCCAACAACAATAATATTTTTTAACCCAAGTTTTACGGCATCAAACAATAAATCTCGACTACTCTTGAGTGGCGAACATCGTCCAATCTTTCCAGTGATGCCTAAATTCATGAGTCGAGCTTCTATTTTGGAAAGAACCGAATGATACTTCGATGCAGCAAGAAATGTATCGTAGAAATAAAAATACATACCCTTTTGATGTGTATTAGCTTAAACTTTACTTGCAACGGTTTGAATATTTTTACGTTTGCGTTCTATTACATCCCCTCCCTGAGATAATACCGTAGCTTTTTCTGTAACGCCTGTTACACATTTGCCTTTGATCATCGCACCTGTTTCCACTGAAATAATTCCAGCTTCAATGTCACCAATGATACGCGCTGAACTTTTGATCTCTATTTTACCGTACACCTTAACGTTACCTTTAATCTCTCCAGCGATGATAATATTCTGCGCTTCAATATCAGCTTGTAATTTTGCCTTGTCGCCTATATACACATCTTTCGTAGTTTTAAGCATTCCCATGATACTACCCTCCACTGTGACATTCCCTTCACCGATGAGTTGTCCCTCAACACGAATACTCGGACCAATAATCGTTTCCGGAGTAGCACTATGAGATTGGGGAGATTTGAATAACATAGCATTTTTCTCAACAAGAGGATTCAATTGCAAGTATTGGGAATTGACGTGATTCATGAACCTCTTAAGATATTGTACCTATGTGTTAAGCCCTTTGTCAAAACATCAAAATTACGATAAAATATGAATACTTTTGATCAAAATATATGCAACAACATGAGCTGTTTATTTTGAAACGTGAGTTAATGATACTTGGTTTCCTCTGTGCATTCATTTTTGGGATTCTCATTGGCCTCTTGGCATACGAAACAAAAACCGGCCACGTGACTGCCACGGCGATTTTTGTAGGAAATCAACTCATACAACGTTAAATATTCAAGGCCCCGGTAGTTCAACGGATAGAACACTCCCGTCCTAAGGGAGATATGTAGGTTCAATTCCTGCCTGGGGCACCAAATTGAATTTGACATATACTACAAAATATACTAGGTTTACGTGTCAATCATGGGCGTGATTGAACCGGTAAGAACAATCCGAAAAAAATCCAAAGCAAAGGAAGAAAGGAGGAAAAATGCTGAAGCGTGGAATGATCTTTGACCTTGATGGGACATTGTTAGATTCCCAACGGGATTCCATCGAGACTGGGAATTACTTAATATCGCAGAGCCCCATGCGCTCTTTCCACGAGTTGTCGAAACTTTGCAGTGGCTCCGCACCGGTGGATGGATGGAAACCCAGAGAGGCATCATTCACTAAACTCGGTCTTTACAACGTATAAATAAAGTAGAAAGAATCGCGATCGAAATATTTTCCAGTCCGTTCATCGTAGATAGTCACGGTCCCAAGCCCAAAAAGTGGATAGGTTATATTTCCAACAGAAAATTCATCTTCAGCTGCACCAGTAAGGGCATCCGTTGCTTCTTCACCTACAAGATCTGCGAGTGGATCGGCAATTTCATCCAGAAAATTACCAAATACATCGAGCGGCTCCAATAACCCAATCAAAGTTTCTGCCCAAGAAGGAAGTAACATCGAGGGTACCTCCAAATTCAAATCGAGATCTTTGGAAGAACCAGCAGCAAGTGCGTGTTTTTTGTTATAAATCACTTTATATCCTGGCAAACTCTTCGCAATATATTCTAAGGTTTTCGAACGCGCAGCCACGTCTTGATCTGAAACCTCATCATCCGCAACGATTGCATCCCACCAATTGAATTGCGGAAGACTCAAGGCAACTTTTACCTTCAGGTGATTTTTTGGAACTCCTGGATTTGTGACAAAAACGCGTAACTCCAGATCATCTCCCTGACTAAATACAGGGAGAGTATTTTGAAGATCCGCGAGTACGCCAGGCAAGACGGGTTCATTGATGAGATTATTCGTCGCATACCCGACCCGATCCCCTTGCCAAGTCGTGCCGATACCTTCTGGAAATATTCCTGTGAGTATACGAAACGGTTTATTCCCCGACCCGTAATCATTATCGAAAAAATAAATATAATCGAGTCCTTGTGTAACGTATGAATACTTCCCATTCCGAGAAAGCGCAGCATCGGCTTTGCGACCTTCTTCTAGTGGAAGATGCCATTGCACTTTCCCTTCGGCATTCAAAGCCTGAATGTTCCGATTGTCGCCTAAAAGAATAGTCTGTCCGTCGTCAGATATATCCGGCGATGCAGAATGCAGACTTTTTATTGTTTTTGTCCACACAGGCTTATTACTTTCTCGTTTGAAAAAATAAACTTTGTCGTAAATAGTTCCAAGAAGATATTTGCCATCAGGAGACATGCGCACGGCGTACGTATCTTTCCCCAATTCATACCTCCACAAGGGTTCGTTTTGTGTTGTATCAATGAGATAAAAACTTTCATCAGTGCCAAGAAACACATACCGCGCGTCATCAGAGATCGCAATAGAATTAATGCCATCTTCTTCGTCAATATCCCACTTCTTGATATATTGCGAAGAATCTTTATCAAACAGATACACATCGGTAAACCGATCGCCTGCGACAAAGTATTCACCGTCTTGAGTGATTGCTGTTGCATCGAATACACTGACGCCAATCGCCACTTCATATAAAGGTACATTCGACGTGCGTGAAAGAATCCACACGCGACTTCCTACGACGGAAATATATCGCCCGTCGCCTGAAAAATCCATATCGAAGATTGTCTTATTTGGACTAAACCTCCACTTTGGTTTGTTACGGTTTTTTTTAAACAATAACACTTCCGGTAAAGGGCTTTTTTGTGTGTCGGTAATAATGGCCATATACTGACCATCATCCGAAAGTTTTGGATCTACGAGCACGTCATTCCCGGGTACCCGATATGTCCACGCGTGGGAGGGTTGTGGAAAAAATACAAATATAAAAAACCCTGCCGTAAGGGCGGCTTTCAAAAAATATCTTTTATTCATACGTGTATTTTCAATAATTTTGCTGAATTTTATTTGACGCTACTTCGTGCAACTACCACAGTCTTTGCCAGTCGATCACCCAGGCGTTGTTTTTTATCTGATTTCCAAATCAAAATAGCAGCCACAAGATAAAAGAATAGTCCGTCAACAGCGCGTAGGACGTTACGAATCAATGCTGCAAGAAAATTCATTTTTTGCCCGTCTTCTTTTACGATTTTCATTCCAAGAATGAGTTTCCCGGGGGTTCCAGCGAGCAGCCATTCAAGTACCAGATAGTAAGCAATTGCAAAAAGTACGTAGAGCGCTGCGCTACCGCCACAGAGTCCAAAAAAAGAACCATCATCTATATTCGTCGAACCAACACTAGCAAAAGCATTACATCCTGCTGGGTAACTTCGACCAAAAAGTTTGAAAAAGATCCACAAGACAATCGCTAAAATAATTGTGTCAATAACAATTGCTGCAAACCGAGGACCAACGCCTTTATAGACAAGGCCGGCTGTATCAGCTTTTTGAGCTGCGGAAGGAGTTGTAGTATTTGGCATATTTTATTTGATTTAATGTTGAGACGCATTCACCGAATACGATGATGAATGTTTTTGTACTATTGTGAGTATAGCATGTTTGAGTGTTATTGTTCGATACGTACAGAATCAATCACTGCCATTGCCTTTGACTTGGAAGTATCATAAAGATTTTCTGGCGCGGTATAGGTAAAACTGTATGCTTTTGCTTCGAGAATAAACCACATGCCGGTTGCGCGTGCCGTCAGTGTATCATTACTGAGTGTATACTCAACTGTATACGATGGATAACCAACCGTGGTGCTATCGTATGAATCCAAAAGTTTAAATTCTAATCCGAGATTGCTCAGTCCAGTGATTGAAGTCGCAGAATAGTCTTCCAGCGCAACACCTTCCACACCTAAATCTTCAACATACATTGTAATATTTGCTCCACTTTTATCTCCGAAACTTATCGCACCTTCTTCTGATTCTTTTTGAAACCAATCCTTGGGATACTCCAGCGTTAAATCGTTCTCTGCGTCTTCATATATTTTCAATTCTGCAGAAGATGCGAATCGCGATGAAGAAGTATTGTTCGTATTCTTCATGCGGGGTTGTATGATGAACCAACCACCAAGCAAAATAATGAGTACTACCACAATAATAGCCGTAATTTTGAGAGTCGCGCTCTTCATAGAAAAAAATTAAGAATAAAATAAAAAGCGATGCGCTTGATCGCCCTTGAAAGATTGTTTATTTTTTTGTTTCCTCCGAAAATATTATTTTTGTAAAACTCTTGCATTCTATTATAACGATACGCAACAATGTGGTCAAAAAATTCAGGGATGATAGCTTTATTTTTTAAAATTTAATTTTCTCCCTCAGACTGTCTGAGAATTCGCTTGCAAGTTCGAGGACAGTCTGGGCCGAATCGGTCGGGCAAAAATCGGAAAGTCAGATTTTGGTGCCCGAGGCGGGACTCGAACCCGCACGGTCGCTAACGGACCACAGCATTTTAAGTGCTGCGCGTCTACCGATTCCGCCACCCGGGCAATAAAAATTCTCCATCCCTATTATGAATCTTGTTTGCTTGACTGCGCAACTTGCTCCACAAGAAAATCCACGACTTTTTGGGTGTTGAACATATTGCGTATATAACGTTCGTAGGCTTCACTTTCGATATATTTTAAAGTCTTCGAATCGTTTTCATATCTCTTTTTTTGCACATCAATTTCTGCTGTCACTTGTTTTGCATCTACTTGAATTTTTTCCTTCAGAGCTATTTCTCGCAATACCAAAATACTTTTGACCCGCTGAAGAGCTTGCGGTTGCAAATCTTTCTGTAATTGATCCTGCGTTTTTTTAATCGTCTTCAAATAATCATCAAATTTTCCTCCCTGCGATTCTAGCTCGGATTTAAGTTCCGCGAGTATGCGATCAATCTCTGACGTAATCAACACTTCTGGGAGTTCCCCAAATTTCGTTCGCTCGACAACTTCGCGTAATACTTCTGTCTCCAAACGCAGACGTTCTTTGTATTCTCCTTCTTTATGGAGATTCACACGAAGTGCCTCACGCAATTCAACGAGATTTTTATAATTCCCCAAACTTTGAGCAAAATCATCCTTCAGTTCCGGCAGCATCACTTCATATACTTCATGCACCTGCACGCGAAATTCTGCTTCTTTTCCTGCAAACTGCTGCGTATGATAGTCTTTGGGAAAACGCAATGAAAAACGTTTTTCCTCTCCACGTTGCATGCCGATGACTTGATCAGAAAAGCCGGCCACAAACGTGTCGAGATTGAGATCGATTTCTTGTTTGCGAAACGATCCGTTCTCGAGAAGCACGTTGTCTTGGAAAATATCTAAATCCGCAAGGACTTTATCCCCTTTTTGCACTGCACGCTGGACCAATTTTTGTGAGGCTCGCAATCTGCGTAATGATTCCAATGTTTTTTCTACTTCTTTATCCTGCACGTGAATACTTTTTTTCGCAGTGCGAAAGTTGCGATATGCTCCGAGCTCCACTGTTGGATAGACAGAAATGATCGCGTTATATATCAATGGATTGCCGGGTGCGAGTTTTTCTGGCGTCACATTCGGTGAGCCTATGATTTCAAGACGCTCTTGCGTTAAAGCACGAGGGAGCGTATCCATCACCGCTTCACGAAAAGCCTCTTCATAGATTTTTACATTTCCAACATGACGCTTTAAGATATCCATCGGCACGTGCCCAGGACGAAAACCGGGAATTTTCACTTCCTGTGACATGTGCTGCGCGGCTTTTTGCACAAATGGCTCGACTTCTTGAATCGTGAGTTCCACGCGAAGTTCTACTTGCGATTTCGGAAGATTTTTGTGAGTAACATTCATGCTGATTATCGTGAAAATTTCTTGCGATAGAGCGCTTGACTTTCTTTAACGATCGCGAGTGCTTTTTTGCGATCCTCAAATGCCGTTACTTCTACAATTTTGTTCTGCAAAAGCTTGTAAGTTTCGAAAAAGTGTTTGATTTCTTTCTTGGTGTGCTCACTCACGTCGGATATATCTTTCAAAGTTTCGAAATGAGGATCTTTCATTGGCACCGCAATAATTTTATCATCCTGATCGCCGCTATCCGTCATAAGAGCTGCGCCTACGGGGCGCACTTCCGCAAGAATTCCTGGAAACAAGGGATAGGTCGTCAAAAGAATGACATCCAACGGATCGTCGTCGTGCCACCAAGTTTGCGGCGCAAATCCATAATCAAAAGGATAGAATTGAGAAGTGTAACTCACGCGATCAAGTTTAATCAAACCAGTTTTTTTATCGATTTCATATTTGTTCGTAGAGCCCTTCGGAATTTCTATGACTGCGTAAAACGCTTCCGGCGCTTTTTCACCTAGGGGGACGTCGTGAAGAAGATTCATACGTATCTATTAAGAATAAATGATTCAAATTTACGCCTTGGGCGTTGTATCATCGGTATCACTCACGGCATCCGAGGTAATCGGTGGAGTTTTTACACCTTCCTCCTTTTGCGTTACGCCGTATTCTGGCGCTTTTTGTGTTGTTGCTCCTTGAGCGGGTTTCCCTTCTTTGATGATATCAATTTTCCATCCTGTTAACTTTGAAGCAAGTCGTACATTTTGTCCTGCTTTTCCGATCGCAAGTGAAAGTTGATCTTCTTTGACTTCCGCAAGAGCCGCTTTGTGTTTCTCATCGAGTTTCACGCTCAAAATTTTCGCCGGCGATAAAGCGTGAATGATAAAGCGTACAGGATCATCAGACCATTCCACAATGTCAATTTTTTCCCCGCCTAATTCTGAAATCACTGTCTGAACGCGACTCCCGCGTTGACCAACACAAGAGCCAATCGGATCAATATTATCCTCGAGACTCTGGACAGCGATTTTTGTGCGACTGCCGGCTTCACGAGCAATGGATTTAATTTCGATGACACCGGATTCAATTTCCGGTACTTCCGTGAAAAAAAGTTTCGCAACCATGTTTGGATGCGCGCGTGATACTACAATTTCTGGTCCTTTGTTCGTTTTTTGTACGGACACAATATAGATTCGTAGCTTTTGACCGGGTCGATAATTTTCATAGGGTACTTGCTCTTGCGAAGGCATCAACGCAACCGTTTTGCCAATATCAATGAGGATATTTTTTCCTTCAATACGTTGCACGATTCCCGAAACAATTTCCCCTATCCGTGATTCAAAATCCTGTAGAATTTGATCCCTCTCTGCTTCTCGCAATTTTTGAATGACTACTTGCTTTGCGGTTTGTGCAGCCATGCGTCCAAACGTGGCAGCTACATCCAGTTTTGTCCGAATCACATCCCCTATCACAGCATCAGTTTTTATGAGCAATGCATCTTCCAAGCTTATATCGGTTTTTGGATTAAATTTACGTTTTGGTTCTTCTCCTTCTCCCTCTTGCTCTTGCTCTTGCTCTTGTTTTTGCGCTGCGTCCCCTTCTGATGGCGCTGCTTCTGCTTTCATATTTTTCTTTTCCGCTTTTATCTTGACCTTTGTAGCTTCTTGTGGTTGTGATACAGACTCCGCCGGCGACGTAACTTGTGGAGATTTTTCCTCGAGCGGCTCCAGAGTATTCATATCAACAACAGTTTTTTCGTCATATACTTCTGACTGTCCTGTTTCGGGATGAAAATTTACTTTAATATTCTGATTTTTGAGACCGAATTCTTTACGGTACGCGACTGCCATAGCAGCTTCTATCGTTTCCAGTACTGATTCGTATGAAATATTTTTTTCGCTGCAAATTTGCTTGATAGCTTTTACAATATCCGATGACATACAAAAGAATTATGAGTAAAAATGACTAGGCCAACGTGCATCGGACTAGTCATTTATTACGCTATCATACTTTCAGGAGATGCGCAAATGTATCTTCTAATATCCAGAAGCTGGGGGTGGCGGAGGTGGTAATTCTTCATCTTTAGGTTTCCCGGCCGTAGATTCCCCTTCCACTGCATTAGATTTTCCCTCTTTACTTTGAGTTTCCAATGATTTTTGAGTACTTTGAGGTGTTGTTGTAGAAGATGGAGAAGAAGATGGAGAAGCAATATCTTTTTGCTTTTGTTCTGACATTTGCATCACACCTCGCCTGCGAAATAAAATAACAAGGATGACGAGCGCTATCACAAGCCACAACATCCATAGACGATTCGGTTTTTGAGACGATGTGTCTGCCGCTATTGTTGTCTCGGGAGACGAAGTCGACGTTTCGGATACTTCTGTATTTTTATTCTGAAGATTTGCTGCCTCGGTTTCCGATTCATTTTTTTCTTCGTTTTCTTCGGTTGCTTTCACAGCAGTAGTGGAGTTCGTATTTTGTTCAACAGATGCTGGTGTTTCCACTGTTGACGACGGGGCTTCGGATTCCAGTGTTTCTTCTAACTCTTGCTGTTTTTCTTGTGTTTCTTTTGTATCGGTTGCCTCTTCTGTCTGAATCGTATCAATCTGGACCTCTGATGGTGCCTTTGGAGTCTCTCCATCCTTATCTTGTTTTCCTGCTTGCTCGGTGACTGTTATATCCGCTTGTACTGCTGCTTTTTGTGCCAACGGTAGATAAAAATTCTCAACACGCGAGAAGGCGCTTGCTTTCCCAGACGTATCAACTGCGGTTGCATACACACTGTGATTTTTCCCTGCTTCGAGCGGCAAAAATGGCTTATAAGCGAAGTCAGTAATTTTTTTCTGATTTTTTGAAGTAACCTCAATTTCACCGTTCAAGTTTCCGTCGATAAAAATTCGGATACGCGCCGGAACCCAAGTCAAGCCCACGATCCATGGCTGAACCGATGTCGTCCGTGTATTCACAACCGGTTTCATGAGCGTTGGCGCTGGAAATGCCTTGAGTACTTCGAAATCAATACGTGTGGATAAAGCGCTTTGTCTTGATCCATCGGGCCATTGTGCACGAACTTGTGCATAATGGAATCCTGGTTTTAAGTGAAGAAAAGGAATGTAAGCAAAACTAGCGGTGCCGTTGTTTGCATTTTTTACTTCTGCATAGCCGTAAAATGTATCATTAATATATACCGCGACTCGCGTATTATTCTGAGTGAGACCGCGCAGAAGCGGCTTTTGATGTGTTGTTTGAAAGAGTTTTTGAGCAGATGGCACGACAAGCGTTGGAATACCAGGGGCGCTTTGCGCATCAGCTGGTTCCATATAGAAAAAAAGACTGCTGATCAGTAGTAAAAAAAACAGGACGATATGGCGTATAGGAAACAAGACAGAAACATGTTGTATCATAAGATAAATTAGCGAGTAAAAAATGGATTTGCTCTTGGAAATAAGGAATCTCATTATCTTACACTATCACCTTTCACTGTCAAATAATGCGCAGATGTGGATGATGTCGCAGTCGTATGTTGCGTCCAGCTCCATCATACAAAATACTCAGTGCGTCGATACGTACAACGTACCAACGCGGAAACATACGCGCAACTTGCAGTGCCAAAAAATACAGGCGCCTGCGTTTATGATAAGTAAGACTCTCTTCTGGCCAACCTGCGATGTTACCGCGACGCAATTTTACCTCTACACACATGAGTGTATTTCCCTTCATCATGACGAGATCAATTTCACCTTCACGAAAGCGTACATTCTTCTTCCAGAGTCGAAATCCGCGTCTTTCAAAATAGCGCTGTGCAACTTGTTCTCCCCAGTCTCCGAGTGCACGCGTAGAATATTTCATAAAAGGGTCTGTCGCCGAATACGCTTTCGTCTGTGAAATCGTAGAATTTCGTGACAGAATTGCTGAATAAATTTTGAGGTTTATATGGAATATAAGCTGAAAAATTTTGAAGCGATGCTGGCCGAAATGCTACGATTGCAACAGAAATGGTATTCGGCGACAGATCCTAAAAATAAAAAAACGGATCGCTGTCATATTGAGAGGAGCGCCGCTCTTTTGAGGATATCATTACTCTTTCTGGAAGACAAGAGCGAAATGATACTTTCCTGGTGAAAAATGCTGGATTAATTTAAAACCGAGCGCTTCTGCATGCTTTTTCACAACATCCGGATCAATACGCGTATCTTTTGAAGGTCCAAAAGGCGAAGTTGCGCGACTCCAATCCGTTACGAGCAGTTTACCGCCTTTTTTGAGTAATCTCCCTGCTTCTTTGAGAATATTTTCTGGTTGCTTACTTTGATGTAAAACATTGTTTACATAGGCAAAATCGATTAATTTCTCCGGAATTTTTGCTGCGCCGTAGATTTCTAAATTTGTCCATACTGTCTGGATATTATAAAAACCTGTAAGATGCGCCTTACTTTCGATAGCTTGCAACACATGTTTTAAAATATCAGCAGCATACACCGTCCCACTTTCACCAATAATTTCAGCGGTCGCGAAGGTCCACGTACCGGTTCCCCCAACACCTAAATCAGCGACTTTATCCCCGACCGCGACGCCAATTTTTTTTAAAACAGCTGAGACATCGATGAGTGATCGGTCTGAAAGAATATGTTCCGGCATATTGTTGACTAAAATAAGCGGACGAGCTTTGAAATTTTTGCAAGAAAAATTTTCATTTTTCACAGACGAAAGCGCATTCGGCGACAGTCCCATTATACCATAACATTTGTAAGAAAACTTCTGCGATGCCAGAGACATGGCCCGTGTTGCTTGAGTCGTCTACGATGTAACAATGTACCGTAACCTTTGTGTTGTTCGAATGCGTATTGCGGATAGTGATACGATGCCATACGCATCATAGCATCACGACTGACCTTCGCAATGATAGAAGCCGCAGCAATACTATATACGTTTTGATCACCATCAACGATGCTTTGTCCTGGGAAAGTAAATTTTTGATCAAGGCCGTCAATGAAAGTAAATTCCGGAATGAGATGCAACGTTGTCACTGCTTGTATCATAACCTCCCGATTCGCCCAGCTAATACCGCGTGCGTCGATTGTTGTAGCGCTCAGAGAATATACAGACCAAGCAAGCGCGACTCTCGCGATGCGTTTATAAAGATGCTCACGCTGTTGTGGATTGAGTGACTTTGAATCACGAATGTTACGCAGTCTCGGTGTGCGCGGCAACACAACAGCTGCAGCCACAATAGGTCCCGCCAAGGCACCGCGACCGACTTCGTCGACTCCTGCGATATATTGATACCCCTGTTTAAAAAACTTATTTTCGAGTTGCTGTCTTGGATGCATACGGAGATGAAAGCGTATTCGGCGACAGACCCCATTGCGCTTGCGTTGCCTCAGCAACGCGTTCGAGCGCAACAATATATGCCGCGGTACGAAGTTCGGTTTGAAATCGTTTGTGTATATCCCAAACATGATCAAATGCTGTGGCCATGACTTCTTCGAGCTTTGCAAAGACAACATCTTTACTCCAGTGTTCTTTATGTTTGTTTTGTTCCCATTCAAAATAAGAAACAGTCACGCCGCCGGCATTTGCAAGAATGTCTGGCACAACAATGATGCCTTTTCGAGCAAGTATTTCATCTGCGTCTGGCGTCGTCGGTCCATTAGCAAGTTCCATAATGACCTGCGCGCGGATCCTTTCAGCATTCTCATGTGTAATTTGATTTTCAATCGCCGCTGGAATGAGAATATCGCAATCACACTCCAAAAGTTCTGCATTAGAAATCGCCTGATAATGTTCGGCATCCCAACGAGTGCCGTCAAAGTACGCCCCAGATGCAAATTCTTTTTCCTTTTTCGTGCGTGCAAGATATTCAGCATTCATACCGAGACCTCGCATATCTAGAATACCTCCGTGAGAATCTGACACTGCAATCACTCGAAATCCAGCTTCGGTCAGGAGTCGTACCATCGTTGCGCCGGCGTTGCCAAAACCCTGAATAGCAACGCGCGCGTTGTTTGGGAGTTGTAATTTTTTCCTGAGCGAATGCAGAACGAAAAATCCACCTTGTGCTGTTGCAGTATCTCGACCTTCCGAACCTCCTGCATGTAAAGGCTTGCCCGTGACTACAGCCGGTGTCGGCGCACCGACAGAGGTACTGTACTCGTCTGCGATCCATGCCATAATCTCTGGTGTTGTATATACATCCGGCGCTGGAACATCTTTATCTGGACCAATCACGTCTTGTAACGCTCTGGTAAATCCACGCGACAGTCGCTCAAGTTCGCCTCGAGATAATTGACGTGTATCCACAGTAATCCCGCCTTTTCCGCCACCGAATGGAATGCCAACAACAGCACATTTCCATGTCATCCACGCCGCGAGAGCCTTGATTTCATCCATATTTGTTTCGGGATGAAAACGTAATCCCCCTTTGTACGGCCCACGCGCATTATTGTATTGCACACGAAATCCATGAAAAATGCGCGGTTGTCCGTTATCCATACGCACAGGGAAAAAAACTTCAATCGTGCGGTTCGGTCGCTTGAGTATTTCGTAGAGATCGTCGTCGATTTTATGAAGTGTTGTAGCCTTTTCCAATTGCTGGAGAGCGTGTTCAAAGGGGTTGTATGACATACAACAATTGAAAGGATGAATTATTTTGTAAAGCCCCAGTCAGGAATTACAACACTGCGTTTCCCTTGTCTGAGCTGTATATATTTATAGGCAGCGAGAGCGGCTTTAGCGCCTTCCCCTGCCGAGATCACAACTTGTTTATATTCGAGTGTTGTGGCATCACCTGCCGCAAAAATTCCGGGTGTTGAAGTTTCACAATGTTGGTTGACTATAACTTGCTGACGCTTATCTAAAGTCACAAGATCTTTAACCCACGCAGATTTTACGATATACCCCATCTCAACGAAGATGCCATCGAGATTAATAGTGCGTATTACTGATGCCGCATCTTGTACCTTAATGCCTGCAACTTGCTCCTTACCGAGTATTTCAAGTACACGCGTTTCAAGGTGTATGGTGATATTGTGAGTCTGTTCCACTTTTGATTTGAGGATGGGATTTCCCGAAAGCGCGGTGCCTTGATGGATGAGATACACTTTTTTACAAAGACGACTGAGTGATTCGCTGGCATCCAGTGCGCCGATGCTGCCCCCTGCGACCGCGACAATTTTACCTTTAAAAAACGAGCCATCGCACGTTGGACAATACGAAACACCTCGACCGCGCAATTGCGTTTCTCCCGGTACTCCGAGATCTCGTGGCGTCAATCCAAAGGCAAGAATGACTGTGTGCGTTATAAACATCGCGGTTGGCGTGTGCACGGAAAATGTTTCGTCTTCGCATTTTGTAAGTCCAGTGACTTCCTGAAATTCAAGCCTTGCTCCAAATTTTTGTGCTTGCTTTGCAAAAGCGTCCATGATGTCGAATCCGTTCATGAGCGGAAGCCCAGGATAATTTTCAATTTCCGGTGTACGCGCCGCTTGTCCGCCAAGATCTTTGGTGACTAAAAGTACTTTCAATCCTCGCCTCGCAGCATACAGCGCAGCAGATAATCCTGCTGGTCCACCGCCGACAATAATAACATCGTAAAGTGTCGTATCCGATTGCATACATTAGGCCATACTCGCGTCGAGCGATTCTGTGATTTTACTTTTATCTTGGACACCGATCAACTGCTCGAGAACTTTCCCATCTTTAAAAATGAGGAGTGTTGGAATGCTCATAATACCAAATTGACTCGCAGTTTGAGGATTTTCATCCACATTCAATTTGCCAACTTTTATATTTTTTCCTTCATACTCTTTCGCGACTTCTTCAACAATCGGTCCAAGAATCTTGCACGGGCCACACCAGGGAGCCCAAAAATCAACCAGTACAGGCGTTTGAGACATGATCACTTCTTTCTCAAAATTTTGATCAGTGAGTATAAGTTCTGACATAGTAAAATAAATGCAAAGTTAAGTAGGAGTATTATAGCATAGCTGCTCCTCTTGTCAGCATGCTGCAGTCATATTACCATACGTACAACGAACGCACATTTCAATAACCTTCCTACAGAAAAGGAATACAACCATGACGGAACTGATGATTTCTGAAGGTCGAAAAGAAGTTCAGGATCTCAAATTTTGGAACAGAGCGTCAAGGTGGTTGCCCCGAACTACTGTACTTTTTGTGATTGCGGTGGTGAATTTTCTTATACAAGCGCTCGACGCATCGTCTTTTTCACCGTTCAGTTTACACTTGCCGTTTTATTCGACGATCGTTAGCGTGCTCACAGCAATACCCGCGGTGCTCTTTTACCTACAACGGAGCTCATGTTCACTCCCTTCCTGGATTGTGGATCGAATACCTGAAATTCTTCAGCTCATTCGAACTCACAATGAAGCAGCAAGAGGCTTTACAAGTCTCCTTCAGGCACAAGCGCTTGCGCATGGTGAGAATCCCGAGATTGTGAGAGATCTGAAACGGCAAAAAAATTTTTTAGAGTTGCGTAAAGTTCGACTCGAACGAGCGCTCGCTTTTTTAGAAGCTCTGAAAGGTTGTGTTGATAGTACACTTGATCGATTTGAGTCGGCGCTACCACCAACGACGTTTGGTCCAAAAGAACTTCAACAGGCATTCGAGGCACTTCTTGACGCATGCCAAATCAAACCTGAAGAAGTTTCGTTACTTATGGATCCTGAGAACCGATCTCTTGACTTCACACGATCGGACGTGACACAACTCAGAGCAGTACTGCGCACAGAACGATCACTTCTAAGAGGCCAGACTCTCCTTCACCTTGCAGATGATCTCGATAGTGATGATGCTGATGAACCTGATGAGCCAAAGTAAGGATCGAAAAGGAGGGTGCTGCATGGACGCGCAATTTCATTAGGGGAGCTTTTGCGTAATAAAGCTTTCCTACTCGTGGCCACGTCGCCAAGTGGTAAGGCAGGGGTCTGCAAAACCCCTATACGGCGGTTCAATTCCGCCCGTGGCCTCATAATATACCTCGTTGTTCATTTGAGAATGAAACTGAGTGCATTATAATCTTTCAGCGGTTTACAAAACTGCCTGATAAGATACAATGTTAAAATAATCCGCGGGTATCGTATAACGGTCATTATGCATCCTTGCCAAGGATGAGAGACGGGTTCAATTCCCGTTACCCGCTCAATTCCAAAGCAGTTCAGCGCATACGATACACTGCTTGTTTTCTGAAAGTTATGAAGTATTTTTTTACTGCGTTCTTTGTTATACTATAAAAAAGTTGGATTTAATATCTATTTTCCTTTCATGAATTCGAACAACAAAGATACTTATAATAACTCAGAATCCTCTACTACAAGCGAGGTATCTGACGCCCAAGAGAGTCATGTTGAAATTTCTTCGGATCTCACGAAACAAACACTCACTCGCAAGATGCAAGATATAGAGATTCAAAGAAAAGAAGAACTCACCGAAGAGCGAGGCACGCAACTCGGCATGCATTACATTAATCTCCTTGGCTTCCCTATTGGACCAGAGACACTTGCCGTCATACCGGAAAAATTCGCCCGCCAATACCGAGTGATTTGTTTTTTTAAAGACGAGGCTCAAATTCGTATTGCCGCTCTTGAACCACAGGATTCTGGTATTCAAAAAATTGTAAGCGATTTTCAAAAAACCTTCCCGCTTTCCCACATTGAAGTTTATATCTTTTCTGAACACAGCTTCGAAAAAGCGGTCGAACTCTATAAAGCACTTCCGAAATTTAAGCCCATTTCAAAGGAACTGGCACTTGATCAAGCAACACTCGAACGATTCCAAAAAGAAATTACAAACTTTGATATTTTTCAAAAACGTTTACAAACCGGCACTGTTTCCGAAAAACTAGCGCTCATTATTGCTGCTGCGATTCGTGCAGAAAGTTCCGATATTCATATTCAATCAGAAGCAAACGAAGGTTCTATTCGATTTCGAATTGACGGAGTCTTGCAAATCGTTGGCACGCTCCCTAAAGCAGTCGTAACGAAATTAGTGAATCGCATTAAATCAATCGCGGGTTTGAAAATTAACATTACCGATGTACCGCAAGATGGCCGCGTGACAGTGGAATTAGGAAACGAAAAACTTGATGTACGTGTTTCAAGTCTGCCGAGTGCATACGGCGAAAGTATCGTGATGCGATTACTTCTTGCAAATATCGTCCACCTCAGCTTCCAGGATCTTGGGCTGCGCGGCAAAGCGTTTGATGATTTGAAACGCGAAATTGGACGACCGAACGGTATGATTCTTACTACCGGTCCTACTGGCTCAGGTAAAACCACAACTATGTATGCTATGCTGCGGCAACTAAATAAACCAGAAGTGAAGATTGTCACTTTAGAGGACCCGATTGAGTATAAACTACCAGGCATTACACAAAGCCAAGTGAGTTACAGTAAAAATTATACGTTCGCCAAAGGTCTTCGGGCTATTCTTCGACAGGATCCTGATATTGTGATGGTGGGAGAAATACGCGATGCGGAGACTGCTGAAATTAGTGTCCAAGCGGCTCTCACTGGCCATCTTGTACTTTCCACTATCCACACCAATGATGCCTCCGGAGCTGTGCCACGATTTCTCTCTATGGGTGTCAGACCTTTTCTCCTCGCGCCGGCACTGAATACGATTGTTGGGCAGCGCCTTGTGCGTAAAATTTGTCCGCATTGTAAAGTTCCTGATGATACTTTGAGCGAAGCAACACTTGAGACGGTACGAAGTATTATTGCAGATATCCCAGAGTCCTCTCAAACACGCGTGGATCTGTCGAATATGAAATTCTATCATGGAAAAGGTTGCGCACAATGTCATAATGGACTCCGTGGGCGCATCGGCATTTTTGAGGTCTTGATAATGAATGAGAATATTGAGCGCGTGTTACTTTCTGAAGAAGTTTCAGAATATCGCATGAAGGATCTTGCTCATGAATACGGCATGATTACAATGGTGCAGGATGGACTCATTAAAGCATTAAATGGCATTACAACTGTTGCCGAAGTATTTCGTGTTGTACAATAAATTATGAGTAGCGTATTAATCCTATGTTATATGTTTTCTTCAAATACGTTGTCACAATAAAGGACTGTCGCCGAATGTTATTTCTTGTTCAAGACACAAAATAAAGAAGAGGATGACTCTCCTTTCTCAGCACACTGTGCAGTGTTAGTGCTTCGAAAGCGAGAGTCATCCTCTTCTTTTGTTTTGCACATTGCATAAGAAACGGCATTCGGCGACAGTCTCTATCAATGAGATAATTCCCAATCGGCACGTACTGTGAGTTGCAGAGGATCTGAAAAATTCCCTACAAGAAAATGATGAATTGCTGCGAGTGCTACCATCGTAGCATTATCGGTACATAAGTGTTTCGGCGGTACAAAAAATGGAATCCCGATTTTTTGACTATGTCTTCGTAACACAGCCCGTAGTTTTTGATTTGCAGCAACTCCACCGACTAACAAAACAGTTTGTGCCTTCACCTCGCGCACTGCTCGCAAGGTTTTCGTGACGAGCAGTTCCACAACAGCATCTTGAAATGCATTACAGATGACAGCACGTTCATGAATACTACGTGGTGGATGTTGTGCGACATAGTAACGCACCGCTGTTTTTAATCCCGCGAAGCTCATATCGAAACTTTGATCTTCAATCATCGGACGCGGAAATCGCACCGATGATGATGGGCGTGAATGTACGGAGCGTGCGCATTTCGCAATGGCCGGTCCACCTGGGTATTCTAAATGCAGTATTTTTGCGACTTTATCAAAGGCCTCTCCAACCGCGTCATCTCGTGTTCTACCTACAAGGGTATAGACACCAACACGAGGTATCAGAATCAATTCTGTATGCCCACCAGATACTACAAGTGCGAGCGCTGGGAATCGTATGTGTTTCCCAGAAGTAAACGTTGCAGCAATGTGTGATTCGATGTGATTCATCGCTAGAAGCGGTTTTTTAAAAACAAACGCAATGGTTTTTGCAGTCTCCACTCCCACCATAAGTGATGTAATCAATCCAGGTCCGGCAGTAACGGCAATTGCATCAATATCTTCCATGCATTTGCTACCGTGGCGTAGAACGCGATCGATGCAAGGGAGTACTGCCGGCACGTGTTGCCGTGCCGCGACTTCTGGTACGACTCCTTGTGTTTTTTGATGCAACGCGATCTGAGACTGGACACTCTGTCCGAGTATATGAATACACCGAGGCATTCCATTCACGAATGTTTCTTTTGTAAAAGCGACGATGCTTGCCGCGG
The DNA here is from genome assembly GCA_001818315.1 of Candidatus Kerfeldbacteria bacterium RIFCSPLOWO2_02_FULL_42_19. Lineage (GTDB taxonomy): Bacteria > Patescibacteriota > Patescibacteriia > HO2-48-17 > HO2-48-17 > WO2-43-9. Next base: position 32,661 of record MHKF01000013.1, read on the forward strand.
TTTCATCACATGAAGTTTCAAGAGCAAGAATATGATACATATTTTTCATTTGCAAAAAGAGAGTGATTAGTTGAGTGTATAATGCTTAGACGTTTGATTTTTACTATTTTTTATGGTACAATGAAAGTAGTTCTAAAAATTAAAATTCATAAACGTATGCACAATTACGTTAAATCCCTTCTCGTGATCAGTGGGATTCTGTTCATTCCGAGTGTAACACATGCGGCTTTTGGTGACACGTCGACTTACTTTAGCCGGCAATATAATGCAGAAAATAGTGGTCTGCCTCCTTTGAAATCGTATCTTGATATGTCCCGATCTTTCGCAAAAAGTACCAAAAGCGATATTTTTATTGCTGACACACAAAATAATGTCATTCGGTACTGGAAAATAAGACCTGATAAAGTCGCAACCTTTGCTGGTAACGGTCAATACGGCACGACCGATGGCGCTCGTCTTCTTGCAAATTTCCATAATCCCATGGGGATTACGATCGCGAACAACAATGATATGTATATTGTTGATACTGGAAATAGTACTATTCGCCGTATTCGCGCTGCCACAGATAAAGATGGTGATGGATATGGAGACATGGTTGAAACTATTGTTGAAAAAAATGCTGGTTTACGAAGACCTCAGGGTCTTACCATTCGAGACAATGTTCTTTTTATCACTGATACAGGAAATAATCGAGTAGTACAAACTTCTTTGAATGGCGGGGTTCTGAAAGTTGTAGCCGATCGAATGCCAACGCCATCGAAAATTGATTGGTATGGCAATCGCCTTTTCGTCATGCTGGAAGGCAATCAGTCTATCGAAGAATTTCATCTGAACGGAGTGCGAACCACGCATAATCGACTTGTTGGTGGATTCCAGGACCTTGGTGCCATGCGCGTAGATGGCCGCTTCCTCTATGTTGCTGCCGGACGACAAGGAGTTTGGAATGAAATTTGGAAAATCGATCTTTTGGGTCCAAGGAATAAAAAACGACTTCTTGAAAGGCGTCGAGAAACAGAAATGCTTAATGATGCTTCCGACATGCTCTTCCGAAAAAATAAAGGTAAGAAAGAGCTCCTTATGCTCTTTAAAGGCGGCTCAAGTATTTTCCGCTTTGACGCAAAAGACGGCGCTAACGAAAAAATAGTCGTTGGTAAACAGCGGTACATGCATGAAATGGGGAGTAAATCGAATACACTCATCGGCAGACCAATTGACCTCATTCTTTCTCCTGATAAAACTCGCCTTCTCATGACTGCGAATGACCGCATCCTCGAATTTAACCTGCTCACCGAAAAGTCACGTTTTATTGCTGGAAGCCCAATGGATAATTATGAAGAGGGTACGGGCGCTGAGGTACGCATGTCTGATCCTACGCAAATTGTCATGAAATCTGATGGAAAAACGCTCTACTTCGTGGACAGAAATAATCATCGCATTCGGAGTATCAATACTTCGACAGGCGCAACTAAGTATCTGACTGGCGCTGGAGAAATCAATGCTTTTCGTTCCAATAATGGCTACCAAGAAGGTGGTCCATGCCCAACGACCTTTAAACCAAAAGCGAAGGGATGTGCATATTTTAATCGTCCTACGGGTATTGCACTCTCCAAAGATCAAAAGACACTCTATATTGCTGACGGTTCAAACAACCGAATCCGTATGGTGACTATTGCCACAGGGAAAACGAAACTCATTGCGGGTTCAGGAGTTGCCGGCTTTAAAGATGGTATGGGTGCTAGTGCCAAGTTTAATGGCCCATATACTTTAGCGCTTTCTAGCGATGGCAAATTCCTCTTTACAGCGGATAAATACAATCATGCCATTCGAAAAATTGATCTCAGCAATAATAACGTCACAACATTGGTAGGTAAAGGCAAAGCAGGATACCGCGATGGCAATCTTGTGGATGCTTACTTGAATATTCCAGAATATCTACACATGGGCTCTGATGGAAAATTGTATTTTACCGAAGCTGGTAATTTCCGCATTCGAGTTATTGATTTTACCGCTGGCAAAACATATCTTGTCTCTGGTATCGGGGATCGCGGAGTAGCTGATGGTAACATAAGTGTCGCCACATGGGGACAACCTAAAGGTATAGTTCTGAAAGGCACAACATTGTTTGTTGCGGATTATCTCAACGACAAAGTCCGGAAGATTGATGTAGGACAATAAGAAAGTTTTGGTAAACGATCTTCTCGATTCAGTCTCCGGTTCCACAGCTTACAAAAACTGCCAATAACGGCAGTTTTTGTATTTCGAGTTGTATTTTAAGATAGTCGCCGAAGATCGTTTCTTATCCAAAGTAAAAAATAAAAGAGGAGGAAGACTCTTGCTTTCGAAGCACTCACACTGCATAGTGTGCTGAGAAAGGAGAGTCTGCCCCCTCTTTTGTTATGCGCATTGCACAGGAAACGATATTTGGCGACTATCTCATTTTGTGAGATAAGCTCGAGTTATTGCCCTTGCGGCGATGACGCCAAAAATTCATCTTTGACACCTGTATGAAAAATTGTTATATTTTGCTTACTTAGGCTTGAAAATGCCTTGATCAAGGCCCCATCGTCTAGTGGTTAGGACATCAGGTTTTCATCCTGGAAACGGGGGTTCGACTCCCCCTGGGGTCGCCTACATCAACTTTTTTTGAAAAAGTTTCACCCAATAGCCCAGGACTCCAGCAACCACCGCAACATTCAGAGATGTTTTGCTTCCGAACATAGGAATGTGTACTACGGCGTCAGCGAGTTCGAGAATTTTGTTATGATGTCCTTCACGTTCAGGACCAAATACGAGCGCAACACGGTTCGGCCAAACTATATTTCGCATATCAATACTTGAATCTGTTTTTTCTGCCGCAAAAATTTTCACGCCTTGAGCTCGCAGTTCCTTAAACACGACACCCAGTTCCCATGATTTTTCCCATGCAACGAAATTTTCCGCACCTAAGGCAGTCTTGTGAATTTCCGGATGCGGTGGAATCGGTGTAATTCCACATAAATAAACGTATGCTACCGAAAGAGCATCTGCGGTGCGAAAAATAGAACCCACATTGAATCGACTACGAATATTATCGAGAATAAAATAGAGTTCCATAAAATTTGAACTCGAATAGCCTTCACTTTACCTATACTATGCGCGAGTTGTATAATAATGACAAGAGTTTTATTTCAAAACAATGTCAGAAGAAAAACAAACATTTGTTCAGCGTTTACAATCTTTGAGTGAAGTTGACTTTGATGATGTCGAAGACGCTGAAGACTTTTTTAGTAGACAAGCAGCTGAGACTGCTCAAGCAAATCTCAGTGCGCAAACAGTAAAAACCTCAGGTCAGGCATCCGAACCTCAAGATGAAGGACTTGAACGTTGGCTTTCGGAGACAAGTTTTGATGGCCAACTTGCGGTCGATGTATTCCAAACATCGCAACACATCGTCATTCAATCAACTATTGCCGGAGTACATCCTGAAGACGTTGATATTTCCTTCCATAATGACACACTCACGATCAAGGGTTTACGCAGAAAACCTGTAACTATTCCGGAAGAAGATTATCTCTATAGTGAATGCTACTGGGGAGGTTTTTCACGTTCCATTATTCTACCAGTTGATGTTCATGAAGATAAAATTGCGGCGCAGATGGAAAATGGCGTGTTGACAATCACTATTCCAAAAAAAGAAACTGCAGATTCACGTAAAATTCGAGTGAAAGAAATTCCTCTTACATGAGTACCACACCCAATCATCTTCCGTATACTCTCCATGTTACTGTTGAATCAGAGACTGTACAGAAAGTGATTCTTATCACAGAAGACGGTGATCGCATTGAATGGCCGAAACATGCTTTTCCACAAGCAATATTGAAAGGCGCAAAACTTACGATTGCGATCGTCAGCGATGAGATCAATCAGAAGGAGAGAGAAAAAATGGCGAAACAAATTTTGAATACGCTCCTAAAAACTCAGGAGGAGCCGCCGACGTCCCATCAATGAGAAAGAGGGTGAGAGATATACTGAAAAATAATGTATGACAGCAAAAAAAGACCGTCAACACAGTCGAAAGTTTCATATTTGGTTAGGCACCCGTATTCTTATATGCGTTGCGATATGTATCGTCATCGCTCTTATCATCGCTACCGCATATTTTATTTTTTTTCAGAATTATCAACAGAAAATTTTTCCAGGCGTACAAGTTGCTGATTACCAACTCACTGGCTTTACGGCAAAAGAGGCGCTTGAAATGCTTGAGGTTCCAACTGAAATCATACAAACACAGGGTTTGAAATACCAATGGCAAGATTATCAAGTGGCTGTCACTCCAACGATTGGCGGCGCTGATGAAGGTTCTTTTTCCTATGATTTTATTACTTTCGACCTCAATACCACCGTGGCTCACGCCTATGCTGTTGGACGCAAGGGAACGTGGTCACAGAATATTCAAGAACAGTTACAAAGTTTGCTTTTTAGAAAAGCAATCCCTTTGGAATATACGATGGATCAAAAAGAACTTGTGAATATTCTCACAGAAAATTTTCAAGAATTTGAACAGCCGGCGAAAGACGCGCAACTTATTTTCGTTGATCATGAAGCGCGTGTACAGGAGGAATTTATTGGCAAAACTTTTGATTATCCGGCGCTTGTCATGACAACGAACGAACATCTTCAGGACCTGAATACAGAACCTATCTTTCTTTCTTACATCGACGACGCACCACGTATCAAAACTAACGAAGCAAAAGAGCTTCTGACCGAAGCTCAAACGCTCGTGACCCTTGCACCCCTCACTCTCCATCATGAAGATCGTTCTTGGTCTATAACACAAGATAATTTAGAAAAGGCATTAGCGTTTCGATATAATTCGAATGCGGAGATTTCACTCACGCTTGATTCTGTATTTTTTCGAGATTATCTGCAGAATATAGCGAAAGAAGTTTATGTGTCCGCGAAAGAAGGGAAATTCGAAATTCGAGATGGAACTATGGTACAAATTCAGGAAAGTCAACTTGGAAAAGAAGTTGATATTGAAGCGAGTCTTGAAAAAATTTCCCAAGTTGTGACACAAGAAAAACAATCTGACATTCAACTCGTGATGAAGGAAACAAAACCAAAAGTTACGGCCGAAAATGTCGATGATCTTGGTATTGTAGAAAAAATTGGAGAGGGTCGTTCCAATTTTGCAGGAAGTCCACGCAATCGCATTCTCAATATTAAGCACGGGGCTTCGAAACTCCACGGCATTTTGATAGCGCCCGAGGAAGAATTTTCTCTTGTTCGTGCCCTGCAGCCGTTTACTTTAGAAGATGGCTGGCTTCCCGAACTCGTTATTAAAGGAAATAAAACTGTGCCGGAAATTGGCGGTGGGGGGTGTCAACTTGGTACGACTACGTTTCGTGCGACGATGGGCAGCGGACTTCCTGTGACTGAAAGGCGAAGTCATTCATATGCTGTTTCCTATTATTTTGAAAAATTCGATGCTGGGAAAGCAGTGCCAGGTACTGATGCAACGATCTACGAACCTTCTCCTGATTTTCGTTTTGTGAATGATACCGGTAATTATATTCTTTTCCAAACACGCGTCGAAGGGACCGAGCTGATTTTTGAATTCTGGGGTAAAAACGATGGACGTACGTCAGCGCGCACCAAACCAGTCATCTCGAATTGGACCGCCCCGCCGCCGCGGAAAGAAATTCCCACCCCTGATCTTGCCCCGGGAGAAGTGAATTGTATTGAAAAACCGCACGCCGGTCTGAATGCGACGTTTGATTACTTTGTAACGCTTACGAATGGAGAAACACGAAAGCAAACTTTTGATAGTCGTTATAAGGCTTGGCAGGAAGTGTGTCTTGTTGGCGTGACGCCTGCAGAAAAACCTCAATCTCAGTCTCAAGAGACTCCTAAGAACAATAATAACAACACGAATAAAAACCAGAATAACAATGCAAAAAAACAATAAAAAGCCGGAAAACAGCAGACAAGGATGCATTCTTAAGAGAAACGTTGAGCGCAAAGCCCGACATAACCTTTAAAAATGATCCCGCTTGTCGTGTCTGCTGGTTTCCAGCCTTTTTTATGAGGAACTGTGCAATTTCTGTGAATGACAAACAAGCATAACATACATGTTATTTTTTGTCAAGATTTCGAAAAAACCCTCAATTTGGTATCCTCACAACATATGGATGATCCTGTTATTATGCCTCTCGAACAAGAGGAAGACAAAACTTTAGAACGAACTCTTCGTCCGAAAACAATCCGTGACTATTTTGGACAAGAACGTGTCAAAGAAAATCTCCGTATCTTTATGGAAGCAGCGAGACAGCGAAAAGATGTTCTTGAGCATGTTCTATTGTATGGCCCACCGGGTTTAGGGAAAACAACACTTGCATATATTATTGCTCGGGAAATGAGCGTGAATATCAAGGTGACTTCTGGACTTGCTATTGAGCGGTCTGGGGATCTTGCCGCTATCCTAACGAGTCTTGAGAAAGGCGATGTTTTGTTTATTGATGAAATTCATCGTTTACGACGCCTCATTGAAGAAGTACTCTATCCCGCTATGGAGGAATTTTCCCTTGATCTTGTGGTAGGTAAAGGTCCTGGAGCAAAAACGCTCCGTCTCGATCTTCAAAAATTTACCCTCATCGGTGCTACGACGCGCATGAGCTTATTATCTTCTCCGCTCCGTGATCGCTTTGGCAATATTTTTCGTATAGAATATTATGAAGATAAAGAAATAACGCAGATTCTTAAACGCTCGGCTCGGATTCTGAAAGTCGAATTGCCAGAAGATGTTGCGGCGTTACTTGCAAAGCGCTCGCGGAAGACGCCTCGAGTTGCGAATCGTCTCCTCAAACGCGTAAGAGACTACGCGCAAATTCGAAACAATGGAAAAATCATACGCGCGCTGGCTGAGGAAGCTCTCTCAAAACTTGCGATCGACCACATGGGTCTGGATTTTACCGATAGGAAAATTTTGCAGACGATTATTGAAAATTTTCAAGGCGGACCTGTAGGGCTCGAGACAATTGCCGCAATAACCGCCGAAGAATTGGAAACGATTGCTACGGTGCATGAGCCATTTCTTCTGCAAATGGGCCTCTTAGCTCGAACGACGCGAGGAAGAATTGCAACACATGCAGCTTACGCTCATTTACATAAAATCGCGCCTGTTGAACTTCAAACAAAACTTTTATAAACCCATGGAAATACCTGCTTTTATCATCCTTATTGTTTACGGGGTCATCGTTTTCCTTTTTTGTATACTCGCCTTCTTTAATATCTATCATGCCATCCGTTTCGGGATTTTCGATACTGCTGTAAAATTCGTCACACTTATTTTTATTCTTGTATCCTTGGGGATATTCTTTATTACAGGACTTTTTCTTGCTGAAAGTCATTGGAGAGACGCGAAATTCTTTATTGATATCCCTACCTTTTCTGCGGATACTTCCAAAAATGTACGTAACTAGTATGTCAAACATACAGAAAATACACTTTCCAGGACAACACCACAATGAACGTATCTTCCTTGTGATTCGTAGACACTGGCTCATGTTTGCAAAACATGTTTTTTGGCTTCTCTTTATGGCGGCTCTCCCGATTCTTATTTTGCTGCTTATTAATATTTTTCTGACTGATTTTTTTGTGCCCGATGATTTTTTTACTATACTCATCGTTTGTGGCGTCTCGACTTATTATTTATTTATCTGGGTGTTTTTCTTTCGTGATTTTCTTGATTTTTATCTCGATGTTTGGATTCTCACTGATGAACGTATTGTGAGTATTGAACAATTAGGTCTTTTCCACCGAGTTGTTTCTGAGGTCAATCTTACAAAGATTCAAGATGTTACGAGTATCGTCAGAGGAGCGTTTGCAACCTTCTTTAATTATGGCGAAACACATATCCAATCCGCTGGCTCTGAAAAGCGTTTTATTTTCCGACAAATACCGGACCCTAACGGCATTGCTCGTACGATCTTAACTTTGCATGATAGCGCTCGCCAAAGTTCCGATCAATACCATGAAACTCGCCCTCTTTAATTATCAATTTTTCTATGATCAAAATGTATTTTTCACAGACGAAAGCGTATTCGGTGACATCTCCAAAATAATTTCGCTTTTATTTTTGGGACACGGTGCTTACCAAAACAACTTACCAACCTCCACCGCCGCCACCGCCACCTCCTCCAGACCCACCGCTACCGCCAAAACCAGATGAACTACTCGGTGCGTGCGATGCCGAAGCAATTGAAGACGAAAAACTATTGCCGAGCGAAGATGCAAACAGCGCAGGGTTTATCGCCTGAAAGTTTGCGCCTGCATACCACATAGGAGTGTAGGTTGCTTCTTCCTGACTTGCTTTTACAAGGACATCGGTAAATTGTTCTGCCCACGCATGTTCGACATCGAGCGCAATGGCATACGGTAAGTATTTTTCAAAAAGTTCAGGGGTACGCTCCGGTGGATTATGAAAATTCAGACGATCCTTTTCGGTCATCGAAAGGAAAAGTCTAAAACCTTCAATTTCATCAACAAGCTTTCGACCTGCAAATGTTCGTTGTCGCAACACTCGGTAAAAAATCGCGTGTATTCCGACGCTTGCGAAAACAACGAATCCAAGCCACAGCGATGCTTCTTGGTAGAACGCAACAATGAGAATAATACCTACCCCCGTGAGTACAAGGTTCAAACAACCCGAAGCGAAAACTGCAAATATGTAATGCCGACGCTTTGCTTTTTGAAATCGGGCGAGCCGGATGAGCCTCAAACTTTGTTTGATGAGTAGTGCGTTTATAAAAATGAATGCGATGATGATTCCACTTCCGAATGCTGTAAGATTTCCCTGTGAGGTTAACATAAATCCGATAACGGAAGTGCTGAGAGAAATAAAAACTCCTAAGAGAAACCACGGGATGTTGAGTCGAAAAAATTCTGATTGTAAGCGATCTCGTAAAATCTTTTTGAGTGTTTTTTGAGCCTCGCTGATAATAAGATGATTGGTGTTTTTGAGTTTTAAAGAGCGATGTCCGCTTGGAAAAAGTTTATCCAAAAATTTTTGCTCTTCTTCATACAGCTTCGCGATGTCGTCACGTATGCGATGAACGGTATATGTGTGCTGTTTTTCTTCGATTCTGAGTATTCCCTTGACGCACAGATCAATAAGAGTGGCAGCGAAAATTTTGTTATCATAGCGCATATGTGCCACAAAGCGTAATGCGGCTGGAGAGAATTGTTGCGGTGGAGTATACTGTGGCACGATTATATTACGACGTGGATCGCGTCCAACACATACCCACGCAATAATATAATAAATAACGAGGATAAGAAAACCGACACCGGCAATGAGGAGTCCACGATTGTCAGTGAGAAAATATTGCCAACGCAATTGCTGTGAAGGTTCTGCTATAAAACCTTTAGGCCATCCTACGACGATAGTCAAACCTTCTCCGTTATGCAACATGCGTATTGCAGTAAAATGGAGTGTATTGTCCGCTGCTTTTTCAAATGTATAATCTGTGCCGCGATCACCCGTTGATCCTGTATAGGCAGTAGTCGTGATCTTTTCGAACGGCACTGCAGAAGGTAGGTGCACAAAAGCTTCAGCTTTTTCAATAGGGAATGCCCAATCATTCCCTGTAACGTTCCAATACAGTTCATCGTGCGTTTCAAAAAATCCCAATTGTCTGTCAGTCGCATATGTGATGCTGTAAGTATAAACTCCTGGTTTCAAAAAAACGTTTTCTTCTCCGATATACAGCCGTTTTCCATTTGCAAGTGTCTCGAGAAAATAAGGTTCTGGCTTATTATCTTTGAGAACTTTTTGAACCTGGAAACTCACGCTTTTATGAAAGCCACGATCACGATACAACGTGGGGAAATCACGAAAAATTCCTCGCTTGATACTGTCACCGATCGCAAATACTTGTATCGTTTCCGTTACAATCATCGAGCCATCTTCCTGAACGGTAATGTCACTTGTAAAGGAAAAGATACGTTCAGAAATAGCGTGCGCTTGCGAAATCAAAAGGAATACAAAGAAAACAAGACTCAATAGAACAGATATTTTATAACCCTGTTTCAACATATTTTAATACCATTCTTGTAACGCTACGCCAGTGTAATAATACGTAAGGATCCAATCCCAACTTTTTCCCTCGTTTGCAAAATGGCGTGCTCCAGCTGCGCTCATGCCAATCCCGTGACCGAGTAATTCTTTTTCTGTACAACAAGGATCCGGTACAGAAACAAGCCACGGTTTTGGTCCGCCAGCCCACACTTCTTCCCATGCTCGTGTACGCCCATCGCTTTGTGAAAAATAAGGAGTTACGACTACTTCACCTTGATATGTTACGACTCTGCCACTTGTTTCTTTCGCGGCTTTGGCAATATTCGATGCGCGACTCTCGAATCCAAAGCCACGGTATAATTGATCTGCGGCCGTTGCAGTGAGTAAAAAAGGTGCACCGGCATATTTTGTTGGATTTTGATAATGATACAGTGCGTATGTTCGCGCAGCAGTCATGAGTGCTTTGAGATAATCCACGTCGTTTTCATTACCTGCTTCTGCAATGCCGTAGAGATAGGATTCAAGCGGAAGTTCATTCACAACCCACAATGTTTGCGTTTTATTATTCACAACAAGTTCGAGAGCGCCTCGAAAAGTATTATCATTCAATGCCGCATTCCAAGGTGGCCGATTTTCATAATTCACAATTTCGATGACTCCCTTTTTCGCTTCACTCGTCACTCGAAAAGGTTGCGGATCACTATAGCTGCGATCAGCGATACTTGCGGTATAGACTGCGTTCTGATAATTCAATACAACGATAGTGTCCTCTGAGAACGTCTCGAGGATTTCACCGTTTGTTCTTTGTAACGTCAATGTACCGTAAAAACTTTTCATCTGCACTGAATTTTGTGGTTCATAAAGTCCAATGCGAATATTTGGTTCATTCGCTGCTTTTTTCGTGTTGCCTGGTTTTTGTTTGACGATGACAGGTAATCTTACATGCCCACCGGAAATCCATGTGAGATTTTCACTCACGATGTGAAAATTTTCAACATAGTTTCCTTGCGTTTCTGGTGCTTTGAGTGCGGAAGTAAATCGTCCAATTTCTCCTGGCGTTACTTTTTTCTGATCAAGCCGTGTTGGACGATAAGGAAATTCTTTCCAGGATTCGTGCTGAAAGGGACTCGTTCGACCGCTTGGATCAGCAACATTTAACGCGATAAAATTTTCGCCGTCATTATACCATGGAGAACGACCGGTATTTTTGAACTCGACCCAAAATGTAAATGCCTGACCAGGTGTAATATTCATGGTATCGAAACTCTGACTCACCTTTTTTGCGCTATAGAGTGGCGGTGGATCGTTTACTTTAATTTTGAGTGTTACTTCCCCTCCCGGGATCCAAAGGAGGTTTTCAGCAACGAGTGCAAATGATTCTTCAAAAGTACCGCCCGCATCCGGCGCTTGGAGTGCAAAAAAAATACGCGTCGTTTTCCCTGGAGGTACTTCGTTATCTTTCATTATTGCCGGCCGAAAAGATTTTGGCCAAAACATATGATGAAAAAAACTTTCACGACCGGCTGGGTTTGTGACATTCAGTGCGATAAAATGCTTTCCGGTAGATCGCCATGTTTCGGTGCCAGTATTTTGAAAATCCACCCAAAATGTTGCTGCTTTCCCGGCATCAATGTGGAGAGTCTTGTAACTTTCTGCGATTTTTTTTGACTGCCATTTTTTTGATGTGACGGCAGCTTTGTTTTGTATATTATTTTGAGTATGTTTCGTTTTGCTTGGCTGTGTTCTATTGTGTTGGAGCTGGGGTTTTTTTTGAGACTGTGGAAACGTGACTGAAGTCAATAAAACATGTGTGGCATAGGTATGCGCGAGATTTTCCCAATCTGCGCGAGCGAGCGGGAGCGTAGATTCATGTGAGTTAGGTTCACTGGATCGTGTTGGTTTATTTCTTTGTACATCCAAGGGTCTGAGTGAACGTTGTTCCTGAATACGTATGAGAGGAAGTGCCGGCGGCGCGCCATATGTTCCAATATATCCTTGCGAGAGAATATCGGAAATTTGTTTGTCAGTAGTGATGTTTGGACGAGTATTTTTATTGTTTGTGGAATGAGCGATAGAGGGCTCGACGCTCATTGCTTCAAAAGAATTTTTTGCCAAGGACTCATGTTGCAACCCCAGCACAATGCTTACAAGACTTATAACACCAAAACAGGCTATAAAAAAAGAAAGAACATGCCCAAAAACATTGAGTTGCGGTTGAAGCACTCGGCGTCTTCGAAAATTTTTCTGCCGGTGCGGCCACACACAAACTGCACGAACAACAAGTTTGTGTTTCTCTTGCATATTTTTTTATTTTTGTTTTCCGAATCAAACTAATTTAATTTTAGCATAAAAATGCTTAAGAGTCAAAGTAATCATAGGTACATTCAAATCCCTCTGCATCATATTTTGGGACTGTCGTCGAATACGCTTTCGTCTGTGAAAGTGAATTTCAATCATAGAAAAAAGAGGAGGAAGACTCTCGCTTTCGAAGCACTGACAGGGCACAGTGTGCTGAGAAAGGAGAGTCTTCCTCCTCTTTTGATGATCACGATTTCTTTTTCACAGAAGAAAGCGTATTCGGCGACAGACCCCATGAATACATTTCTGTCATTTTTTTCGACATTATTTATAATATAGATATCACGCTGTCGTGTATGTTCCACGTGGAACATTGAGTACCATGAAATTGGTTTAGCAACTAGCCCCAGGGAATGAAATTTTTTGTGCGCATGTTGAATGACCCTATGCTAAGAGCGTAAGGAAAAAACAAGTGATATGCGCTGATCAATTTCATGGTGCACTTCAATTGTAAATTTTTAGAGAATATCGAATTGAAATACTATGGATCTCGAAGTTGTACTCAAAACTCTCGGTCTTTCTGCGAAGGAGGCCAAAATTTATCTCGCTTGTTTACAGTATGGGGAGTTGAATGTATCAAAAATTGCACAGTTTTCTGGACTCAAACGTTCAACATGCTATGCAATTCTCGAGGGACTTGTTACGAAAAAGCTTGTTATAAGTCCTACGATGTCTGACAAAAAGCGATATCATGCTGTTGAACCAGCCGAGCTTTTGTTCCACGTGGAACATCAGAAACAACTTCTCGAGCAATATCTTCCAACGTTCAATTCACTTGCATTCCAAGAGGCACCTCACTTTGGAATTCTATCTGGATCGAGTGGACTGCCGTTTCTTCAAAAACAGATAGAATCCCAATCGCTTGTGTATATTGTCGGTTCATTTCACACTGTGACTCCATTGCTGCGCAATCTGATGCTTGGATTATTCTCCCAAATGAAGACGGGTGCCGGAAAAATACATCTGTACCTTCCTCCATTACCTCATGACATTGCTTTTTCTGAACAGCATGCCGACAATTTTCAAATACGTTTTGTTCCACGTGGAACAATTTTTGACAGTTTTAGTATTATTTCCGAATTTTTTTGCGCAACATTTATTACAAATAAAAGTGACATGCAGATCATTTTTTTAGAACATAAAGGAATTATGAAAACATGGTGGCAGATGCTTCAGCTCATGGATAATGTTTTGTCTGTAAAAAAGGCTTAGAAATATGCCATGTTTCGGAAAACTAAGGGACTGTCGTCGAATGTTATTTCTTGTTCAATATACAAAACAAAGGAGGCGGATGAGAACTTTCGAAGCACTGACAATGCACAGTGTGCTTCGAAAGTTCTCATCCGCCTCCTCTTTTGCTTATGACTAAAATTCATTTTCACGAGTGAAAGCGCATTCGGTGACAGTCCACTCAAGGATACCGCGAAGCAATGCAATCTCATTTGAGTTGATTCGATATATTCAACGAGTGCCGAAGGTGTTTTGCAATAGGGGTCTGTCGCCGAATACGCTTTCGTCTGTGAAATCGTAGAATTTCGTGACAGAACCGCTGAATAAATTTTGAGGTTTATATAGAATATAAGCTGAAAAATTTTGAAGCGATGCTGGCCGAAATGCTACGATTGCAACAGAAATGGTATTCGGCGACAGACCCAATAGGGAGATATTGAGCTTTGATATCAATGAACCTTCGCGCAAAAAGCTGATGCTGTATTCTCAACTTCAAAACGCATATTTTTTACATTTGTGGCAAAAAATTGTTTTGTATCGTATTCATTTCAAACAGATTGTTCCACGTGGAACATTGCAGGAATAAAATCATTCAATTGTGTGTTTATTGCATTGGGAATTGCGCATTTCACTGAATTTCTATCGCAAAAGTTTGATACACATCGCTGTGTGAGTAGGAAATGCAATTTATTTCACTCTTCGCCTTTTCCACGAACTTTGCTGCAATGTGTAAATCATGTGTGGTTGATTTTAGAAAACTACTCTCCATGAGTTATGAGAGTTCTTGACCTTGGAATTCTCAATAATACATAATCAACGATAATGGGGATTTTTAATTATTATAGCATAAAATTTACAGAAATACAATTTTGTAGTATAAAATGTTATTATGGTTGACAAAATTCTATTTTTGGAGTATAATTTATAGTCTTAAAAGTACCTTTAAATAAACTAACACGGGTAGGTGTGGAGTGCCTCTATCTGACCCCCCACCTCCCACTTGTGTAAGCGTCGCTGTCTGTACATCGAAACAGATAAAGCGATGCGACCGAAGAAAGGATAAAGAGATGAAAAATTTCGCAGGAATCGTGTTTTTCTTTTTGTATTTTTTGGTTTCGGTTACCGCCCCAATGGCGCAGGAAGAAGAAGTGCGACCTGCTGGGTATGCGGAGGTTGGAGGGGGTATCGATAGTTATGCAGGCACCCACGCGTTTTTCATTGACGCGGACGGTTGTTTGATGGGTTGGTGCTTGGGTCTCCGCGCGGGCGTCCCACCGAAGACAGCCGAGGTGGCGGGCGTTTATGTCCAAACCGTCAATATTTACGGCGGTTTCCACCTCATTAACATGGTGGAAGGGCATGACCGCGCTGCGCTTCGGATTATGGGTGGCGTTGCATCGTTCCCGCTTCCGGACACCGAGGAGTGGAACTACGACGAAGTTAAAACCGGTGAGGCCTGGAGCGATGCCGTGCTCCGGTTGAACGCCTTCGAGGTCGGCGGGAAATTCGGTCGGCGTTGGTTCCCTGGCGAAGTTGCGCCGCATGTCTTCCTCTGGGAAGGCGAGGGAAAATTGTATCTTTCAAACAATTTTTCCTTCGGGGCGCGGATTGGCTCGCCGGAGCTCCCTCGCATCACGTTGAAAAATCAAAATTTTGTCCATCCTGGACATCAGATTGATTTTTCGATCAATATCGGGCAGCCGTATTGGGGATTTTGGGGGGCGGAACTCTTCGGCGGATTCCAACCCTCTGATGAGGGCGGCGGCCACTTCGGGTTTCGGCTGCACCTCCGGTATCCATTCAAACCGGAGTGGAAAGATTCGAAGCGAGAGGGACCGAAAAAACCGAAAATCCGACCGAGTTATCCTCCGCCCAGCGGCCCCGCTCCCAGATGATTTCAACAATGTTGCGCTCCCGTGTAGCACAAAAAAACACGTGAGGTGCAACAAAATATTCGAGTTCATTTACGAAAACCTCTCTTGATTTCCATGCAGCATTTCTACCTTCTATATGGAATCAGAGAGGTTTTTTCGTTACAAAAAAATACCTTGTAGTCGCTCTCTGTTCGGTATATTTGTTCATTCAATGAGACGCTGTCGCTGGATAACGTTTCTTATACAATAAAAAAAGAGGGGGAAGATTCTCCCTTTCGAAGCACTAACACTGCACAGTGTGCTGAGATAGGGAGAATCTTCCCCCTCGTTGTTATTATGACAAGTTAATTTTTCCAAGTCATCTACATCTTCTCATAGAGCAACTCTGAAGAGTTTAATAAATAGCGACGGTCGTTGCTTTGCGCCCGAATTGCCGCGCTTCATTACAGGTTGGAAACCAGAGATCTACTGCGTGCCAGAAGCGGGGATTCATGCGATCGCCAACGATAAATTTCTTTTTCTCAAACCCTCTCAACTCGGGGAATGCTACTTCTGTATTAAAGCGCAAAAAATTCGCGGCAATAATCTCTGGCGCTACATGTTGCCCTGATGCAGTAATAAATGGACTGCTATCGGTATAGGCGGGATGACTGCAATAAGCGGTAGCCCACACTCTCAGCAGTTGCTTGGGTTGTGGCGGTTCAGGCTCTTTTGGTAATGGAGTCACGGGTATCGCCGGACCGTAACTTATGAGATCTACTGCCTCACGATATTCTTGTATGAGCGAAACCTCAGAGACTTTTTGTGTTTCTGGTTTGTTCGTTTCGCTTCCACCGATACTCGACAGTTGCATTAAAAAGGAAAAAAATAAACTCAATGGAAGTGATGTACTGCTCGCAATCGGAATATCACCGATCATAGCGCTCGATCAATAATAAGTACGTGCAATAGATGATATACTCGTCAAGCTTCTTTATGCTCCATAGAAATGAGGCATTTTACAAAAAAATTTTGTAAAACGCGCATTCTATTGCGTAAGCGATGCGACGAATGTATATATCAATGCACATAGACCCTCACCTGCCGCGCTCCAACGGAAATCAAAAAATTCAGCAAGAATACGCTGAATTTTTGTGTTGGAGTATCAAAGCAGTATAGCGCAGAAGTTGTTTTTGGTCAAGGGTAACGCGTTACATAGAAGCGACTGAACAATGCTATACTGCAATGAGAACACATCGACTTTATTTTTCATTTTAACCTATACCTATGTTTCTTTTTGCCCCTATTACTTTCATAACCGCTGCTTTCACTTTTGTTATCAGCATTGCCATGCTTGTCATCGCCCTTTCGCAGGATACGCCCGTCATCGGACGTCCTCAGGCCGTACGGCACGCCTTCTTTTCCATATTAACACTACTCTCGCTCATGACCTCGGCGGCAAGCATTGTGTTTCTTACCCATGTTGGTTTCCGTATCTGGGTATTTCCGGACGCGCAGTATGAGCAATTTGGCTATAATTATCCACCGGGGCTTTATATCAATGCGCCAGAAAACGGTGTGCCTATAAAAATTGATTGCAAAATCCAAGAAACATGCACCCTCACCGATAATCAAAAAGATAGTATAAAAACATGGATGGAAGATTATAAAAATTGGAGATCACAAAACGAAATTACTATTCGCAATCGCACTCACGCAATTAATGCGCTCTCTATACTCATCGTTGCCCTACCGATCTTTTTTCTGAGTTATACTATCATGACACGCTCTTTTGCAACGACACAAAAAAAGAGCGCAACGCAACACGTCTATTATTATGGCGTTTCGTTCACAACACTAGTGATGATACTCGTATCGGTCGGCCTTCTTGTGAATGCTTTAATGAATCAGTTATTGTTGCCGGAAAAAAAGGGGAACAATCCGCCCTTTCGACCCTATGATACGACAGCGATCGCGAATGTGGAAAATGTCGTTGCTTGCACTGAAGAGTGTTCATTGCCAGCAGAATATAAAGATTTGGCAACGCAGTGGCAAAAAGATACGCAAATGTTTACAGACAGACAAAATACTCTTAATCGCTATCACACAACGTACGCCGTAACACTTCCCATCATGTTGATTGCGAGTCTTATATTCAGCTGGCACGCATCTCTCATTCGCAAACGTAATCAAGAAGAAGTATCTCCAACGACGGCGCCTACAAAAAAGACGAGTGTTTAATTTTGGAGCGGGTAACGGGATTCGAACCCGTCTCATCTGCTTGGAAGGCAGATATAATAGCCCCTATACGATACCCGCGACATGACACATCTTCACGGAACTCGCGCTGAAGATGTATGAGCAATCATACTATAAGCGTCCGTCGTTCTCAAACTTTCAGGAAGTTGATTTTGGTGTCATCTCCCGAAGTTTTTTATAGACAGCAAGAGTTGCATGCGCATCCGAAAGAGCTTCGTGTTCTTTATTCAGTGGCACATGAAAATATGTCGTCAATTCTTTCAGACTAAATTTTTTCAATTCTGGAACATCATGCAGTACCAGAAATGCCATGGACATGATATCGAGACGATGATAGTGTAACGTATCTTCGAGCCCTTCGCTGGATAAAGCCCTCCGCAAAAACGCCCAATCAAATGAAATATTCTGCCCGATGAGCAGTCCATCATTTGCGTCTTCTAAAAACTGCGCGAGAGCTTGACGCAGAGGCATAGCATCCGACCAATCCCGTTTCTCATATTGAATAATCGAAAGCGCAAACGGATCAGCTGTTTCGAGATGTTTTACCTGCACTTGCAAAGATTTTTCTTTCAGGATACGCAGCGTGTGTTGATCAGCCACAACGTATGCGAGTTCTATAATTTCATGTTGCTCGGGGATAATGCCTGTTGTTTCAATATCAAAAAATACGAGCGGATGATTTCGCATATTGACGAGCTGCTGTTTGCGCATACATTGTGCAGTTAAAAAGTCTATCGGCCTCTCCCGTGCAAGAAGGCGTTATACAAGAGGCTCTTCAAAATCACCCTCCTCATCAGACGCATTTGCATTGGTAGTATGTGTATTTGATCCGTTTCCAATCTTATCCATCTCGGCGATTTCTTTTTCTACATCTGTTGTTGGAGTTGCGTACTTCGTGCGACTTGCGGTCATCATTTTTTGACGGAGTTCGGCGGGGAAGACCGGATCTGGAACATCGATCGTCTTTGCAGAAAAGGCAGGAGTCACAACACCGTCGATAGACATCTTGAGATACATTTCGCGAATTCCAAGATTAATAATATCATATCCACTGAATCGCGGAGCAAATTCGTTGGCAATGTAATTGGCGTCATCGGCGCCCATGCGCAGGGTAATAAGCGAACCTACATTCCCAAACACCGTCTCGCGCGTGGAAGCAAGTAACTGCCCAAGATACTGATGTGAAATCGTGAGGTTCAAGCGATATTTACGAGCTTCCGAGAGAATGTTATCAAATGTTTTTGTCGCAAAATTCTGAAATTCATCAACATAGAGATAAAAATCTTTCCGTTTTTCTGCGCTTAAAAATGCACGTGCCATGGCGGCTTGTTCGATTTTGGTGATGATGAGCGAACCAAGGAGCGCTGCATTTTCTTCACCGAGTTTTCCTTTTGAAAGTTCCACAAGCAGAATCTTTTCGTTATTCATAATTTCTTCAAGATCCACCTTGTTTTTGGATTGTGCTACGATATTCCGTACCATTTCGTTAGAGAGGAATTGTCCTAATTTGTTGACGAGCGGCACGATTGCTTCGTTATCAAATTTTTCCGACCAACTCGAAAATTCATTTGCCCAGAATTTTTTGACGACATGATCTTGGATGACTGTAATCACTTGCTGGCGATACGCGCGATCTGTAAGCATCTTTTGAATGCCCATAATCGTCGCTTTCGGATAATCCAATAGCGCAAGAACAGTAAATCGGAATACATGCTCAATTTTCGGTGACCAATCAGCGCCGAAAAATTTTTTAAACACTTCAATTAACCCCTGCGTTGTTTGTTGTTTGAATTCTCGCGACACGTTTGCTACAGGGTTAAAGGCAATCGGATAATCTAAATCCGCTGGACTAAAGAGTACGAGATCACTGATGCGCCTTTCCGGAACATGCGCGAGTACCGCCTGCACGAGATCACCGTGAGGATCAATCACACACACGCCTTTGTGCATCTTGATATCATCGGCAATAAGTTTTTCAAGGAGTTTGGATTTTCCGGTGCCGCTTTTACCTACAACATACAGATGCCGACGACGATCTTCGCGTTTAATTCCGAATTCCATCTGCTGTCCACGAAAATTTGTGACACCGAAAATCGAAATATCCTGTGTCGGTGTATTTTCCGTAGAAGGTAAATGCATAGGCGGTTCAGCACGTCGAGAATAAAGCCAGTTCACGCCACTGATCTTGGACGCAGCATCTGGCGCGTGAAAGAGTGCTGCGATTTCGTCAGTGTTAAATACGCCAGTGGGTTGCTCTGAGTGACTAAAATAAGCATCGACCGCCGTCTGCACAGCAGGAGCCGTCTTTACAACGATTTGGAGTTGTTCTGTAGAAAACGGACTAAAAATGCTTTCAAAAGAAGCGTTGTGCATGTCAATGTGCGATGCGTTATTTGGAAAATAGAGGATGCGAATTGTCGTATTAAACTTCGGTTTTACTACCTGAATCTCCTGTTTTTCTGCAAAGCCATATAGACCGCTCGCGCGTGTGCCTTCGCCGGTGAGTGATTCATCTACTGTGCGGAGAATCAGCTGAAAAAAAACTGCATCCGTAGCTGGAATCTGACCCAAGACATTGAAAAAAGCATTCAGGGGATCCGCGCTCATCGTGCGCGCCGAGCGCAGTGAAAAAGCTTCGCTGCCTTTGAGTTGGACTTGAAAACCGACCGCTTGCGATGGAAGTCGGCTGAGTTGATCATAATCGTCCATTGCTTCGAGCGAAGCATCTGGGAAGAGTGCATAAAAAAATGACCGTACCGTCGCAACGAGTACGTTGGGAGCGATCATATAAAAATTCATGATGCCGCGAATTTGCACAATTTCGAGGCCGAGTGTTTCTTTATGATCCGACAGCGGCAAAAAAATACTGTAAAAAAAAGTTTCAAATTTTTCGATTTGATTCAGAACGTTGGTATGCGCGCTCTCAAAAGGAAAACGCACACGAAGCATGACGGGTTGTTTCATATACATTACTTAACAAGAAAAATAGTGGACTGTCAATGAATGCGTTAATGCAGTGCGACTATCGCCGAATACTATTTCTTGTCCAATGCACAAAGCAAAAGAGGAGGAAGACTCTCCTTTCTCAGCACACTGTGCAGTGTCAGTGCTTCGAAAGCGAGCGTCTGCCTCCTCTTTTTTCTATGATTCACATTCATTGCTTACAATTCGGCTCCCAGTACGGAACGCGTCATTTCTCAACACAAAGACCCTTCCTGTATTGAGTCCTGAGACTTGCTACAAGAAGGGTCTTAAAAATTACATACTCTCACTTAGGTTATCCGAAACATTTTTGCGTACATCACGATTTTTTTACGATCTTCGCGATGAGCGCTTGCGTTTCCGGAGTGCCCACAAGCGAGAGAAAAGCTTCGCGTTCGAGATCAAGTAGATCCTGTTCAGTGACGAATCTACCGAGGTGGGTAGTCCCGCCACAGAGAATGTATGCAAGTCGACGGATGATGGTTGCTGAATGCGAGTCAAACGGAACCTCGAGCGCGATGATCACCCCTTCTGCGAGCGGCTGAGAGAGTGAGCATCCCGGCAGGTTGAAAAGAAACGGTTTCCGCGGCAGGTATAGCTGCTGTCCATTGAGCCAAAGCGCTTCTTGGCAAGCACGAAACAACACGTGCTCCTGACCGAGTCCACGCGAATGCACGATGAGATCATCGCATCGCAAGAATCCAAGATCTCGCGCGTGCACTGCGTGTTTGGAGCGAGCACACATTACGTGCAGCAGAAGCACTGGCTTTATGAACTGCCACGCCACCTCAACTGTCCAACCCGCGCCTGTCATCACCTGAAACGGAATTCCCTCCAGTGCGTTCCGCAACGTACGCATGCATCCGCCCGCTGCCGCTACCAGACCCACATCCTTTTCCGGTTGACCCTGAAACAGCCAGAAGTTTGCGACTGTGCGAGTACTTGCAAGGATGAGCTCACTACCAAGACCAAGTGCGAGGCTATGCGGTGCGACGACGACAGGCACTCTCGCATAGGTCATCCTCTGCGTGAGATCCTGTGCCGTCACCAAAAACCGTTCGATCTCGGCGAAGTTTCCTGCCTGAGCCTGCTCCAGTAGCCACAAAAGATTTGCACCTGCAGAAAACGCCTTCTTGTGCGCATGTCCGACTATCACCGGGAGGTCGTCTGCTTCGGCAATGTTGAGTGCATCTTCTAACACATCAACGCATTGGAGAGTGAACGGATTCACCACACCCGAGTGGAATTCTACCAGCACCACATCGAGATCACCCAGACGGTATGCTGTCGCATCATTATTTTGACTGATGATGTTTCCTCCATCCTCCCTTCGCAGTTCTTCGAGATCGATTATTTCTTCAGTCTCGGGAATGGACTGCCATACGCCATTACTTTGTCGTACACTCTGTGGTTTCTGTGGGGTACTATAGATGTGCACGCCAGCTTCTCGATACCAATCAGGTATCGCTGTCGCTGTAAAATAACCGACCTGCTCTGCACCGGCAATCACTGCAACACGCCCTATCATTTCACAGATCTGCAGAGGGCCGATGGGCCAGTTGAACCCCCATCGCATAGCCTTGTCAATGGAAAGTAGATCCTCACAGACTTTCCCCACGAGCCAGAGCGCGTAGGTAAGGACCGGGTAAAAGCAGTTCCGAGCAAATTCGGCTGCTGCATCTGGCCCCTGTAGAAGATGCTGGCGCGCTTTGTGAGCATCGCCCTGCTGCGTGAGTAGCGATGCTTCGCTCAGAGACGGGTACCTGTTCGAAGGTTGTTCAGGAAGGTACGGAACGTACATGTTGCTCTCAAAGTCGAAGACGAACTTCTGCTTGCCCTCACGAGCGTAGAACCCACGCTGATTCAGAGCGTTGCGACCCGTATGACAGAGCTTCACAAGTCGCTCGACGAATTCGATGGGGTGGAAGTAGTGAAGGAACGGGTCGGGCTCGAGGTGCTCATAGTCGAACACGTTACTCGCGACCGGTTCCAGTAACTGCAGACCGACGATGTCTGCCGTGTTGAGCGGTTTCCAACCGAACAGTACCTGGAACACCGCATCAACATCATTGACCAGCATGCCCTTTGGCCAGTGAAAGAAAGGAATCTGCATGGCCATGACGCCAAGTCGGTTCCCGATGAAGTTCGGCGTGTTAAAAACTTCTATAACTCCTTTCTGTAACACATCACGCCCGAACTCCATGAAGGCTGTGAAGAGTTGCGGATCTGTTGCAGTCCCCGCACAGACCTCGAGTAACGGCAGAACGGCAACTGGATTGAAGAAATGCGTGACGAACGTATTTTCACGCAAGTCTTGTGAAGTGCCCGCAACGATCTCATCAATGTTGAGGCCGCTCGTGTTGGAGCTCACGATAGCTTCTGCTCTGCGGTGCTGATCGATGAGTCTGAAGACACCTTGCTTCACCTTGAGCTCTTCATAGACTGCCTCGACGATCCAATTGGCATCCGCGAGTCGCTTGTCATCAACACCGATTGTACACGGTCGAATGCGAAGCAGGTCTTGCGCAGAGAATACTGCACCGCGTTCAAGTAACTTCTCCCATGCGAGTTGAGAAACTTGCACGTCACCTTGCTGGACATCGAAGAGATCCACATCAAACCACTGGGCAAGCCAGCCGGCAATCTGTGATCCCATCGTGCCCGCGCCGATAACGGCGACACGACGAATGTTGAGTTTCAATGTGCACCTCCTTATATTCAGACTGTCTGAGAACTGCCAGTGTGGCGATTCTTGAAAATTTCGTTAACTAACCTTAGTCTCGAAATATTCAAAAAGTAATTGTCAGACAGTCTGTGCGAGATTCTGTAAATAACCTGCTCAAAAAACATCAGTACAACTTTAGGACTCTTCTTACAAAAAAAGAGGCCGTACACAAAGCTGACTGTCTGTCTTTAAAGACATGGCTATCCTACTAAAGAAATAGATTGTGTGCAAGATCACCTCATGGAGTCGAAAAACAGACAGAGACCTCGAGAAAAAAATTCTACGAGGTCTCTCTGAGATCTCTTATGATACCTTTCGCTCATCGACCTTACCGCTGCCTGAGTAAAAAGTTAATGCCTTTGGTTTGTTCATCTGCTTTTACCGTGACTCCGGCTGCAGAAGAAGCATCTGATGCGTCGTTGTAATATTCTGTTTCGTATCCAGTACTTGCCACATATAGTTTATAGGTCCCCGCAGCCAGGCCATCCAAAATATAATATCCATTCTCATCCGTATACGCATAGTTCGATTTACCATACACCCTCACAGGGTATCCGGAAAGCGGCAGATTATTTGCTTCATCCCAAACATATCCACTCACAGAACCTGCTAGTACAAGCTGCATATCCACTTGTCTTTGTTTACCGGCATCCAAAGTCTTCGTCACAATACGCTCTACATAATCAGTTGTCTGTACCCGAATCCGATATTTTCCTGCTTTCAACCCTTGCATCAGATAATATCCGTCGCTGTCCGTTGTTGTCGTTGTATACCCTTCGTCTTTTTCTGTATCGACAGAATATATCGTTACCGTCGCATTATCTACTGGCGCATTTTGAGAGGTCACGCGCCCAAATACCGCAGATGCCGTCTTTAAAGTATATTTTTTATCGGAAATGTTTGCATCAATCGTTACACTTTCCTTTTTCAAAACAATATACCCATCTTTCATAATTGTCAGTCGGTATTTTCCTAAAGCGATTTCAGAAAAATTAAAATTTCCGTTGCCATCGCTTGTTGCTTTTGCAACCCACGTATTCGTTCGAGGTGTATTCCGACTGTAAAGATACAGTGTCGCGTTATCGAGACCCGCGTTATTTTTATCTCGGACTTGTCCACTGAAACTAAAACTTGAATCAAGACTAAAATTTCGACCCGATGTCGTTTCTCCAGACTTCACGACAATATTGTACCGTTTTTCCGTCACAAACCCGGTTTTTGAAACCGTCAGTTTGTAACGCTTATTCGG
The DNA here is from genome assembly GCA_001818315.1 of Candidatus Kerfeldbacteria bacterium RIFCSPLOWO2_02_FULL_42_19. Taxonomy (GTDB): domain Bacteria; phylum Patescibacteriota; class Patescibacteriia; order HO2-48-17; family HO2-48-17; genus WO2-43-9. The sequence goes on from MHKF01000013.1 coordinate 57,374, forward strand.
ACGCAAATTGGAAAAAGTATATGCGCCGTTATTGCCCGACGTTGTGGTATATGTGTGTCCACTGCCATCATTAGCTGTCATCGTCGCATTAGCGATCGCGGTTGTTCCGTCATCTTCATATACAAATCCCGTGATGCTTCCACTTCGAGCTAGTGACACGTTACCTGCGCTCACCGTCGATTCGTCAGCGGTAATGCTTACGAGTCTTTTCTTCGCAATGTATCCGTTGGTACTTACTTCTAATGTATACGTGCCAACTGCCGTGCCATTGTAATCTGTAATATCAAAGACGGAGAGAGTAAAATCACCGTTTGCATCCGTTGTTGCTGTGTAGGTATAGTAGGTTGAATTTTGATCCGACATCACAACTGTTGCGCCAGACAGTGGATTACTATTTTTATCCGTCACTTTCCCCGTTACACGACTTGCGCCTGTGAGTGTTACATTCTGCGTGTAGGTCTGTCCATCTTGTACGAGATTGATATCGTTGAGGATTTTTCCAAAATATCCTTGTCGGATCACATACATATCATACAAACCTGTGGCTGTTCCTACGCCTGTGCCATAGGGAGTAGGCGCTACATAATACGAACCATCGGGTGTGCTTATTGAACCTCCAGAGCTGCGTATGGATCCATCGACATTGTAGAGCGTCACACTCGCTTCATAGATCGGCGTCGTACCATTGGAAGCATACACATGACCCGTGAGCAGTGCGCGACGCGTCAAGGTAAAATTCACTCCAGTTTTATTTTCGCCGCTAGCGACCGTGACTGATTGTTCTGAAACAATAAACGTTGCTGTCGGTTCATCAGCGGTACTGCGGTAATTGTATACGGTATACGTACCGGCATTATCAACGGTAATAGAGTAGGCTCCGGCTGCATCGGTCGAATCGCCATCAGTCGTGCCGAGCGTTGCATCCTTCGCAAATATAAACATGGTCGTGACTGGAGTTCCATCGGTGTGAGTGACGGTGCCTGAAATACTGATTGCGAGAACGTCGTGCCAGAAAAATATACCAACGAGGGTGAAAAAACTAAAAAAAGTAGAAAGTAAAAATCTTTTCATATGAACGCGCTTAATGATCTGAATGATAAAATACATCGAAAATTTAATAATGACACAAAATTTTATTTTTCTCTGGAGTTTACGTATACTAAAACTATAATCAGTATAATACTCTATGATGGAATTGCAAATCGGTGTAAAAGCGCTTTTTACACCGTCTCAAGAGGGCTACTTTTAAAAATAGTGTGATAATTTTTGAGGCAATTTTTAAGACACTGCCTATATGTTTCTTCGATATACTGATAACCTTCGTCTTTTAAGTGCTGCACGACGATCGGACGAATCTTCGCAAGCATGCGATTCGAAAGTTTTGGAAAGAGGTGATGTTCAATGTGACACTCGATAAAGGCATTGCCGCCCATGCCTTGTTCCAGAAGCGCGATTCTACAAACGCATTGTGTCGTGTTTCGTGCGTTCCGGTGATTCCGATGCCGTAGTAGGCGTAGGAAATAATGATTATGCCAAAGATTTTGAATAAGATTCCGGTTTGTGCAAATATAAGGAATCCGCTCGCAAAGAGCAGTATGCGTAGCAGAAGATATACAAATTCCATGCCGTGCCGTTGCCACCAATTTTGAGTTTTTACGATATTGTGGACTTTTTCCGAAAGCGCTTCGAAATTTTTTTGTGAAAGCTGAATTTCCATAGTTCAAAAAAATGGAATCAGTAAACTTGCCTGTTAGAAACGCAAAATAACTTTTACCATATTCATATTATCAACTATACCGGTTGTATAATCAATATGCCAGTATTGACGCAATAGGGAAGAATTGCTACGTTAGGCATGCTGACGAAACATGCGGCAAGAGAGTTTTTTTTCTTCAATGAAATTGTTTCTTAATTTTGACATGCTCACATATTATTATTGCTGATGCCCACCAGCCGATATATACTATAATAAGTTGTTTTTACAATCGAAAAAGCAAACTTTTATAACCGTCGGCAGTGTCATGCTTTGCTGATTGCTCGCCGATAAATAATTTTGAATACTTTCTATGAATAAACGCATCCTCTTTCTCCTTGCAGGTATTATTGTGATTGAGTTGATCGGCTTGTCTCTTGGTCTTATCCGAATCAAACAGTCACAGAATCAAACGAACCAAGAAGCTGGCGGTAACTGCGGCGGGATCGCAGGTCTTGAATGTCCCGAAAATTATGTGTGCTATTATCCCGAAGATGCGAATTTTCCAGATGCCATGGGCGAATGCATTCCTCAATACGTTGACAGAGGCAGTGTCAATACGGGTGTTTCCGACTGGCCAACATATACGAACGAACAATACAACTTTTCTATTCAGTACCCCAATGATTGGGGCGTGACTACTTATTCACCAGTGGAAACTCATTTTACTCCTTTGAGTGGAGAATCCATGAAGTTTATTGTTTTCGATTATAGTGACGCGCCAGCAACGGCTACTGAAATGACTGGCCTAGGTTTTACAAAACAAGAACTCGATCAGAAAAAAACTGAAATTACAACGAATGCCGCTACACAAAATATCAATGATGCACCGGTTTACATGAGCGGTGCGTATGATAAATCAGCGGCTACGCTTATTCGGAAGGCTGAATTTTTTGTTGGTGATGATTATGTGCTTTTTACTATGCCAGTTATGAGCAATCTGCTACCAGATAGTAAGTATGTTGTTGATTTTGGATCGCCCGAACAATTAGATGCAATGATTGCTCAGATTGAACGCGGAGAAGCAGGAAGTGATGCAACACAAAAAGTTGAAATGTTTGACGCAATGCTTCGCACATTGCAAGTGCAATAATCCACTACAATGAATCAACTATGATAGATTTTGACCGATCGTTTCAATTTCAAAGTGTACAAAATCTCCCTTTTCAATATGCCATGCTTTCGTAAAGCCCCATCCGTTCCATTTCCAAATAGCAACATGTTTCGTCACATCATGGCCTTTGTGAATAATCTCCTTCGATGACGATAAGGTCATTTTTTCCGTCATTATCAATATCCGCGATACTCAATTATTCAAATAAAGGTCTATTTTTTACATTTCACATTCTTTACCCCAATAAATACACGGGGTGAATATTTTCTCCTTTTATTTTATTTTCTTTATCAGCGTAACTTAACAGCACATCTATCTTTGGGTATGTTTTTTTGAAATGCTTCATGCTTTTTGTTTCTGTTTTGTTCAGATACTTTTTTGTTTCTATAGCTACCATTTTTTCATCGCCAAGATTTATCACAAAATCCATTTCATTTTTCTGCTTATCACGCCAGAAGTTGAATGCTTTATGGGCTTTTATCAACTCCATCGCGAGACCATTTTCTAATACTGCGCCGCTATCATTTCTGTTTGAAAGTTTTCGAAAATCCTTTGCAATCACGTTACGAAGGCCTGTATCAAAAAAATAGACCTTGGGATTTTTGATGATTTCTTTTCTTCTGTTGCTGAAGAACGGGCGAATGAATCGACAGATATATGTTTTTTCTAACAAATTGAGATATCTTTTGAGCGCCTGATAAGGAAACTCTGATAGTCGCGAGAGTTCCTGGTATTCGATGAGATCACCAATCTGCAGAGCAAGTGCTTTCATGAGATTCTGTAATTTATAGTCATCGATTAAGCCTACAATATCGCGCACTTCTCTTAAGAAGTAGGTGTTCATGATATTGGTAAGGATGGTTTTTTTTATTTCAGGATTTGATGCAAGGACGACTTCCGGATATCCACCAAATATGAGATATTCTTCATAGAATCTTGAGAAAATTTTATGAATTTCATCTGAAGGGTCTTTTATATTTTCTCTATCAGCGAGTCTATTTTTTTTATATTCTTCATATACTCCCAGATAGTCGGGATTCCGTGCGCGCAGGAATTCTTCAAAATTAAATGGAAAGAGTTCCAAGATGAACACCCTGCCTACAAGATATTTCACAGCTCGAATAGTAATGTCTATTGCACTTGATCCTGAAATAATGATTTTAATTTTTTCGGTATCGTAAATATATTTGAGAATTCGCCCACCCTCTTTTGCATACTGAAATTCATCGATAAAGAGAATTTTTTTTCCTTTCACGTGAACACTGATGAATGTGTCGGGATCTTTTTCGAATGTGTTCAGAACCTCTCTATCATCAAAGGAGAGGGTATGAACACTTTCTTGGTCCTTGAGGATATGTTGGATCATTGTACTTTTTCCTGATCGTCGTGGACCTACAATGGCAAGAATCTCAGGTGCGTGGAGATATTGAAAAATGTTATGTTCTAAATTACGCTGAATATACATATATTTTTAGAATTTCTTCTAAAATTATTTTCATTGTAATTTTAGTTCTAACTAGAATTTTTGTCAAGAGAATTTTAGTTAGTACACAAAAATTTCATTTAAGATGAGAGCTTTTAGCCATGTCTCTTTGTTGTCGGGGATGTGGGACTTGAACCCACGACCTCCTGCTCCCAAAGCAGGCGCGCTAGCCAGCTGCGCCAATCCCCGTCAAAATCAACTGGATTGAAAAAGTATAACATTTTTTCTCGTCTTCCTGAAGTTTTTTAAAAAACCCTTTATTTTCGCTTAAAAAATTGTTTGTTGGTTCCATAATGAGAGGAGAGTATTTTAATATTGTCGAATAAAACTTGACAATTTTTTTATCTTTAATAAAATGAAAATAGAATATGTACGTTTACACAAATTGACAAAATTGAGCTAGTCCCTACGCGGCCCAAATTTTCAGAACTCTTTAGTGAGCTTGTGATCTCACAAATCTCTTTCATCATGTACCTTTTCATTCAGAGATCACCAACTCCCTGAAGGGTTCGCTAGCAGTCCGAAAAGGTCGCTGAAGGTCTCGTCACCCTTCAGGCTTAAGAATCCTTCAGCACCTCAACCGTTAACTTCACAGCTATGATGTACCCCACAAAGTACACAAAAGGCAATAAGAAGTACGGGAGGAGCCTAGGATCTGCGGCTCTCAGCATCATGCTGATAGCAGGGATTCTGGCCGGGCTACTGGCAGGGGAGGGCGATTACGATCACACGGAGGTGGAGCCTCTCCGAGTGATGTACCTTTTAAACCAGGCGCAACACAACATGCGCCGAACGGAGGTGTTACAATGCTAACGCATTGCTACACAAGGCCAGAAAGCATTCGCTTTCTGGCCTTTTCACATACATACAAAACTTGCATTTTTTACAAAAGACAAGTAAGTTCGAAGTGCTTGAAACATGCTTACCGAAAAAAGACAGAGGAAAGAGCAACAGAAAATTCCGAAAAACACACAAGATGCTTTCGGAATCAAGCAACATAGAAAGGAGAAGTGATGAAAAAGAGAGATTGGCACCTTATTATTCTGTTTACCGCGAGCTTGCTGCTTGGGATACTCATCGGCATGACACTCGCCACCGTGAAAAGCTCCGCAGCAGACAACGAAGTAGAGCATTTGAAAGCGGCGCGCAGTGCTGGAGATGGTGAATCACAAATCAGTTGGAGTTGTACGGTTGGAAATGTTGAGTTGAAAATCACCCCCAGCACGATCAAGTTCGTCAACCGACAAGCGCTCAATGTCTGGGTTCACATCTTTCTCAAAACAGGGGACAAAGACGACAACTGGGCTTTGATCGCCAAGTTCCATCTTGGTAACCCAATGCAGAAGACTCGTATTGGATCGTTGGGAAACCCACAGCAGTTCGTGCAACTCGATCAAGTGATCGGGTTACGGAAACTTGCGTCCGGCGATGTGCTGTGGATTCAAGTAGAAACGTTTGAGCAGAAAACTCAAAAGCTGTTCAAACGAATTTTGCCCTCGGAACCGCGCACAAAGCGGGAGAAGCCAACTGATGCTACGAGTACCAGCTTTCTTGGGAATGCGCAGACAGCTTTGGAATAGGTACTTCAACATCCTACTCTCTCGAGAGAATTCGCCCTGCTCCTGAAAGTTAAAGTTCACTGGACTTTCTTTTTCCTACTCGAAAGAGTATCGAGTAATCGAGATGACATAGCTCTGAGGAGGCTATAAAAATCCATCATCTCTTTTACTCAGATGCTCTTTTTTCTTTTCTTGCATTTTTCATAATCATTCGATATAATCCTAGTACAGAACTAGGATTTATATGCGTACGTCACTCAAAATTTCAGAGCGACTCCACTATGCGTTTTTACTGATGACCGCTCTTGCAAGTGTGCATGAACGCAATATTTGGTTGAATCTCAATCAAATAGCCGAGTACTTTCGACTGTCGCAAGGCTACCTCGAAGAAATCGTCGCGCCGCTCCGTAAACACAAACTTGTGAAAAGCAGGCGGGGTGGCAAAGGAGGTTATCGACTCGCCAAAGCACCGCAACGTATTGATTATCAAAGTATCGTGCGCGCTATTGAAGGACCGACTGAAATTATGCAGTGCGAAAGTTGTTTCCTTCACTTGGATTGTATTACTGAACCTGTGTGGCAGGAAATGCAAAACATGATTGCCACCTATCTCAGTAAAAAAACACTCCGTGACACACTTGCACACCCAAAGTATTCCAGTATTGCGAAAATTTTTCTGCCTTCATAATTTTTATCTCTTATTTTCATGACACCTCTTCTCAATATACGTAATCTTGAAGTCACGTCGGATCGCAAAAAAATCATTCAACAATGTTCCCTGCATATCCGCAAGGGAGAAGTGCACATTATTATGGGACCAAACGGTTCGGGAAAATCAACCCTCTGTCACACGATTATGGGGCACCCACAATACCGTGTCACTCGAGGCTCGATGAAATTCAATGATGTGAATCTTCAAAAACTTTCACCAACAGAGCGTGCAAAACTCGGCCTCTTCCTTGCATTTCAGTATCCTCAAGCTCTTCCCGGTGTAAGTCTTGGGCAAGTGATGCGAGCTACTGCTCACAGTATGCCGCTTCCCAAATTGAAACAAGCACTCCAAAACGCTCTTCAGAGTATGCAACTTGCGGAAGAATTTGCGACTCGATCACTCAATGAACATGCGTCCGGTGGAGAAAAAAAACGTTTAGAAATGGTGCAACTCATGCTTTTGAAACCGAAACTTGCGATTCTCGACGAAATTGATTCCGGTATTGACATCGACGCGCTTAAACTCATTACACAAGCAATTAACGAACAACGCGCTCAACAGAAAACAAGTTTTCTCATTATCACTCACTATCCGCGATTGTTGCAACATCTCACGCCAGATCGTGTGCACATTATGATGCACGGACGCATTGTTCATAGTGGCGATAGCACGCTCGGAAAGCAACTGGAACAAGAAGGTTATGCTGCATTCGAATATACACACAAACTCACTCGAACTCTCCGAAAGAAACAGACTACGCAACGCGACTGATTCATTTCACCCTATGTCGAAAACGAAACCTCATACAATACAACACCCTCAAGAAAATTACACGGCTGGATTTCGCATGCCGGAACGTGCGGTTTTTAAAGCTCGCAAGGGACTGAACGAAAAAATCATTCAACAGATTTCACAGCATAAACAGGAACCGCAATGGATGCGCGAGTTTCGTTTGCAAGCGTATGCTCTTTTTCAAAAGAAACCCATGCCACGTTGGGGCGCGGATCTTTCGGCGATTGATTTTAGCGACATTTATTATTACCTCAAACCTACACGGCAGTCCGAAAAACGCTGGGAAGATGTGCCTTCTGAAATCAAAACAACGTTTGATCGTTTAGGAATTCCACAAGCGGAACGAAAATACTTAGCTGGCGTTGGTGCGCAGTATGAATCTGAGGTTGTGTATCATAGCTTACAAAAACACCTTGAAAAAAAGGGTGTGATTTTTGTGGATACGGATACGGGTTTGCGGAAGTATTCGAAAATTTTCAAAAAATATTTCGGTACTGTTGTGCCGCCAGGGGATAACAAATTTGCTGCGCTCAATTCCGCTGTGTGGTCTGGAGGAAGTTTCTTGTATGTTCCGCAAGGGGTCCACGTGGACTTGCCGCTGCAAGCGTACTTTCGCATCAACGCAGAAAAAATGGGTCAGTTCGAGCGGACGCTCATCATCGCAGAAGAGGGGAGTTCCGTGCACTATGTAGAGGGTTGTACGGCTTCAACCTACAGCTCTGGATCACTCCATAGTGCGGTCGTTGAAATCATCGTTAAGCGTGGCGCACACGTACGGTACACGACGATCCAAAATTGGGCGAAGAATGTTTATAATCTCGTCACGAAACGTGCGGTGGCGTATCAAGATGCTGTTATGGAATGGGTGGACGGCAATCTTGGTAGTTTTAAAACTATGAAGTACCCGTCAGTGTATCTTATGGAACCGGGCGCGCGAGCGGAAATTCTTTCTCTTGCTTTTGCTGCTGACGGACAACATCAAGACGCGGGCGGCAAAGTCATTCATGTTGCGCCTCATACGAGTTCACGCATCATTTCAAAATCAATCAGTAAAGGAACTGGACGTACGAGTTATCGAGGCTTATTGAAGGTCCATCGCGGCGCGACCGATGTAAAATCTCGTGTTGTATGTGATGCGTTGATGTTTGGAAAATATGCACGATCCGATACCTATCCGACAATAAAAATCGACGAGCTGCAAACGCAGATTGAACACGAAGCAAGTGTGAGTAAAATCCGGGACGAACAATTATTTTATTTGACGAGTCGCGGGGTGACTGAAGATGAAGCGCGCGGTTTGATTGTCAACGGTTTCATCGAGCCGATCGTAAAGGAACTGCCGATGGAATACGCAGTCGAACTCAACCGACTTATTGAAATGGAAATGGAGGGCTCGGTAGGCTAGCGGTGAATAATGAATAAATGACAACAGATATACTTTCATGCAATTGAACGGAACAAAAATTATCATACGCAAAGAAAGTCGGTCAGAGTGTTTCCACCTTACTTCTGGCGAATCTTTACTCTACGTTGTTTTTTATACGCCACGAACGCAAACACAGAAGATAGAATTTTGTCTTGAAGGCCTAGGTGCGAACGTGACGATTATTGGTTGGGATATACATACGCAAGGCAAGACACAGATTCAGCATCATGTGAGTCACCGAGCTCCGGATACAGTGAGCCGAACCTACGTGCGTTCACTCATCGGCGGTGCGGCAGAGAGTGTGTTTCATGGACTCATTCACATACAGAAAAAAGCGCATGGGAGCGATGGAATTTTTGTGCATAACACTCTGCTTGCTTCTCATCGAGCGCGAGGCAGAGCAGAGCCAACCCTTGAAATCGAAACAAGCGATGTCGTACAAGTGAAGCACGCGGCAACTGTTTCGACATTTGACGCAGAACAGCTGTATTATCTCGCGAGTCGCGGCCTACACGAAATCGATGTGAAGAAACTCCTTATGGAAGGATTTGCAGAAGAGTTATTGCAACATCTGCCAACTGAAGTGTGCAAGCAGATTCGCCCGCTCATCGACAAAAAACTTCAAGGGATTATCGCCGAGTAGACTTTCGCTTGTAAGAGACGAGTTTTGATCATACACATAGAAGAAGGAAGATTGTGCTTTCGAAACACACTGTGCAGTGTTAGTGCCTCGACAGTGATAATCCTCCTCGTATGACTTGCTCATAAAACGTATCGTCACTCAAAAATCGAAAAGGGCTATAACCAACAGGTCAGCCCTTTCCACAATGTGCGGTTTTTTTAACCGCTGCTCTGCACCCTGCAGAGCGCGTACCCCCGAAGGAGTCTGAAGGAATTCATGTCTCATCCTCAGGACTTTCGCACGATTTATGCGTCTATCCCTCGGCTGAGTTTATGTTAGTCTACTCACAACCAACCTGCAAGTGGCGCTACTCGATGGCGCCGAGCCCACGGACATTGCCGAGTTGATGCCAGCGGGCCAAATCCCGCCCCTTCTGCTTGAGCTCCTCGATACGGTCTGTTCGCCCTTGCACAGAAAGTACCGCGCCTTCGCGGACCTGTCTGGGTGAGAGGACTGCTTTGTAAGAGGGACGACTTCCATACCCCTCTTGCACAATATGCAAGGAGATTGGGACGACTCCAAGATTCATTTCTTACTCCTCCAAAAAATCGTCTAGGTCTTCCCTTCCTCCGCAAGAGGAATTACCATAATATAGAGGAAGACCGCCATGCCACCGAAATTACCTGAAAGATTCTCATTTGTCAATACATTTTGACGGAAGTCTATCTTTTTAGCTTACTTACAAGTAAAATATTCTTCATCCTATGCAAAAAATTCTCATTGGCACGACGCGCGAATTTGCAAAATATCCCACCAAACGTTACTCAGTCAAAGGACACGATATTTTGGTAAGTCACGTTGGCGACAAATTTTTTGCTACGGACGCGCTTTGTACTCATGAAGAAGTATCGCTTTCCGAAGGCACCCTCGAAGGGCCGATCATCACCTGCGCAGCGCACGGCGCGCAATTTGATGTACGTACCGGTGAAGCGCAACGTTTCCCGGCAGTCGAAGGGCTCCGAACATATCCACTTGTCGTCGAAGGAGAACATATTTACATCCTCTTCGAAGCTGCAGAGAAGTAATGTATATGCGCAGGCATTTTTCAAATCTCACATCATACTCTCTTAGCCATCAAATATGACATCACAACTTACCGATATCAAAAAACAATTTCCTATTTTCCAGAATCACCCAAAACTTGTATATCTCGATAATGCTTCCACAACGCAAAAGCCACAGCGCGTCATCGATGCGCTCAATCATTTTTACACGCATGCGAATGCGAATGTTCATCGCGGAGTATACAAACTCAGTGAAACTGCCACTGAACTTTTTGAACGCACACGCGATACGATCGCGAAATTTATTAACGCGCGTCATCCGCACGAAATTATTTTTACGAAAGGCACAACTGAAAGCATTAACGCGATTGCATATACATGGGGTGAGCAAAATATCACCGCAGGGAATGAGATTGTTGTGAGTTTACTCGAACATCATTCCAACTTCGTACCTTGGCAACAGCTTGCGCACCGCAAAAAAGCAGTATTCAAAGTTATCCCGCTTACTGATGAAGGACTGATCACACAAGCGGCTCTTCGAGCAACTATCACGGAACGCACGAAGTTGGTCGCTGTGACCTATGTCTCTAATGTGTTAGGTATTATGCCACCGCTGGAACAGATTATTGGACAGGCGCATAAAGTTGGCGCGAAAGTTCTTGTTGATGCAGCTCAAGCGGTCGCGCATCTTCCTGTTGATGTGCAGAAACTCGACTGCGATTGGCTTGTGTTTTCCGGTCACAAAATGTATGGGCCCACGGGAGTCGGTGTGTTGTACGGTAAAGAAGCGTTGTTAGAATCTATGCCACCGTTTTTGTACGGCGGAGGCATGATCGATGAAGTGCAAATTCAAGATACAAGCTTCGCACGGTTGCCAGAAAAGTTTGAAGGTGGCACTCCGCCAATTGCGGAAATTGTCGCATTGCATGATGCAGTGCATTTCTTACAAACGTTGGAAATGCACGAAATCCAATCGCATGAGAAAATTTTACTTCAAAAAGCATTCAAGGCTCTGCAAAAAATTCCACATATCCAAATTCATGGCCCGCACAATACTAAACATTGTTTGGGAGTCATATCGTTCCAAATAGAAGGCATCCATGCCCATGACGTTGCAACGCTCGCCGACGAAAAAGACGTTGCACTCCGCGTTGGACATCACTGCGCACAACCTCTTATGCAGCATTTACGCGTTCCTTCTACGTGCCGCGTGAGTTTCGGCGTTTACAACAACGAACATGATATTGAAATACTCTGTGAGGCGCTTCGTTATGCGAAAACAGTATTTCATCTCTAAAAATTTCAATTGCATTTCTCATGAACATCTATGCATAATCTCTATCGCGAATACATTCTGGAACATTATAAACACCCGCAAAATTTTGGTCATCTTCACAAAAAAGACATCTCTGTTGATGAACGCAATTCGACGTGTGGCGATACACTTCATCTGGAAATTCGCTTTAACACACAAGGGAGTGTAGAGGATATTGCGTTCACGGGCGATGGATGCGCGATCAGCCGCGCATCTACATCGCTCCTTACCGAAGCGGTTAAGCAAAAAACAAAAAAAGAAATCGCGCAACTCACGCACAAAGAAGTGTATGATTTGTTGGGCGTGCCTATCAGTCCAGGCCGAGCACAGTGTGCATTGCTTCCGCTTCAGGCACTCAGAAAAGTTTTGCAAGTTGACCCTCAAAGGAAAAAACTATGAATACCCCAAAGAAAAAAATTCAGGAGATCAAAAATCAACTCAAACAGGTTTTGGATCCGGAATTAAAAGTGAATATTGTTGATCTTGGACTCGTGTATAATATTGCTTATGACCTTGCGCAACGCAAAGTGCATATCCAAATGACGCTCACGACGATCGGCTGTCCTTTGGGTCCTATGATTGAAAAAGAAGTCAAAGAAAAACTTAAAGATATTGAGGGTATCAAAGAAATTGAAGTTGAACTTGTCTGGGAACCGGCGTGGAATCAAAATATGATCACAGAAGAGGGGAAACAACAACTTAAATTCGGTTGGTAAACAGGCCCCTTACCCTGTTCCAAAAACGTAAATACGCCGCGCTTCCTATGCGCGGCGACTTATATAACACCAAAAAGTTTCACAGTAAACACGATGTACAATAAAATGTAGAATAATCCCTCCCAAATATGGAGACGCTTCGAAATACCGGAAATAGCAAAAAGGAGAGTCGTAATAATGAGTACTGGCAATCCGATCGCGTAGGTCTTTTCGTCGACATTTAAATCGGCGAAAAGACCTGGGATACCCACAACGACAAAAGCATTGAAAACATTCGAACCAAAAATATTTCCGAGGGCAATATCTGCCTTTTTTTGTAAACCTGCTTTGACTGAAACTGCGAGTTCTGGTAGCGATGTGCCGGCCGCTACCGCTGTCACCGTAATAACACCCGTGGCTATATTAAGTAGAGTAGAAAGTTCGATCACCGATCGCACCAAAAATTTGGCGCCGAGGATTAAAGCAGCAAAACCCAATATCAGAATGACGATATCGAGCGCACGGATCTGCGGGCGTTTGGATTTTTGATTTTTTAGTTCATCCGAATTTTGATCATCATGATACAGGACTGTATACGCAAGATAAATCCCGTATCCAACGAGAAGCAAAATCGCTTCTGCAAAATTTACTTGTTTATCATAACTCATCAGAATCAAAAAAACGGTGCTGATAAAAATCAATGGGATGTCAAGATCAACAATATCTTTCGTGACCGCAAGTTTTTTTGCAACGACCGCAGATGCACCTGCGATAATGAGAATATTAAAAAGATTTGAACCAACGGCATTGGCTACAGGAACGTCCAGTGCACCTTCGAAAACTGCAATGAGTGAAGACGCAAGTTCTGGTAGTGATGTTCCTGCACCAACGATAGTAACTCCTACAATAAAAGGAGTGAGTCCTAACGCCAGACCTATCTTTTCGCTACTCGTCAGCAGCCAATCTGCGCCTTTCACTATGGCGGCAAGTGAAAAAAGGAACACGATGATCCAAAAAATGAGCATATTTTGTTTTTAAATTTTATATTCGATCGGTGGCTGGGGGCAGGATCGAACTGCCGACGCCAGGATTTTCAGTCCTGCGCTCTACCACTGAGCTACCCAGCCAAGCGCGTGGGCATACCTGGAGTTGAACCAGGGACCTCAGTCTTATCAGGACTGCGCTCTAACCAACTGAGCTATATGCCCGAGAGTACACTCAAAGTAACAAAAAAAATATATTTTGTAAACGATCAGAAAAAGAGCCTTCCGGCTCTTTTTCTTTTTTTTATCAACTGAAAGTGATAGAATCCTTTTCCCAATAATGGGTTCAAACATCGATTCATTCCATCAATGAAGTAAACTTGCATTGATGTCGACCACGACTTGTAAGCATACTTCGAGAGTATGCTCCAAGTATTACTCCTTAGAAAGGAGGTGATCCATGGACAGCTTCCGCTACCCATGCCTTGTTACGACTTCGTCCCTGTCACCAGCCCTACCTTAGGCTCTGCTATTCGTGCAGAAATTTCGGGTATTGCCGGCTCCCTTGACGTGACGGGCGGTATTGAGATATTTGTTTCCAAATTCTCACACCACTGGGCAAACGGTTTTCCCGTACCCTAGCGGTTCCTGTAATGCTTCTTAGAATAGGATCGAATTTTTGCATACAGGTTCGGCCCTTCATCCCGACGTATCAGGATTACTACGGCCTCTGCTGACTCCTTGTTAGATTCGGAAGTTGCGTTGCCGCAATTTCCTTACTCGGTTTCAATTTCATCACGATATTCTATCATTCCCCGAGCACCCTAACAAGATCTCCCTGGGTCACTTTTATCACCATTTTTTCTCATCTTCGGTCTTCCGTCACTTATCTTGTTTATGAATAGTAGATCGCTTCCTCATGTACACGCAGAGTCGCGCACAAGATAAGCCTTTCGAAGACTCAAGCTGAAAAATGTTACTTTCGCCCTTCAGTGCATACCTCGCGATATGCACCTGCGATTTCACTTAAGGTAGTCTACTGCCACCTTGTCAGACTTCCACTGACTGGTTGATAAAAACTGCCAGGCGTCCCGTGTACAAAGCCCGAGAACGTATTCACCGCGCCATGGCTGATACGCGGTTACTAGCGATTCCAACTTCATGAGGTCGAGTTGCAGACCTCAATCCGAACTGGGGCGAGTTTTATGGATTTGCTAAGCGTTGCCGCTTTGCGACCCGCTGTGACTCGCCATTGTAGCACGTGTGTAGCCCTGGACGTAAGGGACACGCTGACTTGACGTCATCCCCTCCTTCCTCCCTCTTAAAGAGGGCAGTCTGGTATGAATATACAACATACCACGGGGGTTGCGCTCGTTTTCCGACTTAACGGTACATCTCACGACACGAGCTGACGACAGCCGTGCATCACCCTGCCTATGGTTCCTTGCGGCACACCCTCATTTCTGAGAGCTTCCATAGGAAGAATCCAGGTAAGGTTCCTCGCTTACCATCGAATTAAACCACATGCTCCACCGCTTGTGCGGGCTCCCGTCAATTCCTTTGAGTTTTAGCCTTGCGGCCGTACTCCCCAGGCGGAGTGCTTAAAGCGTTAGCTTGAGTAAACGGCACTGATAGGGTCGAAACTACCAATGCCTAGCACTCATCGTTTACGGCGTGGACTACTAGGGTATCTAATCCTATTCGCTCCCCACGCTTTCGTTCTTTCAGTGTCAGGATTGTTCCAGCAGAATGCCTTCGCCTTTGGTGTTCCTGCCGATATTAACGCATTTTACTGCTACACCGGCAATTCCATCTGCCTCTCCCATCCTCGAGCCTTGCAGTTTCGAACGCGGCCCTCATGTTGAGCATGAGGATTTAACGTTCGACTTACAAAGCCACCTTTGAACGCTTTACGCCCAATAAATCCGGGTAACGCTTGAGGCCTTCGTATTACCGCTGCTGCTGGCACGAAGTTTGCAGCCTCTTATTCCTCAGGTACCATCGCTGGTTTTTCCCTGAGAAAAGACTTTTACACCCCGAAGGGCTTCTTCGGTCACGCGGCGTCGCTCCCTCAGACTTTCGTCCATTGGGGAAGATTCTCGACTGCAGCCACCCGTAGGTGTCTGGGCAGTATCTCAGTCCCAGTGAGGCGGGTCGTGCTCTCACACCCGCTACCCGTCATAGCCTTGGTAAGCCGTTACCTTACCAACAAGCTGATGGGACATAGGCCCCTCCTTCACCGAAAAACTTTCTTCTGATAGCAGACGCTACCAGAACGTACGGAGTATTAGCCCCACTTTCGCGGGGTTATTCTCCTGTGAAGGGTAGGTTACCAATGTGTTACTCACCCGTTTGCCACTGTCCGTACCTTGCGGTACGAACCGTTCGACTTGCATGCCTTAAACACGCCGCCAGCGTTCACCCTGAGCCAGGATCAAACTCTCATTAAGAAGCATAACCTTTGAGATTATGCTCAATACACCAGAATATCCTTAAGCATTGCTTAAGGAGAATTGACGTTTGAAATTTTGAATCTTTAATGGTGCACTTAAAGATCCACCGTACAAAAATGTACGGAGATTCTATCACGTTTCAATTGACAAAGTCCGAGCATTTTGCCCACAACAACAACTCAAAATCAAGCGGTCATCATTTTCGAGAGTAACTCTATAATAATGTGAAAGGCTGTGCATGTCAAGGAAAAATGGAAGGTAAAAAGCGAAGGGGTCGCTGCACCTGCGGAGGTGAATGCAACAACTCTCTTCGCTTCTTTTCTTCGTAACAAAATTACGATGTACAATCAAGTTGTGTGTTTGTTGTCGAAGGTGCGGGAGATTCTTCAGCGCACGTGTGTTCTCTGAAAGAAGAGCTTCGCACGGAGACGGAGAACGTCATCAAGCGCAATGAACGTGGGTGCGAATATGCTCAGCGCGGTCGTGAGTGCTACAGAAATCACGAACACTAAAGGTATGCGCGTTTCCTTATGCAACAAGCCGATAATAATAACCTCTGCGATAGCCGCGAGGATTACTGGTAGACCTGCGGGCATGAGAGCGAGTAAAATCAGTGGCCAATTCTGCTGGGCTTCTTCCTTCATGAGATACATCGGCGCCGAAAGTCCGCATGCGACGAAAGCTGAGAGTGTAATGCTTGCAACGTGCAAATTCCCGAGCGCAAGCGCAAGCACACTCGATACGCTGCAGAATAGTACTGTTGCGTACAAAGTCAGAGTCGGCCTGCTTTTGTAGAAGCAAAAAAAGATCGTGAGTATCAATGCGGTCGTGACTGCCGCTGTGCTTATCATGAAAATCATGATGCACCTCCTTTCTCGAAAATGGATAGAAACGAAAACCCTTCAACGAACTTTGATACCGTCGCAATGTTGTTACGACCCTGTTGCTCAATGCCATTACTATTATCATTTAATTCCGTGACAAAAGCGCATTCGTCGACAGTCCTGTTACGAAATCACCCTACGATTCGTTTTCTTTTTGCAGCGCGCCATGTGGCGATTTTTTTGTGATCTCCTGAAAGCAACACTTTTGGTACTTTCAAGTTCTCCCAGACCGCTGGACGAGTGTACTGTGGATACTCCAAAAAACCCTCTTCCGAAAATGACTCGTCTTGCGTCGACTCGTTTTTTCCTAATACACCAGGGATAAGCCTCGTTACTGCATCAAGAATAATCAGTGCTGGAAGTTCTCCTCCGGTGAGGACATAGTGCCCGATAGAAATTTCTTCGTCAACAAACTTTACGACACGTTCATCAACGCCTTCGTAATGGCCGCATATTAAAATCAGTTGATGATATTTTGAAAGTGTCTGTGCTTTTTTTTGTGTGAATATTTTTCCACGAGCCGAGAGCAAAATCACTCGCGAAGATTTTTTCCTTGGCACAGCACGAAGCGCGCATGCGATCGGCTCCACTTTCATTACCATTCCTGGTCCGCCGCCGTACGGAGTATCATCAACGATTTTGTGTTTATCGAACGCAAAGTCTCGAATGTTATGAACGTAAAAACGCACAAGTTTTTTTGCTTGCGCACGTTTCATGATGCTTTCATCAAGATAAGAATCAAAAATATTTGGAAATATCGTGAGGAGATCAAAACGTTTGAATGTTGGCATAAATGAAAGTATACAATCTCATTGACGGCTAGAGCTTAACTTAAAAATTTTAGATGAATTCTAACCAAAATCCCCCAGAAATGGGGGAGTTTGGATTTTTTGAGAACGATGCGAAATTTTAAAGTTTCAGATCGTCCATTCCACTTTCATCCATTCCTGCGCTTTCATGAGAAGATGGACGATTACCGCCCTTACGATCTCCTTCTGGTTCGAGAATCTTGAGATTCACTCGAGCTTGGTGTTTGGCACCAACGACACGGAGGAGAGTTCTGATGGCTTTGGCTGTTTGACCTTGCCGACCAATCACTTGACCTAAGTCAGTCGGATTCACTTTCAGGGTGATGAGTACACCCATTTCATCGACCGTACGGACTGCTTCAACGGCGTCAGGATTATCTACGATCGATTTCACAACGTAATCAACGAATTCCTGATCTTTGTATTGAGACATAAGGTGGTATTAAGAGTTATATGTGTAGGTCACCCATCCGTAAGTTACCCTGACAAACGCTCTCACTTCGACCTTTACATAGTATTTCAAAAGCGTTGATTCAGGTTTTGTAAAGTACGAACGAGAGACTCAATGATTGAGATTATACCTTATTTCTGCAAAAAGTCAAACGCGACGTTTTCGTATTTTTACGGCTGAAATAAAAAAAATTATGCTTTTGTTGCCTGAGTTTCGTTCTTTGTAGTTTTGAGAGCAGGAGCGGCGCTCGCAGAAGGAGTTGTTTTAGCTGTTTTCTTTTTTGAACCTACGACACGCATTTTCTTACCCGTCAATAGACCAAAATTTATAAAAAAATTATGCATCGTAGCTGAAGGTTTGGCGCCCTTCGAGAGCCAGTACTGAATCCGATCTTTCTTCACATGAGCAGTCTGCTGTTGATGTGGATTATAAAATCCCAAAATCTCACGCGCAGCAGAGGTCGCGGCTTGCGTTTTTTCCTGCAGAACGATACGAAATTGAGGATTGTTTCTTTTACCGATGCGCGAGAGGCGAATAGTGAGCATAGAGAGTAAAATGCTGAAAAGAATAAAGAATAGTGCACAGCAACAGAACTTGTTTGATTGTATAAAAAAGAGTTGTATTGGTCAAGGTTTGCATTCGTCGATTAACACCTGTATACGTAACGAGCCCCTTGATGCAGAGGCTCGGCTTTCAAAAGAGAGTTGAAATTGCAGTTGACTCTCGTTCAAATTTCCAGAAGTTCCAAGAGGTTTTCGATATTAGCGATAACGACGTCAGCTCCTGAAGCACGCAAATGAGTGTGATCAACTGTATTGCTGATGCCAATCGCCAAAATCTTATTGCGGGTGGCGATGACCATATCGTGTGGCCCGTCACCTATGTACGCTGCTGCTCTACAGAATTCGGGCAGTGGAATGTCAACAAATTCTGCAAATCGCTGGATGTGCTGATCTCCCTTCGGGATCTCGTCTGAACCAATAATAAGATCACAGGGAATTTCATATCCCCGAAATAGCACCTCGAGATCGGGTGTTCGAGATCCACTCGTTGCAAAGATCAAACAACCAGCCTTTTGTATCTTACAAAATGTCTCTCGAACTCCAGGAAAAAGCGGCGCCTCTGCTCCATTCGCGAGATGAAAAAAATCATGTACGAGTGTCTGAAGTTGCTGCGTCGAAAAACTGATCTTGTGTTTCTTCAAGACCTCCTCAAATTGCTGCGTAATAGGCGCCCCGGAGGTATGCAGATAATAACGCTGCGCTGCCTCAGTAGAGATTCCGAAAACTGCGACGAGGTCACTGAAGTTACGGGTATAGAGCGGCATGCGATCAAATACAACACCATCTACATCCGTAATGAGGTACTTCGTCATGTCTTACCTCCTTTCCGGCATATACCGTACTTACTCTGATTGTGTTTATCATACGAAAACAGTAGTACGATTGCTCTGATGGTAACGTAGAGACATGTGCTGAGTCAAATACATTTTTTGAACACATAGAAAATTTATGTTATTCTTCTTTCGGTTCAATTTGAACCTTCATAAAGGACTTGCCTCAAGACCTATATGGACACACATGTGCAACAGCCTTGGAGATATGCGCCGAAAGCGAGTGTTACGGTTTTGCCAGAATTGATTTCGTCCTGGACACAAAAAAGCGCCCTTATGTGCTTGAAATGAATACGATTCCAGGATTGCAGAAGGATAGTAATTTTTTTTGTGCGCCGAAGCGGCAGGGATAACGCCTGGAACGGTCTTGCTTTCTTTACTTTACCGTGCCTTGCAGTGAATCCAAACGATTGATAAATTGGGGAGACCCTATGGAAAGAATCGTCTCGCAATATCAAGTTCCGCTCATCCGCCAGCGAATGACCAAAGAGGAGGGGTTCCCTACGGAAGAAGAAGCTAGAACAAACGCATATATTTCGTATATCCTGAATCAAAATGAAAATTGCCAGAGCGAAATTTCAAATTGCGACAACAAGATTATTATGAAACAAGTCTCATAATCTCTCCTTAGCCCTGCGCATGAGCTAAAGTTTGTGCGTGTCTGTGCGTGAGAGCGTCTTCAAGTCTAAGACTTAAAATGCGTGAGGCTCCATTGTGACTGAGAGTCACACCGTACAACGTATTGGCGTGATGCATAGTGACACGATTGTGTGTAATCACAATGAACTGTATTTTTTGTGAAAGCTTTTTTAGGATAGCGGCGAATGTTTCAGAATTCGCTTCATCGAGTGCAGCTTCGACTTCATCCAGTACTACGAACGGTGCGGGATTTGTTTCCAAGATCGCAGCAAGTAATGCTAAAGCAGTTAATGCTTTTTCTCCGCCAGAGAGTGCTTGTACGTTTTTCGTCTTTTTGCCCGGCGGGATTGCGAAAATTTCGATACCTGAGATAATTTTTTTCTGTTTGTTAAGAATTTTCTGCACAAGAGGGAGATGTTCTGCATCGAGTGTGGCTTCTTGCTTTGCCTGTTCTACAAGCGCATGGCTCGTTGGATTTTCGCCCTCTCCAAAAGTCACACTAGGCACTGCATTCTCTGCAGCTTCATTTTCTTTTGCATCTTTTTCTTCGGTGACTAACTTCAACTGTGCTTCGCCTCCGCCAAACAGAACTTTAAAATATGTATGAAAATGTTTGTCTATGAAACGGAACGATTGAGAAAATTGTTTGTGGATCGTCACATCGAGTTCTTCGATAATATGTTCCAAATCTTTAAGCGCAGTCTGCAGATCATCCAGCTGTTTTGAGAGGAATTCGTAACGCTCATGAGTATCGTTATATTCTTTCGTGATATCCGGATCAATACCGCCAATAAGCTCGAGTTGATGCGCGAGATGCTTTATATCACTCTCGAGTTCATGAAAATTTTCGATTGTTTTCTGAAATTTTTGTGCGGCGTGGAGAGTAGCTTCCGTAAGTTCCCGACGCATTTCTTCTAGTAAGTCTTCCTTTTTTGTGAGGATGCGTGTGTGTTCTATGCGTGCAGCTTCCAATTTCTGATTGACGGCATTCAAAGCATTTTGCACATCACGCGCTTCTTGCTGCAATGCAATCAACATATCTTTTTTCTCCTGTTCTTTTGTATGGAACTTGTCGATTTCCTTATACAATTTTTGTAGTTGAGCATCAATGTTATGCAACGTGTCTTGCAACTGCTGAAGTTCTTTATTGAGTGCATCAGAATGTTCGGAAGATTGTTTGTCTTGCACAAGTATCTTCGAAGATCGTAATTCTGACGTAATTTTTTCGTATTCAATCTGTTTACTCTTGAGTGTTTCGGAGAGCATCGTCATGCGTGCCTTCATCGCTTCGTACTGCACACGCGCTTCTTGAATCTGTTGAAGTGCGTGTTCCTTTGTTTTGAGTGCTTCTTGAAAAGCCTGTTGAAATTCTCGAACAGAAGTTGTTATGTGCGTTTGTGTTTCTGGCACTGTCAAAGTGTCTACAAGCTCTGCAAACCGCAACGTCAGTTCTTTCGCGATTTTTTTAATTGATTGAAATGTCCCGACATCGCGTGTGCGCAGGAGCTTTTGCAAAAAAACTTCTTGCTGATGATAGAGTGCCACGATTTTTTTTCTTACCTCATCGAGTGTCAGTGTATCATGTGTTTGTATAGATTCCTTGGCCTTCAATAATTCATATTCTGCAGATCGAAAAACAGTGTTGCTTTTTTCTTGTGCTTCTTGCCTGGACGCGAGTTGTTTTTCTACGCGCAAGAGCGCATATTGCACAGACGAAAATTCTTTCTGCAGGTCTTGTTGCTCAATAGCAATTTCAGCTTGTTTTTTTGTAAGCCAGGCAATGTTCACCTGCCCATATTTTTCCTGTTTTTCCTGCGCAATCTCCCGGCGTCCCTCAAGTCGCGTGATGTCTCTGAGAAAGTCTTGCTTACGTTGTTCGTGTATTTTTATATTTTTTTGTAATTCAGCATAGCTTTCTGTTTGTGTTTTTTCTTTTCCAATAGCATCAATGGTTGTTTGAATTTTCGCTAATTTTCGTTCAAATTCATTCTTTTCTGCCTCAAGTCGCCTGCACATCTGCTCTGTTTGTACTGCTTCTCCATAGAGAGTGTGCAAATAAGAACCGTAGTACTGAACTTGGATTTCTCCGAGTTTTTTTTCCAAATTTTCGCGACGTGTAAGTTTTTTTACTTGTCGTTCGAGGCTCCGCAGATGCGGTTCGATTTCTTGCAACAATGCGCGCGCCTGCTTGAGATTCTCTTCAGTGCGCAGGAGCTTTTGCAGTGATTGATCACGTTTCATTTGCAATGCCCGCACACCAGCAGCTTCATCAAAAAAATATTTTCTTCCTTGCGGCGTTGCATTCAGTGTGTTTTCCACCATACCTTGTCCAATGACCGCATAACTTTTCTGACCGAATCGTGCCCGAGCAAGGAGCAGAAGAATTTCTGCGAGTGTGACTGTATTCTTGTTCAAATAATATTCGGATTCCCCGTCGCCGTAGAGGATGCGTGAGATCACAACTTCGGAATAATCAACATCAATACGGCGATCTTCATTTGAGAGATACAAATCTACCCGCGCAAATCCTAGACGTGATTTTTTCGCTGAGCCATGGAAAATAATATCACTCGCTTTTTTGCTCCGCAGCAGTTTCATGCTTTGTTCCCCGAGCACCCAACGGATCGCATCCGCAACATTCGATTTTCCAGAGCCGTTCGGACCAACAATCGCTGTGAAGGCTTCACGAAAATCAAAGACAACCTTATCGGCGAAAGATTTAAAACCCTGGATTTCGAGTTTTTGAAAACGCATGACACTTGCTACCAATTTTTTATTTTGAGCCCTGCTGCAGCAGCTTGGATTTGCGCTTCTTGCTTCGAAGTTCCTTCTCCGGAGGCAATCAGTTCACGACCAAGATAGACGCCGACCGTAAAGTGCTTCGCATGATCCGGCCCTTCCTCGTGGAGAACTCGATATTCCGGTGTGAAACTTAATTTCTCCTGTGCGACTTCTTGAAAACGCGACTTTGGATCCACATAAAGTTTCTGAGACAGAATTTGAGGAAGCTCTGAGAGCACATGTTGAAGAATAAACTGCTTTGTAACTTCCCAACCTTGATCAAGATACATTGCTCCGAGTACAGCTTCAAAAGCATTGGCTAAAATTGTTTGTCGTGCTTTTGAAGAAGCATCTTTTGCTTCACCGCGACTGAGATATAAAAAATCGTTTAAAGTTAATCGAGCGGCAATTGTAGCGAGCATTTGACTATTCACAAGACTTGCGCGCCAATTCGTAAGTCCTCCTTCGGGTTGATCGGGATATTGATTGTAGAGATATTCTGTAACAATAAGCTCCAACACAGCATCACCTAAAAATTCCAACCGCTCATTATGCGCGAGCGGAAAATCCCGATGTTCGTTGAGGTAGGATCGGTGGATAAGCGCTTGTTGTAAAAGATCAGGATTTTTAAAAAAAATATGCAAAATTTTTTCCAGATGTTGTATATCTTTCGGCATGTCAAAATGTTAACAGATATTATGTTAATGCGACGACTCAGCGAGCCCCTCTTGCGACTGAGTTTGCGGCGGAGTCTGCTGAGTTGAGGTGTTTGTGTTGTGTATGTTTTTACGTTGCTGTGCTTCGGAAGGTTGAGCTGCTGCTTCTGGATCCATAGTCTTAAAAATGGTACCTAAGACGCCGTTAATAAATTTTCCCGAAGCTTCTCCACCAAATGTTTTTGCAAGTTCAATCGATTCATTGATCGCCACTTTCGGCGGAACTTCTTTATTGAAAGAAAGCTCGTAAATGCCAACGCGCAAAACATTGCGATCGACGATTGTTATTTGTTCGAGCGGCCATTCGGGAGCGTATTTTTCGATAAGAGCATTAATGTCGACAAGATGCGCATGCACGCCCTCAACAATGCTCTTTGCAAAACCCTTGTCGTCGAAATCTGGCGCAAATGCTTTTAAATTATGATCCAGTATATTTTCCAATTGTCCCTCTTGACGGCCATTAAAATCCCACTCATAGAGCGTTTGCATCGCAATCGTTCGTGCAAGATGGCGATTAGACATACAATTGAGACAATAAAAGCGTACAGTCTCCTCAGCGTATTAATGCCGATGAGTTTGTGAAGGCGAAGAGGGGGTATTTTTTGCAGCTCCTGTATTCAATTTGTCACTATTCTCCGCAGTACTCGATTTTTGTGTCGTTGAAACTTCTGCTTTTGCACTTACCTTGGTAGATGTCATAGTAAAAGATCGTCCGCGATAATAACCGCAAAAAGCACATGCATGATGCGGCAGGATTGGTTTTTTACACTTTTCACACACACTGAGCGCTAACGGCTTGAGAGCGGCGTGACTTGCACGAAGGTGTTTTCTGCGTTTTGAAAGACGCTTTCCAGGTATTGTCATAACATCGTAAAAAAGCATTGATTTACAAATACTATAATATACTTCGCGGAACTTTGCAACCTCAAACGTAAGTAGAGGTGGACGCCGGTATACTCCTGATGCATTTACTGAACATGGGATTCTTATGTTGTCCGGTGTTCTCAACAGTGACCGTGCCATCCAAGTGAACATTCAAATCATGAGAACATTCACAAGATTGCGTGAGCTCATGGCGACCAATGAACTTTTACGTAACAAGATTGAGGAGATGGAAAAGAAGTATGATAAAAAATTTGCTTCGGTATTTCAAGTTATTCAATATCTTTTACGTGAGGAAGAGAAACGGCAGATTGAACCTGCGAAGAAAGAAATAGGGTTTAAGATTTCACAGAATTCGTAATTTCTCATATTTGTAGTTAACACAGAAACGTGGGATACGCAGCCATCAAGTCACAGGAAATTTTTTAGAATCAACATAATGATGCTATAATAAGCACAACTTGTATTTCAATCTCCAACTTTTATGACTGCAAAAATATACGTCGCCAATTGGAAAATGAATGTGCCTGCTCGTGAGAGTATTGAACAATATATTGGCCATCTCAAAAAATTCCGAGTACCTGCCAACACTCACATTATTATTGCGCCGCCGTTTCCTTATCTGCCTCTTGTTGCACGCCTGATCAAAAAATCACGTTTAGAAATTGCCGCGCAAAATGTGCATTGGGAAACAGAAGGCACATTTACCGGTGAGGTTTCGGCGAAAATGCTACAACGTTTTGGAGTACACTTTGTAATTATAGGCCATTCGGAACGACGGCGAGATTTTTATGAAACTGACGCTATTATCAACCGTAAGCTTCGAATTGTTGTGCACACAAGGCTCACTCCAATCCTTTGCATTGGAGAAACAGCTGCACAAAGAAAACGTGGAGAAACTCGAAAAATCATTCTCACCCAATTACGACGAGCGCTCCAGGGCATCCGCAATCCGCGTGTGATTATTGCCTATGAACCTGTCTGGGCAATTGGCACTGGCATCAATGCACAACCAACGCAAGTGCAACAAGTCCACGTGTTGATTCGCTCCTGGCTCACACGCAAATATACAAAAAAAAATACGATTCCCATTCTCTATGGAGGCAGTGCCGCAGCGCACAATAGTCACAGTTTTATGCAACAACCTGATATTGATGGTTTACTCGTTGGCGGCGCAAGTCTTTCAAGTCAACAATTCCGCAACATTATACAAACGTAACGCTGGCGACTCTATCATCTCCCTGTTTAAAACGCATAACCCGCACGCCCTGCGTTGCGCGCCCAATCACACTAATCGATTTAATCGGCACACGAATAATTTGTCCTTTTTCTGAAATCAGCACGACGTCGTTTTCCAAATGCTGCTTGCGAACTACAAAAGCACTCACAATTCCCCCGGTTTTAGCTGTAATTTTTGCTGTTTTAATGCCAACTCCGCCGCGACCTTGTACACGATATTGATTCAGAGAAGTTCGTTTGCCAAAACCGTGATCCATAACGACAAGTAACTGTTCATCAAGCGCAGAAATGCCGTTTCGAATCAAAGTCATCCCAGCGATATAATCTCCGCTCTTGAGACGCATTCCGCGCACACCGCTCGCGGTACGTCCCATAGCGCGAATTGCTTTTTCTTCAAATCGAATCGCCTGGCCTTTATGCGAAATCAACATAACATGATCTGTACCGGACGAAGGTCGCACCCATTCCAAAACATCCCCCTCTTTTAATTTGATAGCAATGAGTCCCGACCGACGCACGTGACTGAAGCTGTCAATCATTACTTTTTTAATGACCGCTTTCTTCGTAAGCATCACTAAAAATTCTGCATTGCCTTTTTTTGCCAAAGAAAGCAACTCCGAAACTCTTTCTCCAGGACCAAGTTGTAAAAAGTTTACAATCGATTGCCCCTTAGCGATTCGTGAGGCTTGCGGCACGTCATACGCCTTCAATTGAAACACACGACCCTTAGTCGTGAAGAACAATAAATCAGCATGTGTGTGTGTCGTAAGGAGTATTTCGACGATGTCTGCTTCCTTTGTTGTGAGTCCGATCACGCCTTTACCACCGCGGCTCTGCACCCGAAACATCTTTGGATCCTGTCGTTTTATATATCCATCGCGCGTCATCATAATAATCGTTTCTTCTTTTGGGATAAAGTCTTCTTGCGTGAAATTACTCACAGCGTTCGGAACGACTTCGGTGCGCCGACTATCGCTAAAGTTTTTTTCGACCGCCTGCAGTTCCGAAGTAATAACGTGCAGCACCTTTTTACTTGAAGCAAGGAGTGCTGTTAATTCTTGAATGAGTTTACGTTTTTCTTTCAGTTCCTGCTCTACTGCGAGACGCTCGAGATGTGCAAGCGACTGCAGTTTCATTTCCAAAATAGCAACAGCCTGGCGTTCGGTGAGATGAAATTTTTTCACAAGATTCGTCTTGGCGTCACTCGCATTTTCCGACTTTTTAATCGTCGCGATGATTTGATCAATATGCAGCAATGCGATTGATAAACCCTCCAGGATATGCGCGCGTTCCTGAGTTTTTCGTAAATCAAACTGCGATCGCCTACGAACAACTTCTTTACGGTATTTAAGAAATTCTTCAAGTACCATCTTGAGCGTCAGCACACGCGGCTGAATGCCATCAACAAGCGCAAGCATATTCACGTGAAACACTGTCTGCAGCGGCGTAAGAATATATAACCGATTGAGGATCTTATTCGGGTACGCATCTTTTTTGAGTTCAATCACAACCCGCACTCCATCTTTATCCGATTCATCACGTAAATCTTTAATGCCCTCAATTTTTTTATCACGCACGAGATCAGCAATCTTTTCGATCAACGCTGCTTTGTTTACTTGGTAAGGTATTTCGCTCACGATAATCTGAAAATCACCATTTTTGTTCTCCTGAATTTCCGCTCTGCCGCGCAAAACAATACCGCCACGGCCGGTCGCATATGCCTGCTTAATATCATTAACGTTATAGACTTTGCCTCCGGTTGGAAAATCAGGACCTTTAATTTCCGACATAAGTTCTTCAACCGTAATATCCGAGTTATCGATCAGGCGCATGAGACACCGACATACTTCCCCAAGATTATGCGGCGGGATATTCGTTGCCATACCTACGGCAATGCCAAGACTCCCATTGATAAGAAGATTAGGGAGTTTACTCGGCAACACTCTTGGTTCTTTGTGTGTGCCGTCATAATTGGGAATAAAATCAACAGTTTCTTTTTCGATGTCATAGAGCAGTTCCTCGGCGATACGATACAGTTTTGCTTCGGTATAACGCATAGCTGCCGCACTATCCCCATCCATAGAACCGAAGTTGCCTTGTCCGTGAATGAGAGGATAACGCTGCGCAAAATCCTGAGCGAGCCGTACAAGCGCATCGTAGACTGCAACATCGCCGTGCGGATGATACTTCCCGAGCACCTCACCGACGATCGTTGCTGATTTTCTGAATTTTGCTCCAGCCCTCAACCCAATCTGCCACATAGCATACAAAATACGTCGATGGACGGGCTTTAGGCCGTCACGAATGTCCGGCAAAGCGCGTTGTACAATTACTGACATTGCATAATCCAAATACGATGTCTCCATTTCGTTCACAAGCGGTACAGGTAAAATTTTACCAGCGCTTTGACTTTGAGAAGATGTATACAAAGGTTTGGGTTTCATGAAAATTATTTAAAAACACGTCGCGAACTATTGAACATTTGATTCTGTTGTAAAATCGTCAGCGTTTACATTTTCAAGATTCACAACATCAGGAAAAATCGCTTCTTCATATACTTGCACTTGTGCGGGAGGTAAGGTATCAGAAACAGTAGCCTGTGTGTCTGTGGATCCGCTGGAATTTGTAGTTTGTTCGCTAAAACCGGGAATTTTTTGGATACCTGATTCTAATGCATCGCGGAATGCTTCTAATGTTGAAATGATGTCTGATGAGGAAGTCTTCGAGCTTGTTGCACCGCTTTGCAAAAGTTGACTTTGAAACGATGTGATCCAAATAAAAAATACAATAGCGCATGAAATACCAACCGCGAACCATAACAATGCATGTCGATGACTTTGTTTCATTGTGAGCGGCCGGTGATAAAATTTTTCGTCTTGAGATTTTTTCACAGAAAAAATTCGAACAAAATGTTACGAGGTTTTTTGTAAGAAAATGACTAGGGTCTCTTCAGCCGGAAGATTCTTTTTTGTGAGTTTCAACTTTGTTTCTGCTTTTTCCGATGGAAATGTTTGACCCATTTCTTTAGCAAA
Organism: Candidatus Kerfeldbacteria bacterium RIFCSPLOWO2_02_FULL_42_19; assembly: GCA_001818315.1. GTDB lineage: Bacteria > Patescibacteriota > Patescibacteriia > HO2-48-17 > HO2-48-17 > WO2-43-9. The sequence continues at coordinate 86,171 of MHKF01000013.1, forward strand.
ACTTGCAGCATCTGGCATGTCCACTGTAAGGCCGGGAAGGCTGTAATACATAGGAATCACAATACGAGGTTCGATTTGACTCACGAGCTTTGCGGCTTGATTTCCCAAACTTTGAAGCGGAAGCAGGAGAACATCAACGCCTTCTAAAAATTCAAGTTGTTTGTCGGAAGGCGGATTTTTTGTCAACCCAAGATGCGCCACAACCATTCCTTCGATTTCAAGAACATAAACGCAAGGATATTCACTTTCTGTTGGAGGAATCCCGTAGACAAAAACACTGTGCCGTTCATATTCCCCTGGACTCTGAATAAGAAACGGCTCACCGATGATGCGCCCGGTGTTGTTTGCGAATTTACTCTCTGGATCACTCACAGTCACAATCTCCACCTTCGTTTTTGCGAGTTTCCAACCAACACTGTCGGCGTATGGATCAGTTAAAATCGCGACGTCCTTTCCTTGAATTTTAAAACATCCCAAGCCATGATAGATGAGCAACATGCTTGTACTCAAAATGAATAAATCCTGCTTTCAGGATAGCAAAAATGAAAGGAAAAGCAAACTAACCAATATCAATATCAGGCAACTGCAATGCTGCTTTTTTGGCTGCTTGGACAGATTCTTCAGAAGAGCCTGGAGCTGGAGAAGGTGTCTTTTTTTCCTGAAAAATAGAACTTGCAGCTTCGCTTTGCGCAGTCTGTGCTACCGAAGCACTCCGTGCAAGCTCAGGGGCATCGAGTGCCGAATGTTTGGCCTTTTGCGCGCTACCTTCCGCTTCCATAGCTCGTTCTTGTTGGAGTGATTGAATAGAATGTTGCTTCCGCACCTGCTCCCGTTTTTTTTCCCGCTTCATGAATTTGTAAAAGAAATCTCGCGTATCTTCGCGCATTTCCAGACGAGAATCCTCGAATTGTTTATTAAGCGCGCGCAGTTGCCTCAAAGCTTGAGGTGCGCCTCTTCCACCGTATATACTAATATTCAATGTTTTTAAAGCGCGCTTGAGTTCTTGATGTCGCGGTGTTTGCCGAAAAGCATCTTTGAGGAGTTTTTGAAATTGTCTTTCGTTGATTCTTTCACTCTTAAAAAGCATATTGTCAAGCCTTTACAAAGCGAAACAAATGTAGTATTGTAATAAGGATTCTTTTCAAACATAACCTCTTCTCTGAGGGCTTCTTTCAGTATACTCTCGAAAGAAGTTTTCGGGGAGTAGAGAGTATTTAATCATTAATGTGTGTTTTATTCTTATGCTTGCAGACGCTCTTAAAATTCAGGAACATAATGGAACATTCGCAAAACTTTTTTCAACTGTCACTGTTAAAATCCCGAAACCGGGCGATGTTATTCAAGGTCGCGTTCTCAGCGCCTCCAAAAGTGAGGTCCAACTTGATATTGATGGCTTAACGACTGGCATTATTCGTGGACCAGAGCTCTATGATGAATCCGGAGAACAGAGCAACCTGCGTGTCGGAAATGTTGCCGAGGCTACGGTGATCGACATTGAAAATGAAAAGGGGATTATGGAGCTTTCGTTCCGTTTTGCAGGACACGCGAAGGCATGGAAAGAACTGGAGAAGCTCATGCGTGAGGGTCGCATTGTGGAAGCGAAGATCGAAGAAGCAAATAAAGGCGGTCTGCTTGTGAAAGTCGGGCGTGTGAATGGGTTTCTTCCAGTTTCCCAACTGACTATCGAGCACTATCCGCGCGTCGAAGGTGGCAATCGGCAACGCATTTTGGAACGTCTCCAACAATATGTCGGGCAGGCTTTTAAAACCAAAATTATCGACGTCAATGAAAAAGAAAATAAGCTCATCGTTTCGGAACGAGCAGCCTGGGAAGAAAAACAACAAGAAGCTCTGTCGGGATATAAAGTAGGAAATGTTATTGAAGGCAAAGTCAGTGGAGTCGTCGATTTCGGTGCCTTTGTAGAATTCGGTGACGGACTTGAGGGCCTCGTGCATATTTCCGAACTTGCATGGCAAAGAATTGAAAACCCGCGTGATATCGTGAAGGTTGGTGAGACAATCAAAGCAACAATTATTGGCATTGACAGATCTAAAATTTCGTTGAGTATGAAGAAGCTCATTCATGATCCGTGGCAAAAAGTTGGGGAGCGATATAAAATTGAACAAACCGTGCAGGGAAAGGTGCTAAAAATTAATCCGTTTGGTATTTTTGTGGAACTGGATCCCGAAATTCACGGACTCGCGCACATTTCTGAACTTTCTGATAAAAAAATTTCTAACCCAACTGAAGTTGTGGCGATCGGTAAGACGTTTGACTTCAAAATTATCTCTATGGAACCCAAGCATCATCGACTCGGTTTATCATTAAAAGCGTTGAAAAAATCAGAAGTTGCGCCTGCAACTACATCGACTCAGAAACAAACCCCAACAACTGCTCTGAATACGTCCACAGAAGACACTGAAATCAAAACAGAGCTCTCTACAAAACAACAAGAAATAAAAATCGAGTCAGTGACTCCAGATGCATCAAAAACCGCGAAATCCTAAAATGCGTACACACACTATCTCCAAAACTTCATTATGAAAAAACCCTCATTACAACAAAATATCTTTCGTAATTTTGCTGTGTTTCTCGTTGTATTTTTGTTCATTGCCTCGCTCCTGAGTTTTTATAATCAATCGCCGTTTCACCAAAGTGAGGAAGTCGATATTGCAACCTTTGTCACTCAAATCAAAAAAGGAGAAGTAGAACAGGTGACTGTGGAAGGAGAAAAATTAAACATTACTCTTGGAGACGGCAAAAAAGAATTCACACGAAAAGAGACGGAAGAATCACTGACGACACTTTTGAAAAACTTCGGCGTTTCGACAAAACAATTGGAAGAAGTCAAAATCGTCGTGAAAGACTCAACAACATCTTTCTTTATCCTCAGCAGCATTCTGCCGTTTATTATTCCGTTTCTTCTTATTGGAGGACTCATCTGGTACATGATGCGGCAGGTGCAGGGTGCAAATAACCGCGCACTTATGTTTGGTCAGAGTCGCGCACGTGAATTGAATCCGGAAAAAAAGCGTGTGAACTTTAAAGATGTCGCCGGTCTCAAAGAAGCGAAGACGGAACTCGAGGAAATTGTTGAGTTCCTAAAAAATCCAAAAAAATTCAATGCGCTCGGAGCACGCATTCCAAAAGGTGTGTTGCTTGTGGGAGTTCCGGGTACCGGCAAAACGCTTCTTGCTCGCGCTGTTGCGGGAGAAGCGGATGTGCCGTTTTATCACATTTCTGGTTCAGAATTCGTAGAAATGTTTGTTGGGGTTGGAGCAAGTCGCGTGCGAGATCTGTTTCGCAAAGCGAAAAAAACTGCGCCGTGCATTGTATTTATTGATGAGATTGATGCCGTCGGGAGACAGCGCGGCGCTGGTCTTGGCGGATCACATGATGAACGCGAACAGACGCTGAATCAAATTTTGGTCGAAATGGATGGGTTTGATAATGAAACGAATGTGATTATTATCGCAGCAACGAATCGTCCAGATGTTTTAGATCCGGCACTCTTGCGGCCTGGGCGTTTTGATCGGCGTGTCGTCATTACGCTTCCTGATATTAAAGAACGCGAAGCGATCCTCATCGTACACGCTCAAGGCAAACCCTTTGCTTCAGATGTTGATTTGCATGTACTCGCGCAACGCACGCCTGGATTCTCCGGCGCTGATCTTTCGAATGTGCTGAATGAAGCCGCGATTTTTGCCGCTCGAAAGAACAAGAAAAAAATTATTATGCAGGATGCGCTGGAATCAATAGAAAAAGTTATGCTCGGTCCGGAGCGGAGAAGTCATGTGATGAACGAAAAGGAGAAAAAAATTACAGCCTATCACGAAGCTGGACATGCGCTCGTTGCGCATGTTTTGCCAGATGCGGACCCGGTACGTAAGGTCTCGATTGTCTCACGCGGCGCTGCGGGTGGATACACTCTCAAATTACCGGGTGAAGATAAGCATTTTCATTCGAAGGCTGAATTTATAGCCGATCTGGCAGTGATGCTCGCTGGACATGCGGCGGAGAAATTTATTTTTAATGACGTGACGACCGGCGCGAGTGATGATTTGCGCAAAGCCACAAAATTGGCGCGCAAAATTGTTATGGAATATGGCATGAGCGAAGCCATGAGCTTCCGAACTTACGGCGAAAAAGAAGAGCTTATTTTCTTAGGCAGAGAAATTGGTGAGCAGCGTGATTACAGTGAAGAAACAGCGCGTATGATTGATAACGAAGTCTCACAGTTTCTCAATAATTCCTATTCTAAAGCTCGCGAAATTATTTTAAAATATAAAGAAAAACTTGAAAACATTGCTCAAACGCTTCTTGAGAAAGAAACGCTTGAGCAAGAAGCATTTGAAGCTCTCATGAAAGCGTAATATAATGCACATAGGACTCTATAGTAAGAGCTTGAATGCTTTTTGCGAAATCTCAAACAACAAACATGCAATATAAAAAAATTCTCCGTGAAGCGTGGACGATTACTACAAGACATCCTGCGTTGTGGTTTTTTGGTTTCTTTACCGGACTCATGACGAGTGCTACGAGTCAAATAGAGCCAATACTCAAAGACGTTTCGGGAATCTCAACGAGCTGGTTTTTTCGTATCAAAGATATAGCATTTCAACAAAATTTTCTCCTCCTTCTCAAAAATTTCGAAAGTATGTTTCAAGCGTTTGGGCCTTTTCGGTGGGTTATAGCTGTTGCTATCCCCATACTCATCGTATTCATACTGTGGGTTATTGCCGCAGCGCAAGGTTCTCTTATTTTTAGTGTCGCGACATTGAGTGACGCGCGTAATGCAGCGAATAAAACTTCAAGTGCAAAAAAATACAACTTCCAGCGTGCGCTTTTTGCAGGTCGAAAACACGCGTGGCTTATTTTCGGACTCAATATTCTAGAAAAAGGAATTCTCTTTCTCCTTGTGATGCTTGTGTTTTTGCCATTTTTTTTCGAAGTAAAAACTTTAAATGAAAATGCGCGTACGGCGCTCACGCCCCTTTCATTTTTCATACTCCTACCGGTAAGTATTATCGTGGGTTTTATTATTAAATATGCTTCTATTGCTACAGTCCTGCACAATGTCCATCTACGACCCGCTCTCACCACCGCGTGGATTCTCTTCCAAAAGAATTGGCTCATTAGTATCGAAACTGCTCTGCTGCTTTTTGTAATTGAAACACTTGCGAGTATTGTGTTTCTCCTCATGCTGACGGTGATCGCACTGCCTCTCAGTCTGTTTGGACTTTTTTCAGTATTCCAAAATTTTAGTCTCTTGGCTTTTGGCCTCGTCCTGCTTTATATTCTCTTTATTATCATCCTCTTAATATTTTTTATCGCCTTGGTTGCAACATTTGAATACGCGACATGGACGCTTGTCTATCGTGAACTTGCGCAAGGCAAAAAAACGAGTAAACTTTCTCGTTTGTTTCATCCGCATATCGCCGGCGAGCGCGCAAAGTAAATAAATCTCCGCGCAGCAAGCGAGTGTGGAATCATCAAGTTGAATTTTTTTGCGTGTCTGGTACACTTTTTTCACGCGCGTCCATAGCTCAATGGTGAGAGCAGCCGTCTTATAAGCGGCAGGTTGAAGGTTCGAATCCTTCTGGACGCACCAAAAAATCACGAAGTCCAGTAAAGTTTTCTTCACATTTTTTGATTTGCGCGCGCCGGATTTTTTCTTCTCAAAGGAAAAGAAAACTTTTTTGCTGGGTTCTGCTCTGAACGAGCAGGGCGGCGGGGCGGAGCGTCAATTCCATTCGAAAAAAGGTTCGTGCATTTTCAAACACAGGGCACCAACATATGATACTATCAAAACGGCGCTATTTACTTAGAGGTGTGGGTATTGTTGGCATGATACTGCTTGTTTGAGTTATAATAAAGAAGAATTCGATGATAATAGAACACCAAATGGGTCTATGATGTTGTACCACGCATTACATTCTATGGTCGCGAGGGAAAACAGGTTTCAGTACTAAAGGTCTGGGATGAAAATTTTTTCCTGTGAAGATGCCCACAATGAATGTTTCTACTAACCAGTCTATGATTTAACACAAAATATCTTACAGAACAGCCATAATAACCCTATCTATATGAAGATTCGCGAAGTAATGTCAAAAAATATTATCAAAATGAAAGAGACAGCGAATCTGCTGGAAGCAGCAAATGTATTGTTTCATCATCAAATAAGTGGGGTATTAGTTGTGAATGAAGCTGAGGTGCTCATTGGGCTCTTATCAGAAAAAGATCTTTATAGAGCACTCTACCCAAGCTATAGAGAATTTTACGAAAATCCTGCTTCGTTACTTGATGATACAAAAAACGAAAAGGACATGGTACAACAAGCAAAAGAAAAATTGATAAAGGATGTTATGAGTCGTACTATTATTTCTGTACATGTGGATGATCCGGCAGTAAAAGCAGGGGCATTGATGCTCGCGCGACGTATCAATCGTTTGCCGGTATTGAATGATGAAGGTAAGCTGGTGGGTATTGTCAGTAGACGCGACATTTATCAAAACCTTTTTCAAAGCATTCTCGATCTGTAATAAAATTTTCGAAGAAGCATGAGTCAAGTTCAGACACGGGCTTGTAGCTCAGTTGGCTAGAGCGCTGCATTCGCATTGCAGAGGTCGGGGGTTCGAATCCCCCCAAGTCCACCAACAGGAACTTTTTACATCATATTTTAAATAATCAAAATTTCCTAGGTTATTTTGTGTCATCCAACATCTATTGCATCAAGCAGTATCAACGAAAGTTTGACTCGCTAAAAAAGAAACAGGATTCCAGATTAGCAAACAATGACGAAGAGTAATTATCCATTCTTCCTGGAAAGAGGGCTACTTTTTTATTATTTTTGGAAAATAAAAAAACTTTCGACAAAATTTTTTGTATGCCTCTGCTTTCTTTTGATTGTGTGAGATGGTTATGCGTACCCGCCGTTTCTGTTGCAGAATCGTCAACAGCTTTCCTTCGGCTTCTACACCCCATACCGCAGTGTCTCGATAAAAATCATCGATCGCATTGGCAACTTTTTTATCCAGCCACACCTCGATTAATATATGACCCACTACATTGAGGTAGTAGTTATTATTTTTGAAACGCGGTTTGTCGAGTGGATAATACTGACTCATGTTGCCGTCAAAATATTTTTTTGCGTAACGGTCGAGCGGTTGGTTGTTTCCAGCTAACAACAAAAATTGTTTGCCTCGCATTGTAATGTTGCGGATAAATTCCGTTTCATTCTGATTGCGGACGAATAAAAACCACTCGTGTGGGTTATAAAGATAGACTGGTTCGCTCGTTTGATCCTGATCAATGAGTAGGTAGAGCACGTGCGTCCAAAAAATGTCAGTTTTGATCGGATCCTGAAAGCGATAGGTAATTCGGTCACCAGGCGCCAGACTAGTGAGTGTGTCCTTCACGGTCCCGCTGCCGGTGTAGGCTTGTTTGACCTGATCGACGAAGCTGCCGAGCTGGTTCAGCCAGGTGAGGTTGAGGGCGGCAGTTCCACGGTAAATCACGATTTCCTCGCGAGCCTTCATTTGCCGCAGGGCGGCATACACAGCCTGCTTGGTGGTATGTGGACGTAAATGCTGTATTTCCGCTAATAATTCGGTATTTTTGAGTGACCCTTGCGCCAGCAGCGTGATAATAAAGTCCTCGATTCTCTGGGGCTTGAGCAGGGACATATATGATAAAAATAAAAAGTTTTTTTACTTACGACTACATTATTACATATTTCTGTATATTTGTCTAGTTTAGTAATATTCTACCAGCACAAAGAAAAAAAGAACATTTACAACCAAAAAAAGGAGCAAATCAATGGCGATTATAAGAATGATGCCTTCGGATCATGAAATGTTATTTCGTGGACTAAGCGATGAGAAACTTGACAGAATTTTGAAACAATTATGTGAAGTAACCCTCCCAGACTTCCCAGGGCCACTTCTAAAAAAGAAAAACCAAAAGAAAAAGAAGGCGGCCTCTACACCTGAATTGAGTCCACATCTCCTCGATCCCTCCTCCCTGCCGACCTACAAACTCACCCTTGATTACGGCAGGAATCTGAAACAGATGATTGCCGCAGGAAAGTTCTCCTATGTGCATGACAACATCACCCAGGAGAACTTTCCGATCAAGGGTGAAGGAAAACAGGCGGTGAAAGCAGTGATCATTCACTTCGGCCGCGAGATGAGCAGTGAGGCCGTCTTGGCGGAGTTCGAGAGGATGCATCTGGATCCACCGAATTTGGAGACCCTCCTCGCCCTCGGAGAAGCCGAGCCAGCATTGCAAAGAAAGCTTCCCATCGTTGCTCTCAAACCTATCGTGGCGGATCCGGACGGCCGTCGGCGCGTGGCTTACCTCGACGGCGGATACACTCTGGACCGCAACCTACTTCTCTGTTACTGCGACCATGACTGGCGAGAAGACAGAAGTTTTCTCGCTCTCCGGCGACGTTCTTCCTAGCGCTCAAGCGCTGGAAACACTCAACACTTGACTTGTTTCTTTTCGATCACTTGGGATCTTTGACTCTTTTGTCCTTGGTGCCCCGGTGACCCTCAAGTCACACATTCGATCTTTCTCCCCCCGTTGCAGCGATGCTGTGACAGGGGGGTATTTGTTTTTTAGAGTTTTTTATATCTTGTCGTCCGGCCAAGACCGATACGTTCTACTTTTTTGAGCTGGAGGAGTTTGTTGAGAGCTTGATTGATCGTCGG
>MHKF01000014.1 GCA_001818315.1 Candidatus Kerfeldbacteria bacterium RIFCSPLOWO2_02_FULL_42_19
AATGATTCTACGACGACGAACTCACCAGTGAATGAGAACAGCAACACTGTTGTCACCAACACCAATACAATCGAATCTGATGTCGATACCTCGGACTGGCTGACGTATACGAATGAGGATTATGGGTTTAGTTTTAGGTATCCGCGTGAATGGCATGTAAGTGATAAAACTTCAATTCAGATCCCGGGTCAATATAGACTTGTACTCTCTGTTGGCAAATCTTATGATCCAAATGACTATGAATTTGGTTTATATGTTGAGCGGCTCAATTTGACTGATAAGTATGAACAAATAAAAACATCTATCAATAACGAATCAAATAAAGTTATCCTCTCTGAAACGAGTGATAGTAGCATATCAAAGACTATTAAGGTAAAAAATATATCGAATAATAAAGTTATGACCGAGACTGTTGTTGAGCTTGAGAACGATGTAGTGTCTTATGTTTGCACAGAGTGGTCAGATGAGCAACTTTGTATTCAGATTATGGATACAGTTGATATATTATAATTCGTGTTTCGACCGCTTCCTTTTTTGAAATAAATCAGGAAATGGCCGGAACGGGAATAAGCTCGTACTGGAAACAGACAGTTCATCGACAACTGACAAAGGAGGTTCAATCATGGAAAGGTTTAAGATGTTTCTCATCATGGTGTTCGCTATGATCGTGTCCTTTTTCATTCCCATCAACACGGCGCAGGCCGAGGACATCGTCAGCAACTTCGTCTATCCGGTCGGTCCGGAAGGCAAACTTCTGAACTACCACATCAGCCAGGGGTACGGTACGACCTACAGTGAGGGTTACTGTTCCAATGATCCAGATGACCCTAATCCTAGCAACTGCACTGGTACCTGGCGGTATGGTCACGACGGACTCGACATCTCCAATTACGGCTGTGATAACCCTGTCTATGCAGCCGGTGATGGACATGTTGTCCATGCACAGTCGACTAGCGGCTGGGGCAACCAGGTTCGCATTCGTCATCTGACGGCCGACGGGTACCGCTACACGTTGTATGGTCACCTTCAGGACATCACTATCTCGGATGAACAGGACGTTGTGCTGGGTCAGCAGATCGGCACCATCGGTAATGGTGGTGCGGCGACTGGATGTCATCTGCACTTCGGTGTGTTGACGGAAGATATCAGTGGTAGTGGCTATTACTACACCAGTAACATGCCTAGTACTCATCTTAACCCCACCGACTTCATCTCCTCCCACCAAATCGAATGCCCCTCCTACCTCTCCAAGTTCACCGTTGTGAAGAACGCCTACGGCAACTTCATCGGCAGCGCAACTGGAGCCCCACATCTCTATAGCAATGGTTCCTCCGTCTGCATCCAGAACTATGATAACTCGGGAAGTTCGTGGGGTACCTCCGCGATCCTGTTCGATTCAGGAGGCAACGCTCGTCGAGCCTACCTCGTACGCTCCGGATTCTGGGTCACATGGACAAATAGAGGAGGTCCACTCTCTTCGTTGGGGATGCCCATTACCAACGAATATACTCAAGGGCCTCCTGATGCACGTCTGGACTTTCTGACGAAGACACAACACCGCCGTTGCGACGGCTGTGGACAAAAAACCTATTGACATTGTTTTTATACACGATATGGTGAAGGTATGAAAAGCATGAAAACAACAATCACTCCCATCATTATCATCCTTGCCTGCGGCGTTACACTTTTTGGTGTTTTATATGTCATGTCCGCAAACGATTCTATTACACAGAGTGTCACTACTCCTCAACCGCAAAGCACTGACACACGAACTTCTTCCGAAAATGAATCTTTGAATTCTATGAATGGCAATCTTGATAGTACAAACCTGAATTATGCTTATGAACCAACCGTAGATATGGATACAAACTCCTGGAGCCTTTACAAAAATTCTGATTGGGACGTCAGCTTTCGTTATCCTAGAGAATTTAAAACATACGATGAAACACATGACCGGGTGGAAATTACAAAGGCATCTTATATAGATCGTGATGTAGCAAGACCATTTATCACTGTGACTCGATACCTCGGAGGTCAGGATAGTTTAGAAGAATGGTTGGGAGCCCGTGGTATTAATAAAGCATTTACAGACATTAAAATTACTGATACTATCGGCAAGCTCTATACGGTTACGGATGAAACACCTTATAGTATCGCATATTTTATGGTTGGAGACGATGTTTTCGCTTTTTCGGTTGTGGCATGGTATGATTATGAATTTTTTGATATTTACGATGCCGTTTTAAATTCTGTAAACAAAACTCCTTCTCAGAATAGGTCTTCTAATAATTCTTCCAATACGAACAATAATCCTCAAAATATCAATACGAATTATGAACCTACGATTGATATGAATATAAAAACTTGGAAAATACACAATAAACCTGAGTGGGGTATAAGTTTCCGTTACCCACAGGAATTTTCTGTGTATTACGATGGTCCAGATCAGATAAATATAACCAAATCTAACCTTGTTAATTTGGATAGAGAGATCCCACTCATTCTTTTTTCACGAGAAAAAATAAGCCAAAACAGCTTAGAAGATTGGATGCTGATAAAAGGTTTTTCATATTCTTTTTCTAATATTTCGATATCCGGGCTTGATGGTAAACAACATCAAAGTACTTATGCTGGTGAAAGTATTTCTCGAATCGTATATGTTTTTGTTAATGGTTTTGTGTATTCTTTTTCGGTTGGTGACTGGTCTCACAGGGAATTTCTTGATGTTTATGATGGTATGCTCAGTACTGTACATACTACAGCATATGAAACTATCAAACCACTTTCTGATTGGCAAGAATATTACAATGCCAATCAGGGTTATACTATCTATAATTCTGATGGGTGGTATCTTTATACAGATACCAATAATCCTTCGATTGATCTCTTTCTTTCTACAGATCCTGATGCTGATTCTGTTTTAAGTCTTAAGGACAGAAATGGTGTGGTAGTGGACATTCAAACACTCCATAATATTCAAGATATTGATGAATATTTGAACGCCCAGGAATTAGATGAAAAAACTCGAGTACCGGTGGCAGTGACTAAAATTGAAAAAATCCGTCTTGGGAATGAAACGATACGAAAGTGGACTCGCGATACTACCATGGTAGTAGATTTCGAAGGTTCGTATCAGATCTTTTATTATAAAAGCCTTGGTAATAAAATTCTTGTTTTCACTGCATCCGCATTACAACAGAGCGCATATCTTACTCATAAAGATGAGATTGAAGAATTGGTAAGTACTGCACATTCAAACAATTGATGATAGAGCTAATCACATTTAGCTTTTCTCTTTTGTGAGTTAAAAAATTTCCATTTAACTCACAAAATTGGAAAATGACCTTTGAAATCTTACCTTCTTACGTTCGTTAAGGACGTATCTAAAAAAGGAGACGAACTATGTGGATATTGGTCTTATCTCTAGCTTTTTTCTGTTTTTCAGTTGTCCCCATTGCTGCTCTTGCTAGTCAGCAATTGCCATTTATGGCTGGTGAAACCTGGTGGTGCAGTCAAGGTTGGTATGGATCTTATTCTCACCCGAAAGAAAGAGCATTGGATTTTAATTTAGGATACAGCGATTCTGATCGTTACCGACCAATTCTTGCGCCATTATCTGGTCTCGTGATTTTTGCAGGAGATACAGGCGGGCCTTATGGCAAGGTTGTTCTCATTCAACATTCCAACGGCAATTCTGTCTCTTATGAGCGTCTTGCTCACCTTCACTCAATTTTTGTGGTACCCTATGAACGTGTTACACATGGTCAAGTTGTGGGTTTGTGTGGTGACTCTGGAACTTCTGCGGTTCATCTTCACATTAATAGCCAAAGTTCTAGCAATGCTTCCGCCCGTGGAGAGTATTCCCTGCCAAGCAGTTTCTACTATATCACCAAAGGTATAGTAAAATCAGACGTCCCTTCTTGTTGTGAATGTGGGAGTGGTGATGTTCCTGACTTTCAGTCTACTTCTGTAAATTCTCGTATTCTTGACCTTGCTTATCATACTTTTGGCGCTGCAAAGATCGGTCTCCCCGAATACGATATGTGGGACATCAACAAAGCTCGATCCCTCAACCCCCACCATCCTTGGTACTCTGCCTGGAACCCTTCAGACCTGTATAGATCTGGAGGAATCCCTCGCAACTGCTACATCCAGCATCTGGATGGAGGAACATTCTGGGACTCAGCGATTGTGTACGATGCTCTCGGAGGAGCTCGTCAGGCATATGTCCTGCATTCAGGATTCTGGGTCACATGGACAAATAGGGGAGGTCCACTCTCTTCGTTGGGGATGCCCATTACCAACGAATATACTCAAGGGCCTCCTGATGCACGTCAGGACTTTCTGACGAAGACACAACACCGCCGTTGCGACGGCTGTGGACAAAAAACCTATTGACATGTGACTTTGAGATGATACGATGAAAGTAATTAAGATGTTGGGTGTCTCACAGATTTCTTGGTTCGCCTTCTTTTTTTGAAATGACATGAAAAATTTACAGTTGAAAAAATTGATACAAATTAAATTTCTTATTCCAACTATTGTTGTTATACTTTTTTCCATTGGTTTTATCGCACCCTGGCTTTCCCCCGTGAGTTTACAGAAAGTGTATGAATATGACGATGAAAAGAAATTTGTCGATTACACGCTGAGAACTGCCAGTTCCCAATTCTTGAAATCAAATTTTGAAAAATTCTATATTCGACGTGTGCAGATTAAAAGTTTTGAAAGCATTCCAGAATTCCATCGATGTCAAATTCGTGATGTTCAAGGAAAGGAAGAATATATAGACAGCAATTACATTGCTTTGGTTCAAGCAAAAACATTTTTCAATATCCCCGTGAAAGAGGCTCTCATACGCTGTCAAAATTACACAGAAGACACCTATAGTAATCAAATACCGAATTCATATATGTTCTCGCGTTCATCAGACGTCGAACTCATTATTCATAATGATAAAATACAACGAGTTGCTATTGATTTATTTGATTTTAAATACGCTGAAGGTGACCTAACAGACAATCGGGAAGATGACCATGCAGTTATTCCACTTTCTTTGGAACAAAAAGAGTCTATAATCAAAGAGATAAATAAGAATCAATTTTCTAAGCTCGAAGCGAATTATACTTGTCGATGGTGGCAACTTTGTCTGAGAGATGATGGTCTTACCTTCATCGTTTCGGATTTTGATAACGATCCGTTTTCTGAACATTGGGTAAGATGCGAATCGTATAAAGTGTGTCCTCAGGAATTCAAAAATATAGTTCATATTTTAGAGAGCTATTCCCCCAGGAAATTTGAGATTCATCCTCGAAGCAAGAATCAAACTGGAAATACTTCTTTCGGCTATAGTAATACCACATACGAAACCACAGTTGATATGGATCTCACTCATTGGAAAATACATAATAAATCTGAATGGGGTTTAAGTTTTCGTTATCCAAAAGAATTTTCTGTATCTGATGGTGGTGCAAATATGATCACTATCATCCCAAAAGATTTTATAGATAAAGAAAGAAAGATTCCAAGCATTCTTTTATCGATAGAGAAAACACAACAAAACAATTTAAAAGACTGGGTCGTTGCAAGAGGCGGAGATTTGGATTCTTATAAACAAATCTCAGTCGATGGTCATGATGCTATCCAATATGATACAGATTCAGAAGGTGAGTCTGAACTTCGCATAACGTATATTTTAATAAATGATTTGCTCTATGCCATTATCGGAATAGGTCATTGGTCTGAAAGGGAATTTCTTGATGTTTACGATGCTTTTTTGGATACGGTAAAAATAGAAAGTCAAAAGATCGAACGAAATCTTTGGAAGGATTATTCGAACGATAATCTTAGTTTTTTTTACCCACTTGATTTAATTGAATTAGAAAACTATCTGAGTGAGTTTGAAGCCATTGATTCAAATTATGCAATTCAGTATATGAGGGTCGATTTTGGAGTTGAATTCTCTCTTCAATCGTCTGATTCTCCTAGTGATTATGTTGATTCTTTTGATGTTGAGGTATCCACACCGCTCGTCGTCGATTTACCGGTTCAGTCGCAGACGTATGGAAAAAATACAGGGATAGGGAAACAATATGTTTATGATTCTTCTTCACACCGAATCTCTCTTTTTCTAATACAACATTCTCGAGAGCCTCGTTATTATCTCTTCAAAATCGATGGTTTGAATGTTCCAGCGTTTCAGGACCTTATTCATAGACTCTATTCCAGTATTCAATTTGAATAAGGGTTGTTTGCGATATGTAGAATTTCAAAATTTTCATGGCAATGGAAAAATGTTCCAGAAAGATTCTGAACATTTTTCTGTGGCTATTCATGGCCTCAGAGTTGTACATTCAAAACGAATCTTCAGGGAGGTAAAAACATGTTTCGGATCGTGATTCTCGCTTTCTTGTTTCTCTGTGCTTTCGCACCCAATGTTTCTGCAACTCTTTCCATGTCCAGTCCTTGGATGGCTGGTGATCGTTGGCAGGCTTCTGGAGAGTGCGATGGTTCCTATTATGGAGAGGATGCTCATCAGTATCCTTTGCAGTATGGGATTGATTTTAATCTTGCTCCCCCTCATTGTACAAACGATTCCATGTACCCCATTTTAGCTGTGTATGATGGTACTGTGAGTTTCGTAGGCTGGAGTGATGGGTATGGGTATCTTGTAAAAATCGATCACGGCTCTATTGCCGGAGTCAATGTCACGACCTTCTACGCCCATTTCCATGAAAACAACCCGTTTGCTGTGGTTAATGGTGAACATGTTCAGCGAGGTCAGGTTATTGGCTTCTGCGGAACATCTGGAAAATCTTCTGGCACGCATCTTCACTTTGAATTACGTGAGAATGGCGTGAGTGTTCCGGTCACCCTTGATGGGCATTACTACTGTGAAAATAAGTCGGATCCGGAGTGTAAAGGATATACCCTTGTATCCCGTAATGCCTTTGTCTTTAACCGAGCCTATGACCTTTTCGGATCTTCACTGATCGGTCTCCCCGAATACGATATGTGGGACATCAACAAAGCTCGATCCCTCAACCCCCACCACCCTTGGTACTCTGCCTGGAACCCTTCAGACC
>MHKF01000015.1:0-2368 GCA_001818315.1 Candidatus Kerfeldbacteria bacterium RIFCSPLOWO2_02_FULL_42_19
ACTAAGCTACAAGCAGAAGAAAAGCCAATTTTGTCTTTGGAGAAGAAATTTACTATTCAAGTTGCTTCTTTTCAGGATAAAGCAAGGGCAGAAAAAGTAGCCAGTAGTTTAAAACAGAAAGGTTATCAGCCGGTTATTTCTGCTAAGGAATTACCCGAGAAAGGAACTTGGTATCGGGTCTTTGTCGGCGATTTTGATACCGAAGAGGAAGCAAAGAGTTTATTGGATAAATTAAAAGAAAATCACAAAGATAGTTTTATTAAATTGAGGTAAAAAAATAATGCCCTGTCCATACTTAGAAGGCAAAATTTTAAAGAGGTGCGCAGTTTTTAAAGGAATGATGATTCTGTCCGTGGGCGAACTTAATGACTATTGCACTACAAAAGAAGTCTTCACAAAATGCGAGTTCTTTAAAGAAGCAGAATCTGGCAAAGCAGAGATTAAGGAGGAAGAAGTTGAAGGTAAAGGTTAGAGTGCCTGCCACCGCGGCAAACTTAGGCGCAGGGTTTAATTGTTTAGGGTTAGCCTTAGAGCTATACAATGCTTTTGAAGTTACAGAATGTCGCGCAGGTATAAAAATAGAAATTACAGGTAAAGAAAAAGATGCCCTTCCCAAAGACAAGACAAATCTTTTCCTTCAGGCAGCTGACAGGGTATTTAAAAAGTGCGGTTATGCGCCAAAGGGCTTAAGGATAAAGATAAATAGCTGTATACCAATAGCCAGAGGATTAGGCAGCAGCGCAGCCGCAATTGTTGCCGGGGCAGTAGCGGCTAATGAATTATGCCAAAAGAAATTATCCCAGGATGATTTAATGCAGTTATGCGCTGATTTAGAAGGCCATCCCGATAATATTACCGCCGCATTTTTAGGAGGCTTGACGATTTGCGGATATGAAGATGGTAAGCTTATCTACACAAACGTTTTTGTGCGATATGGATTACGAGCGATTATAGCTGTGCCGCAAAATCTAAAGGTAAAGACTAAAGATGCGGTAGCGGTTTTGCCCAAAAGAGTACCTTTTGCTGATGCCGTCTTTAATTTAAGCCGCGTAGCCTTTTTTATCAACGGGATGATGACTGATGAATTGGAGATAATGGGCTTAGGAATGGATGACCGCCTGCATCAATCTTACCGGAAGCGCTTAATTCCCGGATTAGAAGATGTCTTTAGGACAGCTAAAGGAGCAGGTGCGCACGGCGTGGCTTTAAGCGGCGCAGGCCCTTCGGTAGTTGCCATAACTAATAGGTTTCCTGATCCCATTGGAGAAGCAATGAAAAAGGCATTTGCGGTCAAAGGAATAAAGGCAGAGATTATGATTTTAGATGCGGATAATGAAGGGGTAACGGTTAAAGTGAAGAGGGCATAACTTATGAAGAAGTCCGCAGTATGGGTAAATATTATTTTACTAATATTGCTCGTTATAATTTTGATTTTAGCATTTGTTGGTTGTGTAGATACGCATAAGAAACGATGGTGGGAGCAGGATAGCGTTTTTGTCCACCAGAGATAGGAGAAATAATTGTGGAAAAGAGGATAAAAGAAATAGAAGATATAGCTAAGCTGGATATCTATAGAGATAAAAAATGCGGCATCCCTGAAGTCATCCTTGCCGAAGGCAAAGAACCCAAATGGGTGGTTAAGCTTTTAATGGGAATGGCAAAGGCAAGGGGAATTGCTATTGCTACCAGGGTTAACAAGGAGTGTTTTAAAGAAATTAAAAGAAGAAGATCGAAGAATTTCCGACTCAAACATTACAAGAAAGCAAAAGTGGTAGCGATGGCCAAAACAGGTTACAAGACAAAGAAATCAAATGCCAAGGTAGGCCTTATAGCTGCAGGTACAGCAGATATTCCAATAGCCGAAGAAGCCAGGGTAATTATGGAATTATTGGGTTACAAGGTAATCTTTGCTTACGACGTTGGAGTTGCGGGAATACACAGACTACTTTCGCCTCTTGAAGAAATGTTAAAAGTAGATGTGTCATGTATTGTAGTGGTTGCAGGTATGGAGGGTACCTTGCCTACAGTGGTTAAATCCTTAGTAGATGTGCCTGTTATTGGTGTGCCTACCTCCACAGGTTATGGCTACGGTGGCAAAGGTGAATCCGCTTTAATGACAATGCTTCAATCTTGTTCTCCTGGTTTGGTAGTGGTTAATATTGATAATGGCTTTGGTGCGGCTTGTGCTGCGGCCTTAATTACTAAGCAATGTTATAAAAATTAGGAGGTGTCGCGATGCCTAAGATTTATCTTATTGATGTAACTAACAGAGACGGGGTGCAGACTTCCCGGATATGCCTTTCCAAGCTTCAGAAAACAATACTTAATCTTTATTTGAATCAGCTGGGTGTTTTTCAGAGCGAATTCG
>MHKF01000015.1:2390-7832 GCA_001818315.1 Candidatus Kerfeldbacteria bacterium RIFCSPLOWO2_02_FULL_42_19
GGTTTCCCCACGACCCATCACGAGACAAATTATTTGAACGCTAATTTAGAATTAGCCGAAATGAATGTTTTGTCTCCTATTCGGTTAGGCGGGTGGATTCGGGCAATAGAAGAAGATGTGCAGGAAGCATTCAAGAGTTGTCCCAAGATAAAACATTTGAATCTTTCTATGTCCACATCCGAGCAGATGATCAGGCATAAATTTAAGGGCAAATTAGACCATGCTTCGGTGATAAAAGAGATGACGGATGCGGTAAAGACAGCAAGAGAGTCAGGTGCTGAATCTATAGGCGTAAATGCGGAAGATGCCTCGCGTACGGAGATAGATTATTTGATTTCATTTGCTCAAGCGGCAAAAGAAGCTGGTGCCGACAGATTCCGTTACTGTGATACATTAGGTTGTGACAGCCCGTTTACGATATACGAAAGGATTAAGAAGTTAGCAGAAGCCATGCAATTACCCATTGAATTGCATTGCCATAATGATTTAGGGATGGTTGTGGCGAATTCCGTGGCGGGTGCTCAGGCCGCCAATGATGCCGGAGTAGACGCTTACATCAATACCTGCGTCAATGGTATGGGTGAACGTGCTGGGAATGCGGATTTAGTAGCAGTGATTCTTGCCATCAGATACGCAAGTGGGCTTAAGGGTAAATATGTTTTGGATGAACGCGTAGACTTAAAAAAGGCATGGCGGCTTTGTAAATATGCGTCGTATGCCTTTGGCATCCCTATTCCGATAAATCAACCGGGTGTTGGTTCAAACGCTTTTGCCCATGAATCCGGTATCCACGCAGATGGAGCCTTAAAAGATAGGCGCAATTATGAGCTTTATGATTATGAAGAACTCGGCCGTGGCGAACCCGATGTCATTGAAACAGGAAGACAAATTACCGTGGGAGAGTATTCGGGTATAAAAGGCTTCAGGAATGTTTATGAAAAATTAGAGATCGAGTTTAAAGACGAAGGCGAAGCGGCTCGAATCTTAGAATTAGCCAGATACGCCAATGTTCACAATCAGAAACCGTTAGTAGAAGAAGAGCTCAAGTTTATTGCTCAATATCCTGATATTACCTGTAAACTTTTAACCATGTCGCCTTTGTGCAAGAAACTTCGCCCTTGACACTTTGTGTCAAGGGATCCAGAACTCTTCCTTATGAAGTTTCAGTGGTTGGGAAAGCGCTTTATACTTTCCCATACCATAAAAAGTGATGATTTTTTTTCTTTGAGCAAAGAATTCAAATGATATGATAAAAATTATCGGGATAATATTGGCAGTGATTATTTTAGGCCGGATCGTTTTCGGGCCGGTACATAATTTTATAAATGATTTACTTCAGGATAACAAAGTTGGATCAGAAGAGCAACTCATAGGTTTGGTCACGAGGCATAATTCCAGAGTTGAGGAAATTCAACAGATATTAAAAGACGCTGATTTTGACCCAGGTCCGGTTGATGGCATGATGGGGGCCCAAACCAGAGGAGCTATAAGAGAATTTCAGAAGGCAAGCCAATTAAGGCCAACCGGAAAAATAGACTCGGTAACGTGGTCAGCATTAAATAAAGAAAAAGAGGTGCTACAGCATGAGCAAAAGATCGGCGAGCCTACGGAGCGGGTTATTCCTGAGGCAAACGTTACCGTGAATAACGGAGACTTAAGCTCTACAAAGGAAAATGTTGTAAAAAAGACTGAGCTTCACGGCGAAATCGCAGGACCCCGCTTAAAAACAAAAGATAGAATAAAGCAGATTCAGATTGCGCTTAAAAAAGCCGGTTTTTATCGAGGTGAAATAGATAGTAAAATTGGCCCTAAAACCAAAAAAGCAATAATTGATTTTCAGAGGTCAAAAAGGTTAAAGCCCGATGGAGTTATCGGGTTAAAGACCTGGGCAGAGTTAAGTAAATATTTGAAAGATTAGAAAATAGGCACGACGCTGCTAATACCCAACGCCCGTTGCGCAAACAAAAGACAGAAAGCAGGCACGAGAGTGAGCTGTTTTAAAAGGTTCTTATTAATTAGCATAGGTTTTTTCTTCTTGATATTAGGTATTATCGGCGTTTTGCTTCCAGTAATGCCGACTATCCCCTTCTTTATTATTGCGTCCATATGTTTTTCTGGAAGTTCTAATAGACTCCATAATATGCTGATAAATAATAGGTGGATAGGAAGCCACGTAAAAAATTTCCAGGAGCATAAAGGGCTGGGATTAAGGGAAAAGGTGTTCATTATCCTTTTTCAATGGATAGCGTTAGGGGTTACAACTATTTTTTTAGTTAAGATTATGCTCATCAGAATTCTCATGATTATTATGGCTCTAGGAGCGACCATCTATATATTATCTTTAAAGACCACTAAAGAATAATGCGCTTGATAGAGGAATTATGAAGTTTGGAAAGATAGAAATAATCAGATTCAGATTGCGCTTAAAAAAGCCGGTTTTTATCGAGGTGAAATAGATAGTAAAATTGGCCCTAAAACCAAAAAAGCAATAATTGATTTTCAGAGGTCAAAAAGGTTAAAGCCCGATGGAGTTATCGGGTTAAAGACCTGGGCAGAGTTAAGTAAATATTTGAAAGATTAGAAAATAGGCACGACGCTGCTAATACCCAACGCCCGTTGCGCAAACAAAAGACAGAAAGCAGGCACGAGAGTGAGCTGTTTTAAAAGGTTCTTATTAATTAGCATTGGGCATTATTTTTAATATTGTTTCTTACCGGGTGCGCAACTATACCTTACCAGCCTCAAGTGAAACCGCCCGCAGGTATTTACCACATTGTCGGTAGGGGGCAGACTCTTTATAGAATTGCCAAAACTTACAATGTGGATATCCAAGAGATTATACGGGTAAATAAAATTACTGACCCGACTCAAATCGGCGTTGGCCGGCAGTTGTTTATTCCCGGAGTAAAAGCGCCTTTACCAGTAGAAGCCTATAGGCCGATTTCGCAAGAAGCGGTAGAAAAACTCGTAGGCCCTAAATACCGTTCCTCCTGCTGGCGCTACATTACCCTGCATCATAGCGCAACGCTTGAAGGTAATGCTGAGTGTTTTGACAAAAATCACCGCAGCCGAAGGATGGGAGGGTTTTTTTATCATTTTGTCATTGGTAATGGCACCTTCTCTGGTGACGGAGAAATTGAAGTGGGTTGGCGCTGGAGAAAGCAGCAGGAGGTAAATAGGCCTTCCGATATTCAGATTTGCTTGGTGGGAAATTTTAACAAAGAGACGGTAAGCAGCGTCCAATTAGACGCATTAGTTAAATTAATCAGCGTTTTGCGTAAACAATACGGTATACCCTTAAGAAAGATACGAAAACACAAGGACATTGCAGATAAATTCACCGAATGCCCGGGGAATAATTTTCCTTTTTATAAGTTTCTGACAGAACTAAAGAAAAACTAATTCCTGATTATGAAAAAAAGAAATATCTTAATTTCGTTCTCACTAATCATTATATTGCCCGTAGGAACAGTTTTTTCTTATCGCTACTATCAGTCATATAAGGAAAATCAAAAAAAGAAGCTTATATTTGAAAAAAGAAAAGCTAACTGGCTTACCTTAAGGCAAAGATTAACGGATGGGATGGCTAAGTTTAATGGAGAAGTAGGCATTGTCATTAAAGATTTAGAAATGAATTGGGTGATTTCTTTTAATAAAGAAAAATTATTCCCTTCGGCAAGCCTGGCAAAGATACCCATTATGGCGACCTGTTTTCTTGCTGCCGAAGAAGGCAGGTTCAAGCTTGATCGTCAAATCGCCTTAAAGGACAGTGATAAACTTACCGGCTCGGGGATATTAAAGGATACGCGTCCCGGAGCTACTTTTACCGTAGAAGAATTAATCGGCCTTATGATTTATGACAGCGATAACACCGCAACAAATATACTTACCAATATGGTTGGTATTGATTATTTGAATAATTCATTTAAGACTTTTGGGTTAAAAAACACCGAGCTTTCGCGAAGAATAGCCGATTATAAATCGAGGGATGCTGGGCTTGAGAATTATACGACCGTAGAAGATATGGCTCTGATATTGGAGAAGATATATAGACGAGTCCTCGTAAATAAGGATATTTCTGAAAAATGTATAAAGCTTCTGAAGTTGCAACGGATTAGCGATCGTCTATCAAAATATCTACCAGTTGAGACTCTAGTTGCTCACAAGACTGGTCTAGAGCGCGGTATCTGCCATGATGTGGGAATAGTATTTACCAGTGAAGGAGATTTTCTTATATGCGTATTAACCAAACACTCAAATTCAAACAGCGCACCTTCAAAAGAATTTATCGCGAAAGTTGCCTTGCATGCGTATAACTATTTTGAAAAGCCCGCAGGACAGAAATAAAACCATTTTCATTACCAGTTATGGATGAATTCTATGGTTAAGACTAAGATAATCTGCACGATTGGCCCGGCGTCGTCGAGTGAGACGGTGCTTAGAAAAATGATACGTGCTGGTATGGATATTGGGCGCCTGAACTTTTCGCACGGCAAACCGCAGGAGTTACTTCATAGGATAAGCCTCATTCGATTACTAAATGCGAAATATCGTAGGCGAATAAAACTTCTTGGCGACCTTCAGGGTCATCGTATTCGGGTAGGCGATATTGTCGAGCCGGTTGAGCTTAAAAAACGCCAGATAGTGTGGCTTATTCAACAAAAGGTAAAGGGCACGCGCGAGAAGATACCTTTTGATTATCAGGGTCCGCTACGAACTATTAAGAACGGCCACCAAATATTCATAGACGATGGAAATATTGCTTTAGAAGTGATTGGCCGGGCTAAAAACAGCCTGAGGGTTAAGGTAATTGTCGGCGGTCTACTTAAGGAGCATAAGGGCGTAAATATCCCGCAGGCAAGGCTTGAATTCGGCGGCAAGCCAGAGGGCAGTGGTTTGGCTTCCGATAGCCAAAGCCATATAAGCCAGAAAGATATACAGGATATATTCTTTTGTGAAAAACACGGTGTTGAATATATCGCGCAGTCATTTGTGCGCACGAAGAAAGATATTTTAGATGTAAGAAAACTGCTTAAGACAGGTTCTCATTGTCGGGTCATCGCCAAGATAGAGAATAGAGAAGGCATAAAGAATATCGATGAGATAATCAAGGCTTCAGACGGCATTATGATAGCGCGCGGAGATATGGGGGTATCATTGCCAATTTACGAAATCCCCGTTATCCAAAAGGTGATTATCCAGAAGTGTAACCGCGCCGGCAAGTTTGTCATTACCGCTACACAGATGCTGGAGAGTATGACCGAAAACCGTATGCCCACCCGCGCCGAGGTTACGGACGTGGCCAACGCCATAATAGACGGCACTGATTTTGTCATGCTTTCGGCTGAGTCTGCCGTGGGCAAATACCCGGTTGAGACAGTTGGCATGATGAATAATATAATAAAATTCACTGAAAGATTCTTAGGCATCCGTACAGATTCC
>MHKF01000016.1 GCA_001818315.1 Candidatus Kerfeldbacteria bacterium RIFCSPLOWO2_02_FULL_42_19
CCCTTGAACCAGTATGAGAGAAATCTCTACTGGGATTTTTGTTTCTGGTAGAGTGTAGAGAAGCGAAGCGGCATTACTTGCCCTCACCCTGTCGCTCCGATGTTCATCGGAGAACGACCTATAGTGGATTGTTCCGCTTCGCCTCTGTGCACGAGCAATGAACCAATAGCGGATTGGTCACTCTCCTTTTGGAGAACATGACTCTCGCATACTGGGATTTCTGCTTCTGCGCGCTCGCTGTTTCGTCGAACAGCGAGAGACAAACTAATCATAATAAAATCTATGCATACGATACATCGTTCGCACATGCTCTTTGTCGGCGTGGATGTCCACAAGGACACGCACACCGCCGTTGCGCTTTCCCCGTTCGGGGAAAAGATATTTGAGATGAAGATTGGCAATGAAGCAGAGGATTTCATCTCCTTGGTCGAGAAAACAAGGATCGAAGCGGAAAAGATGGGATTGATTCCCTCTTTTGATTTGGAAGACGTCCATAGTTGGGGAGAGCGGCTGTCTTCGTTTCTCGTTGAACGGGAGCTATCGCTGGAGCGGGAATGGCTGGTCAAAGAACGGGCTCGGCTCAAAAATCAGCTCCATATCCTTTCTCCATCGCATTCACAACACCGGCTACCGCGCCAAGTTCAAAGACCCCTTTTCCAAGAAAGCCCTGCGTTACTGGATGAGAAGCGTTCCGAAAAACACGGATGCTATCCTTGAACAGAGAATGAAACGAGCTGTGCGCCGCCTGCTTGATCTGCGGGAGGAAATTCAAGATATTGAGGAAGAGTTGGAAGCGATGATGAAAGACAACAGAACTACGCTCCGAACGGCTTCCGGCTGCGGCACGGTCATCGCCGCCTTAATCGAGCTTTTCACCGAATGGCTTTGTCGCAAATATCACGTTCTGGGAATGATGCCGCCCGTCAGTATTTCAAAAGAAAAATATCAGAAGGCAAAACTAAAGCGCAAGCTCTGATATGCCTGCGCCGCCAGTTGGTCAATGTCGTCTGGATGATGATGAAGCATAAAACCGAGTACCGCCCGCCTGTCGGCGAGGCAGGTTATTCACAGAGAAACGATTGACTTTCTCTCATAGCGGATCTTTTTCCTTTTTGCCCGCCCGAGCGTCAGATTTCGTTTCTGATTTTGTTCAAAAAAGGTTCGAGCGGCGTTCAGTAATTGCGATCAACAAAGACATTTTAGAAAAGCGTCCATGGTTCCAGTAATATTGAATCTCTTGGGAATGCTATGTTTATATGACAAGTGCTTGACTTTTAGTACTTGGCATGATTCATTACTCGATAATCAGAATCTATCTGATACCTCTACGGCGTAGGGTTGTAGAAGGGTGTACATTACAAAAAGGAGACTAGGTAATGAGTGCAGTAGAACGATTTCGTATAATCGCAGCCCAAGATCGTTTTAAGGGCTGGCCGCTCATTGGAGAGCCGGAGTTGGGTCCAAAGATTCCATATTTTGGCGGAACATTGAACTACAAACTTCAAACTGGGAACGGAGTCGAAGATTATACGTCGATCCTTAGTAACTGTCTAAATTCTTTTCAAGAGCACCCTAACGAAACACAGAATAATCATTTGTAAACTTGAGTTTAGTTTTCTTTCACAATTTTTCCATAATCTCCGACATTTCTCCAGCCATGAAAAACTTCTCTCCACCACCCAACGTTTCGGAATGACGGCAAACGTATGGAGTTCATTTCTTTTTGCGATCTCTGTTTCAGCCTTCAGAAGACGTTTCACTTTTGCAGCAAACGGCTTACCGGTATAGCCGCCATCGACCAGATTCTTCCTCACCTTTGACAGGTGTTTTTTGTTTTCTGAAAGCGCTTGGAGCGCTCCATCTCGGTCGGTGACATTGGCAGTGGTGACGGTGACGGCATGTGGAAGCCCATGGGTATCAACCACGATATGCCGCTGAATACCAGATACTTTTTTGCCTCCATCATAACCTTTTTCTTCCGCGGATTCCGTATTCTTCACACTTTGCGCATCAACGATACCCAAACTCGTTCTGCAGTTCCTGCCATTTTTCAAACGTTCTGCGGTGACCATTTTTTTTAAAAACTTCTTCCAATATGCTGGGAGTATTTCTGTTTGCCTTTCTGCTCCAAACGGTGAAGTAGTAATAGACAAGTTTCCACTGGGGAAAGTCTGAGGGAAGCATTCTCCATTGGCAACCGGATTTCAGGAGGTAGAGCAGGGCACAGAATACATCATAGAGGTCAATCGTTCTTGGTTTGGTTTTCTTCCGTGCGGATTCAATCATCGGACGGATTTTTTCGAATTGTTCCCTGGTTATGTCACTTGGATATATTTTTCTTTGCATAGTTTTATTTTTTTTCTTTAAACAAAGGCATACAAAGAATTATATACCTATGAAAAGAATTTAGACAGTTACTTAGGTATTTCGGGTGGGCAGTCTGCTTCGGGGTTGTTGTAAACCCGCAGGAGACATGTCCATCCAATACTGATCCGGAAATGGGTTTCGGTCCGCACGTCGTCACGCTCTGCCAATGGAAACCTGGAATGAATCAGGCGAGTTGGGAGCTTCCGCCCGGCGGCATTGGGAAGATCGACTCGAAGACAACAGAAGTAGAAAAAGTAGAAATCATGGAGAGGACCAAACAAGCGTACCTCAAAGAGACAGGCTTAGGCGATGGAAATTTCCAATACCTCGGCCATATCATGATCGAGATTGGCAAGTATCGCGGCGCAACGCCGGATGACCACGGGTTGCGTGCCCATCTCTTTCTCGCAACAGAGCTTCAGCGAGTGCAGGACGCACGGAAACCGAACCCAAACGAAATCATGGAGACACTCATGGTGCCGCTCGATGAGTTCCAACAGGTCCTCTCATCCGGTCTGTTCGTAGAGGAGAGCGCTGTTGCCTGCGCTTACAAGGCGCTCATCGAACTAGGCTTTCTTCACTGGTTATAGTTGTAATTTCATAAGACTGTTCGCATAGGATCTCAACATTTTTAAAATCGAATGTGCGAACAGTCTTTCAACAACGCCTTGCGAAATTCGTGATCAACGGACCAATTTGCGAGGCGCTTTGTTTTTCTCAACTTCAAGCGTTTTTGCAGAAAAAAATTCTTTAGGTTATCATTTATATGAACTTTGTGAGTGCTTCGAAAGTAAGATATCCCGCCACAGCCCTCTCGTTGCTTAAGCAATGGAGCGTAGTATGAACGTATTCAACATCCAACAATTTAAAATGCATAAAAAGGGACCAGAAAAAGTACTCGGTAATCTGGAAGCGCGGATTATGGAAATACTTTGGAAAATAGGAGAGGGATCAGTGCGCGATGTACGCGAAAATCTTGCAAAGAAAAAATATATTTCATTTAACACAGTCATGACCGTGATGAATCGATTGATCGGCAAGCAACTCCTGCAAAAGTTACGAAAAGGAGGCGTATATTGCTACAAGGCTCAAGTAACACGAAAAACATTTTGTCAAAAAATTTCAGAGAGTATTTTTCGTGAACTGTTACATGATCCGCAATTTTTTGGTATGGCAGGTTTTATGAGCGCTATGGAGCGTTTAGATCAAAACACTCTCAAAAAAATAGAAAACATTCTCAAAAAGAGACATTAAATCAAGGTAATTGCCAATGAGATAATTCTGCCTCGAAAGACGATTCCCGAGCGGGCCTAATGAAAACACACCTTATGGAGAACAAAAATCATGATTCTTGCATCCATCTCTACAGTATTTTTTTTGGCATCGCAGTCGCCATGATTCTAGTGGGGGTTTTGTTGTACATGTATGAAATGAAGCCTATTTTTACATTAAATAATTGGTGTGCAAAAATATTAGGACGGGATTTTTCACATAATCCTTGGCATAGTGTAGCGTTATTGTTTATCAGCACCTGGATTTTTATTGCTGTCTTTTTGCAAATAAAACTGTGGTGCAGAACACGGACTGTTCAAAAGTTCTGGAGTCAAATACAACAGATTCCAAAAAAGAAGATGCTTTTGGACCTCATCGAAAAATTACAGATTCCGGCACAACGCATCATAATTCTCAAGGATCAAAACGCGTTCGCATTAACAAAAGGTTTTTTTTACACAAAAATATTTATTTCTGAAAAACTTATCGAAATGCTCACAAATGACGAACTGAGTTGTGTGCTCCATCATGAATATTATCATCTCAGACATCGCGATCCACTACGAATAGCATGCATGCAGAGCGTAAGTAATTTTTGTTTTTTTATCCCCATCATGCAAGAAATCATGCAGCGTTACTTGTTACACCAAGAATTTGCCGCTGATGCTGAAGTCTTACGAAGATATGATCGAAGGATTCTACTTTCCGCAATCATGAAAATCATGAAACACACAAAGCTAGCAAATACTCCTAAAGCAATAGGGGGGCCCGTTTATGGTTTGGCATTATTTTCGCCAATGAAAGTAAGATTACATTACATACTCAATCAAATAGAGAGTAAGAGAAACTGCACCCATTTTTCGCTGCGAAAAATACTTTTTAGTGTTACATGCAGCATGATCATTATCGTTGCTTTTGTGATTGTCATGCTTCCAAAATATACCGATGCTACTCACGAGAATACAATGTGTTATGAACTTTTTCAGAAAGCGCCAAACATGAGTCGTCCATTGCAAAGCGTTGCTCCACAGTAGAAAAAGAGAACTGTGGAAAACTCACAGGAAAAGACCTTGTGACACTACACGATGTAGTGTATACTTTCAAGAGAGAACAAAGGAAAAAATTTTACTTTATTCATCAAGAATATTAATCAAAACGAACTATGTCTGAAACTACATCAGGGGGCGAATTCGGCAATATGCCGCCGAAAATGTCTTTCCTTTTTGGCCTCACAGTCGGCATTGCTGTAATCGCCAGCATTGGTTTTGTACTCGTGCTGAAGCGAGGTGAAGCTTCGCAAGGAACTGTATCGGAAAAAAATACGAATACAACTGCACTAGCGCCAACAGTAGCACAACCGAGTCCAACTGTTGTAGAAGATACCATACCCATTCCTTCCGGTTCCGGAGACATTCAGATGAATGCAATAAGTAAAGATGAGCATATTCGTGGTAATGTGAATGCGCAAGTTTCAGTCGTGGAATACTCGGACCTTGAATGTCCTTACTGCAAGCGTATTCATCCGACTCTCAAACAAGTTTTGACCACTTACGGGGATAAAGTGAATTGGGTGTATCGACATTTTCCTCTTGACTCTTTGCACAGTAAAGCGCGCAAGGAAGCTGAAGCCACAGAATGCGCTGCGGAACTCGGAGGTAATGATGTATTTTGGGCTTACGTAGATAAAATTTACGAAATTACACCTTCGAATGATGGACTTGATCCAGCGCAATTGCCGACAATTGCAGAAGGTCTCGGCTTAGATAAGAAAAAATTTGAAGAGTGCTTGAATTCTGGGAAATATGCCCAAAAAATAGCCGATTATCTTGCCGATGCGACGAAAGCAGGCGGACAGGGGACTCCATACTCAGTGATCGTTGCAGGAGACCAAAAAATACCAATTTCAGGTGCTGTTCCATTTGCGCAGTTCCAATCGACTCTTGATACATTAGTCAAATAGTGAATTTGAGAAAATATAAAACCTTTCAGAGTTGAAGTTTTGTATTTCACTGGATCATTCTCTGAAGCGTGAGAGTAAGTTTCGAATTGGATTTTGTGTCCCTGGTGGGAATTGAACCCACGACCTTTGCATCCGGAGTGCAACGCTCTATCCACTGAGCTACAGGGACATCATTGGTATTATAAAGTAGTATACCTTAAAAAGCCTTTGTAAAAATATGAAGAAAGGACAACGCCTGTTTCAAGAACTTTTAGTCGACTTACGAAAATTGTATTATCTCGGAAGCACGCTACAGATACTCGCGTGGGATCAAGAAGTAAAGATGCCTAAGAAAGGTGGAAAATTGCGTTCCGAAACAATCGAATGTCTTTCGGGAATATTGCACGAAAAATTTACAACGTCCTCGTTTGGAACGCGTTTGCGCAAAATAAAAAAATTTTCAAAACAGCAATTGAATGATGAACAACAGGCGATCGTGCGCGAGGTACTCCACGATTATCATAAGGCGAAAAAAGAACCAAAGGCATTTGTAGAGCTCTTTGCTAAGACCGCGAGCCAAGCCCAGAATACATGGAGAGAGGCTAAGCAAAAATCAGATTTTCCATTATTCCAACCATATCTAACAAAGATTGTAAAGCTTGCACGAAAGCGAGCGAATTACTTGGGGTATCGAACATCCCCCTACGAAGCTCTCTTACATTTATTCGAACCCGCGTTGACTCTCACAGAAATTACAGCCTTATTAGAAGAATTGAAAGCATTTCTGATTCCATTTTTGAAAATTTTGCAACGATCTCCAGTGAATCCGAATCCTCAGCGACTCTTCGGAAATTTTCCTATCGAAAAACAAGAAAAATTGAATCAATATGTAGCACAACGCATAGGATTTGATTTTGAAGCTGGAAGATTAGATATAAGCGAACATCCGTTTACGAGTGGGTTACATCCCGATGATGTCCGGTTTACGACACGATACGACAAAGAAGACGTGTTACATACCCTGATACCGACAATTCATGAAGCCGGACACGGGTTGTATGAACAGGGCTTGCTCGCAAAAAATTTTGGAACACCTTTGGGAGAAGCATTATCGATTGCGATGCACGAAGCGCAATCAAGGCTTTGGGAAAACATCATTGGCAGGAGTAAAATTTTTTGGCAATTTTTCTATCCTAGGCTTCAAAAAATTTTTCCAAAACCTTTCCGTTCGATTCCATTAGATGATTTTTATGCCGCGCTGAATACTGTCAAAGCTTCATTGATACGCGTTGCCGCCGATGAAGTCACGTACAATTTGCACATTATTTTGCGTTTTGAAATCGAAAAAGAACTTATGGAAGGCGCACTCGCGGTTTCTAATTTGCCACGCGTATGGAACGAAAGGATGAAATCATATCTCGGGGTGCGCGTCCCAGATAACGCGCATGGAGTCTTGCAAGATATTCATTGGTCTTTTGGAAGCATCGGGTATTTTCCGAGCTACGCGCTCGGAAATATCTATGCTGCGCAACTCTATCATCAGGCACAAAAAGATTTACCAAATCTTGAAAACGATTTTCGCAGAGGACACTTTGAGCGTTTTCTCGCTTGGCAGCGCAAACACATACACCGTCATGGAAGACGATACCGCTCTACAGAACTGATACAAGCCGTTACCGGTGAAAAAATTTCGGCAAAATATTTTATCGACTATCTGCGAACAAAATACTCAGAGTTGTACAAATTATAATGGTACAGTCGCCGAATGCGCTTTCGTCTGTTAGAAAGGAATTTTCATCATAGCAAAAGAGGAGGAAGACTCTCGCATTCGAAGCACTGACACTGCACAGTGTGCTGAGAAAGGAGAGTCTTCCTCCCTTTTTGCTATGCAAATTGAACAAGAAACGGTATTCAGAGCGGTAGTTCCATAATGCAACATTTGCAATTTTTTTCACTTGCCCTACAATAGGACTGTTCACGGCGGAACTGAAGTCGTGTAAAACACAAGTCAAAGGAGGTCATGATGAAGGTCATGTTGAAGATAGCTGAAAGGCTAGCGAAACGTTGCCAACATAATGGAAAATTGAGCCAAGCGCATCGATGGGTGGCACTTGGACTGTCGCTCATTCCGGATAGAGATCTGGAACAGGTCTGTCACTTTCGGAATATCCGAGCGTTTCTCTGGTACCTGGAAGGTTCGAAGGAAAATTTTCTTCGCGAAGTCGAGCGGGTACTCTGGACAAGTAATATCTTCGACTTTGAGGCAGAAATCGCTCAGTGTCATGCGCTTCTTGGAATCTTTTTTCAGGATACGCAGAAGAATCCTCAACGCGCTCTTGAAGAGTATCAGAAGTCGCTCGAGATACGAATAAAATTGGGCATGCGAGAAAGTTGTGCGAAGCTGCATATTCATATCGCTACAGCCCTCAAAGAGCTCGGCATCTTCGATAAGGCCAAAGTACATTTCTTCGAAGCGCAGGCGCTGACACGCGATCGTCGAGTACGAATCAACGTGATACTCGAACTCGCTAGACTCCAAAGGTTCCTACAGGACTTCGCAACATGTGAAACAAATCTGCAGAATGCACTCGCTGCAGCGCAACATCGCTATCCAAACGAAGTCGGTGATTGCTTTCGTGAGCTCTACCGACTTGCAGCGGATAAGGGCGCGCATCGCGAGGCTCATCAGTATGCTGCGCAGGCGATGAGTATTTTCGAAAAGCACGACTATCGTGCAAAAGTCGATGCGCTCGTCGCCGAGCTGAAAGAAAAAGGCTATATGCATCTCTACACAGAAAACATAGGAAATACAGAAGAAACAAAATCATAAAATTACATGCAACATGACATCCAGCACAAACAACTTCCGACATCAAGGCAGACACATACGTCTGCCTCTCTCGTTTTACCCGCATGAGGAATGCTCCTCATTCCAACTCATACATTCGACAACAGGCACCTATGAATTCAAAAAGTGATTTCTCGTACTACAATGTCGTGGATCAAATATATAATTCGCAATGGACTGGAAAAAAATTCGTTCACATGCAACTCTTCGACGAAATTCTAAAAAAATTATGGCCGAAGGGACATCCAACGCAATTTTTCCATGTTGCTGGCACGAGCGGGAAAGGCTCAGTCTGTATATACCTTGAAGCAGGTTTAGGACTCTCAGCTGTAACAGGTTCTTATACGAACCCACATATGTTTGATTACCGGGAGCGCTTTAGTATTCAAGGGAAATTAGTATCGCGTAAAAAAATTGTGCGGGTTTGGGAAAAATATATTCTTCCATTGCATATCTTTCACCTCCGGAGATATCCACAATTTCCATTAAAATTTTCTGAACTCAGTTTGCTGATCGCTTTAAAATTATTTGAGCTCCACAAAGTAAAATATGCGAGTATCGAGACTGGCGTCGGCGGACGCTATCATTGTAGTAACGTCCTACCCGTGAAAGCCACAGCGATTGTAACTGTGAGCGAAGATCACGAAGATATGTTGGGTCAAACACAATGGCAACGCGCACTCGAAAAAGGGGGGATTATGCGAAAAGCCGTACCGTGTTTTTCAAGTGTGCGGGAACCTGAAGCAAAGTTCGTTCTAGAAAAAATTGCGGTTGATTTCGGCGCGCCACTTTTTTTTACGAAAAAATCAATACTCGAAAAAGTGAATCATTTTTCAAACACACACAAAAAACAAACGCAACTTATACCGAAACATCAACAAGAAAACACTGCGCTGGCCTTGCAAATGATTCAGTATTTTTTTCCGAAACTTTCAGTAGAAAAAATACTTGCAGCAATTTGCACGGTGACATTACCGGGACGAATGCAACAAATAGAAAAAAATCTGTATATTGACGGAGCGCACAATCGTGAAAAGATCACAAGACTTGCTGAAGATTTGAAAGTACGTTTTCCAAACGAAAAATTCGTATTCTTACTCGGACTTTCTGGGGATCGCAATCCGCAGCGAGTCTTCGAATCGCTTCTATCGATCTCTCACACTATTGTGATCACCGATGAATTTCATAAAGCGGTCGCCAGCCAGATGATATTCGAAGCACTTCGAAAAGAGAATAACAATGGATTCAGTATAGAAGTGATACACAATCCAAAGTCTGCTTTCGTGAAAGCAAAAAAACTACAAGGCAATCGCAGACTTATTGTTACTGGATCTCTCTATCTGCTTGATGCACTTCTGAATCCCGACCCTTATCTACAACATTTGAACATCGTCAGCAATTGGCGAGAGAACGAGTAAATTGGTATACTCGAGATATGAAAAGAGAAGGAGTAATAAAGGCGCGCTCAAGCAAAGAGAGGGAACGAGCGAACGCAATACTCAAGCGACTCAAAAGAACCTATACAATCCGAGGGCCGTTCGTCGAATGGAAGAATCCATTGGAATTACTCATTGCAACAGTGTTGTCTGCCCAGTGCACCGACGTACGCGTGAATCAAGTGACGAAGCAATTATTCAAGCAATATAAAACCGCTCAAGATTATGCAAAAGGCTCGCTCTCTGAACTCGAAGCACGGATTCATTCAACAGGATTTTACAAAGCAAAGGCACGATATTTAAAAGGCATTGGACAAGCGCTTGTGAAAAATTTTAATGGGAAAGTTCCAGAAAAGTTGGAAGAACTTCTCACGCTTCCTGGAGTTGCAAGGAAAAGCGCGTACCTCATTCTGGCGAAAGCATTTCATCATCCAACAGGCATTGCCGTAGACACGCACGTATCGCGTGTTGCACCGCGTTTAGGTTTCACGAAAGCAAAAACACCAGAGAAAATTGCACGAGATCTTGAAAAACTTTACGAACCAAAAAATTTTCTCGCTGTCAATGAATATTGTATCCTCCACGGGCGAGCGATATGTAAACCTCGTATGCCGTTGTGTCTTAACTGCTGTGTGAAAGATTGGTGCCCATCGTTTAAGATTTTTTATCCAAAAGGATAGGTTGTGACAGAAATTATCAAAAAAAAGAATAATTTTAAGCTAATGAAAGCAAAAAAGAATTTAAATATAAAAGTTATCCACAAATCTGTCGAAAAATATTTGACAAACTTGTCATTCTACGATAATTTTATTGATAGGTAAGGCATGGACCTCAATTTTTTAAAAAAACTTGGATTTTCAGATAAAGAAGCAAATGTTTATATTGCGCTGTTACGTCTCGGGCCATCTTCAGTACGTGTGCTTGCTGATGAATGTAATTTGAATCGAGGTACAACCTACGATGCATTAAAATGGCTGCAACAACAAGGACTTGTTAATTTTTTTCATCGAGAGGCAAAGCAACATTTTGTTGTTGAGAATCCAGAAAAACTTGAATATCTCCTTAAAGAGCGCGTCGGCGAACTCCAAACACTCTCAAAACGATTACAACAAGAAGTTTTACCTGAACTCAAGTCACTCTATGATAATGGCGGCGAACGGCCGGTAGCAAAATATTACGAGGGTCAGGATGGACTCAAGTACATTCTAGAAGATGTTCTAACAACGGCTGAAAAAACAGGAGACAAGCTATATCGTATTTATTCCGCTGTACATATTCGCCAGTATCTGTACGAAAAATTTTCCGAATTCAGCAAAGAAAGAATCAAGCGGGGTATCAAAGTCAGAGTCATTGCACTCGGCGATGGAGGAGAATTACGAGGACTTGATGAACGCAAATGGCTCAAAACTGCAACCGCTCATTCACAAACATACATCCTCATTTACGCTGATAGAACCGCATACATTTCATTGAATGTAGCAAAACAGCCAGTAGGAGTTGTTATAGAAAATCAAGGGGTTGCGCACACACAGAAACTTATATTCGACAAATTATGGGAGAAATTGTAATGAAAACACTCGAACCAAAAGTACAGACGTTTCCATTGAATAGAGTGATTTTCGATCTCGATAATACACTGATCAATGCAGAAAATATCAAGGCGGCTTTATTCCAGGAACTAGATACCTTTGGCATTTCGAGTACACAAGCAAAAACAATTTACGAAAATACAAAAAAACAAAATGCCGAAAACGTATTTACACTGGATATGTTTGTGAAACTCACTACGGAAGCCCATCTTTCGAGAACGCAAGAGACTGTATCAGTTCAAAAACTCCAGAAGAAACTCAAAAAAATCGCAGAACATAGTGTAGTGCCATATTCACAGGAAATCCTTACTGATTGTGTGAAGAAAAAAAGAGACATATATTTACTTTCTTCTGGAGATCAGGATTGGCAGATGAAAAAAATACTATGGACTGGGTTAGCAAAATTTTTTAAGAGATCGCACATCATGATTGTTGCCGGTGATAATGTATTTCAAAAAAAATGCCATGCGATACATAAAATTTTTGGAAAATTTTTTGATGGCTCGCACACACTGTTCGTGAACGATCGTCCTGATGAAACCAAAGTGATTCTTGAAAGTTTCCCACATATCGTATGCTTCTTGCGTTACGAGGAAAGAAACACAAGATTTCCAAGGGAAACATTCAATGCGTTGCAGCAATCGTTTCCAAAAAGAGTGCTCGTGGATACAAGTTTACAACCCATTCAAACACTTGAGGCCGAAATAAATGAAAATCTCAAATAAGGGACTGTCAAAAAAACAGAATATTGTCGTTATTGGAGGAGGGAATGGAAGTGCGATTTCACTGCTTGCATTAAAGCCGCTCAAAGGCATGTGCACGATTGCGAGCATTAACACAACAGCGGATTCCGGTGGGTCTTCCGGAATCTTGCGAGAGCTTTTGCATACGATTCCTACGGGAGATATTATGCGTGCTGTACTCGCGCTCTCACAGTATGATTTTCAAACACTGCGAGCCATCTTTTACGAAACGCGTTTTGAAAACCTCGGGAAACTGAACCGACATAATATTGGAAATCTTTTCATAGCGCTCGGCGCACAATTTTCCGGCAATGTGATTGAAAGTATTCGTGCGCTCGAGCAAGCATTAAAATGCGTTGGACATGTGTATCCAGCGACGCTTGATAATGTCCAACTATGCGCCGAACTCAGCAATGGACAAATCGTGAAAGGCGAAGCGGCAATCGATGTGCCAACATACGAGAGAAGTTTACGCATTCAACGTGTGTGGCTTGAACCTCAAGGCAGGGCGTATCCGGAAAGCGCAAAATTTTTGCGCAATGCCGATATTATTATTTTGGGTCCGGGGCATCTGTATACGAGCATTATACCTACACTTTTACCGTCTGGCATCAAAGAAGCTATCGCGGCGTCGAAGGCCGAACTCATTTTCACCCCGCCGCATTTTTATACGCTCGAAAATGAAACTGGTCCGGAAACGTTGAGTGAATTAGTGACAGAACTCGAAATGTATCTTCCGCGCGCACTCGATCGCATTATTTATGATGATTACGTGCCGCGAACAGAGGCAGAACAGAATATCTATCGCATAAAACGATGGAAACCTTTTCTGAAGGATAGCGAAAAGTTGCCACAGCAGAAACTTATGAGGGTGAGCTTACATAAACCCGGAAGCGGCATGTTATCTGAAAAACTCGCCGAGGCATTCCGAAGTATTTTACAAAAGCGATATGTGCCACAAATTTCTGGTATTGAAAAAGTAAAAATACGCACAAACTTTCACAACAGAAGATAATCCAAACTATGAAATGGAAATACACCGAACAAGCAAAAGCAATCGCGATAAAAATCGAGGCAAACGAAGACAAAAAGATTGCGGGTTGGGCATATTTGTATGTATTATACAGTGATCGACACGACGAACCTTATGGTTTTTTGGAGAATCTCTATGTGGAAAAAAAGTACCGCGGACGAGGTTTCGGCACTGAACTTGTGCAACGCGTTATCGAGGAAGCAAGAAAACAAGGATGTTATAAACTGATAGGCACCACGAGATATGCTAAACGCGAGGTCCACGCGTTTTATCAACATCTCGGTTTTAAAAATTTTGGCATTGAATTTCGCATGGATCTTGCAAAATCAAAAGTAAAGCAGAGTGATTAAGTGAGTTGAACGAATATGAATCTCTACGAATTCGAAGGAAAAAATCTCTTTCAGAAATACAAAATCCCCGTCCCGACAGGAAGGATGATAACGGAGGAAACGAAAGACATAACGTGGGAACAATTTCCGTGCGTTGTAAAAGCTCAAGTGCAAAGCGGGAAGAGAGGGAAAAATGGAGGCATCCTCTTTGCTAAAAACAAACAAGAACTCGAGCAACATATTCAAACGCTTTTAGGAAAAAAAATATGCAACGATGAAGTTTGGTATCTTTTGATTGAGGAAAAAATCCCTCTGAAGCAAGAATATTATCTTTCGATAACATACAATACGCAGAAAAGAGTGCCGACGCTCCTATTTGCGACGGCGGGCGGTATGGGGATCGAAGAAGAAAATGCCGTGTTAAGTCTCGATATCAATCCTTTGCGAATTTTAGAGTCGTTTCGAGTGCGTGCACTCCTTAAACAAGCTGGGGTTAAAGGCAAAGACCTCCTTATGATAGAAGATATCGCGAAACGACTCTTTCGTATCTTCGAACAAGAAGACGCGCGACTCGTAGAAATCAATCCTCTTGCAAAAACAGAAGACGGTCGTTTTATGGCCCTTGATGCAAAAATAGCGCTCGATGAAGATGCGGGGTTTCGGCACGATTGGAAAAACTTTCCAGAACGGACAACGCTTGGTAGGCGTCTCACTGAACGCGAACGCGCTGTTCGAAATATTGATCAGGGCGAATTTTATTATCGTGGCACTGCGGGAAAATATATCGAAATAGACGGAGATATTGCGTGTCTTTTTTCAGGAGGGGGAGCGAGTATTAGTATGATGGATACGTTGTATGCGCTTGGACAAAAGCCGAGTAATTACACCGAATATTCCGGTAATCCTCCGCGAGAAAAAGTTCAAGCACTGACGAATATTGTACTTTCTAAACCCGGGCTGAAAGGTATTTGGGTCGTCGGTGGAGTTGCTAATTTTACGCACATCGGTGAAACAATGGCAGGGATTGCTGATGCGCTGCGAGTATTGAAACCGAAAGTTCCAATTGTCATTCGTCGAGCTGGACCGCATGAAGACGAAGGCAAAAAAATTATGGAAAACGTTGCAAAAGAATGTCATCTCAATCTGAAATGGTTTGGACGAGAAATATCCATGGGCAAAAGTGCAAAGGTACTTGTTGATATGATCCATAAGTTATAGTTGCAACATATGAGCATCCTCATCGACGAACATACAAAACTTCTTATACAAGGCATCACTGGCAAGGAAGGTCAGCGCGCGCTCAAAGCTGCGAGCAACTATCACACCGAAGTGCTTTGTGGCGTGACACCAGGAAAAGGCGGACTCGACGTAGAAGGAGTGCCTGTATATGACACAGTTGCCGAAGCGGTAGAGAATCATCCAGCATTAAACGCAACAGCAATATATGTTCCGCCGTTCGCCGCAAAGGACGCGGTATTGGAAGCAATCGATAGCAATATTGCACTGATCAATATAATGACCGAGCGAATCCCTATTCAAGATACGAGTTATTATTTAGCGGCAGCGCGAGAGAGAGGTACTCGTATTGTGGGACCTAGCTCTCTCGGAATGATCAGTACCGGAAAAGCACGGATCGGAGTAGCAGGTGGCGATAAACCCAACGAAATCTATATGAAAGGTAACGTTGGAGTCATCTCACGTTCTGGCGGTATGACTAACGAAATTTCGTGGCAATTGCGAAAAAATACTTTTGGCATTACAACCGCAATTCATATCGGGGGCGATTTGCTGATGGGGACATCATATGCCGATGCACTACGATTATTCGAGGAAGATACAGCAACGGAGGGGATAGTTATTTTTGGAGAAATGGGCGGGCGATACGAATTCGATATTGTTGAACTTCTTAAACAAGGAGGATGTACAAAACCCATCGCTATTTTTATTGGAGGAAAATTTGGCAAACATCTCCCTGAAGGTATGACAATCGGCCATGCTGGAGCGATTATAGAAAAAGGAAGCGGATCA
This sequence comes from Candidatus Kerfeldbacteria bacterium RIFCSPLOWO2_02_FULL_42_19, assembly GCA_001818315.1. Lineage (GTDB taxonomy): Bacteria > Patescibacteriota > Patescibacteriia > HO2-48-17 > HO2-48-17 > WO2-43-9. Next base: position 15,585 of record MHKF01000016.1, read on the forward strand.
GTTGAGGAAAAAGAAAAAGCATTGCGTTCCGTAGGAGTTCTCGTAGCTGCGAACTACGAAGATTTGCCAAAATTGATAGCAAGCAAACTTCTTACTAACATTATTTCGTAAACTTATGCGATGGAGAACTGCGCTAACCGATGTTCGTAATAATAAAGAACTTGTTCGTGGATACAATCTCAAAGACCTCATTCACGAGAAAAGTTTCGTTGAAACTATTTACTTAGTACTCAAAGGAGAATTGCCAACCGTAGCCGAAACGCGAATGCTCAATGCGCTCTTTACCGCAGCGATCGATCATGGTATTGGCGTATCTTCTGCGATGACCGCGCGAACAGTTGTATCAACCGGCAATAGCTTGCATACAGCGCTTGCGAGTGGAATTCTTGCAATGGGAAAACTGCATGGCAGCGCTATCGAAGACGCGGCAGAATTCTTCCAGAAACATGAAGTCGAGCAAGATGTGCGTGCGCTCGTTACAAAACTCAAAGCACAAAAATTTCGCATTCCGGGTTACGGACATAAAATTTTGACGCACGATCCACGCAGTGAAGCGCTCTTCGAAGTTGCCAAAGAAACAAAAATTTATGGGAAGTATTGTATCTTTGCGGAAAAAATCGGAGAAGTCCTCAATAGCATTGCTTCTAAAAAACTTCCTCTGAATGTGGATGGCGCGATGGGTGCTATTATTTCTGATATGGGTTTTGACTTCCGCCTTGCGAAAGGTTTCTTTATTATAGGTCGAGTTCCGGGACTCGTTGCTCATATATACGAAGAAATTATACAGGATGAAGGTCTTCGTAGACTTTCTGAAGATGCTGTGGAATATATCGGTCAAGCCGAACGAGTTTTGCCAAATGATTTGAAAATCGAAAAGTAAACAAGCTCTCATTTATGTCAACAATACCCATTGTAATGTTGCTCGCAACAACTGTTTTGGGTATGTTTCGATTACAAGCGTCGAATATAAACGTCAATCAAAATGGAATTGGGAAGTACCCATACACATCTGACGAAAGGAAACTAATTCAAGATTACAATGTAAAAAATTCAAAGGCAGTTGTCGCAAATGATCATATTTTCATAGCACTGCTGGATGAAAATTTTGATGCCCAGCAAAACGAAACAAACACGTTCCTTCTGAGGATGTACGATAAACAGTTCAAACCCACAAAAGAAGTAGTAATTTCAAAAAGCGACGTAGCCGCCGGCGGATACGATATCGAATACAATCAAACAAAGAAAAAAATTGTCCTTGTTTGGGAAGAATACGTAAGTGAAGCGAAGACGAGCAAGAATATATATCTTCAAGCTTTTGATCTCGAGGGCAATGTCGCACAACAAAAAATGCAAATCAATCAGGACGATCTCGTTTTATTCGAACTTGTCGTGAATAAACACGGTACACCACGTCTTGCGTATAATGAAAGCGGCATAGCATATGTGAGTTGGAAAGGAGCGGATGAGAACAATTGGAATTCATGTGTCTACGGTCAAAAAATTGACGCGAACAATAAAAAAATAGGTCAAAATGTGCGCATCGCTGAATGCATAAACGATACGATTTCGAAAAGCAGTCCTGATGTCGCCTTTGCAAAAGGAACATTCTTTTTTATATGGGAATATTCCAAAAAGATTTACGCGCAGATATTGAATGAAGATTTTGTAGCAGACAGTGAATTGCTGGATAACTATAATGCAACACGCGTTGATGAGAATCAGGATACTCAAAGAGGCGTTTCGATACTCACAGATGGAAAAACGTTTTTTATTGCATACGAAGATTTTCGCGATTACGAATCAAGCAACGGAAAAATCACAGGCGGTTTGCAAGTACGCATGCGGCCTTTTTCAGTGACAGGAACGCCGGAGAGAGATTCAATGCTCCTTGGGAAACTCCTCAATCTCAGAGGATATACTGTTGCCTACGGGCAAAGCGCAATCTACACAACAATGTATGGACATGAAAATTCCACCGGATCAGATCAAGCACAATGGCAGGTACATTTATTATACACAGATCTGAAAACATTTGAGACGAAGACGTCTTTTACAAAAAAACTTTCCGAAAGTGATACAAATATTCGTTCTTCAGTTGCACTGGATCAGAAGGATCTCTATCTTACGTGGAAACAAGATAGATCAGGAGCCCCAGCAACACCAGGCGTTAATGAAAACGTCACAGATCTAGTGATGAAAAATTACAGTGCAACGCAAACCGATACGCCGTCAACGTGTACCGAAAATGATTGGACAGCGTCAGAATTCACACCCGCAACATGCCCAGATACTGGCATTCAAAGTAGAACTTGGACAAAAAAGAATGAATGTGAGAGCGGCGTAACACATCCAGACAAAGAGCAAAAAATGTGTTTTTTTGAGACAAAACTCGCCAACACCAATCTCTATAATTCACTGCGGGGAAAAATTATTCTGCGCGTAGAAAAAGATGGAGAGGCGTATTATATCAATCCTGCGAAACAAACGCTACATTATTTAGGGAGAGCGAGTGATGCATTTCGTATCATGAGAGAACAAGGAATTGGAATTACCAATAAAGATATTGCAAAAATACCCATCAGTTTAAGTAATCTCGCAGGAGAAGATCAAGATAAGGACGGCCTCACAGATGAATTCGAGGATGCAATAGGTACAAATGAAAATACAAAAGATACCGACAAAGATGGCTTTGCGGATAAAACAGAATTGCAAAATAATTACTCACCCATAGCAAGCGGCGAGGTAAAGTTACCGATTGATATGGGCTATGCGAGTAAAAATAGAGGAAAGATATTTTTGCAAGTCGAAAAAAATGGCGAAGCCTGGTACACGCATGTATTGGATAGCAAGCGATATTTTCTTGGCAGACCCAATGACGCTTTTTTCATTATGCGTAATCTTGGTATAGGAATATCCGAAAAAAATTTTAGTAAACTGCTAGGGAAATAAACAAACAGAGCCGAGCGTAACAAATTTTATTCACACTTCGTTGAGAGTTGTTCCAGCTCGTCATAGATAAGACCGAGTGTGATAGTGAAATCAGCAGAAAGTTTGATGGCTTGTTCTACGAGCGCTTGCTCATCCTGCGTTACTTTTTCATCCGCAAAAATTTTATTGTAGAGATCATTCAGTTGGTTCCACTGATCCCAACCCTGTGCAATAAGTTCGTTCGCGCGCGTCATATCAACACCGCAAAGCGCAACAGCGCGAGCAAGCTCTTCAGAAGTCTCGAGAAAAGCCTTTCCTGTATCAAGGAGCGCTTTCACTCCGTACATGACCGCTTTATTCGCACAGGCAATAATTTCTTCGCGATCGTCTTGAATGCCAGCGACTAAAGCCTGATGTGCTGCCGTCAGTTCTGCTTGGGCCTTGGCATTACTGACATTTGTTTCATACGTGGCGAGGCGCTGTTCCGTCATCGCAGTGCACGTAAGGAGTTGATTTTTCTGTTCATTGTTGAGATAGGTGGAATTGCGAATGTCGCTATTCACTTCGGCAACGGTCGTTTGAGCAACATCAATACTCGCAAGCACAACTTGCTTTCGAACATCAAAAGTTTCTTCGATTGCAGTATTCACGCCTTCCTTAATCTTTTCTTCGTATTCATCGGGTACTGCTTCAGAAACATCTTCTGCGACATCACTGGCAGTATTCTTTGCCGAATTCACAGCATCAGAAACTTCTTCAGGGCTCGGAATTTTAAGTTGCGCAAACGCCGGTGAAACGATTGTAAAGAGAAGTAAAAAACTCAGTAAAGTAGAGAAAAATTTCATAATGCAAAAAATAAAAATTATTCGACCTTACTCGTCGTATTGTTGAGTGACTCGTCAACGTTATCGGCTTCACCGAGACTTTTTTGAGATGAATCTGCTTGAGATTTGAGCGTATTGAGTTCGTTCAGAGTTGCATTCACATCGACGTCAGCGGGATCGGTAGGAATTGTGTTGGTAGTTTCATTCGGCTGCGTATCCACACTTTCATTCGAACTCCTATCGTTTGCTTCACCAGGAATCGTTGAAGTGTCGTTCGTAAGATTAATGTCAGTCACCGCGTTATTGTTCAAAACTTTTTTGGTTCGATTGCAGCCAGTAAAAAGAAAAATGAGCAGTGGAAGTAAGAGTATCGAAAAGAAATAATATTTTTTCATAAGGATAAAAAGATTAAAACTAGATTTGAGCCTGCACTCTTGGCGCAGAGTCATTCATTTTTACGAAATTTCACGCTGTTCGTTGCGCGGGAACGTGTTAAAAACAAAAAAAATACCTATCAAGAGAATAGCATAAAGAAATGAAAACAAAAAGACTCACGGGACTTTGTAGACACGTGAGCTTTTGTAAAAGATAGGAATGAAGAAATGAAAAAGTGAACGAATTGAATTAACAAGGTAGGATGCGACTAAGGGAAATGAAGCCAACCGCAGAAAATTTTACAGGCTTCAAGGTATGCGAAGGAGTAGAGGGTGGAGAGGAAGGTGGGCGACGTACGAAGAGATTTCCAAGGAAGGAAAAGAACGCACCTAAGAGACGAAAGACACCCATGAGTAGGAGAAGTACGGGACGGAAGAAACTGTAGATGAGGAACACTGGCACTCCAAGACCAAAGCTATAGACGGCGATTCGGAAGAGCTCTGGGTGCCAACCAAGGGCTTTTGCAATTGCTTCGAGCGCAGCATTGAAGGCCGCAGGGTGCGTGAACGCAATAACATAAGCACTCCCGACGCCAAGAGCACTCGCGTATTTCGTGGTAGTCCACGCGCGGGAAAAAAAAGTCACTTGAGCTGTTTTACCCGCACCTTCAGCGAGAGCAGTGCCACCGCGAGCAGCATATCCAGCGCGACCAGAACGAAGTATAATCTTACCCGCCGTTCCGCCAAGTAGTAGTGCTTCGAGTCCAACACCAACCCAATCCGACGAAGTGAGTTCACCCAGAGCGCCTTGTTGGTACTTGAGTTCCAGTTTCTGAAGACTGGCGGTGAAAAACGTACCGGCAATGGAAAGTCCTGTCGCAATGCCAAGTTGAGTGACGTTCCCTTTGTCATCCACGTGGAAGCGCATAAGGTACTCGTGTCCATAGATGATAATTTTTTGCGCCCGTGTGAGTACCCGACGACGCATTTCCGTATGTTCGGCACTCGCCGACTCCTTTACAGTTTCTGAATCAGAACCTGCTGCGGTAAGAGAATCGTTGTTAGGAGAGATTTGAGACACATCCTCTGGATGCAGAGGATCCCCCGACTGCCGCGGCGATGTTTCCGGAGCGCCTGATGCGAGTGACTGTGTGTAGTTTGAGACAAATTTCGACATAACTTCGAGTGTCTCCTGAATATACTCATCAGCCTTGTGCGTCATCCGGTCAGAAGTCCACGAATCCCATAATAACGGAACAACTTCAGCAGCGCCGAAGCGGTAGAGCGCTTCCAGAACTACAGGATCTCGATGAAAAGTCGCGAATAGGTTAAGTGACTCCGCTGGATAGAGTGTCAGTGCTTTTGCCACGTCAAACTTGATCCCGGGAAATACCTCAGCATAGTAGTTCAGAATCATTTCCAGTACCGCGAGATCCTGTGCAGAGATGATTTTACTCAAAAGCTGCGAGTCGATTGGGGAATTCGCTTGTAGTGATTCTTCGAGTTGATCGCGTACGAGCACAACAGCCGCATCAGGGTCCGAAGGAAGAATCGTTGCCGCCAAAGCGCCAAGAATCGCGAAAACAAAAGCAACAAACAGACCGTTACGGAACGTATGAAGTTTCATTTTTTTTACCTCTCTGTAGAATGCTTTCTCTATGTATTTTAGAGAAAACAAAGTTTAGGAATTTTCTCAAAGCGCATTTCAAAGTTCAAAACAAGATATTATTATAGAAAATCAAAAATTTGTCAAATGCACGACGGAGATATACAGTTCAATGTATGCCCACCACATTGAACGAAAAGTATTCCGTTTGAAAAAAATAACGGGCGTTTTTCAAAAAATTTCTTCCTGAAAGCATGGACTGCAAAATATTTTTTCTGACCGATCTTGGGAGTAAGCAGTGAAAAATCTGTTCGGACAACGTTGTGCTTTGTGAAAATCGTGCGCATGATCGCAGTTACATTGACGTTCATACAAACGTGCAATATAGGTGCGATCATAAAACCGTTTGCGAAAACGACATTCGTGACATTCGGTCGGCACCGAGAGACGCACTGACTGCAACACCTGAAGTTCCTTAAGTTGAATACGGTAATTCAGACCACAGCTAACACATCGAAGTATCTCTTTCGTGATGCTCGCAGAAGTTTCTGATATTGCGGTTGGCACTCTCTCTACTGATAAAGTTTCTTTGTCACGAATACCACCTTGATCATCTTCCCAGCGCATACCAAAAATCGAAACTTGCTCTTTGGTGAGAGGAAAATGCCGATAGGCGATAGTATCATTGTAGGCTTGTAAAGAATATTGCGGTGGAAAAAATTTTCCCCATTCGTCGTTTGTCTTCATAGCGGCAATAATCTGTGCGCGCAACGTTTGATATGATTTTTCCTCATATTGTTTATTCAGAATGCAGAACTTTTTTCCGCGCAAACCTACGCAACCAAATAACTGAGTTGAAGTATAACAACTGTAACAATAATCAAGAAAGGAACTTTCTTCAGTGATGAAACTAAAACGAGCATTGGTGACATGCACCGCGGAGCTCACTTCATAAGAATTTTCTAAAACCTCGGTGTGATTGGTGCGATAACAATCCTTGGAATTCCAAATATCATGTGATTCGCTACAATTATCACAGTTTTCAAGGAGGATGCAACGTCGTATATTGCGACATTTGTTAATCTCCTGGCCAGTAATATTTTCACTCGCGCGATTCCGGGCATATTCCAGAGGAAATTGTTTCTGATGTTCCGCAAAACGCCGCCGGTGGATATCAAAACTTTCACGATTGCGGAGAGCCTCAGTCAGTCGTCTGCGATATTCTTCTTCGACTAACGGTTCATTATACCAATAAAAACGTTTGTGCCTGAGATTCACGGAACCAAAACAGTCTTGGCAATCAAACAAATGCCGTCCAAGATAGCAGCTACTACATTTTTCACAACGGGTCAAAAAAGCAGAAGCATAGGAATCACGGGTAATGACACAGTCATAGAGAAGTTCCGAATTGTCGATAAGAAAGCAATCAACACAGTCGCGGCAAAAACCCACCTGTTCACAATAGATGCAGCCGACCCCTTCAAGACAGGAAAAAGTCAGATAGCAGTCTTTAGAATTTATGATGGCATTGGTGTATTCACAGTTTTCATTCCGGCCAACCTGCCAGAGGTTGAAATGTGGCACCTGACGGATCAGTTCTCCTATTTGTTCAAAGAACGGCCGCTTCGCATCATAATCTCGGCCGTACTGCAGCGCATCCCAATTATCAGAATACCAACACGGTCGGCAATATACCGTCGCCGGCGAATGCTGTGAATAAACTGACAGAATGGATTTGCCACACAAACCGCAGTTGCGGCGATAGAGATGCCGTTCATTACGAAATAGCATGCGGTGTTGCAACGAATGTTCAAAGCATAATTGTGGTTCTGACACATCGAGACGATCGAGGATTTTTTTGTCTTTTGAATCAACAGAAAAGGATAGGTGACATTTCAGACATTGCGGCATAGGAGGGAGTGAAAATATTATTTAATCTTAAAATAGCATAAAAGTTGCGAAGTGCATACTGGAAATTCGATTTTTTGCATGTCATAAAAATGACATTTTGGGCAGAACGATCGGAAATCGCAAGAATAATTTTTTTGAATTGCAAAAAGACAAAAAACATGGTATCTTGAAACAAGAAAAGAAACCGAAAAATGCTATGCCGTTGAAGCGATTTCTGTTCATCATGAGTTTTAGTACCGTCATATGCTGGCTCGCCTGGAGTACGGTACTTTTCTTTATTGATCCTTTCCATTCTGGCTGGATCGGACCGCTTTCGTTTTACGCAAGTTTATTCTTTGCGCTTCTTGGAACTTTCGCACTTGTGGGATTCCTGTTGCGCTGGGCTCTTATACGCAAAGAACCTGCATTTCGACATATCGGCATTTCCTTACGGCAAGGAAGTCTGCTTGCGCTTTTTGTAATCATGACGCTCTTATTGCAAGCAGAAAAAATATTCGTGTGGTGGAGTCTTGCATTACTCCTTTTTGGATTCGCAATATTAGAAATATTTTTTTTCTTACGTCATTCTGAACGAAAATAATCTTCGAAATATACCATGTATACACACCTGCCAGACAAACAAACTTTAGAAAACTTACAAGCAGCTTTTATACAGACGCTGGACGCAGCACAAACACCAGAAGCAATCACGCAGATACGCAATGATTTTTTGGGACGAAAAGATGGCAAGCTCACAAAAATTCTAAGGCAACTCAAAACACTCCCAGAAGCAGAACGCAAAGCTATTGGCATGCAAGCGAATGCGATGAAAAAAACCTTTGAAGATGCGTTGCAAGAAAAATTAGATCAGTTGGGAAAAAAAACTGTGCAAAAAGTATGGATTGATGTTACTGCTCCAGGAAAAAAACCAAATATCGGGAGGTTGCATCCGATTAGTAGTATGATACAACACATTCGGCGTATTTTTGAGCAACTCAATTTTGATATAACGAACGGCCCTGAAATTGAAGATGATTATTATAATTTTAGTGCACTGAATTTTCAAAAAGAACATCCGGCGCGCGACATGCATGAGACATTTTTTCTACCAAGAAAACACGTCCTGCGTACTCACACGACCGCTACTGATATTCATTATCTTGAAACACGAAAACCGCCTATTCGTATGGTCACAATTGGCAAAACGTATCGTCGCGACGCAGATCTGACGCATACTCCGATGTTCCATCAATTCGATGGGCTCATGATCGATGAACATATATCGATGGCTCATCTCAAAGGCCTCCTCCATATTGTGATGGAACGGCTCCTCGAAGCTCGACTGGAAGTTCGTTTTCGCATATCATATTTTCCGTTTGTAGAACCAGGCGCGGAATTTGACGTCACATGCACTCTCTGTCGCGGTGAAGGTTGCGTTACATGCAAAGGAACAGGTTGGTTAGAAATGGGTGGCTGTGGCATGTTACATCCGAATGTTTTAAAAAACGCAAAAATCGATTCGGAAAAATATCAAGCACTTGCTTTTGGTTTTGGCATCGAACGGCCGCTCATGATTAAACATAAAGTTTCCGATCTTCGGATTTTTTTCGAAAATGATATTCGTTTTCTTAAACAGTTTGATCTATGAAAATTTCGTTGAATTGGATCAAAGAATACACGAAACTGCGGATGGCCATGACAGAGCTCGTGACTACACTCACGCAAAAGAGTGTTGAAGTAGAAGCCATTACGCACTTTAGCGAATTATGGAAAGGTATTGTCGTTGGCGAAGTAATCAATCTGCAAATGCACGGCAAAGCCAGCAGATTGAAAATCGCGAAAGTTGATACGGGAATTAAAATTTTGGACATTGTCTGCGGTGCGGAAAATATTGCTCGAGGACAAAAGGTTGCTGTAGCACTTCCGGGTACAACCTTACCAAACGGTATGACGATACAAAAAGCAATCATACGAGGTACCGAATCCGAAGGAATGATCTGCGCAACAGAAGAATTAGGTCTCCCGAAGGAGGGAAACATGGATATTATGATACTGGATCACAAATTGAAAGCAGGCACACCGCTCGCAAAAGCATTGCTCTTGGATCAAGAAGTGCTCACGATTGATGTGTTACCAAACCGATCGGATTTACTCAGTCACCAAGGCAGCGCGCGCGAAATTGCGGTACTTACCAATAGCAAATTCGCGAGCGATGTTCATAAACTTCCACGAAAAACACGCAATACTTTAACACTCCATGTCACGATCCAAGATTCTGACGCATGTCCTCGGTATAGTGCGCTCGTTTTAGATAATGTCACGATCAGTGAATCTCCGCACTGGATGAAAAATCGATTGAGATCCGTCGGAATTCGATCCTTCAATAATATTGTGGATCTCACGAATTATATAATGATGGACGTAGGTTTGCCGCTGCATGCCTTTGACTATGATCGCATCGCTGGTAAAACTATGACGCTTCGACACAGCGTGCCAGAAGAAGAACTGACAACCCTTGATGGCGTGAACAGAAAACTGCCAGAAGGAACGATAGTGATTCAAGATGCGGACAAACTTATTGATCTTGCTGGGATCATGGGTGGCGAAAATAGCGCGATTACACATAACACCAAACGCATTATACTGCAATCCGCTCTATTCGATCCAAAATCGATCCGAAAAACTTCAAGGAAACTCATGTTGCACACAGAAGCCGTACAACGTTTTGAACGGGGAGTGAATCACGCCGCAACACTTGAAGCGCTTGCAAAAGCATACGACCTCCTCAAAGAAATGCAGGATGATATGATACTCGATAGCATTATTGATATAGAACGCAAAACACAGGAGCTCGGTTCAATTACGCTGCATTATGCCCGATACGAAAAAATTATTGGCGAAAGTGTGGAAGCAAGACAAATCATTCAGATACTCGAAAGAATAGGTTGTCGCATTGAGCAAAAAGAAGCAGGGTTTGTCGTCGTCACACCTTCCGCATGGCGCACTGACCTTCATTATGAAGAGGATCTGATTGAAGAAATAGCGCGCATTGTTGGATATGATTCCATTCAAGAAAAACTCCCTGAAGTTCGGCTAACGCTCTGGCCAGTGTCACGACATGAGCAACGCAAAGAAGAGCTCCAGAGGTTGCTGAAAACATTAGGTTTTCAAGAAGTGATTAATTTTTCGTTTGCTTCCAAAAAAAATATTGAAAATATGAGCGGGGATACGCAACAACACATTTCAGTCGAAAATCCGATGAATGCTGAACAGGCATTTTTACGCTCGGAACTTCTTTCCAGTCTCCTGAAAAATCTCAAGGAAAACCAACATCGTACACAAGAAGGATTACAATTCTTCGAGATCGCTCATGTGTATTCCCAAACAGAAGAAAATTTTTCTGAACACATGCGTCTTGTTGGAGTTTCAAATGAGAAATATTTGGATTTTTATCAACTCAAAGGCATAGTGAGTGCACTATTGTTGCATATGGGAGTATCGCAATGTCAGTTTCAAATGACAAATAATCATTTTACCGAACCGGGGACGTGCGCACAAATTACATGGGGACATCAGATAATTGGAAGTCTTGGAAAACTTCACCAACGCATTCAACAGACTTTTGGTATTGAAAATGCTCCATGGTATTTCGATCTCGATGCAGAAAAAATTATTGACAAAGTTCCGGAAGTTATGAAAGCACAGGAAATAGAAAAATTTCCAGCAGTACTCCATGATCTGGCGATTATTGTTGATGTCACGCTTTCATGGGACGTTATAGAAGCACTCATTCAAAAAGAAACCGGTTCACTATTGGCAAGCGTTGAATTATTTGATATGTATCAAGGGTCTCAAATTCCCGCAGGTAAGAAGAGTCTGGCGTTTCATCTGGTGTATCAATCAAATGAACGAACACTCACGCAAAAAGAAGTGACGCCAGTGCATGAGCGTTTGATCAATGCATTACAACAACACTTTCATGCACAGGTGCGTAGCCTGTCTCCTACCTCCAACTTCGTGGAAAAAACGTAATTCTAAAATCACTTTCATATGAAAAAACAACCAAAGAAATCCCAAAAAACAACTCACGCCACAAAGCCAAAACACAAAAAGAAAAGCATTCCTACCGGCACGACGCCATCGAGTGCAAAATATGGAGCAGAACAAATCACCGTTTTAGAAGGCTTGGATCCAGTGCGAAAGCGACCGAGCATGTACATAGGCAATACTGCCGAAACTGGACTTCATCATCTCATTTGGGAAGCAGTCGATAATTCCATCGACGAAGCAATGGCGGGTTTTTGTACGGAAATTACCGTGCGACTACTCCCGAACTTTACAATTTCAGTTGAAGATAACGGACGAGGGATTCCGGTGGAAAAACATCCAGTGACCAAAAAATCGACACTTGAAACAGTCATGACAACATTGCATGCTGGCGGAAAATTTGGCGGTGGGGGATACAAGGTTTCTGGTGGACTCCATGGCGTGGGTATTTCAGTCGTGAACGCACTTTCTTCGTACCTCAGAGCCGAAGTAAAACGGGACGGAAAACTCTGGGTGCAGGAATATAAAAACGGAAATGCGATCAACACTGTACGGGCGAAGGGGACCGCAAAAGGCACAGGCACGAATATTATTTTTACTCCGAGCACCAAAGTGTTTACCGTACACGAATTTGACTGGAATTATATTCTCAATCACTTGCGTCAGCAGGCATATCTGACACGGGGAGTAAGAATTATTGCTTTAGACCAACGTGATGCACAACGGACAAAGTCACACACATTATATTTCGAAGGAGGCATAGCGAGTTTCGTGCGGCATATTAATCACAATAAGGAGATAAAACAAGAAACAATTTTTTATGTCGAAAAAGAAAGAGAAAATATCAAGGTTGAAATAGCATTGCAGTACACGAACGAATATAAAGAATTCATCGCCACCTACGCAAATAATATCACCAACAGCGAAGGCGGGACGCATCTTCAGGGATTTCGAACCGCACTCACGCGAACGCTGAATAATTACGCGCGGAAGCAAGGTTTTTTGAAAGAAAAAGATGCGAATCTTTCCGGTGAGGATGTGCGCGAAGGTCTGACAGCGATTATTAGTGTCAAGCTTGCGGAACCACAATTCGAGGGACAAACAAAAAGTAAACTCGGCAATGCCGAAGTACGACCGGTTGTGGATGCGGTGTTGGCAGAAAGCTTGAGTATTTTTCTTGAAGAACACCCACGCGATGCGAAAGAAATTTTCAGTAAGTGTCTCCTCGCGGCGCAAGCGCGGCAAGCAGCGAGGGTCGCACGCGAATCTGTACTTCGTAAAGGCGCACTCGAAGGCATGACGCTTCCAGGAAAACTTGCGGATTGCAGTTCTCGTGATCCACAGGAAAGCGAATTATTCATCGTTGAAGGAGATTCAGCTGGCGGTTCCGCAAAGCAAGGACGTAATCGACAATTTCAAGCAATTCTTCCGCTACGAGGAAAAATTTTAAACGTGGAACGTGCGCGGATTGATAAAATGCTCGGGAATAATGAAATAAAAAATCTGATTATAGCACTCGGAACAAATATTGCCGAACAAATGAATTTGGAAAAACTTCGTTATCACCGCATTGTGATTATGACGGATGCTGATGTTGACGGCGCGCATATTCGCACGCTACTGCTGACATTATTCTATCGTTATTTTCCCGATCTCATTACTAAAGCACATCTGTATATTGCGCAACCGCCGCTCTTCCGTCTCCAAAAAGGAAAGCAAATAACGTATGCATTTAATGAGAACGAGAAAGAAAAAATGCTTACTGAATTTTTGAAAAATATTCCGGATACAATAAAGGCGGGCAAAAAAGTTCCTAAAATAAAGGAACCTACAGAAGCACATAGTGACGAAGAAATAGGAGTAGGAGAGTCGGTAAAGGGGATAAGCATTCAAAGATACAAAGGACTTGGGGAAATGAATCCCAGTCAACTTTGGGAGACGACTATGGATCCAACGACACGCACTTTAAAGCTTGTGACGATTGAAGACGCAACAAAAGCGGATGAAATGTTTGATATACTCATGGGTTCCGAAGTCGCGCCGCGCAAACGTTTTATTCAAACACACGCAAAAGACGTGAAAAATTTGGACATTTAACTTGATGATTCCGCACAGCTTGCTGCGCGGAGGCGGAGCTTCATTCCACATAAAAACTCCATGCTCAATGAAATAATGCCGACGCTGATCTTCCAGATAGGAAAATTTTTCCTGCAATGTCTCTGGTTTTTTTTGCCAATAGGATTTGCAAATATGGCGCCAGTCTTTGCTCGGAAAATAAATTTTTTGAATGTGCCGGTTGATTTCGGTTACTCAATCGCACACAAACGCATCTTTGGCGATCATAAAACTTGGCGGGGGATTCTTGCCGGTGTGCTCATAGGCGAATGCGTTTTTTTACTCCAACGCTTTCTGGAGCAGTATCCAGTTTTTACAGCGCTTCATTTTACTTCGTATCAAACACTGCCTTGGTATTTTGGTGCACTCATCGGTTTCGGTGCTGTATTTGGGGACCTCATCAAAAGTTTTTTTAAAAGACGGAAAAATATTGCCGCTGGAACTTCCTGGATTCCTTTCGATCAAATTGATTATATTCTCGGTGGGCTTATTTTTTCACTGATCGTTGTTCGGATTCCACTCAGTGCTTGGCTGACCATACTTATTTTAGGATTTCTTTTACACATCGCTACGAATCACATCGGTTTCTGGCTTGGTATTCGCGAACAACGTTGGTAGTTGAATGAAAAGTTTCAGAACTTATACGAAATGCGTTCTAGTATTTTTATTCGGTTTATAATATAATATCATCACCCTGTCAGGAATGAAACATGGCTAAACACAAACTACATTTTTCTCAGGTGCAAAAGCACCGAGGAGGAAATATGCATATTCTTGTAAAAATAAGTTGTGAGTACGGGATCGATCTTAAAAAACTCGTTAATGAGTTAAATCAACTTGAAAAAGTCGGCGCGCAAAAGATCCAGGTACTCAAATTCGTCAACTCCGCAGAGGAGTTGACGGGTCTGAACGATGTTCTTTCTTCAGAATCAGAAGAAGAAAAAAAGGCAAAAAAAGACATCGCAAACGAAGTATTTCAGAAGATGGCGGAAGAGAGCCGCCTGTGGGACTGAAGATAAGAAGGTTCTTTCTTAAAAATTCTTCGGAATGAACCGAAAGGACGGAAATGAATTTATTCATAACTGTCCTTCCATTCTTGTGTGCATCAAACATTGGTGCATAGAAGAATCAAAATCAACCTAATTCAATAGGTTGTTTTTGTTTACTCAAATTCAGGGTGGCCAAGGGATTTGAACAGAAAACAAAATGCGGTTTCTATGTCAGCTAACGTCCGCGCGTCAGGCGCATGTTGCGGAACGAGGTCGTGGTAGAATTTTATCACCACAACCGAAGTGGAGCAATTGCGCTTACGCGCTGTTAGATGTCGTTCGGCGCGGTTATTAAACTTTCTTAGCGGCGGTTTCAATTTTTTTTCTTCGCAAGAATCCTAGAAACGATAGCCATGGCCAGAAAAGAAATATAGGTAATAGTATACTAACGGTGCCGAATACTATTTGAATCGTTTCATATATACCATTAGCTTCAGGCACACTATAACCCAACGTTGCTTGAGCTGGTAGCGCAGGACTAAAGATAAATTCTTTAAACGTGTTTTCACCTATATTCATGAGTATGATTTTTACAATAAGGTACCAGATTGGAGTCAAGAGTGCTATTTTTTCAAACTTGCTCAGATTTGAGAAGTCACGAGTCTTTTTTCTTATTTTTAACACCCACACCATATAAAAAGATAGTGCCATGGCTATCGTCATTGGCACAAACCATACAAAAACCCAGTATATAACTTGCTGATTCACGTATATTTGATCGAGTACTGGATCGAATGGAAAGGGGATTTCGTTTTCAATAACCAGTACCTTCTGAACGACCCTCGCGTCGAAAATAGAATAAATCGGCATTAAAGCCAGGATTATGAAGGATAGTACTATTTGGATAAAAATATATTTTTTATTGTTTTTTATGTTCATATTTTTAGTAGAAACCGCCGCTTAAATTATGAAGTTTTTTTATATTGCATTTATTTTATCACGAAATAGCGCTGAATGACATCTAACGTTTGCGATTAACAGAAGTTCGCCGTAGGCGAATTTGGGGAAATTTCGCAGGAATTTCCCCGTTAATCGCTGTTATCAGCCCCGAGCGAAATGAAATGAAGCGAGAGCCTGCAAGGCGTGGTGCGACTGAAAGGAGCAAGTAGCGATGGCACAAATTTAAAGGGTGGGGGAAGGCAGTGCGATTATAGTGCCAGTTCCATTCCATCATAAGAAAGAAACATATTTTTAGGAAGCAATTTTTGTAATTCATCGTGTGATTTTTCTGTCAAATGAGAGATGCTGTGAAAAATCACTTTCTTAGCATTCAATCCACTCACGAAATCAAGAATTTGTTTTCCATGGAGATGATCAGGGTCAGATTTTAAATTATTTTGCTCTGGTTTGTCTGGGAACATTTCTTCAAAAAGATAAGTTCCGTCAGCAATAACCAAATCTGAATTTTTTATAAGTTCTAAAGATTTATTTGGCAATTTGTAATAATCGGCGAGATAAACTGCTTTTTTTCCATTCTTTTCTAAAACAAATCCAAACGCATTATTCAATTCATTTTCTTTTACATCTTTATCTCGCCCCTTCATATGATAAATAGGTATTGGAGTTATTTTTATGCCAAATAAATCAAACTTTTCGAATGGTTTGACTACAATAATCTCTTTTGGAATGTGAGCAAAACTTTGGTCAAGCCATTCTTTTGTTTTGGGAGAGCAAAATAATTTCGGTTTTTGTCCTAAAACAAATTCTGCCCACGCATGAAGTTCTAATAATCCATACATATGGTCAAAGTGCCAATGGCTTATTAGGAAATTGCTAATATTTGGCAAATTAAATTTGGTGGATTGAATGCGAATGTCCGGGCTTATTTCTATCAAAAATTGATTCTTTTCTGATTCTATTAAAATTTGCGGTCTTGTTCTATTATCTTTCGATTTTGGTTTTTTGGCAGATTCGCAAATTTTACATTTACAGAATGGAACTGGAATTCCTTCCCATGCACTAGAACCTAAGATTTTAAGCTTCATAATTATCATAAATTTTAGACATTTATTAAAGTATCGTTACGCACTGCCTTCGGGCGGGGGTTAGATATAAGCCATCGCTATTGCTGATAACGTTCGCGTGTATGCGATA
Source organism: Candidatus Kerfeldbacteria bacterium RIFCSPLOWO2_02_FULL_42_19 (assembly GCA_001818315.1). Classification (GTDB taxonomy): domain Bacteria; phylum Patescibacteriota; class Patescibacteriia; order HO2-48-17; family HO2-48-17; genus WO2-43-9. The sequence goes on from MHKF01000016.1 coordinate 32,512, forward strand.
TTTGCTGGCTGTATAATATCGCGAAGCGGTACAGCCAGCAAATATGGGTGGAGGCTTGCGGAGGTACGGAGCAAGCCGTAGCCGCATACACGCTGTTGTACGATGTAATGAAAAGTTTTATTTTGCGATAGCAAAATTCAGAGCTATTTTTTATTTTTTTCTCTATCAATTGAAAAACCTATGCCAATTGTAATTACGGGAATCATCAAGTACGTTAGTCCGATGTCAGTCACATAATCTAATAAGCTCATATGCATTGGGCTGTTTGGCATGAACATAATCAAGTCAATGATCAGACTGATTAGCAGAAAGATTATGCCAAGTTTAGCCCCTTCTGCCTTAACATTTTTGTCTACATTTTTGAAATATAAGTAAGTAAAAATGATGGCAGAAATCGTAATAACAAGTGGCATGATGGATTCAAAAATCGGTCGATGTGATTCATGGATGGGATAAATTAAAAATGCCACGACAAATGGTAATAGCCAGACTAAAAATCCCAAAAGAATTGATTTTTTAAGTGAGTGCATAGGTTTATTGATTAAGTTGTTTTTTAAACGGTTGTCTAATGATTGTTTTCAGTTTTTCCGGTGCGGTTTTTCGCGGGTCACTCAGATATATCTCATGATGTTTCTGTGTCAAAGAACCTGCTTGTTCTTGGATAAAATCATGTATTCTTTGTATGGTCTGCTTTTCTCCTGAAAATGGACCAATGTATAAAATTTGCGCTGAAAGCCCTTCGTCCAAAGTTTCAAGTTTAATTTTTCCCAACCCTGGTAAATTCTTTTTGGCTTTTACCTCATTGGCCGCTTTTTGATAAATTTTTTGAGTAATAAAATCGGGCTGCATGATTAAGGCTTTCCATAGCCAAGAGCTTTTATCATTGATGGAGAACTTACTCATATTCTCAGTCCACCAAAGCCCTTCTAACGGCATTACTGCATAATCCTTGTCAAGTTCTTTTTTGGCAGTGAACTTGATTTTGAAAGCCACTGAAAACAAAGCTTCTATAGCTTCTTTATAATCTTCAGAAGTGTTGGGATCACCTTTTCCGTCAATACTCAAAAAATTTAATTTTGGCACTTTGACAACAGAAATCTCCTTGGAAGAAGGGGCGTATAATTCGTTTAATTCTTTTTTGAAGTCGATTTTATTTGGCACAGGTTTTAGAGAAAAAAATAAAAAATAGCTCTGAAAAATTACTCTGAGTAATTTTAAAATTTTTCATTATTTCGTACAACGTATGCGATTAAGAGAAGTCGTGAGCGTAGCGAACGATTTGGGTGGAGTGAGGTGCAACCGAGCGTAACCTCTTAATCGCTGTTATATTCTCCGAAGGACAAAAATTTAGTGCAACGTTCCGAAGGAAAATTTTTGAGTTGCGAGGTGGCGGTTACAAGTTTTCTTTTATTTTAGAAACAATAGTTTTCTTTGCAACTTCAGAAATTTCTCTTTTTTTGGTTCTGTCGTAATGATGACCAAATTCTAAATCCTCAAAAACCAAACCCGCTATCTCTACCTTGTGATTATATCTCGGTCTGAAATGCCAATGTACATGAGGTTCAGGGTTTTTCTCTTGATATGCATCGTTCATCAAACAAGTCCAGTTAAACATTGTGGCGTCAAATGATTTTCGCAAGGCAGATTCTAATCTTTTCACCAATTCGATAAACTCGTCATATTCTTCTTTTTTTAACTCTGCTAAATCGCCACAATGTCTTTTTAATGCGACAATACATCGACCTAAATAAGTCTGGTCCCAAGCGAGGAAAACATTCCAATATTTTGTTTGATGCACAAAATCAATCGGGTTTGGTTTTTGGCAAAATAAACATGTCATAATCATAGGTGAATTTCTGAAGTTTAATAAAGTTTGCGTAAAGCCGCCGCCGAGTAATTGAATATAACGTCCGCGTGTATGCGATGTTTTCTGACTGTATAATATCGCGAAGCGGTACAGCCAGCAAACATGGGCGAAGGCTTGCGTAGGTACGGAGCAAGCCGTAGCCGCATACACGCTGTTGTACGATGTAATGAAAAGTTCTACTTTTGCGAAGTAAAAGATATTCGCAATTTTATTTTTCAGTCAAAGCAACCTTTATTCCTAATGCAATGAGCAGTCCACCTAATGTCTTATTGAAAACGCCCTGAAATTTTTCAAAAATTGAGCGGATTCTCTTTTGTGTAAGAAATACCGCAACGAGTGAAAACCACAACATTGTATTGATTATCATTATCGCCCCCATAATACCCATGATTGGCAATGGAGTTTCTGGAGATATTACGAGCGTGAACAGGCTCAAGAAAAACAATGTTGCTTTTGGATTAAGCACATTTGTTAGAAAACCGATTCTAACTGCTGCAAAACGAGTAATATCTTCCTTTTTATCATGTTCTCCGAGCTCAATTTTTGAAGACTTTGATAGTACAGATTTGAGGCCGATGTAAATCAAGTAACCAGCCCCTAAAAATTTAATGGCATTGAATAACAAAATGGACTTAGAAATGATCAAAGCGAGGCCGGCCAAGGAATAAAAAATGTGGACTGCAATTCCAATACCAAAACCAACTGCTGTATATATTCCTGTTTTGCGCGAATAGGTTAGCGAATTTCTACACGCCATAATAAAATCAGGTCCGGGGCTAATGACGGCTAATAAATGAATCATTGTGACTGTACCTATGAGCGCTAAATATTCCATATGTTTTGCTTTGAAAAATAAAATTGCGGATATTAATTTCTGAAAAAAATTATAGAACTTTTCATTATTTCGTACAACGTTTGCGCGTTGGCGAAGTTGACTGGTTGTATAATGTGCCGAAGGCCACAACCAGTCAACTTGGGTGAGCCGCAGCGAACCGCTAACGCGCTGTTATGTGCTGTTGCGGCTTTGCGTTATTTTAAGATTTTAATCATATCTGTGACTCTATCTTGATATTTAAGATTTTTGTAAAAATTGTGGGCTGCTTTATTTGGTTCAAATACCTTTACGCGCATAACGTCACATTTCTTTTTACGCATGTAGTTTTCCATTTTTTCCATGAGTTGTTTCCCGATACCCAAATTCCTATGTGTATCTGAAACAAATAACTCGACTATTCTGCCTGCCCGTGTTGGGATACATTCAAGCAAATTTTTTTCGGATTGCTTTTCTATAATACCGACAATGCAGCCCACATTTTTTTTATCATCGTATGCCAGAAAAATGATGCCATTGTATTTTGTAATCTTCTCGATAATATTGCGTGAATATTGAGGACTGTACTTTGAGCTTCTGCGGAGTCTTTTGAGTGGATCTAATCTTACTATAAAATCCTGAAGCTGAACCATACATCTGTCGAGTTCTTTGAAATTATTTTTCTGGTATTTTTTAAGTTTGATTTTCATATCTTTATTGTATAGCAAAGCCGCAATGGCACATAACGTATCGGGATAAAAGAAGTTTTGCGGAGTGAAACGGAGCAAAATTTGGGTGAGGCACGAGCCGAGTACCGAACCTTTTATCCCGTGTTATGTGCCCCGAGTGGAGCGTAGCGGAACGAGAGCGCAGCGTGGTTCGAGCGATAGCGAGAAAGTCGGGCGAAGGCGCCATATCTATCGGGCAAGAATTAAACCGCCTAAGAAATCATGGGTAAAAACAATTTCTTTTTTGAACAGGATTTTTTCATGTCCCTCAAATTTTGTGATATCTCCGTGCCACTCGCAAGAATATTCCCAATCACCATCAGAAAAACTTTTCGGACCGCGAGGTTGAAAATCCTCTTGTTTTTCGCCAGCAGATAAAGCCTTTTTGAGAAAATCAAAAGTTTCATGAGCAAATTTAGTATCATCCTGGAATTTTTGAGTCATACCACCGCCATAAATTTGTGTCCAAAAAGGCTTTTGATTATGCCAGACAACCTCGCGTTCCCATGACTGAAAAAATCCTGTGTAACTATCTTTGTAATACCAGCCGCCCTCTTTGAATTCTAATTCTTTGAAACCAGCTTCTTCTGGATCAACTTCTTGACCACCACCCGCATAAGTGTTGAGGGCGGCTTTTCCAAGAAAGCGGTTTAATTCTTGCAGTAATTTTTTATCCATCATAATTTTATGATTGATAAGAATATTATAAACTTTGCGTTTAGAGGCGCCGTAGCCCGATTGCACATAACGTTTAAGTATATGAGAAGTTTCGCCGACTTCCTTATTATTTTATCATAAAGGAGGCGAAATTTGGATGAAAGCAAAAGTGCAACCTTTGAAAATTATTTACGCACTTTTTTTGAACCTCATATACTTTGTTAGGCGATGTTGCAAAAACTTTTATTCCTTATTTTTTGTTTTGATTTCTGTTAAAAATCGCCATAGATAAAAAATTATAAAACTTTCCTTCATAGAAAACTTCATCCCTCATTTCTCCTTCAATAACGAATCCCAAAGACTGATATAACTTAACCGCCGAGATGTTATCTTTAGTAACACCTAAATTAATCTTATGAAGTTTTAATTTTTTAAATCCATAATCAATTATCCATTCCATGGCGATTTTTCCGATTCCCTTACCGCGATAATCATCTTCACCGATAGCAATAAACAAATCTGCATTTTTATTGGGTTTGCTAATGTTTGATAATCCTATAAATCCTATTGGCTTCGAATTATCACAAATAGTAAAAAATTTCTTATTTCTATTTTTTAAATAATTAGCAAACCATTCTTTTTCTTTTTGCAGATTTGTTTTTTGACCCAATTCATCGCCAATAAATTTATTGACATTAGGATTACTTAACCATTTGACGCGGTAAGGGATGTCTTTTTGTTGATGTTTTCTAATTTTTATCATACAGAAATCAAAATAATTTAAAGTTAAAAGTTTATGCAATTTCGCCTAACGTTTGCGCACATCAGAAGGCGCTCTGAAGTGAGCGAGTCATGCTTTCTTCATACCACGCGCGCAGCGTGTGGTAGAATGGAAAGTTTCGACTCGCGAGTGAAAGAAACATTTGGGTGTCGCCGCTGGAGCGCGACTTTTACCAACCTTAGCGCCTTACAGAGAAACGTTTCAAACGAACCAACCTTTATCACATTAACAATCTTTTGCTCAAAAGAAAAGGAGCGCGGAGGCGAAGCGACACTGCATCCGCTCTGTTATGTGGCGTGTGGGTGGAAATTTTGTTGGATATTCAATTCCTCCTCGCCACTTTTGCTTATTTAAGCTATATTTTCACTGGAAGGACGAACAACAGTCAACACCTTTGCAACATTTCCATCGGAGTCTTGCACCCCAATCCCAGGTGTAAGCGTTGATAATTGTAGTAATGCATAT
>MHKF01000017.1 GCA_001818315.1 Candidatus Kerfeldbacteria bacterium RIFCSPLOWO2_02_FULL_42_19
GAAATAGTTGACTTATTTATATATTAGTGCTATAATATTTCTACAAAATAGAACTGCAGAAAATATTCAAATCCCGTTCACCTCATGGTTGGCGCTCGGGCAGAAAGAAGGAGGAAACCATGAACAGGCAAGATCAAAAGATTCTTGAAAGGGGCGGGTGCCCCACGATCGCAAAATTTTACGACAGACCCATTGAGGGATGTCATTTTAAAGGGGAAGAACCGCCGACATGTTCCGTGTGCGGCATTGAGGCAGTGCCGCTGGGGGAATTTGCGGGGGCCTACTGGGGGCACCCGCAAAAAATGTGGATCAAAACTGCGGAGGCACTCTTTGAGCTTACAGGGACGAGGCAGTTCCCAGATCAGCTCATGGAGGGAGGCTGGTCCCATAAGGACCTGGTCGCCATGACTTCCTGAGCACTTTTAGGGCTTTGACCGATGTGCCCGAGCGCAAGCTCAAACGGTTAGGCGACATCTCTATGATGGAGCCTTTTTTCTTTGGAGCAAAATACCACAATTATTTCTTTCAGAAGAAAACGGGATTACGTACAACGTTTGCGCGTATGCGCAGTCCCCGAACCGCTTTTTGTTACAATCTGCGCGGAGCGCTTAACAAAAAGCGAGTGAGGGGATTGCGAATAAAGTAATCAGCTTTATTATGTTGTAAAGTTTTACTGAAAGGAAGAGTCTTTTTTCTTGGAAAAGCCCCGCATACGCGCTGTTGTATGAAGTTTAGAAAATATTATCTTTGCCAATCCAACCAATAATAGTACGATAGCGGTGGTTATTAATAGGCCTCCACTCGTGAGCGCTGCAGAAAAGAAGGGTTCGCCGAAATATGGATTGAAATTGTTTTTCATGTAAGCCGCCATCAAAGTTATGTTTAGCGCAACAGTGGTTGAAATTGTTCCTATCAACATTGAGCCAATAGACCAATCGATGAATATGTTTGAAGGAAGCTTCTTGAACCCATATAGCGTGTATAATGTTCCTATCATCAGCGGGATTCCAATCCAAAGAAGTAAATTCCATATAAAATAATTGAAATTTGGATCATCTTTGGCGAGCCCTTCGTCTATCGTAACTAGCACCCCGGGAAGCACAAAAGAAACGGCCGCCGCTATCGTTAGTATGGCTGTGATGATGGAGAGTGATTTTTTCATAGTTATTTTCTAAATTTCATACAACGTTCGCGCGTAGCCGATGTTTGGCAGGTTTATAATATCGCGAAGCGGTAAACCTGCCAAATATGGGTGAGGCACTTTTGGCTGTGCTGAAAGCCAGCCATAAAAAGTGCCGAACCGGCTACGCGCTGTTATGTGCTGTTGCGGCTTTGCGTCATTTTAATAGTTTGATCATATCAATCACTCTATCTTGATAATTGAGTTTCCTATAAAAATTGTGGGCTGCTTTATTTGGTTCAAAGACTTCGACACGGATAACGTCACACTTCTTTTTCCGCATATAATTTTCCATTTTGCTCATAAGTTGTTTTCCGATGCCGAGACTACGATATTTGCTTGAAACAAATAACTCTACAATCCTTCCAGCTCGTGTGGGTACACACTCTAGTAAATTTTTATCTGATTGTTTTTCTATGATGCCAACAATGCAGCCCACAATTTTTTTGTCATCGTATACCAGAAAAATGACGCCATCGTATTTTGCCACTTTCTCAAGGATGTTATTTGCATACTGCGGACTGTACTTTGGCGCCCTAAGAAGCCTTTTGAGTGGATCTATTTTTACTAAAAAATCCTGCAGCTGAACCATGCAACGGTCAATATTTTTGAAGTCATTTTTCTGGTATCTCTTTAATTTGATTTTCATAGATTATTGCAAGTATAGCAAAGCCGCAATGGCACATAACTAGTGCTTATACGCATAAAATTGCGGAATGTGGGCGAAAGGGGTATGATATCTGTATTGATGGGTAATCCTCTCGATTGCTACCTTTGTGGATGAACCCATTTTTATTATGCCAAGTTTATTAGAAATGCTCAAACGCGAAATTGCGTATTCTAGGCACAAGTATCATTTTAAAGGGTTGTCGCCGAATGCGCTTTCGCCTGTGAAAAATAAAAATTTTCGGCGAAAAAATTGAAGAGTAGGAGGTTGAGCGGACTGGCTTTGAAATTTTTGCAGCCAAAATTTTCATTTTGCAACAGAAATGGAATGGGGCTTGTGGCGTAATAATCTTTCTACTGCAATTTAAAATTTCGCGACACAACATTATTGCACGCAACACTATTGCACAGCAAGTCTAGATCGTACCTGCATCCATAGCTTCGTTGGCGAGCCTATCAGCATGCTTATTCTGCTCTCTCCGAACATGCTGAAATACTACCGAACGGAATGAATGCGCGAGATTCCATACTTGCGTAAAAAGTTTTGCAAGGTCTTTATCTCGCACCTTAAATCTACGATTCAATTGCTCGATAATAAGACGACTGTCACTCAGGAGCCTCACGCGTTCAGCTTGTAATTCTTGAGCGATGTGCAATGCCTGAATCACCGCAGTGTATTCTGCCTTATTATTCGTAGTGAATCCCAAAAATGCTTTGTGTTCTTTGATGACATGCCCTTCTGCGTCATATATAACAACACCGATTCCACCTGGACCTGGATTTCCTCTTGCCCCGCCATCAGTATAAATAGTCACAGACGCTCTTCGAGAACCGCTCCTGAGCCCGGATTCTTTCTTTATACTCATAACTGAATATCTATAATTTTTATCTGCAGATCTCGTCTCCCATTCCAAATATTTTCTTCGATGCGAAAAGCAATATTGATTGTTTGGCTATAAGAAAGTTTGTGCATAAAAGGTCCAAATCCAAAAGCGATCGCGTTTTTCGTCACGCCGTTCTGTTCGACAATAAGTTTCAAATGTTTCTGATCTTTTCCCACGGGATATGCTTGTCTCACGCGCACATGATGTGCTGCAAAAACTGGTTCTGGATTCGCTTGTCCAAAAGGTGCAAGTTGTTCGAGCAATGTCCATAATTCCGACGTAATATCGTTCATGGCTATCATATGCTCGATAGGAATAATGTGTGCAGCATCCGCGGTGTCGAGTTTTTTTGCAAAAATTTTTTCAATGCACATTTTCCATACCTCGAGATCGACTTCTTGTTTTAAAGTAAACCCGCATGCCGCGGCGTGTCCACCGTATTTTTTATAAAATCCTTCGCTTTCTTGCAGCACTTTTACGATATTGACTGTTGGAACGCTTCTTCCGGATGCAACGATATTACCTTGCGCTTTTCCCAAGATAAAAACTGGGCGATTATATTTTTGTGCTACTTTGCCAGCGACAAGACCTACAACCCCCAAAGGCCAATCTTTCCCAAATGCGAAGAGCACTTTTTGTTGATCACTCACTTGCCCAAGTTGCTCCTCGACTTCTTTCGTGATCAGATTTGTAATAAGTTTTCGGTCCTCATTGACTTGTTCGAGTTTATGGGCAATTTCGTATGCTTCGTTTGGATCTTCGGTCGTAAGCATTTGATACGCATGCCATGCGTGTTCGAGTCTGCCGGCAGCATTCAGACGCGGCCCTATCACAAAACCGATATGAGTTGCGTTCATTGTTTCTTTTGGCATGCGTGTTAATTCTGCGAGCGCCCGGAGACCCGGACGACGTAATGTTCGCAATACTTTCAATCCTTCTTTCACAAAGATACGATTTTCATCCAAAAGCGGCATCATATCCGTCACGGTGCTAATGGCAACAAGATCCAGGAGATCGCGGTATGCGTCTTTACGCGGTGTTTTCCCGACCCCTTGCATCTGTGCAGCTCTCGCATAGAGTGCGCTCACAAATTTAAAAGCCACACCAACACCCGCGAGTCCTTTGAACGGATATGTTTCGCGCTTCATATTGGGATTAATGAGTGCGCACGCATCGCTAGGAAGCTGAAGCGGCTCTTCGTGATGATCGGTTACAATCACATCCATACCCAATCGTTTCGCAAGCGCAATTTCTTCACGATTACTGATGCCGCAATCCGCAGTAATGATGAGTTTCGCTCCTTGTTGTGCGAGCGTATGTATCGTATCTGTATTAACGCCGTAACCTTCTTTTTCACGATGCGGTATGTAGGCGCTCACATTACTTCCAAGTGTTTTCAATCCTTCAAACAGTACTGCCGCACCGCATACGCCGTCTGCATCATAATCTCCATGCGCTATAATTTTTTCTTGATTTCGAATCCCCTGTTGAACTCGCAACACCGCTTTCTCCATATCATGAAATAAAAAAGGTTCGTGCACATGTGTTTCGTATTGTGACGACATAAACGCTTCCGCTTGCTGCTTTTCGCGAATACCGCGATTAAACAACAATTGTGCGAGCACCGGATGTATATCGTGAAACTGTGTTTGTAAGAGATCTTCTGAAATTTTTTCTTTGTAAACCCAACGTGTTAACATGGAATTAGAGAACAGTAATGACTTCGAGAGGATAGAGTTTTCCGCGCCGAAAATCTTTTATCACCTGACGAAACTGCGGTGCGCTCCAACTTTCTTCAGGCATAGCAACAATTTCTCGAAACGTAAAAAGTTTCGCGTCCAAAATTTCATCAGTCTGGGGTTTCGTTTCTCCGCGAATATTCGCTGCTTGAAAAATATAACATGCTTCTCCAGTTTTATAATTTTTTGAATACCAATTGTAGACTCCAATCAAACCGCGGAGCTCAATATCCAAATGAGTTTCTTCCTTTACTTCGCGTTTCGTTGCTTCGAAAATATTTTCACCGTGCTCAATAAGACCCCCAGGGATGCTCCATCTCCCGTAGACTTTTTTTTCTGCCTCTTGCACCAGTACAATACCGTCGTTCAGAGCAATCAGTGCGCAACAGACTACGCGGAATCGTTTTTTTGAAGATGTAATACTCGCAAGGTCAAACATGGTGATATTCTTTGAGATAGACTCTTACTTTGCGCACCAGTTTTTGTTGATTCGGGTATTTGAGATAGCGCATCACTTCTTGAAAATCACACCAGCAATGTTCTGAACTTTCTTTCTGATCGAGTGTAACATCCATCGTCTGTGCTCGTACGAGGTAGTAGGTAATTTCCCGATGTACTATGATTTGTTCGTTGAGTTGGAAATCGAAATAAATTGTTTCGCGAAAATTGGGAAGGATGGAAAACTTTGTAAGCCCGATCTCCTCTTTCAATTCTCTTGTGAGTGTGTCAATTTCGGTTTCCTGAGATTCAATTTTTCCTTTAGGAAAGACCCAATATCCCTGTTGAGCCTGATAGACAATGAGAATTTTATTGAGTTTTGGTGAAAGCACGATCGCGCCGGTACTTTGAGAAAGAATTTTCTTCATGGACCTACTTTAATCTCGCAACTCTTTCCACTATATCATACCCATATGATTCTTTATAGACACTCCTCTTCTTTTTATCTCCTTCCACAAGTTCGCAAATGATCTCGAAAATTTTTGCGTAGTCTCGGTACGATCTCTTTCCACTGCAACAGACCCTCCTGCGCCCCAACCCTTCGTATCTGCGCATCGGCATTCATTGTGCCAAGTTCAAGAGACAACCCTATATTTTCAGCATGCGGGCAATATATTTGTCCAGCGACAAATGATGCGTTAAAAGCATCACCGGCACCGGTTGTGTCATGCGGCTTTGTTGGCGTGGCCCTGCGAAAGAGAAAGTGCTTCCCATCAAAAGCATACGCTCCTCTACTCCCATCAGTGATCACAACTCTCTGTGGCCCTGTTGCTTTTATTTTTTCTGCGAGGTATTGACTTTGTTTAGTTTGTGTTTTGCCTTTTAAGTAATCAACAAGGCGTGGCGTGAAACTCGCTACAAAATCTTTCGCCTCCTCCATGTTCAGGGCAAAGACTGTCGTTCGCCAAAGAAAAGGCCGGAGTGTTTGCAGACCTTCTCGTATTTGCTTTTTCCCGGGATTCCAAGCAATGCGTTGCTTTTTCTTTTGAACGATTCGAAACAGTGTTCGGAGATTTGCAAGCCAATGATGTTTTGGTCCACCAAGGGACGTGAGATACCACCAGGGTGTATGGATCTGCGAAAGGACTGACGCATTCAATGTAAGAAGATCAATCGCTCCCGGATACGCAAACACAACATGTTCTTTGGTTTGTTCGGTAGCGATAATGAAACTCATACCGGTTTTTTCTTTTGGTGTGCGACTCACAGCGCTCGTATCGATATCTTCACGTTTGAGTTCATTCAGAATCGCTTTGCCGTGAACATCGTCACCAAGCGATGTTATGATTCCAACAACAAATCCAAGTTTTCGAAATATCACAGCAGTATTGCACGCTCCGCCACCCAACGTCATAAAGAGTGACGTAAAACTTAATTTGCTCCCATAGGGAAATGCGAGCAGTGCGTGTGCTTGCTCTTTCTTGAGAATTACACCGTCTTTTGTGAAGCACGTAAAATCGCGCATGGCTCCGCCAATAGTGACGACATCGAAATGTTTTTGTGTAGTCATAGATTTGTATATCATGTTATGAATGAGGGGGTGAGCATATATTTTTTCACATGTGATGTGATAGGAAAGTATAGCGCACGCAGAGGAAAGTGTGCTCCGTAGAAACTTTTTCAAATACAGCTTGTGCGTGTTTGGAGATCACAACATTTGAAAAAATATATGCTCACTCCCTCATGAGATATTTTAAAGTATGAAACCAGATGAGTATATATTTCTTTGAAACACGTTGTGATAAGAAACTATAACAAACACCGAAGAAAGTGCGCACCGAAGGAACTCTTCCAAATATAACTCGGCCATGTTTGGAAATCACAGTGTTTCAAAAAATATATACTCATCTGGTTTCATAAATTTTAAATTACTCTTTGAATTCACAATAGCGATGTCCCCGTCATATCTTTTGGTACTGGCAATTCCATAAACTGTAATATCGTCGGTGCTACATCGGCAAGTACTCCTTTGGGTAACACTTTCACAAGTTCTTCTTTCAGTGTATCACGCTGAAATCCTGATTGTTCTTGAAACTTCCTATGCACGAAAATGAAAGGCACGGGATTCGTCGTGTGTTCTTTGATAATTTCTCCCGTACGGACATTCAGCATCTCCTCTGCATTCCCATGATCTGCAGTAATAATCGTGGTACCATTCATCGCCATCATAGTCTGTGTAATTCGTTCGATACATGTATCCAAAATTTCGATCCCCTGAATCGTCGCTTCAAAATTTCCTGTATGTCCGAGCATATCAGCGTTTGCAAAATTCACTACGGTCAAAGCAAACTTGCCGCCCGAAACTTCGTGTACAACACGCTCAGTAATTTCGTGCGCCGACATGGCTGGTTTTTGATCATAACTTGGAATTTGTGGAGAGGGTATGAGTACACGACTTTCCCCAGGCATAGGCTCTTCTATGCCTCCGTTAAAAAAAAATGTGACGTGTGCGTACTTTTCTGTTTCAGCTATATGGAGTTGTTTCAGACCTTGATCTGCAATCACTCGACACATCGGATATTGAATTTTTTCCTGTCGAAAGGCTACTTCAACGGGAAGATCTTTTTCATATTCAGTCATGGTGACAAAAAAAATATTTTTTAATGTTCGTAACCTCTGCAGACGCTCAAATCCTGGCACGATAATTGCTTTCGTGAGTTGTCGTGCGCGGTCAGTGCGAAAGTTGAAAAAGATAATACCGTCTCCGTCATTCATCATCTGTATTCTTCCCTCTTTATCTGGAATCACACAAGGCACAAACTCCTCATCAAACACTTCGCGTTTGTATGATTCTTGCAGTGCTTCCAATGCGTCATTACTCTTTTTTGGTGCTTTCCCCTCGACAATAGCTTCATAGGCTTTTTGTATTCGATCCCAACGATTATCTCGATCCATGGCATAATATCGTCCAGACATGCTGACAATCCTTCCTACGCCTCTATCAACTATTTTTGCTTCGAGTTGCTCAATAAAATGAATACCGGCATTTGGGGCAGTATCGCGTCCATCAAGAATAGCGTGAATCGCGACGCGCTGGCATTGTCTGGCTTTTGCCAACTCCAAAAGCGCAGATAAATGTTCAATATGAGCGTGGACTCCTCCATTACTTACCAAACCAATGAGATGTAAGGTACTATTGTTTTTCTTCACATGTTCAATAACTTTTTGGAAAACTGGATTTTTAAAAAAACTGCCAGTGGAAATTGCACGATTAATCAGCGGAAGACTTTGAAAAATGACTCTACCGCCACCGATGTTGAGATGCCCTACCTCAGAATTTCCCATTTCTGCCCACGGCAATCCGACCATTTCACTCGCAGCGTGCAACGTCATCGTTGGATATGTTGTCATCAGATGATCCATGACTGGCGTACGTGCCGTTGTAATAGCATTGCCACGCGTTGGCGGAGCTATTCCCCACCCGTCAAGGATCATGAGAACTACTGGTGTGTGTTGTGCTTGCACAATATGTACAAAAACTTCGTTAATTCAGAAAGTGTTCCAAAACTCACTTTCGTTTTCTTGGGATGTTATCAAACGCCTCATCCCTAGCGTCGTATCTCCTGTTCGATTGCCAAAAGACGGTTATATTTTTCGACTCTTTCGCCACGTGATGGTCCTACTTTGAGGAATGCCGCATTTACTGCGCACGCGAGATCGACTATAAAAGTATCATTTGTCTCTCCGCCGCCTCGGTGCGATACAATTGTTTCGATACGGTGCTCGTGAGCGTATTGGATCGCTTCCATAGTTTGCGTGAGTGTACCAATCTGATTCGGTTTAATAATAACAGCATTAATCGCGTTTACATCGATTGCATATCGTAACAATTCCAGATTCGTAACCGTGAGATCGTCTCCAACGATCATTGTCTTATTCCCAAGCCGCATATTTAAAAGTGTCCAATAATTCCAATCAGTTTCCGCGAGTCCATCTTCAATATAAAAAAGTTTATAGCGCTCTACCCATGTTTGATATCGTTCAATCAGTTTCTGACTTGTGAAATATTTTTTTTCACGCTTGAGATAATATTTTTTCGCATTGTACCATTGTGAACTCGCCGAATCAATACCTATGCGCATATCTTTGTTAAATTTATAGCCTGCTTTTCGTATTGCCTCGATAATCAACTCGAAGGGTTTGGTATTTGACGTTATACCTGCTGGCGCATACGCCCCTTCGTTACCAACATTGGTACTGAGTTTATGTTTTTGCAAAATTGTTTTGAGATGAGCATACACCTCCAAACATATACGCACGGACTCATGAACCGACGTGTGATGCATCGGTGCAATTAAATATTCCTGAATGTCTGTGGAATTATCAGCATGTTCGCCGCCTTCGATCATCACCATCAGTGGCTTTGGCAGTTTATAATGCTTATCGCGAACATTGTAGGTTGTTCGTAAATATTTATAGAGCGGTATATCGAGCGCCAATGCAGCGGCTCGGGCTGTGGCGAGTGAAACGCTCAGTATCGTATTCCCGCCGAGTCTGCGTTTATTTGGCGTACGATCGAGACGCAACATGTGTTGATCAATCTCTTGCTGTTTGCGCACATCCATTCCCTTCAGTTCTGCTGAGAGGATTTCATTCACATGGTGCATGGCCTTTAACATTCCGGTTCCAAGATACCGTTTTTTATCGCGGTCGAGGAGTGTTGTTGCTTCACGTTTTCCGGTTGAAGCGCCGAAAGGGACAGAAACAGAAGCCGAACGTCTATCACCAAGTGTTACTGTTGTTTCGATAGTAGGCCGTGCAGCAGAACTTATAATTTCGCGCGCTTGGATACGATGGATTTTGTATTTTTTTGGGACCATGAGTAAAATTTTATTATCGCTTGCGCGCCTCTTTTATGGAGATTCTGCTCCTCGCGTTTTCTTCGAACTGCATGAAACGCACAAGTTCTTTTTTTATCTTACAAGATAGTGTAAAACTGGCAACTCTTTCCCTGATAGAAATTTCAGCATCGCGCCGCCGCCAGTAGAATTATGCGTGAATTTTCCGTTGAGATGAAACGCCGTGATCGCAGCCTCTGTATCCCCGCCACCTGTGACTGTTGTTGCATGTTGTGTTTGACTCGCAATGTATTGAGCGAGTCTTTTGGTACCTTGTTCAAATCCTTTAGTTTCAAAAGCTCCTACAGGACCGTTCCATAAAATTGTTTTCGCTTGACTGAGTATGTTTTGGTACGCGAAACGTGTCTTGGGGCCAATGTCCAGAAACATCCATGCATCAAGTGATGGCAATCTGTTTTTTACACCCTTTATTGTACCCTCTAAAGAAACTTGTTGAGTCTTCGCGCCTTCTTCACGTGCCTGTGCAGCAATAAAATCAACCGGTAGTTGTAAAGCGCTTCTATTTTGTAGTCCCACTAATGTGGTTTCTTTTGTTTCGGCACGTTGTAAAATCTCCTGCGCTGCTTTCAGAGGGTCCAATTTTTTCTTGTCGATCATCTCACTTTCCGCAAGCGAGGCGCCGATATCTTTTCCTTGCGCTTTTAAAAACGTATTCGCTAAAGCGCCGCCAATGAGAATCGCGTCACAAATTTCAACAAGTGCCTTCAGAACGCCTACTTTATCTGAAATTTTTACGCCTCCGAGGAGCGCTACAAACGGACGCTCAGGTTGTTGCAAAATCCGATCGAGCGTTGTCATTTCTTTTTCCATAAGAAAACCGGCGCACGCGGGCAGTATCTTTAATATCCCGGTTGTGGAAGCGTGCTTACGGTGCGCATGTGCGAATGCATCGAAAACAATACACTCGCCTGCTTTCGCAAGTTCCTCAGCAAATACTGGATCATCTGCTTCTTCTTCCGGATGAAAACGCGTATTTTCGAGCATCAGGAGTTCACCTGATTTCAGTTGCGTCAGAGCATGTTGCACTTCAGGACCAACACAGTCATTGACCTTCTTGACTGGTTTGTTGATAAGCTCCGAAAGTTTTTTTGCCACAGGATCAAGACGCATTTTTTCTACGACTTTTCCACCGGGTCGCTTAAGCCATGTGATGAGAACGATCGCACAGCGCTTTTCGAGAAGATGTTGAATCGTTGGAAGTGTCGCTCGAATGCGCGTATCATCGGGTATTTCCATCGTTCCGTTCTTTTCTTTTAAAGTAATATCATAAGCAACCCGCAGAATGACGCGTTTCTTTGTCAGATCAACATCTTTGAGAGTTTTGAGTTCCATGAAAAAATTTATCTGCTCGAGTAGTTACCCGACATTCTCATCTTTTTCGAGAATATAAAATCACGCACTCACAACTTTACACTTTTAGTATTATATCACATTTTCTTGAGTGACAATGGGATATCAAAAACATTCTTTGCACACAGAATTTCAGCATCTTCCATGATCTGTTCTTATAATGGGTCTGTCGCCGAATACGCTTTCGTCTGTGAAATCGTAGCATTTCGTGACAGAACCGCTGAATAAATTTTGAGGT
>MHKF01000018.1 GCA_001818315.1 Candidatus Kerfeldbacteria bacterium RIFCSPLOWO2_02_FULL_42_19
AAGGAAAGGTAGAGGAAATTTTTGGTTTTGTACACGCGACCGAAGGGAGCGCTCGAGGCGCGCAGATTAGTCCTCGCTCGGATTGTTTTGATAAAAAGTTCGGATTTTGTTCAGGAGGGACAGCCAAGTAGTACAAACATCAGAAGTTGCCTCCAGACTGTCCGAGAACTCCTCCATTTTCATCAAGATTTTTGAACACAAAGATGATATAATGAGTTTCAATGTATCATCTCAATTATGTTCAAAACATACTCTCAAGATCAAATGCAACTTCTTCCTGCTGATCTTTCATCATCTTTCCCCATATTGACCACATTGCTCGACTCATCAACCGTGTGATCGACGGCATGGATTTTTTTTTATTGAAACAACGTATTCAATCATGGGTCAGCATGCGTATCACCCCAAGATGCTTCTGAAGGTTTTCGTCTATGGATATTCTCTTGGTATTCGCAGCTCTCGAAAACTTGAGAATAGATTGAAAGAAGATATTGTTTTCATGTGGCTGTCGGGAAGACAAACGCCTGATTTTCGAACTATCGCAGATTTCAAAAAAGCGAAGTTGGTTGATGTAAAAAGAGTCTTTCTAGAAGTGCTGGGGCTGTGCCAAGCATTGGGGATGGTGAAGATCGGAAAGGTATCATTGAATGGGACCACTTTTCGAGCCGATGCTTCGGGAAACAAAATGCGCTATCGAAAGACTCTCATCAAAAACAAAGCTGTTCTGGAACAACGCGTGGATGATATTTTCGTTGAAGCTGAACGCATCGATCGAGAAGAGGAAAAACTTTTGGGGAACAGGACAGAGCATACGACGGGAATAGACGCAAAGGAGATACAAAAGAAACTCAACCAAATGAGAAAGAGAAAAGAAACCCTCCAGAGAAACAAACAAAAATTACAAGCAAGAACATCCGACCTGTGCCAGAAGTTGCGAACCATGCGGAAAGATCGTAACTCCATGAGTAGCACGGACAAAGATGCCACGATGATGCTCATGAAAGAAGGACATATTGCTCCAGGATACAACGCACAAGTTGCCAGTGAACATCAGGTGATTCTTGCCTATGATATTTCCTCAAACAGAAATGATCAGAGACTTTTACGATCCATGGTCAAAGCAGTAAACAACAATACGGGAAAGAATCCGGATATACTCATTGCTGATGCTGGGTACGGAAACAAAATGAATTACCGCTTTCTGAAAAATCAAAAGATCACCTCCTTCATTCCATACAACACTTTTAACAAAGAGATGGTGGAAAGGAGAAAAGGAGTGTATCAGCGCCCGAAAGAGGTGGATACGGAACTGGAAGGATACCATGCTCGACAACGAATGCGACTTTTATCAGATGAAGGGAAAGCTATGATGAGACGAAGAAGAGAAGACATTGAACCAACGTTCGGGGACATCAAACGAAATATGAACTTCAGGACTTTCCACCTCAGAGGTAAACCCAAATGCCTCACGGAGTTGGGACTCGTGAGTATTGGGCATAATCTTAAAAAGATGAAACATTGGGTAAAAAGATTGGCAGAATACGGGGATGGCAGACAAAAAGGAATAGACTTGGGAACAATCTTGGGGCATGTGTCCTAAGAAAGGACATATACCTGAAGATTGTCTCGTAAAGATTCTCACTGAATGTTATTGAAAAGAGTTCTCGGACAGTCTGAGGAATGCGTCGCCCGGAGAAATACAAGGGTACTCCCTTGTATTTCTGAGGCCTCTTCTGTCATGATTTGTGCATGACTGAATATTGGGTTGGATCATCCACAAAACATAGAATAGTCACTCATCTGGTCTTTTGTCCCAAGTACAGAAGAAGAGTATTGATAGGCAAAATAGCCAAGAGAATAGAACAGTTATTCATCCAATGCTGCCAGATGAACAAATGGCAGATATATGAGTTAGGCTTTGATAAAGACCACTTACATCTGATTATTCAAACCCCACCCAGTGAGTCTTTAGCCCAGGTGGTACAACTGCTCAAAGGAGGGAGTAGTCGTGTCATACGACAAGAGTACCCAGATCTGGACGAATTTCTCTGGGGAGATAGCTTTTTGGAGCGATGGCTATTTTTCCGAAAGTATCGGTACCAAGAATGAAACAGTGATGAGAGCGTATGTAAAGCGTCAAAACAAATCATGACATAGGAGCAAAAGCCCCGCCTTTTAGGGCGGAGATTCTGTTACTTCCTTCTTTTGTTTTGCCTTGAAGCGTAGATAAAAACACTGTAGTTTGTACGGCACCAGGTAAAGCAGCTGCTGTAAAACCAATAATGAATAAAGAAATAAATGTAGACATAAGTGTAAGCGAATTGATTAAGATGTAGCCCTACCACTAGTTATAGCAGTAGGGCTACTCATGAGTTAGAAGATAATTGGTTCGCGGGGTGAGCGTGGAAACAACACAACTTGTTCCATGGTTCGAATACCCGTTAAATAGCGCAGTAAGCGTTGTAAACCAAAACCAGCACCGGCGGTTTGCGGAATTAGTTTCTCTTTGGCCAAATCAAGATATATTTCATAAGCTGACTTGTCCATATGACGTTCATCCATTTTACGAATAATAGTTTCGTAATCATTTTCTCGTTCGCCACCGCTTAATCCCTCTTCAAACCCTTCAGGGTAGATTAAATCATAGTTGATAAAACATCCTGGTGTTGTTGGATCTTCTTTGTCATAGAATTCACGATAGAAGCTTTCTAACCAAAATGGCGTGGTCATAGTTTTGCTCAAAATGGCTTCGAAATCATCACCGTATTTCTGTTTCATTTCATCAGTTGATAAACGCGGAAATGGCATTTTGAGAGTTGGTAATGTTCTACCTAAAAATGTAAGTTCATGTGCACATTTTGTTTTACAAACTTCAGTGATTCTAATTAGCAGATCTTCCATGAGTGTATAAACATCTTCTTTCTTTCCGCCTTTTATTTCAAAATCAATTTGTTGAAATTCTAACAGATGCCGGCTTTTTGCTTCACTAGATTTTTCCAAGCGTACATTGGGGGAAATAATTACAATTTTATCCAGATCGCCTAGTAGAGCAATCTGTTTATGGAAAATCATACTTTTTGTTAGGTGCAAATATTGTGCTTCATATTCTATACTAGCCGGATGAACACCATGAGCTAGTGGATCAGTCAGCGGTGCTGTAATCACCGGTGGTAACTCAATAAAATCTCGTTCTCGAAAAAAAGTTTGAATTTCATATAATACTAACGATTGTATTTTTAGTACTGCCAACATAGGTTTACTTGACGTATGCTCCATGAGTTGTTTTGTAACTTGTTTCATAAATAGAATTAGTTTAAGTATAAGATGTATTGATTGAGATTGTAGTTATATAATGTGGTTGCGAGCCACATTCATTTTAGTTAAAAGTTTTTTCATATTGTCATTAAAATTAAAAAATCCAGCTACTTGGCTGGTTTATATTTTTAATTAAGTTATGGATTCAATATTATTAAAATATGGCCAGCCGTTGGAAGTGGTTATTTTGATTATTATTATTTTGGCTGGTAAATCTGTATTGCATATGATTTAGAGCTAGTATATACTCTTAACACATCTTGTCAATGAGCGTTGTGGAAAAACAATACTGAAGTTTAAGTAAAGTAAAAAACAGCAGCAGGGCGCGCGGCGGAGTTCCTCCCCGCACCCCTCCTTCCACCGCGCCTAATTAGCATTCGAATATTGAGTAAAATACGTTCGAATTTCGTCGTAAGTAGTCAGCCATAAAACTAGATACGAACTCTGAGTTTTGAGATGAGAGGGTTCGCTCACCCAGCCCCGCCATCTCCTTTAGACTCCTGGCCGGTTTCTTTTATGAATTTTGTTTAACTTGATAATTCCGCGTCAGCTTGCTGCGAGGAGGGAAGTAGAGCATTTCGAGGATAATACAAGATTCAATATGATTTTTGATAAGGTTTTCGTTGGGCCCTCTCGCATATCAGGCAAAGGTTTGCTTGCGCGACGCGATCTTGGTAAAGATGAGATAATTTTTCGTTTGCAAGGTCCTGTCATTCGATATAATTTTTCTCCGGACTATCGACTTGGGCCACACTGGATCAATGTTGGAGAAAATACGTGGATCATACCGACCGCGCAGGTCCCATGGCGATACATTAATCACAGCTGCACTCCTAATAGTGGACTTTGCGATCGACGTCAGGTGGTGGCTATGCGCCGCATAAGAAAAAATGAAGAAGTCACGATTGATTATTCCTGCACTGAATCTTTTGCTTCATGGAAGATGAAGTGCTGTTGTGGTTTAAAGGATTGCCGTCGTGTGATACGCAGTGTGCAGTTTCTTCCGGATGAGCTGTTTAGAAAATATCACGATTACATTCCTTCTTTTTTACGTAAGGTTTATGAGCAGCAAAAATTTTACGTCTTTTCTTCCAACCAGAAAAAGGGCGTATTTGCGAAGCATTTCCTTCCGAGCGGAACATATATTTTCACCGTTGAAGGGCCGGTGATTCATTATCCTTATCGACCGCATTCACTCACTGGTCCATTGTGGTTGGCTGTGAATGAAAAGTCATGGATCGTGCCGCTGAAAAATAATCCGTGGTGCTTTATGCATCATTCTTGTAGTGGCAACACCGGTCTGATTCGAAGAAACAGGATTGTTGCTTTGAAAGATATTGCCAAAGATGAAGAAATTACTATTGACGATTCTATTACCGAAGCCGATCTTTCGTGGAGAGAGAAATGCTCTTGCGGAAGTCATCAATGTCGCAAAATCGTTCGCAGCATTCAATTTCTTCCAGAGCATATTTATCAAAGTTATTTGCCTTATATCCCAACGTATTTACAAAAAGTCCATGCGTCTTTTCAAAAGCATGTTGATCGTGTGTGAGTACCTATTGCTGTTTTTTTTCAGTCTCTCCATCGATATGCAGGTTTACCTTTTGATGAGAAAATATTATTATGAATATAGACGAGATTTAAAAACATGTCATGAACACAAAAATATTCTTTTTCATTCTTCTATCCTCTCTTGTCATCTATCTTGGGTGCTCAAAAAATCCATCGAATAATACAAAAGCAGATGTCTTAAAAGTAAACACGAATGCAACAGCGAAAGCGAAGCAAACGAATTCCTCATCTTCAATCGCTGGCACGTATCGTTGTTGGCATTATGAAATTAACGACGCACCTGTCGAAGCCAGCTGTCGAACATTCGCTCCACTTGTTCTGAATGCTGACGGAACGTATAATCTATCTTCGGAAAGAGGTACGTATACTCTTACGGACGACCAGTTGATTCTTTCGGAATCAAAACTTCGAGGTCCCGGAACACTTCTCGAAAATGGAGAGCAGATTATGTTTGAATATACCGTTGGTGACCAAGATCAGCGTATCACGTATTTGAGAGATCAGGGTTCTGGAACTAGCAGTCAAGCCACTGATGTAAATATCATTACTGTCGATCTCTCAGTTGCTTTTGCAGAAGACGATGGTCGTGTGGGTTGGATTAATGTTATGAAGTTAGTCTCCGAAGACAACGGATTACAATATGAAACACTTGCTACGGCAGATGAATCCGATGTCGTGAGTGCGCGTTTTTATGAAGTACAAGTTGATTCTATGTACACAGCTTATGCTTCAACCGGCACTGATGAATTCGTTGTTGGCACTGTCGATTTGCAGAATGTTGATACAACGGAATCGGTGATACCCATAGATCTTACGTTTCCGGCAGAAGGTTCGAGTACGAATGTGAATGTCGGTACGGACGAAAATCTTAACAGTGATGATCCTGAAGAAGAGCCAGTCTTTTATTATGAATTTGGTCCGGGTAGAGAAGAAAATCCTGGTGGACCAGAATATTAATATCTGTAATATTCAATAGTATGCAACTATCTCTTTTTATACTTTTAGTTCTTTCTGCATTGGGTATTGTGAATACCGCGTATCTTGTGTCGCATGTCTTCAACAAGCGGCCCGTTAAATGTTTATTTTTTCCACCAGAATGGTGTCATAAAGTTCAGTTTAGCCGCTACAGTAGAACTTTTGGCATTCCTAATTCCTTTATGGGGATATCTTTGTATCTCTTTATCTTTATCTTCGCTTTGATGTTTTTTGTTGGTTTTGTTCCTTTGTGGCCTATAACCGTTGCAGTGACGATAGGATTTTTATTTTCACTCTATTTTACTATTATTCAAGCATTTGTTTTGAAGGCATTCTGTACGTGGTGTGTATTTTCCGCGCTTGATTTTACGTTGTTGTTTATTATTATTTTTTTCGTCGGAGTGTGAAGGTCTGTTCCCACCTACTTTTTTTGTGTAATGTGAAAGCAAAAGAGGAGGCGGACGAGAGCTTACGCAGCACTAACAATGCACTGTGTACTGAGAAAGTGCTTATCTTCCTCCTGCTTTTATGATCAAAATTATTCAGCGGCAAGTCTATTTTTCGTTGAATTCGCCGAGGATCTTTTCGCTGATTTTAATAAGGTCTTCAACTGCCGCTTCTTGGTTCAACACATCGAAAGGTGAAAGAATGCTGATGTCTACAACGAAGCGTCCTTGTGCGGATTGAATTTCCGCAAGTGTTTCTTGCGCTAACCCATCAGCTTCGCTATCAATAGATTCTGGAAGTTCTATTTCTGAGCTTTGTACCGATTCGTCAGCCGCAACCCCGGTTTTGAGTAATTCGCTTTGGTAGGCGCTTGCGAGTTCCGGTGTTTTGAATTCTAAAATCACAATTTCTATTGCTTCTTTAGGACGTTTATTGACTTGAAAACGCGCGAGTCCACCAGATTGAAAACCCTCGAACGTATCGTTTTCAAAATCACGTGAAGTGCCGAGCCAATCGCTTCCTTCAACTTTTGCTGTACCAAGATAAGTAGTGTCAGCGACGGTTTTTGGCAGTTTTCGCATAGCAATATTTTGTGGTTCGTTTGAAAAGCGTTCAAATCCATTCAGAACCCGTTTGATTCTCTCTAGTTGTTTTGCTGCAAGTTTCTCGGCAAATGGTAAGAGTTCTTTTTCTCCTTCATCAGCACTTGTAATAGCATTATTTCTATCAAAGACTTGGATTTTTGCCGCTACGGTCGCTTGTGTAAGGCGATACGTTACATTCGCTGGATCAAACTCATTTGCTTCTTGGAAATATACAATGCTTGATTCGCCGTATTGTTTTTGGGGTGTTAATTTTGTTTCACCTTCAGATTTTACTGTAACGAAATTTTTTGCTTCTTCGCGCGAATTGAAACTGACAATCGCATTGCCAGCAAAGATGTTGCCTGTTTTTCGATCAATAATTGCTCTTCCGATGACACTTTTAAACGGCGCTCCCTTTTCTTCTGGCTCCATGTGGTCATTGAATTCAATTAACTGGGTACGAATCTCTCCTTGACTATCTGTTGCTTCAGCAATTTCTTTTTCTGTGAGTATCGCAAGCGCCCAGTCGCTATCTTGAATTTTGCTTGTTTGTGGATTTTTCTGGAACCAAAAGTACAGTGCTACGGCGATGAGAATACCACCTGCTAAGCTGAGGGCGAATATGACGTACCATTTTTTTAAAGCTGCTTGTGAGTATGTATTTTTTGTTGGCATATTTTGTATTATGAATTTTTATACTTTTTTCCCTACATTCTTCCTTAACGTAGGATAATTTATTCTGTTTATTGTATTTTTAATGATTGAAGAATTTTTTCGCCCGTAGCGCTTTCCTCTGCATAATTATCGAGTTTCCCTGTAAATGAGATAATATAGGCCTTGTTGTTTTTGACTGCCCATGCTTGTTTGATTTTTGTTTGAAAGTTCTTTCCGTCTTTTGTGAAGTCTTCCCCAGTTGCAGTATAGGTGAGTGTGTATCCCGGTACCCCATTGATTGTTGTATTTTTTGATTCGAGAATTTCTATCTCCCAATCGAGGATGTCGAGGTTTTCGAGAGCCGCTTCTGTATATTCGTCGAGTGTGACAGGATTCTCAGAGAGATCTTCCACTGTAAATGTCACATTCGTACCGTTTTCCATAGCAAAACCTACAATGCCTCCTTCTAATGCTTGTTGTTCCCAAGATGAAGGATATTCAAAACTTACACCATTCGCAGCGTCTTCGTATGTACTCCAAGTCTCTTTGGACGTGGATGTTGATGTCTTCTTTATGTCGCTATTTTGATTATTTTCACTTTCGTCGGCGATACTGAAGAGTTTATAAAAACCAATTACCAGCGCAATAATGATGACGATGATGCTGACTAGTTTTATGAGTTTGTTTCGTTCCATTGGGGTATACATTTAAAGATAAATTTGAGTTTATGAAAATTTTCCGATCAGTCCGGCTGCTCCAAAAGACCTTGAATATATTTGATTCTTTGATTTTTTCTACTTTTGCTAGTATAGCACAATGAGTTTTTGTTGCATAACATATATTGTTTTTTTATTCGCAGATTGTTTTGCGCTTCACATTGTAATTTTTTTTGTTTATACTCGTTGCTATAGACCGACAGTAAGAACACAATCTTTCTGATATTGTTCAAAAATAGGGAAGAAATGGAGGTGTAGGATGTCAGAAAATTCTCGAAAGTTGCGTGTTAAAGTTTTGTACTATGCCGGTTGTTTGACAGACCAGATGTTGAGGGAGTACGATCTTGTACTGATTCAATCTGGCGTCGTCACGGGTCCTGCTCCTTATGGAGGAGCAGAATGGGGTCTGGTTCCAGCGTATTTGAAAGAAGGTGCGCTGCTGCCCGATGAAACAATCGTCATAGCACAAGATCCTGTGCTCCTGCAGACACTTGTGCAGCATCTGGTTTCTCGAGTAAAGGAGTCTCAGTATTACTCTGCAGGGAGCTCATTCTCCGTCTTCATGAAGGCTGAAGAATTAGCAGGTTTTACCTCTCCAGCGTTTACACTGGAACTTCACTAAGTTCTTTGCTTAGGGCTTACCTTCGGGTAAGTCTTCGGCTTTTTTGAGAGTAGAAAGAATCCTCTTTTGACATCCTACCAAAGCATTGTAGTATGAAAGAAAGAGTTTTTTGCTTCCATGGCTATTCTTTTTGAACAACTTGCTTTTTCAGAACAGATCAGTCTCCTTTTAATTCGATATGGTTTAATCGTTGTTTTTTTTGGCGCTCTTTTTTTTGGTGAGACGGTTATTTTAAGTGCTGCGTTCCTTTCTGCACAGGGCTTCTGGTCTATTATTTTTGTCTTTCTTCTTGCGTTTTTTGCCACCTTGCTTTCGGATTCCGTATGGTATTTGGTTGGCAAAAAATCGAATACTGCTTTCCAGAAATTTCGAGAACGCTACGGAGGACGTTTACCTTTGCGTTTTTTTTCACAACACCTGAGTCCGCCTCCGACGCACGCATTACTCTCTTTGTTGTTTATTAAATTTCTCTACGGCACCCGTATTCTGATGTTGTTGTATTTTGGAAGTCAAAAAGTTTCTTTTCGTTATTTCACTCTTTTAAATGCTGCGGGTACGTTTCTCTGGCTTGTCACTATTCTCCTTATCGGTTGGCTTGCGGGCCGTGGCTATGATGCTTTGGTACCTGATTTGCAACGATTTCAGTATGTCTTTTTAACTCTCATTCTAACGGTGATTGTGATTAAGCTTTTTCTTTCATGGTTAGGAAAATTTCTTCTCAAAAAGTAACTGCGATTGTTCCTGCCTATAATGAAGCCGAACGCATCGGCGGAGTATTACGTGTACTTTCGGATCATTCTGTTTTTTCTGAGATAATCGTTGTTGATGATGGATCGTCTGATGTGACGCAATCGGTTGTTGCGCGTTATCCTGTACGGTATGTTCGGCACACAAGAAATTTTGGGAAAGCTCAGGCTATGGAAACGGGTGTGCGGTTTGCAACAAGTGAGGTTATATTTTTTTGCGATGCCGATATTTCCGGCCTGACGCACGCTATTATTGACGAAATTGTGAGGCCTGTATTGCATGGGCAGGTAGAAATGTTTATTGCGATGCGGAATCGCAAGGTGTATTTTTTGAAAACGTTGGTTGCTTTCGTCCCATTGTTAGGCGGGGAACGCGCGTTGACACGACGTTTATGGCAGAGTGTTCCGGAGCACTATAAAAAGCGTTTTCGCATTGAGACCGCGCTGAATTTTTACGCGAAGTATTATGGCGCAGGCTTTAGGTATAAGTTATTTCCAGGACTCTCGCAGAGTATTAAAGAACGGAAGTATGGAATTCGGATTGGACTTCAACAGCGAATGTTCCTTTTTTATGATGTTTTTGTTGCGATCATGCGTCTGCAATTTACTGCATTGCCGAAAAATATGAAAACTATGCGCTTGATGTTTGGTTCTTTATTTTGGAGCTTTTTGGGAATTGCGGCAGGTATTATTATTCTTCTTGTGACCAATTTTGGATCAGAGTTTTGGTTTGTGCGTTTCTTTTCAACGCAACTCCGAGCGATTGATTCTACTGTTGTGCAAAAGTTATTTTCTGTCGCGCGCCAACTTGGTCGTCAAACTTTGAGTGTTGTCGGTTGGATGATACTTGTGACGCACGGGATTGTATTTCTTGCGTCTTTGCAGCGTTTGCTTTTTTTACTGCGATCCGCTGGAATGCGTTTTATATCACTTTTTACCAAGGCAAAAATATTGCGCTAACTTCTTCGAAGCGGTTGTATCTATGATATTTCGTGATCGAAAACATGCTGGTATAGAACTTGGAAGATTACTTTTGAAATATAAGGAATCAAAACCTGTAGTCGTTGGCTTACCTCGCGGCGGTGTTGTGGTTGCAGCAGAAGTTGCGCATGCTCTTGACGCGCCTTTGGAAATCGTTGTGCCACGCAAGATCGGATCGCCAGAGAATCCTGAATACGCCCTTGGAGCAGTGACTGAGGATGGAGAGGTATTTTTGGATGATCAAAGAGTGACCTTGTCTTTCGTCAGCGAGCATTATATTCGCGAAGAAATCGAGAAGCAGATACACGAGGCTCAGCGTCGTGTGAAGCTGTATCGTTTGGGTCGTATCCCTATTTCTTTTCGTGATCGTTACGTGATGCTTGTGGATGATGGGATTGCTACCGGCTCGACGATGCTTGTTGCTATTCAATATGTTCGTCAGCAAGAGCCGCAAAAAATTATTGTAGCTGTTCCTGTGATTGCTTTTGATTCGCTTCAAAAGATGAAGCAAGTTGCTGATGCAGTTGTTGCGGTGTATACGCCTTCTCTTTTTTCTGCTGTCGGAGAATTTTATGAAGACTTTCCACAAACTTCGGATGCGGAAGTCGTGAGTATTTTGCGAAAATTTTCAACTTCACTCTAATCTTTTTATTGTTTCTTTTTTAATTCCAGCAGCAACTCCGTGAGCGAAAGGCAGTTGATGATATTTTTTTGCGTTGCCCACCCTCTGCGCGCCTGTGCAATGCCGTATGCAAGATTCGTAAAATGCGTTGGAGAATGTGCATCAGAATCAATACTGAACATTATGTTAGCCTCCATAGCCTTTCGGATATATTCATCTTTGAGATCGAGTCGTTCTGGTGACGCATTGATTTCGAGGATCACATGGTACTTTTTCGCCGCATTGATAATAGCTTCCATGTCGACTTCATAGGCTTCGCGCCGGTGCAGAAGACGACCTGTTGGATGGAAGAGAATATGAACAGAGGGATGAGTCATTGCTTGAATGATGCGTTTGGTTTGGGTGCTTTTCGGCAGATGAAAATGGGAGTGTACAGAAATACCTACAACATCAAGTTGTCGTAAGATGGCATCTGGTAAATCGAGTGAACCGTCTTTGAGAATGTCACATTCAGTTCCTTTGAGGACCGTGGTCGCACCTTTGAGGCGTTTGTTGACTCGGTCAATTTCCTTCCATTGTTTCTGGATGCGCTTTTCGTCGAGTCCGCGTGTCATCGTGAGTCGTTTGGTGTGATCCGTAATTGCGATGTATTCTAAGCCTTGTTTTACAGCAGCTTTCGCCATCGCTTCGATTGACGCCGTTCCATCAGTCCAATCAGTTTGGACCTGAAGATCTCCACGGAGTGCGTTATAGGGTACGAGCTTTGGTAATTTGTTTTGGAGTGCAAGTTCGATTTCGCCCCAGTTTTCGCGCATTTCGGGTTCGATGTATTGCATGCCGAGTGCTGTATAGAGTTCTTCTTCAGTTCGACCAGCGATATATTTTTTGCCGCGAAACAGTCCGTATTCGTTGAGTTTGAGTTCTTTTTTCATAGCCTTCTCACGGAGTGCTATGTTATGTGCTTTTGATCCTGTGAAATAGTTGAGAGCAGCACCATACGATTTTTCTGGTATGACTCGAAGGTCAACATCGAGTCCATTTTTGAGTTTGATCATGGACTTTGTTTCGCCATGCGCATAGACATGTATGACTTCGGGCATATGTACAAAAGAGTCCATGATTGTTTTTGGTTTTTTTGCTACAGCAATAATATCAACATCGCCGATGGTTTCTTTTTTGCGTCGTACAGATCCCGCGATAGTCAGTCGTTGCACGTGCGCAAGGTTTTTCAGTCGTTGTTCGATACTAGAAATCGTAGCCATCGCATAGCCAAGAAGAAATCGCCCATGTGATTTTTTTACAAATTCAATGCCTTGTTTGAGGTTTTTCTCACTTTGTTCACCGAAGCCCGGAAGTCTGCTGATTTTTTTTGCTGCGATGGCTTTTTCGAGATCACGCAGGTTCTTAACGCCAAGTTTTTCGTAGAGTATTTTGATATGTTGTGGACCAAGGCCCTCGATCGTCGCGAGTTCATGAATATTCACTGGCATCTTTTTTTGCAACTCTTCGTAATAGATCAGTTGACCGGTTTTGAGGAGTTCTTCTATTTTTTCCGCAAGTCCTTTGCCGATGCCGGGGATTGATTCGAGTGCCGCGCGTTTGCCTTGTGTGTATATGTCTTGAAGTTCTTCCTGTAAATCGTCGATTGTTTGAGCGGCTTTTTCATATGCCCGTGGCTTAAAAGGAATTTTTTCTATTTCCAAATAGAGCGCTATGTCGTTGAAAATTTTTGCGATATCGCTATTGTGCATATTTTACACTGAGGAATAGTGAAACTTGCAGCGCAATCAACTTTTGTCTCGAAATCGGAATGAGGAATTTCAAGTTGAGGCGGTACGTATTCAATTGTATCGAAATCATTTCATTTTTTCAATTTCGATGGATTCTACAAGCTCAATACTGGTGATGACTTCATTGTTTCAGCTTATGTTTGCTGTGTTGAAAGTTTTCCACAGTGCGAACATTTGTCAATTTTTTCTCTTCAACTTTTTCACATTTTTCTCTTATTTCTTTTATTTTAGCCTATAATTTTTTCGTAGTTTATTCATTGACGAGCTACAATAATTTGATAGGATGACGATCACCAGTCGGTTATGTTACTAGAGGCGGACATTGATATTTATATTGAGATTGTCTGATTTTACTTTGTGAGATCTTTGACAAAAAGAGGTTGAGTATAAAAATTTTATTTTCGTTCATTTTGTAGTAAAAAAAGGGGAGATAAATGAAAATTCTTGGTAAGATGCAAAATGCACGGGCATTGGTCATTGATATTGATAATACTGTTTACGACAATCCTGCATACTTTCAGGATGGGAATCGGAGGGAACTCGAAGCAGCGGCTTTTTGTCTAGGACATACACCAGAAAGGTTGGAACAATTGATTCAAAGTTATAGGTCCAACCAAGAACAGCTTACTGGTAGGAAACCGACAGTTACAGAAACAATGTATCACTACAGGCTTTCACCTGATCAGTGGAGCCGGTTACGTTGCGAGGTGTGGCGGCCGGAAATTTTTCTTCAGCCAAATCCAGCTTTAGCGGATGTGATATGCAAAGTTTCAACAAGTTGGCGTGCTGTTGCTTTTGCCACGAATTCACCAAAGCAGATTGGTGTGAGAGTTCTGACATGTGTAGGTTTGGGAGACTTGCTTTCCAGCCGTAAGATACAGGTCTTTGGACCTGAGGATGTCGGAGCATCAAAGCATCAGCCGGAATTTTTCCGTGCTGTCGCGCAGGAGCTTTCTTGTCTGCCGGCAGAGTGTGTTTCCATCGGTGACAGGGAGGACACTGAGGGGCGGGTGGCGTTTCAGGCAGGTTACGGTGTTGCGTATATTGTCGTAAATGTGGGTGAAACGATTACATTGTTACGTGCTTTATGTGACAATCATGGAGGTATATATGGACGTGAAAATTGAGCATGAGATACAAACACTGTGGCGGGAGGGTGACATCCTCATTTACGGTTTGACAGGTCAAGCCGGAGCAGGTAAGACATCGAGCGCTGAAGAGGTCGTGTCTCATCTTCGTGAGCAGAACATTCCCGCTGCTTCACTTGGTTTGGACGCCTATTTCATTCTTTCAAGTGCTGAGAGAAAGGCGTGGCTTGCCGAAGGTGAGCGGGTCAGTCCTGCGGAAGGGAAGAGACGAAGGAATCAGTTGCTTTGGTGGGATTTTCAAGCACTTCAATGTGATCTTTTGCATTTCAAGCAGGGTGAACCGATTCAACTTCGTGGTGTCTATAACCGTGAAGACAAGGGTGAAAAGACCCGGAATATAGACATCGTTCCAGATGAACGTCGTGGTTTCGTTTTGGTGCTTGAGGGTGTGGCCCTGGCTCATGTCGAGGTGCTTGATGGACTAGCGTATGTCCATGCTCCCGCAGATGTGCGCTACCTTCGCATTCAAATGCGAGATAGCGCACGACGGCCGATTCCTGCAGAAGCGTGGAACAGATTCCGCCTGACACAGGAATTTGAAATTCCGTATTTTCGCGCTCACTGGGAGAAGATCCGGTGTTTCTTTGACAACTCGAATGGGGTTGGGCCATTGAAAGTGTCGATACTTTCGCCCGAAGAAGCGCTGAATGATCTTGAACGGCCGCCGCTCCTTTAACAGGAGCGTCGGTATTCATCTTTTTTCGAACATTTTTCGGTGAAAAGGGGTTTGTTCTACATCATTGAATATCAAACGACCCCTTTTTTCGTTTGGAGCTGTTATAGATCGTGCTTATTGTACTCCAAATTTTTTTTGCAGTATTTGAGGCACTTCCAGTAGATGATGGATTTGTATATCCGCTTTTTGCAAGTATCCCTCTGGAGTATATTCATGCGCTAGCCCAATACAGATCATTTGAGCGTTTTTCGCGGCTTCTATTCCATCTTTGGAATCCTCAATGATAATACATTCATCTGGCCGCAATCCTAATCGCTTGGATGCTAGGAGATATATTTCCGGATGAGGTTTTTTGTGATGAATATCCTGAAGTGAGAGGAAAATCTCAAAAAATTTTCGAATACGCAACCACACAATGACCGTATCGATCATTCGTTTTTCGTTTTGCGAACAAAGCGCCAATCGCATATTATGTTCTACTAACCAGGAGAGAAGTTTGTGCACTCCATCCACTTTACTGACGAATTTTTCTATTTGAGTGTTAAATAATTCGCGTTTCAGTTCCGTGAGTTTTTCTGGTTGCACGATCTTATGTTGTTCCGGTGTTAAAACATCAAGAAAAAAATCCTTCGATTTTCGGCCGAATTTATATTTAAAGTCTGAATCTTTCAGTATGATCTTATAGTGTTCTTTGAGATAATTTTGATAGAAACGAAATGTTTCCAGCTCGGTTTTTATGAGTACACCGTCGAGGTCTAAAAGAATGCCTTGAATCATATATGTTTATTCAAAGTGATTTTCATAGTGAGATTCTATAGTATAATGACAATATGATGCAAGCAATTATTTTTGATCTTGATGGGTTATGACCAACGCTGTTTTTGTAAAAATTCTGCAGTTTTATGCGTAAGCGCGTGAAGATTCGAGTTTTTGGTCGTGTGCAGGGTGTATTTTTTCGCACAAACGCCAAGACGTTGGCGCAGGAGCTTGCCCTTTCGGGATGGGTGCGCAATAAACCTGATGGGAGTGTTGGGATCGAAGTAGAAGGCGATGTGACTGCGCTTTCACAATTTTTTGATTGGTGCAAACAAGGGACGCGATACGCAAAAGTCGAGCGAATAGAATCGCAGGAAATTCCTTGCGAATATTCGAAGGATTTTTGTATTCTTTAAGTTGATAGTTTCCTGCGTTTTGTCGTAGGGTTACTACCGCCGAGAAGTGGGGATTGATTGCCGGTTTTGAGACACCTTGGAAAAGGGAAGCCCCTTCTAGGTTTCCCTTTTCCAAGTTCAAAAAAAATTCTTTTTGCTGCAATGACTTATGAGTGATGGAAGATTCTCAAAGTTTATGACGCACACTCGATTTCTTGAAATCGATTTTTTTCGTGGGCTTGCAGTGATCGGGATGCTGATCTATCACTTCTTTTTTATTCTCAATTTTTTTGAACTTACGCAATTCGAACTGCAAGAAGGCAGCTGGCTTGCATTGGCCCGTTTTGTTCAACTTATCTTTCTTTTAAGTGTTGGAGTCTCCATGGCTCTTGTTGTTCAAAAATATTCTGCACTTGAGCTGCCGAAGAGTTTTATCTACAAAAAATTATTTCGTCACGCGTTTGTGATTTTCATTTGCGCTTTGATTGTGTCAGGAGTTACGTGGATCGCTGCGCCGACTGAATTTGTGCGTTTTGGGATTTTGCATTTTATTGCCGTCAGTATTGTACTTCTATCGAGCATGGCTTTTTATCCACGTTTTGCTTTTTTGTTTGGGATACTTGTGATCCTTCTCACACCTTTTGCGCAATTTCTTTCAGACAATCCATTTTTATATCCGTTTGGGAACACTTCTTTTCCGGCACTTGATTATTTTCCACTTTTTCCATGGATGAACCTTGTAGCATTTGGTATCGCATTGGGGCATTATGCATTTCAACGTTATGAACGTCGTTTTCTCTATTTTCTTCCAGAATCACGGGTTATTCACTCTGTCGCTTGGCTTGGTCGCAGGAGTCTCGCGTTTTACATGCTTCACATTCCATTTCTTTTTGGCATTATTTGGTGGACGAAATATATTCTGCTTAAGACTTACGCTTTCTAGGCAGTCTTATAGGGATTGTCACCAAATGCTATTTCTTGTGCAATGCGCATAGAAAAAGAGCTAGAAGACTCTCGCTTTCGAAGCACTGACAGTGCACAGTGTGCTGAGAAAGGAGAGTCTTCTGCCTCTTTTTCTAGGTCAAATTTTATTTTTACAGGTGCAAACGTATTCGGCTACAATCCTTTATAAACGTTTTGGTCGAGATAAAGGATGATGTTCTGGCGCAAATTTTTGTCGCAATTTTTTTGAAACGAAAAAATGATAGCATAGGATTCCGAGGAGTACTCCAATAACGAAGAGTGTGACTAAAGAGATTATGGCCCGTTGTTTAGCGTCTTGATCTGCATGGACGATGAGGGGAATTTTTATGCCAGAGTTTGGTTCAAAATTTTCTGGATTTTTTGCTTGCGCTTTGATGGAAAGATGTGTACTCAAAGCACTGGCTCTTTTTGGCGTTACGGTAATGATTACTTTTTGATTTTTTTGTGGAAGCAGTTCTAGAGTACTTGGTGCGATGGAAATTCGATCTTGAAATTCATCCGCTTGGATAGTTATTAGTGCTGTTTGGTCCGAAGTATTAAAGACAGTGATCATACTTTCGGTAGGTTGATCTTGGGTTGCGGTGATTTCTATGTGAGACGGCGTAACTCCAACGCCAATAGCTTGGGCGATGTTTGGATGTATTAAAAAATCACTGAATACGAGTACAAAAAATAGTTTAGTAAATATTTTCATTGTTTATTGTGCTACTTGGGTTGCCCAAAATGTAAGATTACCTGTGTGCGCTCCTGCTTCCTGAAAGTTTTCCGGTACATTTAAGCCGATGCGAATTTCTTGCTGATTTTGCTTTCCAAGTCGCATTTCAAATGCCGACCAGAGTAAGTCGTTCAGTTTTAGAAACTGTTTCATAAGATTTGATCCCTCGACCTCAGGATTTACATCGATGTTGACATTTCCGGTGTTATTGATAGTCATCTGCTGTAGGGGCGCTGATGATCCCGGGGTAAGTTCACCAAAATTGATCGGGCCGCCCGTGACGGTGATGGAAATTTCTGGTTCAGGTTCTGGCTCTTGATTCTCATCTTCGTTGTCATCATTATCGTTATTTTCATTTCCATCTTCTTCATTATCTTCAGGATTGGGAATCACAACACTTGCTGCGAGCGTAATACTTTCTGAAGGCGTTCCGACCGCAAGTGTTTCCATTCGAGAACGTACCATGCTTTGTTTTTCTGCAAAGATTTTAACGCTTCCAGATTCGGTGGGTGTATATGCTACAGCGCCATCTGCGTGCGTTGTCAATGTGTCGGTATCTGCGTGAATCGTGACCCCTGGTTCGAACTGCCAAGCGCTGCCATTAAAAATTTCACTCCTTATTGTGATAGGTTGTTTCGGTATCGTTTTATTTGGTTCGATCAAAACTCGGAGCGGTTTCCATGTTGATTCGCCGAAATACCAAAGTACTTCATCACTTTCTTTGAGTTGATGGGCAGGCGCCGGAACTGTTCCGGGAATCCACTTCACAAGATAGAGCCAACCGGTGAGGTCGTGCGCCGCATCGTCATTGATACGCCGCAAGTAGGTTCCATTGAAATCAAGTTCGTAGGTATATCCGCAGGAAGCTGCAGCGCTTGTGATAATCTCCATTGGTGTGCGGGCTTGGATGTGGCCGGTGCAAATATTTTTGGTTGCCCCTTCAATACGAAAGGGGATGTCGATATTTGGCAGCTCTATTACGCGTGTTGGTAACTTTTTTTGTCCGAGTGCGAGCGTTGCGAACGCGGTGTTTGCTTTGATGCCTTGCGGAATAGTGCTGACTTTCCACCAAAAATCACCTTCGCGTGTTTGCATGCTTTGGATAAAATCCAAAGGTGTTCCGAGTTGCGCGCGCCAAGTCTCGATCGATTCTTCGAGTGTCACAAGTGCAAGGACGACCCACGAGGTACTATCGGTGTTTGGTTCAGTGTCTTGGAATCCTACGAAACCGCCGGTTCGGTGTTGCTTTGTCCGGAGGAAATTTTTTGCTGTCTGAAGACTTGCGTGATTTTTTGGGATGTTACTCGCCCGCAAAGCGATGATTGCAGCAGCGGTATTATCAACGTCGCTCTCACCTCCATCAATGAGTGGAAAGCCGCCGTCCTGATTTTGATGCTGCAGAAGTGTGTTTGTGATATTTTGCATGATTGCATCGGTTGGTTCGATACCCGCTGCTCTCAGGGCTATCATACCCCAGACATCATCGTTCAAGAGTCGCTGATCGCCGATGTGAGCATGATGATAATAGTTGTTGAGAAATTCTTGGATGAGATTACGATCAGGTAATTTGTTGCGCGGATCGAAACCGAAAGCGGTGAGGGTCAGGATTTTTCGTGCGTAATCTGTTGCTTGGGTTTGAGGGAAGTTCTGGAGGCCGATACGTGTGACCTCTTCATTGATACGTTGCGTTGCGTCCAATCCGGCGATAGTGAATAGCGTCCAATCTACAGTTGATGCGCCCGCAGTTTCTATCCATTGCGGACGTTTGGTTTGATCAATAAGAAAATTCAGTGCCTGCTGTTTACTTTCTTCTAGAGATTCAGCATGCACCTCGTGCGTGTTAAGCAATGTCAATCCGAGTATGGAAATGAAAATGAGTATTTTTTTCATAGGAAATTTTGAGAAGTTTTCTGAAGAGCGTCGCTTTTTTTGCAACGCTCTCCTTAAAAATCCCGTTTGTGCTTTTAACATGGCGACTGTGAGACTGTGAAAGTCTCTATAATGATTTCCCCAGTCATGAAATCGCGCCATTCGATAGTATCCCCCTCGTACACTTCTACTTCCTCTACCGGAATTTGTTCTTGCACGTTATTGAGGAAATAAACCAAATTCGTTGATTTATATTCACCAAGTCCTACGACTTTTCTGCCGCATGGCGAAGTCCAAAATTCTTCGGTGATCGCGATTCGTTCGACCGTGACGTCCGCTACAGTTCGTGATTGTGGAGTAGGGCATGTTTCGTTACCGAGGAGTACTCCCAATGATGTAAGGCAGACATGTAAGAATCCTCTTCTTTTCATGTTTCCTTGAATACCTTGGCGGTCGTTTCTTCCATCATGCATCTGCTGTCTTTTTTGCATTTTTTTTCACTCCTTTTGTGAAAATGAAAAACCGCCTTGGCGGCGGCATCACTGTTTCCATTTTTTGAGAGACAATTTCGTTCGATTTATACAGGATGTTTCTTGCCGCCCTCCATTCCACGAGAGGGGGAAGTTTTATGAGTCACAAGATCAAGTGTCTGGCTTATACTCGGGGCATCGCAAAGTTACTCGCCGAATATTTACAGTTGCGGGACAGCGGGGGAATTACACCCACCTTCCTTTTTCTTGAGACTGTTTGTGAAGGACGTTATTTACACTGTATCATGAAGTATTGAACCGAGGCAAATGGGACTGTCGCCGACTACCCTTTCTTATGCAATGTACAAAACAAAAGAGGAGGATAACTCTCCTTTCTCAGCACACTGTGCAGTGTCAGTGCTTCGAAAGCGAGAGTTATCCTCCTCTTTTGTTTTGTGTTTTGAACAAGAAATACATTCGGTGACAGTTCCAAATACATGGACGCGACGCCGATTTCGAAAAAGTATTTTTGTCACTGGAATATGAGTATGATACAATATTTGTGGAACGCTTATGTTCCAAGGTTCGAAAGGAGGTTATCATGTATAGTCGTGACATTCAAGATCCTTGTCGGCTAGAAATTCAATGTCCGCAGTGCGAAAAAATGAACAGTTTATCTATCAAGAGGAGGGAAGATAATGTGTTCGATTTTTACTCACGTTACTGTTGGTCCTGTCGTAGTCTGTTTCCAGACGCACTTTTGGATGCATTACTGGTCGAATGTCTCGCGCTTCTTTTTCGTAAGACGACTCACGCTGTTTAGGCGAGGTTTGTGCAAGAACATTTTTGTAACTGGAGGGCTTGAATAGCTTTCCAGTTGCCTTTTTCAGAAGCCTATATGTCTTCTTTTCCATCATGGTATCGTCATTCTTCATTTGCAGCATTTGTAGTCGTTATTCTGGTCGGGATTATTGGCGTAGGCATTTTTGTGTTGCAACAATTTGGAGTATTGAAAAATTTTACACAAACATGGTCACGCAGTGCTTCTGTTGAACTCAATCAACCTATCGTGGAACACATTCAACAACAAGGCGCTTTGAAGAAATTTTCGAGTTCCAAAGAATTACTCGCGTTTTTAGAGAAGCATTCCCGGAGCACGCCGCTGCTTCCAACAAACGTCCTCGCGCCTACACCTCTTGGTTTTGGTGATGGATTTGGGGGTGCAGTAGAAGACATTGCTTCCGTCCCAGCATATTCTCCGACGAATATTCAAGTACCCGGTGTCGATGAAGCGGATATTATCAAAACAGATGGGAAATATATATACGTCGTTGTCGATCAGAATCTTTATATCGTCGAAGCGTATCCTCCTGAACAAGCCAAAATTGTCGCACGGATTTTTTTTGAAGGCGTGCCGAAAGAATTGTATATCCAGGACAATTTTCTTGCTGTATATGGTTTGGATTGGACCCCGTTAGATCAAGAAATTTCTTTGAATCGCGCTTCTGAATTCACTTTTTTTCAAGTTTTTGACATTCAGGATAAGTCCAATCCGAAAAAAATTCGTGATCTTTCTTTTGAAGGTACATTTTTTACATCACGACGCGTTGGAGATTATGTGTATCTTGTTGTACAGCAATATGATGTCAACCCTGATCCCGTCATGCCTATTCCGTATGTTTTGGAAAACGGGAAAGCGCTTTCGACAGATTCCACAGTTTCGCCTTGCAATTGCCCTGATGTTTTTTACTTCGATAGTCCCTATAATTTTTATCAGTTTACAACGATTGCGGTTGTCAATATGCGCAAGTACGAAGAAGTTTTTCAGCATCAGGTTTACCTTCTACCGGGCGCGACCTCTCCGTACGTTTCCAAAGACGCTCTGTATTTGACGTATACCAAATATATTGAACCTGATGAGTTGAGTTTTGAGGTCTTGATGGAGCGCATGTTTGATCGTTTGAGTCAAGATGCGAAAAATACTGTTTGGAATATTGAGCGTGTCGATGAGATGATTCTTTCGACTCAAGAAAAACGTTGGAAAATTTTGGAAGTATTCGGAAAATTCCGAGCGAGTCTTACGGGCGAGGAACGCACGCGTTACGACGACGAAGTCACCGCTGGTTTGAAGGCGAAGTACAAGGAAATTAGTGATAAGCTCGAAGTGACTGTGATTCATAAATTTAAGCTCGATAGCGCACGTGTTGTTTCGGTTGGCGTGGCGGAGGTGACTGGACGGGTGAATGATCAGTTTTCTATGGATGAGTCTGGCGGGTATTTTCGCATTGCGACCACAAAGGGTCCATTTTTTGCGGAATTTGTTGAAGATCCGCAGCGAACTTCGTGGAGTAATGTGTATGTGTTGGATGAAAAAATGAAAGTTGTCGGTCGCCTGGAGGGCCTCGCGAAGGGTGAAAGTATTTTTGCATCGCGTTTCTTAGGCAATCGTGTGTATCTTGTTACGTTTGAGCAAATGGATCCTCTCTTTGCGATTGATCTTTCGGATCCACGTCAACCTACCTTACTTGGGGAATTAAAACTTCCTGGATTTTCCACCTATCTTCATCCTTACAATGAAAATATCCTCATCGGACTTGGTCATGAAACGAGCTTGGGGGAAAGCGACGCAGTAAATGTCGAGGGCCTGAAAGTTTCATTGTTTGATGTGTCGAATGTTCAAGAGTTACGCGAGATTGATAGCTATGTGATCGGAGGTGTTGGAAGTGATTCTGAAGCATTGCGCGAACACAAAGCTTTTCTTTTCTCGAAGGAAAAGAATCTTCTCGTGTTTCCAGCACAACTGCAAAAAGTTGACTCTTCTGATTACGAACCTGTATTCGAGTTTTTAGGAGCGCTTGTATTTAATATCAATGAAAACGGAATTGAATTGCGTGAACGTGTGAATCATAGCTTCAATCCCATATCCAATGATCCTGCGCTTACCCCTTCTGATTTTACAACTTCCATTACACGTAGCCTTTTTATCGATGATGTGCTCTATACTTTTTCTGCTACTATGTTACAGGCTCATTCTTTAGATGATGTGTCGGAAAAAGCTCGTGTGCAGTTTCCTTCGGCTTTTGTGCCATCACAGTTTCCTGAACCAGAAGAAATTCCTTCGAGTTTATGACGGATGCGACTGCCGCTCCTATTCATATTCCGCCTCGTAAGCCACGTACTCCACAGGCGAAATATATTCGGAGTATTGTGTACGGAGGTCTTGACGGTACGATTACAACTTTTGCAATTGTCGCTGGAGTCTCGGGTGCTCACCTGTCGTCTCAAATACTGCTCATTCTTGGTGTTGCGAATTTGATTGCTGACGGAGTTTCGATGGCCTTTGGAGATTTCTTGAGCACAGCAGCCGAACAGGAATATCGTGATGCCGAACGTCGTTACGAAGCGTGGGAACTGTATCACCGGCCCGAGCATGAGAAAAAAGAAATCATTACTTTTTATCGTGAGAAGGGGATGTCGAAAAAGGATGCGCAACAACTTGCAGATATTTTTTTCAAATATCCACAAAGTACGTTAGATCTTATGATGATCGAAGAGCACGGAATTTTACCGAATCAAGCATCGGCGTGGAAGAACGCTCTTTATACTTTTGGCGCTTTTGTCGTTTTTGGTTTTGTTCCCGTCCTCACATATGTGATCGATTTTTTTGCACATGATGTTGTGTATACATTTTTTATAGCGAGTATGTTGACGGGTATCACTTTATTTGTCCTTGGCGCGCTCAAAACAAGAATCACCGGCGTTGCTTGGTTTCGTGCGGGACTCAAAATGTTATTGGTTGGAGGATTTGCTGCAGCGCTTTCCTATAGCATCGGTGCTTTATTAGCAATGTTGCTATGATGATATTCGGCAACAGCTTTAAGATATTTCAAAAAATTTCGTTGCGATTTGTTCTGCGCGGCTGTTTGTTTTTTTTGCTGGTGATATTCTTCGCCTCTGGTTGTGTACGTACGTTTTTACCTGATTCGAATCAAACCGGTTCTGGTAATGCAAATGTTGTTGCCAATACAAATAACGCCGCTGCGAATACTAACGCGACAGTCGTTTGTCTGACCGATGTTCGGCAGTGTCCTGACGGTTCTTTTGTGCCTCGTTTGCCACCAACCTGTGCTTTTGCGCCGTGTCCAGAGTAGTACAACATGTACCTTCTCTTAAAGACTGTCGCCGCATACGCTTTTGTTTGTAAAAATATATTTGATCATAGAAAAAAGAGGAGGAAGACTATAACTTTCGAAGTACTAACAATACACAGTGTGCTGAGAAAGGAGAGTCTTCCTCCTCTTTTTTCTTTAAATAAACTTCACTTTTCAAATACAAGAGCGCATTCGGCAACAGCCCTAGAGTTGAATCACTTTCATTAATTCCTTGAACCAGAGGGCATACCCCGCACTGCTCGGATGCAAACCGTCAGGCGCATAGAATTTTTGTGGCTTTTGTGCAAACGGATCATTCGTTCTCTCGTGCAACAGATCCACAAAAATCACTGCGTTTTCCTGCGCCTGCTTGGATAAGACGTCGCGTACTTTTTTTGATCGTCTTTCAAATAACCAGCGGACTGCCTGCGGAATCATCGGCGCGGATCCAAGATTTCCTGCTGGCATGAGGATGACAGCACGACTTCGCTTTTTACTTTCTTCAAGTATTGTATTTGTATCATCTGTGAGATTTTGGAGATTGGTAAAATGCAACGCGTCGTTTCCACCGAGCATCACCATGAGGATATCGTATGATTCTTTTATTTGTGTAATGCTTTGCAATCCGTCGTGTATTCGATCGCCGCTCGTTGAAAAATTGGTAATTTCTGCTTCCGGAAAGATGTTGCCTAGTCGTCCGGCTATTGAATCGGACGGACTGTTTGAACCTATCCCAATGCCGGTACTGTCACCGATGATGAGTATACGAAGCGTTGGTTGCTTCAGTTTTTGTTCGTAGGGTAGCGTTCTTGCGATGAGAATTTTAGAAATTGTTGCGAATTTTTTTACTTTGACGATTTCTAATGTTGTAATTGCGATCGCAACAACCGCAAGGCCTAATATCAGATATCGAAAAATTTTCATACATTTTGTATAGACTTGTTCTTGCAAAATTTTTTGTGCCTGTATTATATCACAAGTACGCCGAGGCTTTGTTTTTGTGGGCTTTCGCCACATACGCTTTTGTTTGTAAAAATATATTTGATCATAGAAAAAAGAGGAGGAAGACTATAACTTTCGAAGTACTAACAATACACAGTGTGCTGAGAAAGGAGAGTCTTCCTCCTCTTTTTTCTTTAAATAAACTTCATTTTTCAAATACAAAAGCGTATGCGGCCACAGCCCCCTGAAAATGCCTTTGTTGCTTCGACAGTTTGTGTTATACTGACACAATTCTTTCGATTATTCATTTTTGTTTTATGTTTTCTGCGAGACTCAAGGTTCTGCAAAAAATGCTGCGTGATCGAAATGCGCAAGCTTTTTTTATTACCAATCCTGTACATATTTTTTATTGCACCGGTTTTGTTGGTCTTGTGCCGACCGAACGCGAATCAACACTTCTTGTCACGGTTGAAGATATCTTTCTGTATGTACCTGCGATGTATGAAACACAGGCGCGAGCGTGTTCGACAGTGCAGGGAGGTCTTGTGCAACTTTCTGTTGCGCGTGAACGCGACGGTCTTTTGAAGCTCTTCGCTGCGGATGTAGCGCAACACTCCAGTATTTTATTCGAAAGTAACAATCTGAGTGTCGCGGAGTGGAAGCGAATGGAAAACTATGCCCAGCTGCGATTAGTTCCAGAAGACGGTTTTTTAGAAAATATGCGCCTTCTTAAAGATCAGCAGGAACTTGAGGTATTGCGCACGGCGGTTCGTATCGGTGACGAAGTCTTTCAAGACACCGTACATTTTTTGCAGCGCAATAATTATACGCAGCTTTTTGAATTTGATATCGCGCAGATGCTTTTGACTTTTGGGCGCAAACGCGGTGCCGATAGTTTTAGTTTTGATCCGATTGTTGCCGTTGGTTCAGGAAGTGCTGAACCACACTATTTTACTGGCGCAAAAAAATTACAAAAAGGATTGCCGCTCTTACTTGATTTTGGGTTTCGCTATAAAGGGTATTGTTCAGATCTCACTCGTACGGTGTATCTTGGCAAAGCGTCTGAACGTTTTCGGCAAATGTATGGATTTGTTTTAGCATCTAATCAAGTAGGTATCTCCAGTTGTAAGTCTCACGTGACTACTAGGAGTGTGTATGATGCTGCTAATCGTGTTTTTCAAGAACAGCGTCTTGAAAAACATTTTATTCACGGTCTTGGACACGGTATTGGTTTGCAAGTTCATGAACCGCCTTATGCGCGTGCGGATATGGATACTGTTCTTGCTCCTGGTATGACGTTGACTATTGAACCCGGTCTTTATTTTGAGAAAGAATTTGGTATTCGCATTGAAGATCTTACGGTCATAACTTCGAATGGATGCGAAGTGCTGTCTACTCGGAGTGAGAAACACTTGATTGAGATTATTTAATGGGACTGTCGCCGAATACCATAGCTTATTTTAGTCAAATAAACCTCCTCGCTTTTCAATTTTTTCGCTCAAAATTTTCATTTTTCACAGACGAAAGCGTATTCGGCGACAGTCCCTGAGTATAGAAAGCGGTTCGATGTTGGTCGAGTTGGCGAATGTTGATGCGCGATGTAGGTTGTAGAATATACAGATCGCTCTTTGAACCGATACTTTTTGCTTCGTAATACGCATTGAATCCCCGTATTTTTTCTTGAATAATCAACCCGAGGTCGGTAATAATTTTTTGAATTTTTAATCCTCGCTCGGTACTTTGATCAGTATATCCGTAACAAAGGAGATAATATTTTTGCGCGAGGAGTTTTGGATTTTTTCGCGCTTTGTTTGTTCCTTTTCCTATGCTTGCTTCGAGCGCGCGAAGAAGCCACGTATGTACCGCTTGTGGCGTATAGGGTGGATCGAAAAAAATAATATCATAACCGCACAGCTGTGATCTTTGTAGCGGATTTCGGAGGTCGTGTTCAATGCATTGTATGTCAAGCTTTTCATTGGTAGCTATATGTTGAATATAGCCGAGGAGTTTTTTATCTATATCAATAACGGTGATAGTTTGTGTTTTGTATAACAGCGCAAGCGCGATAGAAGTAACATCATCGTCGCCTAAAAAAAGTATTCTCTTTTTTGCAAAATGCGTGAGTTCAGCGATACGTTGTACTCTTTTGAGAACCGTGTGTTCTTTTGCGAAGAATTGATCGAGCTCACGTTGAGGTTTTGGTCGCTCGCATTTGTAACGATTGAGAAGAATTGTAAACTCTGTACAAGCAAA
This sequence comes from Candidatus Kerfeldbacteria bacterium RIFCSPLOWO2_02_FULL_42_19, assembly GCA_001818315.1. Taxonomy (GTDB): domain Bacteria; phylum Patescibacteriota; class Patescibacteriia; order HO2-48-17; family HO2-48-17; genus WO2-43-9. The sequence goes on from MHKF01000018.1 coordinate 27,384, forward strand.
TTGCGAGAGAGGTTGATGAGCCATAATTGTATCGACGTTTCAGTGTGATTATGATACCTTAGAGGGAGTGACTTTTCTATGACATCGTCTCTATTTTATAAAGAATATCGTTGCCCGAATGATCAAAAGTTGCTTTTTAAAGGCATACTTATTAATAGTGAGGTAGAGGTAAAGTGTCGCCTGTGTAAGCAGCTTATTTTGATACAGGGCGAAGCTGAAAATAAGTATATTTGCAAAAAACACGATTGTCCATTTCGAGCAATATAAGGATCGCCGGGGATGTCAGCATCTTTCTTATGTTATTTTTATGACTCGTCCGTCTTATTTCAGTTGCGCCTTTTTGTGATATCTTTTTGTCGTCGCGTGTGAAGCGAGGAAGGGAAAAATGATACTTAAGAAACTCATGAATGCGACGATAGTGAAAACGAGTTGGAAACCAAAGACTTCTGCTATTATTCCACCGAGGAATCCAGTGATTCCGGCTGCGATTCCAAGTATAGTACTATCTAATGCCCATTCTGTTCCTTCTTTTCCTTTATCGATGTGACGTGTAAAAATTGCGCCCCAGGCGGGGATGATTAATGCAAAACCGAGCGCCGCAATAAACTGTACAATGTAGAGATGCAAGGGTTTCGTTATGCTTATAAAAAGCAAAGAAGCAATACCCACAATGATCTGTCCAAGTATGATCGCTCTGTAATCATCTTGTTCGCCTGGGTTCTTATCGAGTACGTGCGCGATTGGAATTTGTAGTATTGATTTTGAGATCCAGTAGATAGCCGCTGCAATTCCGACCATCGCCGCACTTCCACCGGGTATTTTTTTTGTAATAAAAATCGCAAAAATCGGTTCAATCAAACCCCACGCTGCAAAGAGAATGAAATCTGATGCAATGAGATATCGTATGGTGTTATTCAGAGAAAAACGAAGCATATTTTTATCTTTAGAACTCATCTACAAGTCCGCTCATTCATTACAGACTTCGTAGATTGTATGTTATACTTTCTGTGTAAAATTTTTATACGAAAGGAGGGGTGCATATGTCAGAAGAGACATGTTCAGGCTGCGGGAATCCTATGAGCTCTTGCACCTGCAGCAACTAGTCAACGACGAAATCCGCGGTTGATATGATCGCGGATTTTGCATCTTTCTTTTTTCATTGCTCAACACATATACCGTTTTGACATGCTTCATTTGCACGACACTTTCGGGCATGTTCGGCAACAACTACTTCGCCTTTGAGGCCGCAATCATATTGTACAAGTTCTCCGTTTCGACACGTATCTTCTTGATAGGCGCCAGTTGCTGGATTACCCACTTGCCCTTTTTCGCGTCGTTTATTGAAAGGATCCGTATCTTTACAATCTTTTCCCGGGACATATTGTCCGGCACAAAAGGCTTCATCCCCATCCCAGGCGCATTCCTCGTTGCCCTTACAATGCGTGAGTACAGTATCTTCTTGTCCTCTTGTACAGATTCTTTCACCTACTCTTTTTGGTCCGCCACAAAAATCATTGTAGGTTGTACGAATTTTGCGAACTCGATCTTCCACTCGTACGAATCCTGGCACATATTTATCCGCTCCACCGTCGGAATCCGAACATAATATTCCGGCGTCTGTGTTTGGAATTCTGCCGCCGATGAGTGCCGCCGCGATGGTGCTAAAGACCGACGTAAGTCCTATAATAACGCTCACAAAGACTATGACTTTTGGGAGGAGACCTATTTGATATTTTGTTTTTGTGAGTGTTTGCTGATTTTTTTCTTTGATTATTTTTCTTTTTGGCATATTTTTTTTTGTTAACTTGATAATTCCGCGATCGCTTGCTGCGCGACGGTTTATTTTTTAGAGAAAAATTTGGATAATCCCTTGCAATTTTGGTACATCACCGGAATACGTCCCGAGGAGGGTAAACATGAGTTCATGGAGTTTTGCGATCGCCTGTGAAGCCATGATCGCTGAGTCGGGCGGAGTAATTGTGACCGGTTCATTGTAATCAAAAACATTTGCTTTGATGTGAAAAGTCATGTCATTTCCGACACTTGGATCGTAATACTGAATCGTCGTGTCTAATTGATAAATAAAATTATCTTTCCCGATCCAGATTTCGACTGGAATATCCTGCGTGTGCGCCAGCACATATTCAAAAATTTCCATCAAAGCAATCATTTGCGGATTATAAACGAGGTCTGATGCTTGATTGAGCGCTGCTTGCATTTCCTCCTGATTGATCACCGTGCGATAATGATCTGTTGTGACGCCATTGATAGTTTCTGCGCCGATGTATTCGGCTTCCTCGAGTGTGCCAAGGGCAGTATAAAGGATCCAATATTCGTTCAGCGCTTCTTTTGCTTGTGAGAGGTCAGGCATAGCCTCATCTTCGTAATATTCAGCAATTTCTTCATAGACGATTTTGAGCCATTTTCCACTGATGGACGTTCCCGTGATACCTTTCGCCGTGCTTATAAAATTATTAATCGCTGTGACATTCGTTTGCATACCATCTATTTTGAGGTAGGCAATTCCGTCAACGGTTTTTTCTTCTCCGCCGCCTTGCGCCGTCACTCCATTCGCATTGAGATTATAACTCACATCAAATTCAGAATCGGGATATAAAAATTCTTCTTGCTCGATTTTTCCCGTTCCATCGAGTTTCAGGTTCGCACGTGCAAGTCCCTTTGCGTCCATTGTGATGTTGAATCCAAAACCGAGCGAAGAAACTTTTTGCGAATTTTTATAATTCGCACTCAGCATATCGAGCTCTGCATTCGTCAGATCACCGTCGTTTGCCAACGGCGCTTCTGTTGGTGCTGCCGTATTTGTTGATTCGATCGGAGGTTCTGTTGTTGTATTTGTGGATTCAGTTGGTGTCGGTTGTGTTATGTTCGTTTCAGTTGTTGCTTGTGTATTGCTGTTGATTTGTTCTGGCGCGGTATTTTGGTTTGCGTTTGTTGTCTGTGACAGTGTTTCGTTCGTTTGCGTTGCTCCTGTATTTTTATTATCATCCTGATTGAATACGATGTTAAAAATTCTTGTAAATATTCCCTGAACCTCGGTGCTACTTGTATTTGTCTCATTGTTTGGTGACGTACTATTGGTGTTAGATTGCGTTTGTGTGTTTTGATTTTCAGGTTCAGAAGATTGCAAGGATTGAGGAGTAAAAGGCCATCGTTGCTGTGTGTACGCGAATACTCCATACGCACCAACGCCGAGTATGAACATGATTCCAAGAATTATACTTATCATGCGAGTTTTGCGATTCTTTTTTGTTGACGGTGTTTCAGGAAGGGGTATGTAAGGAAATGGGGCGTTTTCAGGTGGAATACCGCCTGGACCCATATTTTGCGGCGGTACATATGTTGGGGTATTTGCGTTGTTTGTAAGATTCATATGCGTTATTCCTCTATTTTATTTCCAATGCTATAATTTTATATTATACAATACTTTTCATTTGCGCACGATTATGTTTAGCGGTTTGCTTTCAAAATACCTTAATCTTGATCAGTTTTCTACACATCATATTGTCAATAAACTGGCTTATCAAGCGATTTTTCAGCGGCGTCGCTTCAGTTTTATGCATTTTCCAAGTCTGTCAGATATCCAAACCTATGAAGGATATCGAGGTCCTGATGGTTTATGGATAAGAAAACAAATGCCGACCTCACAGCATGCTTATAATCCGGTCAACGGTGAGGGTAATGCTTTGTCTGTTATTAGTAGCGAGTATGATCTTTTGCAGTCGAGTCTTACAAACGATCCTCGTACTGCGGCGCGCTCTGCGGCGTATTTGTCGCATTTCATTGTTGATGCCTTGGATCCAGCACATCATATCGGCAACTTTAAATCTCGTGACCCTGTACCTGTATACGATGATTGGTCCGACCCGTTTTTAGATATGCGCCAATCTTTCTGGAAAAATATTCGAAATCGACATTTCTTTTTTGAATTGTGTTCAGCTTTCTATTTGTGGCGTAGTCAGCATCTTTTTTTGCGTGTCCCAAGACGACCTCTTCAATTCAGGCACAAAAAATTTTACAAGCCACAACTTCTTCTCCTTTTTAAGAAGCGTGTACAATACGTCCATCGCTTTCGCATCTACGAGCGTTTTTTCATTCGTCGACATCGAATACAAGTCAAACGTCAAATACTCTCATTTTTATTTCCGCTGATGATTCGGTCTGTGAGTTTATTTTGGATGCATGCAATTCAACAAGCGTCCTTAGGTCGTAAAACCCATGTTTTGAGGTAAAGCAAATTCGTCACGAAAGATTATTCAGGGACAAGTCTATTATGCAGAGCATGAGTTTGATTGTGAATCTTTACGCAGGTCGGGGGCGTATGTTCCCATCGATGTTACCCGAACTACAAAAACGTTTGACAAAGCGATATCGGGAAATTCGTGTTTTTTATTCTCAGCAGAAAGGTGACGTTACTTTGCTTGCGCGAAAAATAGCGAAGACAACTGATGTTGTTGTCGCATGTGGAGGTGACGGTACTGTGAATGAAGTGCTCAACGGAATTATGGATACGCGCGTAGTTTTTGGTTTACTCCCTTTTGGAACGACGAATGTTTTTGCGCACGAGCTTGGTATCGGTCATGATGTACAGAAAGCGTGTCAAGCGCTTTTTCAAAAGCAAATACGTCGTATTGATGTTGGTTGTGCGAACGGACGTTTTTTTATTCTTTGGTGCGGTGTAGGTCTTGACGCCTATGTTATTCAAAGAGTTCAGCCGTGGCTGAAAAGAATGTTTGGACCCATTGCTTTTGATATTACGATTTTACGAAAGATTTTTTTTCTCAAAGCTCAGAAATTGCGTATCGTTCTTGACGATCGTGCACCAATGTCAGGTTGTTTCGTTGTTGTGACGAATACGAAATTGTATGGTGGAAGACTTGTTGCACCTGATGCGCAATTGGATGACGGATTGTTTAATGTTCTGATAGTACGCAAAGGTGATATGTTCAGTCTTTTTCGTAATTACCTTGGTGTCTCACGCAAATCCCATCCGAGATTCGTTAATGTTGAAAATTTTCCGGCGCGTCATGTTCGTATTGAAGCAGTGACCCACGCTCTTGCGCAAGTTGATGGCGAAATTATGGGTCCTGCGCCAGTGGATATTTCTATTCGTTCCAAAGTTTTACCTGTGCTTGTGTCTGAATAAATGCGGGGGTTTGAACTTCTCACTGATTATGCAACACATCTATGAATCGGCAGCCGATATATCTTGATTACGCAGCAGCGACTCCGGTCGCACCGGAAGTTTCTCAACATATGCAGAATTTGTCGCGAGAAATTTTTGCGAATCCGTCGAGTTCCCATGTTTTTGGACGCAAGGCGCGACAGATTATTGATGATGCACGAGCGCACATTGCTACTATTTTGCATTGTGAAGTGAGCGAAATTTATTTTACTCATAGTGCTACTGAAGCTAATAATCTTGCTTTGCGCGGTATTGCCTACGCGGCGCGTAGACAGTATCACCGCAATCATATTGTTGTTTCTGCTGTCGAACACAGTTCTATTTTGCAAACAGCTAAAGCCTTGGAACATGAAGATTTTCGTGTTACGTACCTTCCTGTGGATCGTTATGGTGTTGTTCAGGAGGACGCGCTTGTGAGTGCAATTTCACACGATACAAACTTGGTAAGTATTATGATTGCGAATAACGAAGTTGGTACGATTCAACCTATTCAGTCGTATGTCGCGCTTGTCCGTACATGTGCGCCTTATGTTGCATTTCACACGGATGCAGTACAATGGCCCGGTTTTGGCACATTGAATACTCAATCACTTGGTATTGATGCCATGACCCTCAGCGGCGCAAAAATATACGGACCACCGGATTGTAGTATGTTATTTGTGCGAAACGGTATCGCTTGCGACCCACTCCTTTTTGGTGGAAGACAGGAACATGGATTATGGCCTGGCACGGAACACGCTGTGAGTATCGCTGGCTTTGCATATGCTTTGGAACTCGCGGAAGCACGGCGATCGGCAGCGGATTCTTTCCACGCACGTCGCAATATATTTCTTGAGACTTTACGATCTCATGTCTCAGATTGTGTTGTTAATGGACATCAGGACAATATACTTCCTCATATCGTGCATCTGACGTTTCCGGGTGTTGATCAGGATGCGCTGTTGGTTGCACTCGATCAGGTTGGTCTTGCTGTTTCTGGAGGAGCAGCCTGTGATGCTGGCGCGCAGAGAATTTCGCATGTCATCGAGGCGTTGCATCTTCCGAAACTTTTCAAGCAAGCGCATATGCGTTTGAGTTTTGGTATCTCGACTTCCGAAAAGGAATTGCGAGAAGCCGCTGAACGCATTGTGCAAGTCGTTTCGCAACTTCGTTCCACATAGCTTTCCTTTGATTGATTTGTTATACTATCTCTATGCTGAAGGTAAAGAAAAATAGAGGCATTTATCCTTCCACGGGCGGCAAAATTTTATTTTCCAGCTTACGCAGTAATGTCACCTGGATGGTTTTTCGAATTATGTCCGAGTTCGTCAGCGGTTTTGAATTCTTGTCAAAACTCAAACACGAAGTCAGTTTTTTTGGATCGGCGCGTTTTCCCGAACACAATGTTCATTATCAAGAAGCTAGGCAACTCGCACGCATGTTAAATCGCGCCGGGTATACGATTATTACAGGCGGTGGCGCTGGGATTATGGAAGCGGGAAATCGCGGCGCTGTCGAAGGCCATGGCAAAGGCGAATCAGTAGGTATTAACATTCAGCTTCCAAAAGAGCAACGTACCAATCCTTATGTTCGTAAATCCATGGCATTTAGTTTCTTTTTTACACGCAAGGTTATGCTTTCAGCTTCGTCACAGGCATATGTTTTTTTTCCTGGCGGCTTCGGAACGCTTGATGAATTTTTTGAAATGTTGAATCTGATACAGACACGCAAAATCGAACCAGTGAAACTTATCCTGATTGGTAAAGATTTTTGGCAACCCCTTTTGGATTGGATTACAAAAGTGATGTATACGCAACACAAAGCGATTTCAAAACAGGACATGCGTATTTATTCTGTGGCTTCAGATATTCATGATGCTTTTCGAATCATTCGTTCTTCTCACGAGCGGGCGTATGTGAATCGTGAACATTAAGATCTTTTGTGTTATAATAGATTTGTTCTCGAGTTATCAACACTATTCTATTCTATGTTTGAAAATACACAAAAACCAAGACAAAATCCATCATCTCAATCATATCCGCAAGACACGGGCATGTCTTCACAACAACTCCCGAGACCGGGTATCCAGCAATCCTCGGTACGTTCAGCGGCAGAAGATATTTTTGCGGAAACAAGTGACATGACTCCGCAGTCACCGCAATTTGTTTCGCAACCAGATCTTTCTTCGCGAGGACAAGGCGCTGAGTCACTTTCCCCAGGACCAACTTCTCAGCCAATGGCAACAGCACCAGCCGGCGCTGGTGTTACGGGAACCTCTGCCGGGAGTTCTGGTCTTACACCACCTGGCACACCTCAAAATCCTTTTGTGCCTGTTCAACCCGGTAACATACCTTCCTCATCTTTACCGTTAGGGAGTAGAGCTTTAAGTCGGAGTCAAAAAATTATTTTGGTTTTAGTAGGTATTTTTGTCGTAGGAATATTGCTTGCGGGAGGATTTTTCCTTTACATTTATATTCAAAAACGTGCACAGCCGGACGTCCCCATTGATGCTATGGGTCTGAATGTGAATGCTTTGCGTAATCAAGCATTACAGAATGCGAATGAGAGTAGTGCCGGGAACGCGAACGTCAACACAAATCGCGCTGTAGGCACCGTCAATACGAATATTCCTGTGATCAATCTCAATCAAAACACGAATCGTTCGACGCAAAATGCGAATCAAAATGTGAATGCGAATGAACTTGTAAATGCTTTTCTGAACACTAATACGACGAGTAATGCTAATGCTGCGGGTAATACGAATGCCGTTACGAATACCTCTAGAAATAGCAATACGAATACGACGCCTTCAGCTACGAGCGATTTGGATGCTGACGGACTTCTGTATGAAGCAGAAATGAAATATGGAACTGATCCTAATAATGCTGATAGCGATAAGGATGGGTATCTCGATGGCGAAGAAGTTGAGAATGGATATGATCCATTAGGTCCAGGAAAACTCAAAACTACAAAATAAAGAGTGCGTATGTTACGACGCTGGATAAGCACTCTAGGCAGTTTCTTTATTATAGGATGTTTTTTGTTACCTTTGCCTCTCAAAGCAGAGACAATTTTATATTCTGTTTTTTTGGACTCCTCAACGCTTGCACAAGGTTATGCTTTAGAATATGCAGATGTCACTATCGATATCCCTCCTGGTATTTTCACCGAAGCATTAGAAGCGAAAATTAAAAGACCTTCAGAAAAAGATATTCCTCCATTCCCAGCGCACAAAACATTGGTGAGTGAAGTATATATTTACGATATTCGTATGCAGAGCCCACAGATTTTAAAGAAACCGGTAGGTGTGACACTTGGCGTTCAAAGTAACACTTCCGCTATGAAGCGTCTTTATTTTTTTGATCGGAATGTTTCACAATGGGTTTCCATGCCATCGAAATTTAATTCCACAACGCATAGCATTCATTCATCTTTACCTTTTCCGTATTCACTCATCGCTGTGTTCGAGGATGCTCAGACATCTGGTGCGCCTGCACTAGAAAAAGATGCGTTATGGTCACAATATGATAGCGCCGCTTTTTCGGTGCTCGATCGGCGTACGAAACGTGTGCTGTATGAAAAACAAAGTTATGTCGTGCGACCTATGGCTTCATTGACTAAACTTATGACAGCACTTGTTGCGCTCGAACAAGGTTTTGATTTTAAACAGGTCGCAACGTATGATGCGAGTTGCGATCGGATTGGATCTCGATTGAATGTAAAGTCAGGAGAAACTTTGTATGTGCGAGATTTGTGGTATACGATGCTTGCGGGTTCTGCAAATAATGCCGCGGTGTGTTTTGTACGTGCGTTAGGTTTTGACGAAAAGACGTTTGTTCGCACAATGAATGCCAAAGCGAATCAACTTGGACTTATACATACGCATTTTGTCGATGCAACCGGTCTTTCTGAAGAAAATGTTACGACAGCTGCAGAATTTGCTGTGATCGTCAGTGAAGCCTCGCGGTATTTCAAAGTATTGCAGGCGACGACTGTTCCAGCATATCGTTTTACTACTCTCAATCGCGGTATTCCACATACTATTCGGAATACGAATCGTTTTCTTTTTAACCTTGAATATCGCATTACCGCCGCGAAGACCGGTTATACTGATGAAGCACTCTACACGCAGGTGATCGCGGCAAAAAATGAACAAGGTGATGAAATCATTGTAGTATTGCTCGGTAATCCCAGCTGGCAGGATCGGTATGACGAAACAAAGCAACTTGTGCGAGAGACCTTCCAAAATTATCGTTGGTAAGTTGAGTTGAGCATAGAATGCCTTTTGGTGTTGATTTTATTTTAAAATTCCGTACACTGTACAAAGCTTTGTAATGTGTATACAACCTGAAAGGGGGTGATGACATGTATAAGGTTGGAATTTGTGGCGGAAGTTGCGCTGGGAAATTGAAAGTTGTGCACGCTTTGTCTGGATTTTTGGGGCAAGAGTGCTTTGTTATTTCGCAAGATCAATACTATCGCGATCTTGCGCATTTGCCTCCTGCGGAGCGTGCAAAGATGAATTTCGATCATCCTAATGCTATTGAATGGCAACTCCTCCTTTCCGATCTTGCGCAATTGGAGGCTGGGTGTATTGTGCATCCACCGCTTTATGATTTTTCTACGCATAGTCGTAGATCAGTGAGTCAGGAGATCACACCGCGGCCGATTCTTTTGCTGGAAGGGCATTTACTATTTACCAGCCCTATCTTCGCACATTTGGATTTGAAGATTTTCGTCTACGCACCTGCTGCTGTTCGATTGCAACGCAGACTTGCTCGTGATATTCAGGAACGCGGTCGGACAGCAGAAAGTATCAAAAAGCAGTGGAATATGACGGTACTTCCGATGCATCAGAAGTTTGTGGAACCGTATATGATGACCGCTGATTTTATTATTCCTAACATCGGGGATTTTAATTCTGCTCCGTTATGTCTCCTTGCTGATGGCATGAAGCAGTCTTTGCATCGTGTACCTCCTGAGCTTGTGATGCTTTGAGTTTTTTTCAGTTCTCTTTTGTGAGTTCCAAGTCTTGCGGTTATGACATGACTTGGAACTTGTTGTTTTTAGGGTCTGTCGCTGAATGCGATTTCGTAGGCGAAAGCGTATTCAGCGACAGACCCTAAAATTTTTGACAGCTTTTTGACCTTTTGCTATGGTAGTGCGTTCAGCGTGCTGGTTTTTACCTTTTTGTTGGGTAAACACGTTGAATATTTGACAATCTAACAATGGAGAGGTCACATGACAGAACAGGTTCAGTGTCCATCAAGACCGCTCTTTGTGCATGTCACACTTTCGTGGCTTGCGACACTCAGTGTCGCGGATTTGAGGAAAGCCGTGTACATGCACAATGGCGATCGCGCAGTCGTCATTCGCATCGGGAGTCTCAGTGGACGCGTAGGAGCGTTCATGCTCTACGATCACCGCGCTTTCAGCGTTACGACGGTTCGCATGTCGTGTCACGATTTGGAATGGCAGCGCAGTGTTCTCGTCGCTCTCGGACAGCCAGCGTTGGCTACTTGGAAGCAAACGCAGCACGGCATCGTGATCCAGTTGAATTTTCCTGGCGAAACCCTCGCTCAGTATTCCGTGCCAGCAATCTGCCTTTCGGTTTATTGGCTTCCAAAGGGTGCGGTACAGCACAATGAAGCGCTCTGGCACTGGAGTACGCTCGGCAGCGGAGTGATTCCGTCAGAGTTTCGTCTGTTTCTCACAGACGATCAACACACCGTGATTGGCCGCGGGCAGGAATACTCCTTCGAGGCATCAGATCGGGTGCGGCCGGTCTGGAAAGCAGACAAACGTCGCAGGAAGCATGTGGTGCCTGGACCCGCGTTTCAAAAGTCGAAGTCCGAGTCTGTAGCGCTCGTTCCCATCGTCGAAACGACCCCAGTAGTTCCACTGAGTAACGATCTTCCGAATTCCAGATCTTCAACTCCAGAATTAGCTTCCTGTATTGCACTGGAGCGGGTTCTCCCCTCGGTTGAGGCACTCCTTCCATGGCGACCAGAACAGCCAGCAGACTGATCGCTGTCGCCCTTTCGTTCCTTCCATGTTTTTTTCTCACCTTCAATCTCGATTTTGCCAAACTTGTTTTTGACATTGCTCCTTCCTTTCTCATGATTTTCTTCCTCTTCCTTTGTGCGGCCCTGCATTGTGCGGGGTCGTTTCTTTTCCAGCGTACGCAAGTTGTGCTATAAAAGAAAAGGCTGTCTAAAAGCCTCATATTTTATATTTTTCTCATGAAATTTGGTCACAAGAAAAAAGTTATTGTTGCCATGTCCGGAGGCGTGGATTCGTCTGTGGCGGCTTTGCTTTTGCAGCAACAAGGGTATGATGTGACGGGAGTGTTTATGAAAAATTGGTCCGGTACTTCCCTCGGTCTCACAGGAGTTGCCGCGCGTCAGTGGGAAAATCAGTGTCCTTGGGAGCGCGATGCGTATGATGTACGTCGGGTTTGTCAACGTTTACATATCCCGTACTACACTTTTAATTTTGAAAAAGAATACAAAGATGCGGTACTTGATTATTTTTTTCGGGAATACCGCGCTGGTCGTACCCCGAATCCTGATATTATGTGCAATAAGGAAATCAAGTTTAAGGTATTTTTAGAAAAAGCATTGTCCCTCGGTGTCGATGCTATTGCTACAGGGCACTATGCGCGTTGTGTTGTGCGTGAGTCAAAGTTCGAAGTGCATATTCCGCATGATCGCGCGAAAGATCAAACTTACTTTTTGTATACCCTGACGCAAGCACAACTTGCGCATACTCTGTTTCCGCTTGCGGATTACACAAAATCGGAAGTACGTGCGCTTGCGCGGCAGACGAATCTTCCGACGCATAATAAACCAGACAGTCAGGGGATTTGCTTTGTGGGGGAAGTTGATATACGCAAGTTTCTTGAAACGACGATTGCACGAACTCCGGGCGCGATTGTGAGTGTTGATAATGAAGTGATCGGAGTACATCAAGGTCTCGCGTTTTATACGATTGGTCAGCGTGAAGGTTTGAATATTGATCGCGGTGGACCGTGGTATGTTGTGGATAAACGAGTTGATCGTAATAAACTCATTGTAGCGTGTGGTGCTCATCATAAGGCGCTTTTTTCGCACGGACTTCTTGCAACTCAAGCGCATTGGATTTCCCTTGAGCCCACGCAATTTCCTTTGCATTGTCTTGCGAGGATACGATATCGTCAGACTCTTGAATTAGCGACGGTGCAGAAATCAAAAGAGTCTGAAGAGCCTTCGCGTCTTGACGTACAATTTTCCACGCCACAACGTGCGATTACCCCCGGTCAATCCATTGTTTTTTATGACGGTGATCACATGCTCGGTGGAGCAGTCATAGAGCAATCTCTTCACTGACGGGTTTGTCGCCGAATACCATTTCTGCTGCAATTGCAGCATTTCGTCCAGAATCGCTCTCTCCAACAACTTTGAGTTTGATGCGCGTGATTATTTCCATGTGCATCGCCTGAAGGTTTTTTTCTTGGATCGGGCATTCTACGCTGGTACCTTCGCGAAACGACCTCTTGGTGTTGGGCCGCTGATAGGCGTCAATCACACGTTCGGCGCATTTCCTGTAGGAATTGCATTCGCTGGACCTCTCTACCGCTGGACAGATAGTACCTTTGGTTTCTTTGAACTGTCGCTTATAATTCGGTTTTGAGCTATTATTAAAGCACAAGACCTAAATGCAAGCATTGCTTTATAAGTAAAAGCGTTTCTTGGGGTGCTACGAGTTGCAAGTACGAAACTTGTGCCGTAGTATCCCATTTTTTTATTCAGCATTTTGTCAATTTCTGTATTGCTTCACTTTGCCAAGAATTTTTTTTTCGCTATACTCAGTTCTATGCATACTCATGAAATACGTCGAAAATACCTTGCGTTTTTTCAGAAGCAGGGTCACGCGATTATTCCTTCGGCGCCCCTTATTCCTGAGCATGATCCGACAACGTTATTTACGGGTTCTGGAATGCAGCCGATTTTGCCGTATTTATTAGGTGCACCGCATCCCGAAGGCACGCGACTTACGAATTCCCAGAAGTGTTTTCGCGCTGAAGATATTCCAGAAGTAGGTGACAATCGTCACACGACATTTTTTGAAATGCTTGGTAATTGGTCACTCGGCGATTATTTTCAAAAGGAACAGATCACTTGGATTTTCACATTTCTTACGCAAGAAATCGGGCTTGATCCGAAACGTTTATACGTGTCGGTTTTTCGTGGAAAAGAAACGATTGGCGTGTCACGAGATGACGTTTCAATACAATTATGGCAGGAACAGTTTCGCCGCGTTGGTACCAGGGCAAAAGCAGTAGATGATTCATGGCACAAAGGATTACAAGGCGGGCACATTTTTTACTATGACGAGAAAAAAAATTGGTGGTCGCGTTCAGGAGTGCCGGAAAAAATGCCTGTTGGTGAGCCGGGAGGGCCGGATTCCGAAATGTTTTGGGATTTTGGTGCCGAGTGGCAATTGCATGAAAATTCAATTTTTAAAGATCAGGTGTGCCACGTGAATTGTGATTGCGGTCGATTTATGGAGATCGGCAACAATGTTTTTATGACGTATCTCCGAACTCGGGATGGATTTACGCCGCTGCCGAAGAAAAATGTGGATTTCGGCGGAGGCTTGGAGCGCATAGCTGCTGCTGTCAATAATAATCCTGATATCTTTCGCATTGATATTTTTTCCGAGGCTCGTAATACTCTTGAACAATTGTCAGGTATTTCGTACGGTTCAGCAACTCAAGCGACTAAAGTCTTCCGAATTATTCTCGATCACATACGCGCTGCAACTTTCCTGATAGCTGACGGCGTGTACCCTTCCAATAAAGATCAAGGTTATTTTGTGCGGCGACTGCTTCGTCGCGCTTTGCAGTATGCTTCTCAAATTCACATTGAAAAGCAATGTGCTGCCCTGCTTGTAGAAAATTTTATTGCATTGTATGAACGAGTTTACCCAGAGCTTGTCCGAAACAAAACAAGAATCGTTCAAGAAATTGTTCAAGAGGAAGAAAAATTTCGTAAGACACTTACGCGCGGACTCAAAGTTTTTTCACAGATTCGAGACAACGGCAAAATTTCTGGTGAACAGGCGTTCGATTTATTTACTACGTATGGATTTCCGTTTGAGATGACACAGGAACTTGCTCAAGCAGCAGGTATTGTTGTGGATACCCAAGGTTTTCATGAAGCCATGCAGAAGCATCAGGAGCTTTCGCGCACAGGCGCTTCGCAAAAATTTTCTGGAGGGCTTGCTGATCATTCTCAGTTCACAGTTCGAGGACACACCGCAACGCATTTACTCCATCAAGCTTTGCGAAAAGTCTTAGGTCCACATGTTGTGCAAAAAGGGAGTAATATTACGCCGCAGCGCATCCGATTCGATTTTTCGCATCCTACAAAACTTTCAGATTCAGAGTTGCAAGCTGTCGAGCGTATAGTGAATGAAGAAATTCGTCGGGATTTACCTGTGAGTTTTGAAGTTTTGAGTGTTGCAGAAGCAAAAAAGAAGGGTGCTATGGGTGTTTTTGATGAGCGTTACGGTAGTAAAGTGAAGGTCTATCGCATCGGTGATTTTTCGTACGAAATTTGTGGAGGACCGCATGTCGCTCATACTACTGAAGTAGGGAAGTTTCGGATCGTGAAAGAAGAAGCGTGTTCCGCCGGAGTACGGCGCATCAAAGCAGTTTTGACTTGACGAAATTTCCACGATCATTATAATGTGATTATAGATTCAGCACTTCACGAATTTGTGTTTGTCCTCATGAGAACGGTTTTATAAGGCAGTCTTTGTATCTTCCTTATCTGCCGTGGTTCCGTGAGGTTCCAAAGGCATTTTTATTTATCGGGTCTGTCGCCGAATACCATTTCTGCTGCAATCGTAGAATTTCGGTCAGCATCGTTTCAAAATTTTTCGGCTTATATTCCATATAAACCTCAAAATTTATTCAGCGATTCTGTCACGAAATTCTACGATTTCGTGACGAAAGCGTATTCGGCGACAGACCCTCATCGTGATTGTTATAGAGATAAACTTTTTTGTGCAGCTTCAGTCCTCTCGTAAAGAAGAGCGCCAATCGCAGACAGAGCAACCTCCTGCTCCGTTAAGAGCTTCAGATGCGCCGTCTTCGTCTTCTTCTTCGCGCATTACTTCCGGTATTCAGTCTTCTCAGTCTTCCGCGCGTATTAAGACGAACAAAAGAGGTTTCTTAGAGACGGAAGGTACCGTAGAAGAATTACTTCCGAATGCCCATTTTATTGTACTCCTCGAGAACGGGCATAAGATTCGTGCTCATCTTTCTGGTAAAATGCGAATGTATAAAATTCGTATTCTTCCAGGTGATCGTGTCACTATTGAAATGACTCCCTATGACCTCACGAAGGGAAGAGTTATTTATCGACATTGATTGTATATGAAGGTTCGTGCTTCTGTGAAAAAAATTTGTGATAAATGTAAAGTCGTGCGCCGTAAAGGACGCGTTCGCATTATTTGTGCGAATCCAAAACATAAGCAACGTCAAGGTTAATTTCTATGGCTCGCATCGCTGGTGTTACATTACCAAAAGAGAAGCGCATTGAGATTGCTCTCATGTATATCTTTGGTATTGGACCAACACTCTCAAAGAATATTTTGCGACAGACAGGCGTGCATCCCGATAAACGAACAAAGGATCTTACTTTGGAGGAAGTGAATACGTTGCGAGAAGCTATTGAAAAAGGTGAGTACACGATAGAAGGCGAGTTGCGTCGTGAAATTTATGGTCATGTCAAGCGACTTCGCGATATCGGTAGTTATCGCGGTATGCGTCATGCCAAGCGTTTACCAGTACGCGGTCAACGAACTCGAACGAATTCTCGGACTATACGAGGAAATGTGCGACGTACGACGCTCAGCGGTCGACG
The DNA here is from genome assembly GCA_001818315.1 of Candidatus Kerfeldbacteria bacterium RIFCSPLOWO2_02_FULL_42_19. Taxonomy (GTDB): domain Bacteria; phylum Patescibacteriota; class Patescibacteriia; order HO2-48-17; family HO2-48-17; genus WO2-43-9. Next base: position 43,479 of record MHKF01000018.1, read on the forward strand.
TACGTTAGAAAAGACATAAGATTATATATTGATATATGGAACAAATTGCTTCAAAGCAAATCTCTTCTTCAACTTCAACCGCTACTCCGTCAGGTACAGTAACATCTGATCACGCTGTTTCGGAGCAGATAGTTGTCAGTCGTAGTAAGAAAAAACGGCGTGTTGTGACTCGTGGAAAAGTGCATATTCATTCTACTTACAACAATACTATTTTTACGATCACAGACCTTGCTGGCAATGTTATTGCCTGGTCGAGCGCTGGAAAGGTTGGATTTAGTGGACCAAAAAAATCAACGCCCTATGCCGCTGGGATAGTTGTTCGGAGTACGATTGACAAAGCAAAAGAATACGGACTCAAGGATGTTGTCGTTGAGGTAAAAGGTATTGGTACTGGACGAGATGCGGCAATTCGTGCAGTAGCTGCGCAGGGTTTAAACATTCTGAATATTCGTGATGTGACGCCGATTCCTCATAATGGCTGTAAACGTCCAAAACCTCGTCGGGTATAATTTTTATTTTTTCTCTCATGTCTCAATATCTCGGAGCAAAATGTAAACTTTGTAGACGCGCAGGTGCAAAGCTTTTCCTTAAAGGAGAGCGTTGCTTAAGTTCAAAATGCGCTATTGTAAAGCGTAATTATCCTCCTGGACAACATGGTGGAGAACGTCAAGGTCGTTTATCTGAATATGGTTTACAACTTCGCACAAAGCAGAAATTGAAACAAATGTACGGCTTGCGTGAGGCTCAGTTTTTAAACACCTTTCAGAAGGCAGAACGTTTGCGCGGTAATACTGCGGCACATCTTATGCGACTTTTAGAACAGCGGTTGGATACGATTGTGCTTCGCGGGGGATTCGCGAGTTCTCGAGCGCAAGCTCGTCAACTCGTGCAGCACGGACATTTTTTGGTCAATGATAAAAAAGTTAATATTCCATCGTATCAGACGAAAGTTGGTGACACGATTACTGTGAGTCAAACTAAGACCAACAAAACATTTTGGAAAGATAGAAGCGCACGATCGACGAGTGAAGTACGTGAATTAGAAATTCCGCAGTGGCTTTCGAGTGATCTTGCACAAGGTGTTATGAAAATTCTGACCGAACCAGAAACGCAACAACTCGCTGACAATATGAATATTTCGTTGATTGTTGAATTTTATTCTAAGTAAGCCTAAATCATACGTATGAACGAACTTACTTTACCTACACAGTTTCAAATAGAATCGTTGAGCGCTCGCCGAGCGCATATCAGTATTCAGCCATTGCATCCAGGTTTTGGCATTACTTTGGGAAATGCTCTTCGTCGCGTACTTCTTTCTTCACTACCCGGAGGTGCGATTACCGCGATTAAAATCAAAGGAGTAAAGCATGAGTTTTCTGTGCTCTCAAATATGAAGGAAGATGTAGTAGATGTGATCCTGAATCTTAAGTCGCTGCGTTTAAAATCACTTGCCGATGGCCCAGTGAAGCTTGTATTGGATATGAAGGGTGAAAAAGTTGTCAAAGCAAAAGACATTGAAAAAAATGCGCAAGTGGAAATTCTTGATCTGGATCATTATATTGCTACGTTAACAAGTTCGGATGCAGAGTTGAAGATGGAAATGTGGGTGGAAAACGGGCGTGGATATGATCCAGTAGAAGGGCGTGTTTCTGATCGTACTGAGGTCGGTGTGATTGAAATTGATGCACTGTTTTCTCCTGTGCGATTGACAAATTTTACCGTAGAAAATATGCGCGTTGGACAATTGACGAATTATAATAAATTGATGGTAGATATTGAAACCGATGGCTCTGTTACTCCACTGGAAACATTTCAATCCGCTGCGAAAATTCTTGTGACTCATTTTCAATTATTCATGGACGTACCAGGTCTTTCTGTTCAGACTTCACCTGTTCAAACTCCACCGGTTGCCGAGATTGACTCGATTCCTGCTGTTTCCGATGAATCTCATGAATCAGTATCGGAGTTAAAGAGTACGAAACTTTTCAAAAAGAGCAAAGCAGGCGGCAAAGCGTCTCGTAAAAAGAAATCTGAATAATTTTTTCCATGCGTCATCGTAAACGAGGTAAAATTTTAGATCGCGCTCAAAGCAGTCGCAAAGCACTCTTACGTCAGATGATTGTCAGCTTTATCTTGCATGGCCGTATGCAAACAACTCTTGCGAAAGCAAAGGTCGTGCAGCAAGCAGTTGAACCGCTTGTGACGATGGCGCGTCGCAATACTCTTGCTGTTCGGCGGACATTACTTAAATTGTGTGGGACAAGTTCGGATGCACAACAAGCAGTGCGTCTCTTACTTGAAAAGTTTGGACCAAAATATGCTCAGCGTAAGGGTGGCTATACTCGTCTTGTGAAAGGAAAAGTACGTCTCGGCGATGGAGCGCAACGTGTTTTTCTCGAATTTATTGAATGATATTTTTATGGTTATTACTCTACCATCGTCTTCACAAACTATACATTCTCAGCCGAAATTGGCGATTTCCCAGCAATCTCCCGTACGACTTGTACGTCATACACATCTTCTCGATGCTACTGGTGTTTCCGTCGGGCGTTTCGCAAGTCACATTGCGCAGCTTCTTATGGGAAAGCATAAAACATCATGGCGTAGTTATAAAGATGTTGGAGATATTGTACATGTGAAAAATGTACAGCATTTGAAACTTACAGGAAAAAAACTCACCAATAAAGTTTATGTTCGATATTCCGGATATCCTGGTGGATTAAAAAGTATAAAGTCTTCGGAATTACTTGCGCAGAATCCACAGAAACTTTTACGTCTTGCGGTGTACAATATGTTGCCAAAGAACTTTCAGCGAGACCGACTTATGAAACGTTTGCGTTTTCATTCATAATTTATCTTCATGCCTACCAAAACAACAAAGAAACCGCGTGTTATTACGCGTACTACTAAAAAGAGCACCAGTTCGTCAAAGCGTATAAAACGTAAAGCAACCTCTAAGATTCCGTTAACTCCAGCAACTACTCTTCAACCAAAAGAAGGTACGACTCCAACAGTGCTTCCTGTGTCACAAGAGAGTGCGGTATTACGCAAAAAGTCGTATCTATATGCGGTTGGTAGACGTAAATCCGCCGTTGCTCGTGTGCGACTTTATGTTGATAAGCAATCCGAAATTACGGTGAATGAGAGATCTGCGGCTCAATATTTTCATAATTTTTATCTCGAGAAGATCGTAAGTGATCCCCTCCGTGCCACTGAATTACTTGGCAAAGTTGGATTGAGTATTAAAGTCAGTGGCGGTGGACCTCGGGGACAGGCTGAAAGTATTCGTCATGGCATCGCACGAGTATTGACAAGTTGGCAAAAAGAATTTCGTGCTCCACTGAAACAAGCTGGGTTTTTACGTCGTGATCCACGTGTGAAGGAACGCAAAAAATACGGGTTAAAGAGAGCACGTCGTGCTCCACAATGGTCGAAGCGCTAAACTTGCGGCTTGATACCATGCAACAAAGTCTGGCCAAAAATACAACCTTACTGACTGCAGCATTTGCTTTTCAGAAAATTCTGTCTTTTTTTTATTTTACCGCCATCGCTCGCAGTATCGGCGAAGAGAATCTTGGTAAATATGGGTTCGCTCTCACGTTTACCTCGATCTTTGTTATTTTTATGGATTTTGGTTTGGGGCCAATTTTAACTCGGGAAGGCGCTAAAGATGAACGTACGCTTGGAGAAAATCTTCGTCGCATTGTTGCATTGAAACTTTTTCTTACCTTTTTCTCACTTATTGCTTTAGTATTGACGTTGTGGATCTACCATGAGATCAAGCCTGTTCCAGTTGATACGCGACTTTTAACATACCTCGCGATTGGTATCATCATCTTTGATACTTTTACTTTCACATTTTTTTCAATTTTTCGAGCAAGGCAGCGTCTGCAATACGAGGCGCTTGGTATTATGATTTATCAGGCGTTGATTGTCACAGCTGGACTTTTTGTAATTTATTCTCATCTTCCGCTCTATGCTTTGATTCTGGCGATTCTTCTTGGGAGTATGTTTCAATTTACGTATTCGTTATTACTCGTAAAGTGGAAAGCGAAACTTTCTGTATGGCCGCACTTTGATTTTGGAACATTTAAAAAATTTATTTTCCTCGGCGCGCCTTTCGCGCTTGCAGGAATTTTTTTTAAACTCAACGGATCCATTGATACGGTGATGTTGCACGGTTTGGCTGGCGAACGCTATGTTGGTTGGTATCTGGTAGCGCTGAAACTCACCACAGCTTTGACAGTGTTACCAGGGGCTTTTGCTACTGGTTTTTTTCCAGCAATGAGTCATTATTATCAACATGCTCGAGAAAAAATGGCTACGCTCTTTGAGCATTCTATGTTTTACCTCATGGTCATTAGTCTCCCGATCACTTTTGGAGTTCTGGTGATTGCTGATCGGATCATCCTCACTGTCTATGGGCCTGCTTTTGAAGCTTCGATTCAGGCATTGCAGATTTTTATTTCGAGTCTCTTATTTGTCTTTTTGAATTACCCTGTTGGTAACCTACTCAATGCAGCAGATAAACAAATGCGTAATACCGTACATATGGGGATTGCATTGTTCGTGAATATCATTTTGAATATTATGCTTATACCAAAATATACCTATATCGGTGCAAGTTTTGCCGCGCTCGCAACCCATATAGTACTCATCCTTTTGGGTTTGCCGGTCGTATATCGCATTGTTCGTTTTCGTGTGCGATATCTTATCGATAAGCTGCTCCGTGTTTTTACTGCCGCCAGTATTATGGGAGTGTGTCTTTTTGTCATCGAACCTTATTTTTCTTTTTCTTTCGGTTTAATCTTTCTTATTTTTGTCGGTGCTTTTGTATACGCCATCGCACTTTTTTTAGTGCGCGCATTTTCGTTCGATGAACTTCGTTTTCTGTACTCTATTGCCTTAAGAAAAAAAGCGGTATGAAGCGAACGTTGCTTGTGACTCTTGATTTTCCGCCGCACATTGGTGGAGTAGCGCGCTATTATGATCAGTTATCGCGTCATCTTCCAAGCGATTTTTTTCTGGTGTTCGCGCCTTCTGTTTCAGACGCACATGAAGTTTCGGCACAAAGAGCATATGATCAACACGTGACGTTTCGTGTTCTTCGCGGTAGATTTTTTTGGAAATGGATGTGGCCGCATTGGTTGCCATTGCTCTGGCGCGTTGGGTGTGTCGTTCGTAAGGAGCACATCGAGCACGTTCTTGTTGGACAGATTCTTCCTGTCGGCACGGTGCTCTGGTTATTGAATTTGATTTCGAGCATTGGTGTATTTCCTGTATTTTCTTATACTGTGATGACGCACGCGATGGATGTGATGCTTGTGCATCAAACACCGCGAAAGAAATGGCTCGCGAAGCATATACTTGCCAACGCGCACTCAGTGACGAGTGTCAGTACTTTTACAAAAGAGTACCTACAGCGTTTCGGTGTTGTTGAAAATCGATTGCATGTGCTCCCGCCGGGTGTCTCTACGTCCATGTTTGGATCGTCCACATCGCGAAGCGATATCCGAAAAGAGATGCAATGTGAAGATGCCTTTTTGTTACTTTCTGTTGGACGACTTGTCGAACGGAAAGGATATGATAGGGTGATTCAAGCACTTTCTGCACTCTCTGGTCGTTATCCTCATATTCATTACCTGATTGTTGGTGCTGGACCGTATGAAACTGCTTTACGAGCTCTTGTTGTACGTACAGGTTTAGTGAATCGTGTGCATTTGATAGGGCAAGTGTCTGATAATAACCTTCCGAGTTATTATGCAACATGTGATGTTTTTATTTTACCGACAAGAGTCCTTGATGCTGGTAAGGATGTCGAAGGATTTGGTATTGTATTTTTAGAGGCCGCTTCTTTTGGTAAGCCTGTTATTGCCGGCAATACTGGCGGGGTTACGGATGCTGTGATTGATGAAGTGACAGGACTCTTGGTTGATCCAGAAAATATTTCACATCTTGCAACGGCTATCGAGCGTCTCTATACAAATCCAGTATTGCGCAGTCGTTTTGGCGAAGCAGGGAAGAAACGTGTGCAAGAGCAATTTCAGTGGCCTACGATTGCTAAAAAATTTGAGGCACTATTGTCTTCGTAATCGCTCATATCGCGCAGTACGTCTCATATATGTTGCAAAATTCGATTGATATTGTCATGTTTGGCATGTCTGCTGCTTTTGAATGGGAGCAGGGATTTCGTAATCGGAATTTTTTTATTCTCCAAGCGCTCCTCAAGCATCCACGTGTTTCCCGTATTATTTTGGTTGATTTTGTGCCACCGACACTCAAGCGCGCACTGAAAGAATATTATTATGCGAAACTATTTCAGGGCGCAGGCGCTCTCTTACGCGGTTGGAATTTTCGTTGCACCCAAGCAAAACAGAATTTATATGTTTATTCTGGCATTTCGCATAAACCTTTAGTCAAGGTACTCACGCATTTAGGTATTCAGCGTCCCGTTCTTTGGTCATATAATCCGCTCGTTGTTGATTATCTTGCCGATATTCCGCATTCATTTTTTGTATTCGACGCAGTAGACAATTGGAGTGTACACTCGGCGTATCGCAAGCACGCGAAAGAGCTTGTAAAAAATTACGATGTGATTCACAATGACGCTGATGTTATTTTTACGGTGGCTCCAGAATTGCGCAATGTATTTCGTGGACATACACAAGTGCACTGGATTCCGAACGGCGTTGACTTTGCGCATTTTTCTACTCCCCGAGCAGTCCCACAGGATTTAGCCTCTATTCCTCACCCTCGTCTTGGCTATACCGGCGTCATTCAAGATCGCTTTGATGTCGCATTACTTTCACACGTTGTCGCGGAAAGACCAGATTGGCATTTTGTGTTGATTGGAGACGTTTGGCCTGATGCTCATATTGAATCACTACGAAAATACCCTCATGTTCATTTTTTTGGAAGAAAAACGTATGATATATTGCCGGCGTATCTTCAGCATATTGATGTTGGTATCGTGCCGCATAAAGTGAATGCCTTCACGCAGACGATGAATCCACTCAAGATATATGAGTATCTCGCCTGTGGAAAACCGGTCGTGAGCACGCCGGTTGCTGGAACGGAAATGTTCGCACACTATGTGAGTTGTGCTCCTACCGCTCAACAGTTTCAACATGCTCTTACGGAAGCTTTGCGTGATGATTCTATTGAACGTGTGCAACAACGACAAGCGTTCATGCGTGCACATACTTGGGAAAATCGCGTGCAGAGGATGTTTGCTATTATGGATACAGTGCATTAACTTTTTTTTTAAAAGTGATATGCGTGTGTCAAAATATGTTACGCTGTTTCAGCTGACTTGGCAGGAATACTTGGCATATAGAATGAATTTTGCGCTGGAAGTATTCGGTTCGATTTTTCTGATCCTGGTTACGACCCTGGTATGGAAAACACTCTTTTCTACTCAAGGGTCCTTGATTGCAGGTTATTCGGAACATGAAATGATCACCTATGTTGTTGGTGCAGGTATGATTTCTTCGCTTCTGCTTTTAACTGCGCAAGGTGATGATATTAATGATGATATTCAGCAAGGCAGGCTTTCGGTACTGCTCTTGAAACCGTTTCATGCGACCGTGTATTGGTTGATTCGAGATATGTGTAGAAAATCTCTCACATTTATTATTGGCATTGTTGGGTATAGTGTGGTATTTCTTTTGTATCATGATATACTTTTTTTCCCAACTTCACTTTGGCAATTTGTGCTCTTTTTGGTATTTTTGTTCGTTGCTTCCCTTTTACATTACGGATTTTTTTATATTTTGAGTATTCTTAGTTTTTGGATAGATCAGACATGGGGATTTCGATTCGTCATGCGTGTTGTGATGGAAATTGCTGCCGGCGCTCTTATTCCTTTGAATCTTTTTGCTCCGCTGTGGCAGAAAATTTTTAGCGCTCTTCCGTTTCAATTTTTTGCATATGTGCCTATGCAAGTGTATATCGGAAAAGTTTCGTATTCACAGGCCTTTCTTTTATTAGGAGAGGGCATTTTGTGGCTTGGAGGCATTGCTATGATAGGGTATATCCTGTGGCGTAAAGGAATTCGCTTATACACAGCTCAAGGAAATTGATTATCAATATGCTCGCAAAGACCTTGCTGAAATATTTTCATCTTTTTGTACTGTTTGGAAAAATCAGTATGATGAACCAGATAGCTTCGCGTCTGACCTTTGTCGTTGCTGTGATTGGAAAAATTATTCGCAGTGCGCTTTTAGTAGTATTTTTTCAGGCTCTTTTTTTGCACGTTTCATCGTTTGCGGGTTGGAGTTTTCCGGAAGTTTTACTTCTTATTGCTGTGTACTTGACGGTCGAATGGGCTGTGATTGTAACCTTTCACCGGAATTTAGCCTACTGGTTTCCGAAGACGCTTCTCGATGGAAGTTTTGATTTTATACTCACGAAACCGCTCAGTCCCTTATTTTATTCGAGCTTTCGTATTGTGGATTGGTTTGATATTGTGAGTGTACCTCCCATTGTGTTGTTGTGGGTGTATGTTTTGTCTCGGTTTCCCTGGTCATTGCAAGTTCAGGATATTGTGCTTTTTGTAGTTTTTCTGTTGCTTGCTATTCTATTTTATTTTGCACTTTTGCTTATGATTGCTTCTACAGCTTTTTGGACGATTCATGCAACGGGTGTTGGGCGATTTTTGGAAAATATTTTTCGTGCGGCACGATATCCTACGAGTTCTTTTCGAGGAGTTTTTCGTATTGTATTTCTTTTTGTTATTCCTCTTGGTTTTGTCGCGACTTTGCCAGTGGAAGTTCTGCTTGCACGCAGCTCATGGTACTCTATGTCGTATATGATAGTATTCGTCGCATTTTTGCTTTTCTTGGCAATTCGATTCTGGCGTTTTGCTCTGAAACATTATTCGAGTGCCAGTAGTTAAGTTTATGTTTTCGAAATACATTCACACAGCGAAACTTTCCATACAAAATCAAATTGTTTACCGTTTTAACATCACTGTTTTTGCGCTTAAAGAAGTTATTGTTGCGTTTGCGCTTATTATTTTTTGGCATGCAGTGTATCAGGATGGATTTACACTTGGTAATTTTTCGTTTCATTCGCTTGTCGTGTATTACCTTACCGTTGCCTTGATGCAACTCGCGAGTAGCGAAGGTATTGCCTGGAATCTGATTGAAGATATTCAGGAAGGTAACATTTTGAATTTTATTCTTAAACCCCTCCAGAGCATTTGGTTTTTTCTTGCGCGCACTATCGGCGGAAAGATCGGACAGAGTTTTTTCTTGTGGCCTCTTCTCGGGTTCATTTTTATTGGCTTTTGGTATTTTCATCTTGTGACGATGCTTTCAATCGTGGCTTTTTTTCTCTTTTTTATCCTTGCGCTTCTTTTGAGCTATTTTACTTATTTTCTCATTGCTATCATTGCTTTTTATACTGAATCAAGTTGGGCTTTTATTCTTTTTTGGCATTTTATCTCCAGTTTTCTTGGCGGCGCTTTTTTACCTCTTGATGCTTTTCCACTTTGGCTGCAACATTTGAGTGCATTCCTTCCGTTTCAGTATTTATTTTATGTGCCGGCTCGTTTTCTTGCTGGCGACTTTGAAAATTTTTGGTTTGCACTTTTGATAGTGTTCGCTTGGATAAGTATCTTTGCATTACTCTCAAAGTTTTTGTGGCATATCGGCATAAAATCTTATGAAGCCTATGGCAGATAAGAAATCTTCTTTGCGACGTTATGTGCGAATCTTGTTTGCCTATATGCGTCTGTATCTTGCACGACGAATGGCGTACCGGTTTGATTTTGTTTTGAATTTTATTTTGGCGGTTCTTTTTACGAGTATGTCACTCCTTTTTGTAACTTTTGTGTATCGCAATGTCCCGGTTGTTGCCGGGTGGACGCGCGATGAAGCTTTGTTGATCGTTGCTTCCTATTCGATTGTGAATGGACTCGCGTGGATGTTTTGTTTCGGTGGATTCTGGAATTTTGATCTGTTGCTTTCGACAGGAAAGTTCGATTCTTTTTTAGTGAAGCCTGCTCCGCCTATACTCCTTGTTGCTTTTTATCGTACAACGCTTGAAGATATCAGCGAGGTTTTGATTGGTGTTGTCCTTATCGCTCGGTATTATGTGCAGCATTCGGAACTCCATGTCTTTCCACATGTGTTCGGTGTTGCGCTGAGTTTACTATATGGCTTTATTATATATACAAGTGTTTTTGTGCTGGCGAAATGCTTGAGCTTTAAAAAAATTCAAAGTTGGTCTATGAATCGACTCGTGACGGATATGTTTGCGATAGGAAAATATCCTCAGAGTATTTTTCGTCAGACACTTTTACGTTTTACGACAACAGTCATCCTCCCGATTGCTTTTATTGGCACAGTACCCGCGAATTTTGTGAAAGGCGAGGGGACTATCGCGATTCTTCTTCTTGGCTTTGTGTTAACATGTATTTTTTTGTTTCTCACGCGCTTTGTGTGGCAGCGTTCATTGCGTGATTATTCAAGCGCCAGCAGTTAAAGTTTTAGCACAGACTCCCGCAATGCGCTTGCAGGAGTCTTTTTTGACTGCGATTTTGATACTCGCGTTTTACGGTACTAATATCACGCGCCGTGTTACTCTCGTAAAGTCACTGGATTCGTTTGCTCGACGTCTGAGTTCAAAGACCATCGGTCGACCTCGGTAGTCTTCTAATTTACAACTGTCAAATTCGAATGCTACCGTTTGATATCGCTCCCATTCATCTGTACCAAAATTTGTTGCATCGCTTTCGTTCGAAGCACAGATTTGAATAAGACCCCCGTCTTTCTTCGCTAAGCCGACTCGAAGTTGGAACTCTCCGGTGTCCTTTGGATCCAGGAGATTGAGTATCCAACTTTGCACAGGTACTTTCTTCAATTCACGTGTTTTGCTATACAATTCAGTATCACGGACAAACGGATAGGCGATATAGTAGAAAGAATTCAAGAATTTGCTTTCTTCGTGGACATACCTGCGCGGTGGAAGGAGCACAAGACCGTCTTCATTCACAACAACTTCTTTAAATATTTCGTTATTCCATTCATTGCGTTCTTTTATGACATGGTCACTATCGAGTTGAACTTGCAAGAGGTTCCCGCCGGTTGTGAGTGCAGGATCTATTGCAGCGAATGTGAGTTGCTTCATACCGCGTGCCTTGAGCGTTTCGATAGTCTTCGTTATTTCTTTTTCACCTTTGATATTGAGTGTTATTGTGAAATTCGATGTTGCATTTTTGCTGGGATTCCATACTGCCATGTGGTATTGATATTGGTACTGTAAACTATTGATTGCGTTTTCATCCGGCACTTCCATTGCTTTTGTTTTGACTTGAACAATGCCATTTGAGAGAAGTTCTGGTAAAGCAGCTTTTTGTTGGAGGAATTTTTGTACATTCTTTAACGCTTTGCTTATTTTCGCAGACAGTGTTCCTTTTATATAGACAACATCATAATTAGCAGCGATATTTTTAAGCATGGACACTACGGTTCCTGGAGCCCAATCATCTGGTAATTCTGGACAGTACGTGCCCATTTGCGATGATTTCACACAGAATTTCGGCAAATACTCTCCTGGAGTCCAATCGTCTGGAATGTTTGTTCCAGGTGTCCAGCCATCAGGAAGCAGCGTGCCTGGTTCCCAATTATATTGATCAAGAAGTCCAGCAATGATCGCCCAAAGAGTTCCGAGATATTCACCAGCTTCCACGGTAAGTTCTTTTTTATCGAGCATCACGAAGGTAAAAGCTTTGTTATTTTTGGTATTGGCATCTGTGCCATTCTGCCATTCGAGAGAACCCAGCGCATTGATAAAGGCGTTAATTTCACCGGACCTAATTTGACCGTCACCGTTACTATCTAAAACAGGGAGGTTCAGTATTTTGTAACCTGACGGAGCCGTTACGGCAATAATATTACTATTCTTTATAAGATTTTTTGGCAGCGTGAACTGGAAGAAAGCCTTGCCACCAGCTGGGTAGAGAGTATCCGTTGTGCCTAATCTTGCGAAGAGTGCTTCGAGTGCCGCTTTTGCAGTTGGATAATCGTTGAGTGCTTCCAGCGCTTCATCTTTCCACGCTGACACTGCATCGGAATAATCAAATTCAATATCGAGACCGCTCTGGACTTTATTATTCACTTTCACTTCGAGGTTCGCAAAATCACGCACGAGCGTACTCTGGCTGAGATTGATCACATATCCTGTAATCTCAAGGCCAGTGAGTTGGCTATCCTCATCAAGCTGCGGTATTGCTGTTAAGCCTTGGGTTGCAATATCCGGAGGATTGCTTGGCTGTTGTTGATCTTGATTGGGCTCTGGTGCTGTGACGGGAGCAAAAAGGATAACGTATTTGAGGTTGTTTGTTGTATTTTCGTCAGTAGCACTTGATCCGTCTGTTTTACTGAATGTTTTGTTCATAATCACGCTGGCAACAGCACCCGTTGTTTTATAGAACAAGCTTGGTTGGTTGAAGGAGAATTTTTTCTCTTCGCCAGGATTTAAAATACAATTCGTTGCTTCGGATTCTTCGTTGCACGAAAAACCTGCTTGCTTGCTGTATTGTTTGAGTATATCTGCAATTTCTTCATTAATTTTTCCAGCGTTTTGGAGAAAAGTAATCGTTGCTTCTTTCATATCAGGGAAGAGCTTGAGTTGCGTTGGTTTCACTACTACAGCTTCTGTTCCGCGATTCACAATTTTCCCTTCGATATTCAGAAGCACGAGACCATCTACTTCAAGTTTACTCGGAATTGCTGTAAGATTTTCCACAGATACATCATATTTTGGCTGTTCATAGCTTACTTCTTCTGCGATGTTCTGTGTTGGCGCACGTTCAGCGCTGAGAGTTACTTGATTGCTACTCAAAAATAAGAAAACAAAAATTGCTAAAAAGGCGAATATTTTTTGCAAGTTTCTTTTGAAAGATTCTCGTCCGTACATAATTTTGTCTTTTTAAGACTTAAATGTGATTCACTATACATGATACATATTTTGTCTTTCTTACGCAACAGAATGATTTTCTTTACAGTTCAGCCCGATTTCTCTAGAATGCAGACATGTCACAAGCTGTAATCTACGTGCAACATCTTTCCAAGCGTTACGAGTATTACAAAAAAGCTCCGGGGCTTCTTGCGTCGGTTAAAAGTATCTTTCATCGTGAAAAATTGTTTACAGATGCTGTAAAAAACGTTTCTTTTCAGATTGACACCGGAGAACTCGTTGGATTCCTTGGGCCGAACGGTGCTGGGAAGACGACAACACTCAAAATACTTTCTGGTATTTTGTATCCAACGAGCGGTGAGGTTCAGGTTTTGGGATATACTCCCTGGGAACGGAAACCTGTTTTTCAAAAACAATTTAGTCTTGTGATGGGGCAAAAAAATCAGCTTTGGTGGGATCTTCCAGCAATGGAAACATTCATTCTCAACAAAGAAATTTATGAAATTCCACAAAAGCTTTTTGATCGCACAGTGAACGAACTTGGTCAGCTATTGGATATCATCGATATTCTTGAAGTTCCGGTGCGTAAACTTTCTCTTGGTCAACGAATGAAATGCGAGCTCGCTGCTGCACTTTTACATCAGCCAAAGGTGCTCTTTCTTGACGAGCCTACTATTGGACTCGATGTCACTTCCCAGCAAAATATTCGGAATTTTATAAAACGCTATAACAAGGAAAAGCAAACTACTATTGTGCTGACCTCACATTATATGGATGACATAGTCGAATTATGCAAACGCGTGATCATTATTGATTTAGGTTCTATCGTCTATGATGGAAGTCTCGCTGAACTCATTGATCGTCATGCCGATTACAAACTTCTGAAGATTACTTTTACTGAAGACGTTTCCAAGGAACGCTTACAAGCTTTTGGGAAGGTGAATGACTATACACCGAAAAGCGTGGTGTTACATGTTCCGAAAACTTCCTATAAATCTCTTGCAACAAAAGCACTTAAGGATTTACCCGTCGATGATATTCTGATTGATGAAGTTGAACTCGAAGAAGTAATTCGTGATATTTTCGCTGCAACAAAAGAAGAAAAACGAACAAGCATTTCTTATGAGTAACTTTTGAATTTTATGTCTCATACTCTCGATGTTTCTATTGTGATTGTGAATTGGAATGTGAAAGATATTCTTCACAGGTGTCTTGAATCTCTTTATCAGTATACTCATGGTATTACTTTTGAAATTTTTGTGATTGATAATGCTTCGAGTGATGGAAGTGTTGATATGATTCGTAAAAATTTTCCATATGTTCAGCTGATCGCAAATACTGAAAACGCAGGTTTTGGGAAAGCCCAAAATCAAGGTATACAACAAGCTCGTGGAAAATATATTTGTATTTTTAATCCGGATACGGCGATTACTGACAATGTTTTCAAAAAAATGTTTGACTGGATGGAACACCCTGAACACACGAAGGTAGTTCTCTTAGGACCGAAACTTATGTATCCTGATGGAAGACCGCAGCCAAGTATTAAACGTTTTCCTACTGCTGTTTCACAGATGATTATTTTATTGAAATGTCATCATGTTTTCGGTTGGTTTGGTCCAGTGAGGCGGTATCTTGCGAAGGACTTTGATTATAATATTGAACAGCCTGTAGATCAGATGATGGGTGCGTGTATTTTCGCACGTGCAAGTGCGCTCCATGCACTCAAAGGATTTGATGAGGATTTCTGGATTTGGTTTGAAGATGTTGATTTATGTAAACGTTCGAAAGCGAGTGGATGGGAAAATTGGTATACGCCGTTGATATCTATCATACATCACGAAGGGAAAAGTTTTGGACAAATCTTTTCGCCAACGAAGCAGCGGTACTTTAATGCGAGTTTGAAAGTATATGCTCGTAAATACTATAATGCACCGTCCCAAATTATTCTTGCATTTTTGGCTCCTGTGAGTCTTTTTCTTAGCTACATTGTTTCATGGCTTCACATCAAACCCAGACCACAATCTCGGGTGTAACGATTGATTTTCGTCATTTTTTTCAGGCGCATTATCACACGACACTTCTCGCACTCCTTGCTTTTGAGGTCCTTTCGTTTTTGAGTTTTCTTTTTCTGCCACTCAATACTCTTTTTTGCGTGTTTTTTATTTTTTTCACGTTTCTTCTCTCGCTTCATGATTTGCGAATTGGAGTATTTATAGCACTCGCTGAACTCGTTGTCGCCTCTAAAGGCTATCTTTTTTATCTCGATTTTGGTTCCTTTCTTATGTCCCTTCGGCTTGGTATTTTCCTTGCTGTTATGTTTGCTTGGTTTTTGACAGTCCTCAGAGGACGGCGTCAGATTCAGTTTTTTCACTCCAGGCATTGGAAATTCTACTTGCTTTTTTTTGTCGTCATTTTTTTTGGAATCGTCAATGGCTTTATGCATTATAATACCGCCTCAAATATTTTTTATGATGTGAATGGCTTTTTATATTTTGGCTTCGTTTTTCCTTTTTTTGATGCCTTACGCACTCCAAAAGATTTTTTGCAGGCATTGCAAGTAATGTTCGCTGGCATTACAGTGACGATTTTAAAATCTCTTTTTTTACTCTTTATTTTTTCTCAGCAATTTTTACATGTGCTCCCTCCAATATATAAGTGGGTGAGAGTCACGGGCGTCGGAGAAATTACTTTGCTCGGTAATTTTTTCTACCGTATTTTTTTTCAGAGTCATGTGTATGAAGTCATTTTCTTTTTTCTCATTTTTTCGTTCTGCATTTTTCCCAAACGCAAGCATTCATATTCGCGATTTGATTGGTCTGTTATCACACGAGGGGCTTTGTGTTTGCTGGTGATTTTTCTTAGTTATTCACGGAGTTTTTGGCTCGGGACTATTATGGCGCTTTTTCTTATCTACTTGTTGCTTTTTTTCTATTGGCATCTGAGTTTGAAACGCTTAGCGTTTTCTCTTTTCGCACTCGTGTTGGTATTTTTTATTGATTATGCTTTGATTTTTGGCACTGTAAATTTTCCACTTCCAAATCGTGCGGCGACATTTGGCCTTACAAGCCTCTTAACCGAACGCACCGAAGACCTCACGGAAGAAGCGGCTTCGGCGAGCCGTTTTCAGTTACTCGGCCCATTACTTCAAAAAAATATTTCGTCTCCTCTTTTCGGTACTGGGTTTGGTTCGACAGTCAGGTATCAAACGCGTGATCCTCGGGCACTCGAAACTCATCCTGATGGTTGGTATACGACGTATGCTTTCGAATGGGGATATCTGGATCTTTGGTTGAAATTGGGTCTTATTGGTCTTGTGATATATCTTTGGTTGCTATTGAAAATCATTCTCGATGCGAGAGTATTTTTTAAACACCCCGAAAACGATTCTTCATGTCTTGTGATTGGCGTTCTTTTTGGTGTGATTGCTTTGATATTGATCAATGCTACAACCCCATTTTTAAATCATCCTCTCGGGATTGGATGGATTATTTTTGTGAGTGCGCTTGTGGAGGTTTTTCGCAATCATTATGTATCATCACACCAAACCAATCAGGTTGCATGAGATTCTCATTCTTGTTGGAATTATTTTTCTGCTTATACTTTTGGTTGTGCATTTTCTTCCGTACTCAAGTATTCTGTTCAAGCGGGAAACGCTCCGACTCTTTATTGATCGTGCTGGAATTTTCGGCCCTTTGGTGATTATTTTTGTTATGGTACTTGAAACCGTCGTTGCGCCGTTGCCTGGAATTTTTCTGCCGACAATCTCTGGTTTCTTTTTTGGTTTTTGGCTTGGCTCGTTGTATGCTTATATTGGGGATGTCCTTGGTGCTTGTGTCGCCTTTAGTTTAGCTCGTCATTTTGGGCAACCTTTTGTTCAACGCATTGCTTCTCAAGAAACAGTTGAGCGTTCGCAAATATTGATTAACAAGTATAGTCGGTATCTTTTCATTTTGTACGCTGTCCCAATTTTTCCGATTGATATTGTGAGTTTGCTTCTCGGTATTTCACCGCTTCCGTTTCGAAGATTTTTGACTATTATTCTTTTAGCATTTGTGCCGAACATACTGCTTTTAAATTTTTTCGGTGATTATCTCTTTCGTGCTTCCTGGTGGAGTTTCTCGATGATCGGTATTGTGATTATGCTTTGTATTTTTGTCTGGTTCGTTTCTAACACTCGTCGTAAGTCCACTTATTTATAATTTTACACGTATGGATTTTTGCAAAGTAAGTATTATTATCGTAACCTATAATAGTGCTCGATATATTCGACCTCTCTTAGCGTCGATTGTTGCACAAACAGAAAAGAGTATTGAAGTGATTGTCGTCGATAATGCTTCTCAAGATGAGACGGTTGCGGTTCTTGAAAAAGAATATACGCAAACAGTGAGGGTAATAAAAAATCCGACGAATGATTGGTTTTCGAAAGGCTATAATCGTGGGATACGGGAAAGCCATGGGGAGTATGTGTTGATTTGTAATCATGACGTTATTTTGATGCCGGATTTTCTTGAAAAACTTTTGCAGCGTATAGAATCTGATCCAAAGATTGCTTGTGTAGGTGGAAAAGTTTTGAAATTTCCGCAAAAAGACATGGAGTTTACGTATGATCTGGCGCGATTGAATTCTTTGAGAGGATACTTTAAAATAGATACGACTGGCATTCAAGTATTTCGAAATCGTAGGTTTATTGATCGCGGTGAAAGTGAGGAAGATAGGGGTCAATATAATCGCGAGGAAGAAGTTTTTGGTTTTTCCGGAGCCCTTGTGTTATTGCGTCGAGCTGCGTTAGAAACCGTAAAATTCGAGGAGGAATACTTTGATGAAGACATGATCGCGTACAAAGAAGATGTTGACATGGCATGGCGTTTGCGACACGCGGGTTTTACGGTTTGGTATGTTGCAAAAGCCTTGGCATATCATAATCGACGTGTCAGTCGCGATACTGGGCTTGGTATGCTGGCGACGATCCAGAATCGGCGCGGTAAATTTCATAAGGATAGTTTTTTTTCGTATAAAAATCATTGGCATGTACTTATTAAAAACGATACATTCGCAAATTTTTTCAAGGACAGTCTCTTTATATTTTGGTATGAGCTTCGTAAGTTTATCTATATTCTCTGTTTTGAACCTCACACTCTTGCGGCGATACCTCAATTTTTTCGTGAATTTCCGCGGATGCGCAAGAAACGTAGCGTTATTTTTTCAAATTCCAAACTTTCGAACGCATCTATTCGTCGCTGGTTTCTTTAATACTTTATGAGAGTATCATTTGTTATTCTGAATTATAAGACTCGTGAATTTCTCAAGAATCATTTACAGAATATTCTCGAAATTCGACTGCCCTTCGAATACGAAGTGATTGTTGTTGATAATGCCTCTCGAGACGGAAGCGTTGAAATGGTACAACAAGAATTTTTAAACAAGAAAGTCCCAATGGAATTGCGTTTAATTGCATCGAATAAGAATCTCGGATGGTCGGCTGGCAACAATCTTGGAATACGCGAAGCGCGTGGCGAATATGTTATTTTGAGTAACACTGATATTTTATATTCGAGCGCTGCGGATGTTGTGGATGTAGTGCGCTTTATGGATGAACATCCTGAGATTGGTATTGTCGGACCGCGTTTGTGGAATCCAGACGGAACCTATCAATATTCTTGTTATAGGTTTTATCGACTTTTTACGCCGGTGTATAGGCGTACACCCCTCGGGAGACTCTCTTTTGCTCAACATGATATTCAGCGACATTTGATGACGGATTTTAACCATGATACGGTTCGAGAAGTAGATTGGTTACAGGGTTCGAATATGTTCATTAGGCGCGCAGTTTTCGAAAAAATCGGCCTTATTGACGAACGTTTTTTCCTCTATTTTTCTGATCTAGAGTTTTGTTATCGCGCATGGGACCATAATATTAAAGTAGTGTATTTTTCCAACACACATACAATGCATTTTCATAAACGTGAATCAGCCGCGAGTCACGGGTTGAGTGTTATGTTGAGTTATATCACTCGGATCCACATTAAAGATTGGTTTCGATTCTTACGTAAACACAAAAATAAACTCCCTCAATTTCGTCCTCATCCGTTATGACAGATTTTTTGCAAGCTCACTCTATGTCCTCTGACAAGAAAAAGCATTCTCAATCTCACAAAAAAAATCGTTCATGGTCCCGTACGTTTTTTTTGCGCATCTTTTTTCTTGGTTGTTTTCTTTTATTGTTTGTTGGTATTCTTGTAGCCTTCAATTATGCTGATGCACGGAGTGTTTATACGAACGCACTTTCGGGGAAGCAACAGTTGGAAGAAGCACAAAAATTTTTCGAAGCGCAACGTTTCGGAGATGGTGCAACCGCTTTAGTGCAAGCACGAAAGGATTTCCAGTCTGCAAAAGAGAATCTCGATCATGTCTCGGAACTGAAATTTATTCCGCTTGTTGGCAGACAGATCCGTGCGGTAGAAGATATCCTTATCGCCGGTATTCAACTTTCTTCTGCGCTTGAAAAAATTGTTCGCTTCGGTGATGAAATTTTTTCCGTCCTCGAGCAAGAAAAAGACTTGACCCTGGATCAAATTACTCCTGAACAGAAGGTTGCTATTCTTAAACGCATGTACGAAGCTCCACCGGATCTTCAAGGCGCTCGAGCCGAGGTCGATCTTGCAATGCTGGCCATGAATCGATTGCCTAAACGCGGACTCGTTGCTCCAGTACAAAAAGCTGCTGCGACTCTTTCTCAGCATTTGCCTCTTATGAAACAAATTATTGATCAAGCAGTTCCTGCAATTGAGGCTATTCCACCTCTTGTTGGGTATCCCGAGTTAAAATCCTACTTGTTTCTTCTGCAGAATAATAATGAATTGCGCCCCACTGGTGGGTTTATTGGTACGTACGGTATTTTAAAACTCAAAAACGGAGACATTGTATCTTTTTCGACTGATAATATTTATAATCTCGATGAACCGTATAAAGACACGCTGTTTTTTGACCCGCCGTGGCAACTCAAAAAATATCTCGGTGCTACGCAATGGTTCTTGCGCGATTCGAATTGGGAACCGGATTTTCCAACCGCTGCCGCTCGTGCAGAAGAATTGTATCTTTTGGAAGGTGGCACTGAAAATCTCGATGGCGTGATTGCAGTAACCCCTGTCTTTCTTCAATCCTTACTTGCATTAACCGGTCCAATTTCGGCTCATGGTATTGAATTTACGAGTGACAATTTTGTAGAACAACTTGAATATCAAGTCGGACAGGGTTTTTATCGTCAAGGTATCTCAGCGTCTGAACGCAAGGAAGTCATTGGCGCGCTTGCTGACACGATTTTATCGAAACTTATGAAGTTACCAAAAGAGCGTTGGAAAGATCTTTGGTTGACCCTCGAATCCAATTTAAGTGAAAAGCACATTTTATTGTCGCTGAAGGAATCATCCTTACAACAACTTGTACAAGCGCAAGGATGGGGAGGCGAAATCAAAGCATCGGATGGTGATTTTCTTTTTGTTGTTGATGCGAATATGGCCAGTTTAAAATCTGATCCAGGGGTCAAGCGTACCATCCGTTATTCGATTACTGATGATAAGGAACGTGGGTTAGTAGGTCGCGTGGATATACAGTATCGTAATGAAGGATATTTTGGATGGAAGTCAACACGGTACCGGACGTATACTCGGGTGTATGTGCCGGAAGGGAGCGAACTCCTTGAATCAGCCGGGGTCATGGAAAATGATAAATTGCATGGCGGAAATCCTGGTGAAGTTGAAGTTGTTAATGAGTTTAGCAAGACGCGCTTCGGAGCATTTATTTCTATTGAACCCCAACAAGAGGGGACGCTTTCTTTTCTTTATAAACTTCCGCAATCGCTTACACAACAAGTACAAACTGGTACGTACACTTTATTTGTTCAAAAGCAACCCGGTACTCTTGGTCATATTTTAGAGGTGAACGTGGATATTGGGAGATCCATTCGTGAGTATGCACCGCTTGACAAAGGTGAGAAAAAGGGAAATAATGAGCTCAGATTTTCTACGGATTTGGCAAGAGATCGGTTGTTTTTGGTTCAATGGAAATAGGTGTAATCTATTGATGTTGAATACGAGCAGTCGTAATGTCGTGACGACTGTTTTTTTTCATCTTGTATATGTTTGGTTTTACAAAAAAAATTGGTATCGATTTAGGCACAGCGACGACGCTCGTTCATTTGCCGAAAAAAGGCATTGTTGTCAATGAACCTTCGGTCGTAGCAATCTCCGTTAATGATAAGAAAGTTCTAGCAGTCGGGAATGACGCTAAGGAGATGCTTGGGAGAACGCCTGATTCTATTATTGCTTGTCGGCCTCTGAAAGACGGCGTTATTGCTGATTATCGTACGACCGAATGTATGTTGCGGTACTTTATTAATAAAGCTGTAGGAGGTATTCGTTTGATGCGACCAGAAGTTATGATTGCTGTTCCTGGTGGTATTACTTCTACAGAAAGGAAAGCTGTTATTGATGCAACTATTCAAGCTGGCGCTAAGGCCGCATATCTGATTAAAGAACCAATGGCAGCGGCTATTGGTGCGAATATTCCCATTGGTACTGCTTCCGGGCATCTGATTATTGATATCGGCGGAGGCACGACGGAGATTGCTGTGATTTCTTTAGGCGGTATCGTGACAAACACTTCTGTTCGCATTGGTGGGAATAAGTTGGATAATGCTATTACTGAATATGTACGCAAAAAGTATGGTCTTGCGATCGGTGATCGCACCGCCGAAGAAGCAAAAATTCGTATTGGTTCTGCACTTCCTTTGCGTGATGTGATGGCATTGGATGTGCGTGGTCGTGATATGGTTTCTGGATTGCCCCGCACTATCACAATTACTTCGGATGATGTGACGGAAGCCATTCAAGATGAACTAAATGGTATTATTCAAGCAGTTAAAAATGTCCTTCAAGAAACTCCACCGGAACTTGCTGCTGATGTCATTGATAAAGGTATGGTGATTACCGGTGGCACGGGACTTCTGCGTAATTTGGATAAGTTGCTTGAGCGTTCGACCGATGTGTCGGCATATGTTGCAGATGAGGCGCCGCTTTGCGTTGCAAAAGGCACTGGCGTTGCTTTGGAGAATCTCGAATCGTATAAACGAAGTATTCTTGCTGCTAAATAATTGCATGATTATTGGAATTGACGCTTCTCGAGCAAACGAAGTATATCGTCGGGGTACCGAATGGTATGCTTTTTTTCTTATTAAGGCACTGAGTAAGATCATTGGTCCGGAACATACCGTTTTTTTGTATGTGAAACAACCCTTGCGTCCTGATCTTGCTTATGATTTGCCATCACATTTTGTAGCAAAAATATTGCGTTGGCCTCCAGTATTTTTGTGGACTCAGATGCGTCTTTCTTTGGAAATGTTGTGGCATCCACCAGATATTTTTTTTATTCCCGTACACACACTTCCTCTCTTCCATCCTCGCAAAACTGTGATTACATTGCATGACGTTGGTTTTGAACGTTTTCCAGAATTGTATGATACTCACCCTATTGGTCCTCAAGGGAGTGTACTCACTCGACTTTTTGATACTGTTGTCAAAATATGTACGCTTGGGAAATTTGGCAATAATGAACTGGATTATCATCGTTGGTCAGTTCGTTTTGCATTGAGACACGCCGCGCATATTATTACGGTTTCTGATTTTTCCAAACAAGAGATTATGCAACTGTTTCATACTTCTCCGGAAAAACTCACGCGTGTTTATATTAGCTATGATGAAAGACGCTATCATCCAGTGCGAGATCAGCAAAAAATTGCGGATGTACTTCATAAGTATCATGTCCAGCAACCTTATGTGCTTTTTGTTGCGAGTCTTGAGGAAAAAAAGAATGTTCTCCGACTTATTGAAGCTTGGCACTCCATTCGACAAGAATCTCGTTTTCCTCATACTCTTGTATTAGCTGGGAAGCCAGGGTTTGGTTATGAACGCATCCGTCGAAGTATTGATGCGTTCGGACTCACTTCCTCGGTTCATGAAACAGGATATATAGTGGAAGAAGATTTGCCGACACTGATGAGCGCTGCCGATGTTTACATTCTTCCTTCGTTGTACGAAGGTTTCGGTATCCCTCTTTTGCAAGCATTCGCTTGTGCAACTCCGGTCGTTGCTTCTCACGTTGCCTCTATACCTGAAATTGCTGGTAGTGCGGCACAGTATTGTAATCCATATGATGCTCACGATATTGCTCGTGCCATCAGTGAAGTACTTGCTTCTTCAACAATTCGAAATCGGTTGCGAAGTCTCGGTCGAGCGCGTTTGCAATATTTTTCTTGGAAGGAGTGCGGAGAACAGACATGGAGTATATTGCAACACGTGAGTAGAGCCTAGGTACGAAGCTATTTTTCAGTGGATCGTCGCCCCGAATACCATTTCTTGTTCAATACATCATTCAATGCATAAGAAAAACAGGAGGAAGACTCTCCTTTCTCAGCACACTGTGCAGTGTTAGTGCTTCGAAAGCGAGAGTCTTCCTCCTGTTTTTCTATGATCAAAATGTATTTTTCACAGACGAAAGTGCATTCGGCAATAATCCCTTTATCTTGGGCTTTATGATATGATAGGTGTATGTCCTCATCCACTTTTATCTGGCCTATTATCGGTCATCAGTCAATTCAAATGTACTTGCAAAAGTGCATTAAATCTGGTAAAATTTTTCACGCTTACATCTTTGCGGGTTCTGAAGGTTTGGGAAAAACAACAGTTGCACGATTATTTTTTCAAACGCTTGCGTGCAAACTTTTTAATCCCACGATAGCGAGTTTTCCATGCAATACATGTAAAGTTTGCCAGCAAATGCAGAGCGGCAGCCATCCTGATTTATATTGGCTTGCACCGGTTCATTCCCCATTTTTGTTACTGGATGACATTCAATCTTTGCGTAGTCGTTTAAGTAAACGCGCTTTTTTTTCTGGTATCACTTTTGTGGGAATAGAGAAAGCTCATCTGCTGACTCCGGAGGCAAGTAGTGCTCTTTTGAAACTTATCGAAGAACCGGTAACGCGCTTGTGTTGTATTTTTTTAACGTCCGCTTATGCAGCACTTCCTGAAACTTTACGTTCTCGCACGCACGTTATTTTTTTTCATCCAGTATCTCAATCTTTGATATCTGATTCGTTACGAGATCGTTGTTCGCACAAACAAGCTTTGGAACTCGCTCAAGAGTCATTTGGAAGACCCGGTTTTGCTTTGCAAGCACTTGCTACTCCGGAGTTGCGCAAAAATCTTCATACCCTCGTTGCTCATTTTTTGAAAGTTTTACACACAAAAAAACTGGCTGCTCGTTTGACTATGCTGGAAGCACTTTTTTTTCGGGGTATATCCACTCAACACACTCGTGCACGTTTTCAAGAAATATGCGAAGTATGGAGTTTCGTACTGCGCGATATATTTTTCGTGAAGTTAGACCAAAAAAAATATCTCCGTTTTCCTACATTTGTTGAGCAGTATAATAATTTTGCAGCGCAAATAACCTCGCGGCATTTACTTCAGATGATGCAGGATACGATACGTATAACACAAGCAATGAAAACAAATATTACCCCACAGCTTTTACTGGAGCAGTTTTTTCTTCAACATTCTTTTTCATAATATGTTCTATCCGAAAATCGCTGTTTTTTTTCTTCTTGCTTCGAGCCTTACTTTTGTTGGTTGCAATCTTCAACGTCAAGCTACTCAGCTTGATGGCGGAGTATTTTTGAGTCTGGACTACGGTGAGACTTGGAACACGCGAAGTTTTGTCCGTTTTGAAACAAAAACTCGGCGTCTGATTTCAATAAACGACGTCACTATCCATCGTCTTATATTCGACCCAGTGAACCCCAGTATGGTATACGCGTTGACGAAAGAAGATGGATTGTATGTTACGGAAAATGATGGAAAGGAATGGCGTAAAACAGGGCTTTCAGCTGGCAACATTACAGCGTTGAGTGTTGATCCGCAAGATACACAACGGCTTTTTGCAGCACGAGGTAAAGAGATTTTGCGATCCATTGATCAGGGTACAACTTGGGAAATCGTGTTTACCGATACTCATAATGCCTTACTCACGGATGTTGATATTGACTTTTATGATCTTCAAAACGTGTATGCTACGACCGATTCCGGGACTGTACTGAAAAGTCTTGATGGCGGAGTAAATTGGGAAATACTTTATGTGCCTGGGAAAGAAATCCGTGAGCTGATCCTTGATTCGAATGATAGTCGTATTGTGTACTTAGTGATAAAAAGCCGTGGTTTTCAAAAAAGTATCGATTCTGGCGTAACGTGGCAGGATTTTCGAGAAAAACTTGCAGAGTTTTCAGGTGCTACTACGATTCAGCGACTGATAGTTGATCCTCAAAATTCACAACATATTTTGATCGCCTCTACCTTTGGGTTGCTTGAGAGTTTTGATGCCGGAGCAAGCTGGAAGCCAATTCAAACATTACTTACCGCACCTCTTGCCTTTAGTGCATTTGCTTTAGATCCGCAAGACAGTCAGCGCATGTATTTTGCGATTAAAAATCTGATGCACAAAACCGAAGATGGAGGGTTGACATGGAAAACGATTGAAAATTTTCCTTCGAAACGTCCTGTTATTTTTCTGATTGCGCATCCTATTGAAACGAACGCACTGTACGCCGGGACTCTGAAGGTAGAAAAGAAACGTCGTGGCATTTTCCCGCAGCCCGCCAAATAATTTTATGCCTATGATGACACACATGGAAGAACAAAAGTTTATTCAAGCGATTCAATTTTTCAAAAGTGAGTTGGAACACTTACGCACAGGTAGAGCGACTCCTGTATTGGTAGAAGAGATTCCAATCTCCGCTTATAATACTTCTTCTCCACTTCAGCAGCTTGCTCATATCAGCGCACAGGATGCTCGTACGTTGGTGATCCAGCCGTGGGATAAAAGCATCGTCAATGATATTGAAAAGTCTTTGCAAGCCTCATCCCTTGGCATACCGCCAGTAGTTTCGGGTACAGAAATTCGACTGAACTTTCCGCTCCTGACCGAAGAAAGACGGAAGGAAATCGTAAAAATAGTGCACGCCAAAGCTGAAGAGACTCGAGTACGCGTTCGCACGATTCGTGAGCAAATATTGAAAACATGGAAAGAGAAAGAACGGGAGGGTGAAATCTCGGAAGACGCATTCGCACGGTTGCAGAAAGTTTTACAGAAAAAGGTTGACGATACGAATCAATTCATTAAAGATATTATGCTCAAGAAAGAGAAGGAGATTTTATCACTTTCATAATTTTTGTAAGACTATGTTCATGACGCTTGTATGGTTCATCATTATTCTTGCCGTTTTAGTGCTCATTCACGAGTTTGGTCATTTTATTGCTGCAAAACGTTCCGGTGTTTTAGTTGAAGAATTTGGTTTTGGTTTTCCACCGAAATTATTCGGTGTGCGATATAGAGGCACTTTATATTCATTCAATGCGATTCCTTTTGGAGGCTTTGTGAAACTCAAAGGCGTTCCCGGGGAAGATGCGCATCCAGAACATTTTGATGATCACAATAGTTTTGCGAAGAAAGCTTTTCTCCAGAAGTTTTTTATTTTGAGTGGCGGAGTTTTTATGAATATTCTCCTTGCCGTTATGCTTTTTGCTGTGGGTTTCACGATTGGTATGCCACAAGTACTTGATAAGAGCAATCTTTTTTCTGCTGCTCGTATTCGCGATGAGTTCATTCAGATAGTCGAAACCGAACCAACACTTTCCGCTGCGCAGGCAGGAATTCAAGCGGGTGATACACTCCTTACTCTTGATGGACAAGTTGTTCGTAGTATTGAAGAGGTCCAGGAGTATAACGCTGAAAGGATCGGCCAGACAGTTGCTGTACAAGTGCGGCGAGGTGACGAAACACTGACTTTTCCAGTGAATGTGAGTGCACTGGAAAACGAGGAGAGAGGAGTGCTTGGAGTACAACTTGCTCGTGTTGGGACGGTTTCGTATCCGTGGTATCTTTCTTTTGGATTTGGCATTGTGTATGCGTTGCAGATTCTCTGGCTTATTCTTGGCGCTTTTGCGACTCTGCTGATTGATTTGATCACTTCAGGACAAGTTTCTGCCGATCTTTCTGGACCGGTAGGGATTGCTGCAATGACCGGACAAGTAGCCAAACTTGGTTTTGTATACGTACTCCAATTTGTCGCTTTATTATCTTTGAATTTAGCACTTTTCAATATCTTGCCTATTCCTGCACTGGATGGAGGAAGAATATTTTTTCTCATTATTGAAAAACTGCGACGCAAAAAAAACAGCGAACGTGTTGAAAATGTAGTGCATCGCATTGGCTTTGCGCTGCTTCTCGTTTTGATTGTGCTTGTAACCTTTCGTGATCTCCATCGATACAGCGATAGTATTAAGGCATTTTTTTCCGGTATTTTTTGATGCGGTATGAAACAGTCTCAACTTTTTGGTAAAACAACGAAAACGATTCCAAAAGACATCAAACTTGCAAGTCACAAATTTTTGTATCAGGGCGGTTTTATTCGGGAACTTACTGCTGGGCGGTATTCCTATTTGCCTCTTGGATTTCGTGTGTGGTCGCGCATCGTTTCGATTATTGATCAGGAGATGCAACGTATTGGTGCTCAGCGCGTCTTGACTCCTACACTGCATCCGGTGGAACTTTGGAAACAGGGACCGCGTTTTGCAGCGTGGGGACCGGAGTTGATGCAAGTGAAAGATCGACGCGATACTCTCTTTGCTTTAGGTGCGACTCACGAAGAAGTTTTTGGTGATCTTGTGAAAAAATTTTCTTTAAGCTATAAGGATCTCCCGTGTGTTGTGTATCAATTTACTACAAAATTTCGCGATGAATTACGACCGCGAGGTGGCCTGTTGCGACTCCGTGAGTTTACTATGAAAGACGCCTATTCATTTCACGTTACTGCTGCTTCGTTGGATGCAACCTATAGAGCAATGTATGCGGCCTATGAAAAATGCATGCAGCGTTTCGGACTTGACTATATTGTGGTGGAAGCTGATAGCGGCGCTATTGGAGGCAAACATTCACATGAATTTATGGCGCTTTCTTCTGTCGGTGAAGATATTGTGTTACGTTGTCCGTCATGCGGATACGCTGCAAATCAGGAAAAAGCACAATTCTTTCGTGAGCCTTTGAATCTTTCTGAAAAATTAGGCAAGTTGCACAAGGTCCAAGCTCGCGGCCTTGTGACTATTGAAAAAATGTCTCAGCATTATAAAGCACCGAGAGCACAGATGTTGAAGAGCGTCGTATATGTTGCTGATGAAAAGTTTGTAGGAGCTGTACTGCGCGGTGATTTAGAAGTCAATGAGATAAAATTTAAAAATGTCTTGCAAGCGAGAACGCTTCGGCAAGCGACTGAAGTAGAGATTACATCACTTGGAACCGTTCGTGGCTTTATTGCTCCTATTGATCTCAAAAATGTTTTGTGGATTGGTGATCCTTCGGTTGAAACTGTTCGTAATTTTTACACCGGGGCGAATGTTGTGGATGTCGATTTTGCCAATATAAATTTCCCGCGTGATTTTCAAGTATCTCGTCTTACTGATATTGCCCAAGCGCAAGCAGGGTATGCATGTCATGTATGTCATGCACAATTGCAAGCGTTGCGTGCCATTGAGTTTGGTCATATCTTTAAGCTCGATCATTATTATAGTGTCCCTCTCGACGTCAATTTTGTGGATGCGCAAGGTAACGTGAAGCCA
Organism: Candidatus Kerfeldbacteria bacterium RIFCSPLOWO2_02_FULL_42_19; assembly: GCA_001818315.1. Taxonomy (GTDB): domain Bacteria; phylum Patescibacteriota; class Patescibacteriia; order HO2-48-17; family HO2-48-17; genus WO2-43-9. The sequence goes on from MHKF01000018.1 coordinate 72,125, forward strand.
TTATTCATGGGTTCCTACGGTATTGGCATTGATCGTGCTGTTGCAACGATCGTGGAACAACATCACGATGCTGCTGGTATTGTCTGGCCAGCTGCGGTAGCCCCTTACCAAGTACATCTTGTGAATCTCGTCACGGATCACACTGCAGCAGATGCTCTTTATGATGCTTTACAAGCTAAGGGTATTCAGGTACTGTATGATGATCGTCAAATTTCTTCTGGTAGTAAATTAAAAGATACAGATCTTCTTGGAATGCCATGGCGTATTATCGTGAGTTCGCGACTCGCGTCGGGGCAATTTGAATTAAAAAATCGTTCAAGTAAGGCTGTAGTCAAAGGAAATCTCGCATTCATTCTCAAGCAGCTTTCGTGAAAATTTTTTTACGCATTCTTTTTTATGGGTCTTGTTAAGAATTTTTTTGGTAGGTTTTCTAAGGATCTTGGCATAGATTTAGGTACCGCGAATACTCTCGTGTATGTAAAAGATAAAGGCATTGTTATTAACGAGCCATCTGTGGTGGCGATTAATGAACGCACAGGACAAATTCTTGCGGTTGGTCAGGAAGCGAAAACAATGATCGGCAGAACGCCTGCGCATATTATTGCCTCACGTCCGTTGCACGATGGCGTTGTATCTGATTTTGAAGTCGCTGAAAAAATGTTAAAGCATTTTATCGAAAAGGTGCATCGAGAAACGTTTGCGTTGCTGCCAAGACCTCGGGTAGTGATTGGGATTCCATTAGGCGTGACAGAAGTTGAACGTAAGGCAGTAGAAGATGCTGTTTTAAACGCTGGCGCCCGGCAAGTGTTTCTGATTGAAGAACCTATGGCTGCTGCTATCGGCGCAAGACTTCCAGTACAAGATGCTACCGGTAGCATGGTTGTTGATATTGGTGGCGGTACAACAGAGATTGCGGTGCTTGCTTTAGGAGGTGTTGTCACATGGAAATCTTTACGGCTTGCGGGTGATGAATTGAATCGTAATATCATGAATTATACTCGCGATAAGTTTAACCTTCTTTTAGGTGAACGCACTGCTGAGGATGTTAAAATTTCTATCGGTGCAGCATATGAGGATGTGGAAATGCTTGAAACAAAAATGCGTGGTCGTGACGTTATTACCGGCCTTCCTCGTGAAGTGACTATTACGAGCGATCATGTTCGTGAAGCACTTGCGAAATCTATACGTTTATTTTGTGATACTATTAAAGATACTGTGGAAGAAACACCCCCTGAATTAGTAGCTGATGTTTATGAAAGAGGTATATTACTCACAGGCGGTGGAGCTTTAATACGCGGACTTGATGTCCGAATTCAAAAAGAGATGCAAATTCCCGTACGGGTTGCGGAAGATCCTTTGACATGTGTTGTGCGTGGCACGGGTCGGGTTCTTGAAAATTTTGATGCACTGAAGGATATTTTTGTTCTTTCCACGCAACCGCAATCGTAGCGTGCTGATGGGAGGAATGACGCATTTTAAGATATGAATGTTTTTTCGAGACGTATTTCTCTCTTTATCATTGGAAGTTTTTTGCTTCTGATCTTTATTTTTTTCGGCGTTTTTCGTTTTGCAGAAAACGTGTTGACATTTATTGCCGCGCCAGTTCAGCAAGTGTTTTGGCAGATGAATGTGCGTTTGAAAAATATTGCCGCTGTGTTGCGCCAGGATTCAGTTTCTTTACAGCAAGAGAATATACGTCTGAAGAATCAATTGAACGCTTCGATTATGGAAAATGCAAAACTTCACCAGAAGATTGTGGAATTTGAGTCTCTTTCAGAACAATTGAAGTACATTGATGCTCAGGGTCTTCGTTCAATTCCCATGAACGTATTAGGTCCATCCTCAGACGGCATCGCTCAAGTCATCCATGTGAGTAAAGGGGCACAGGATGGAGTGCAAGTTGGACTTCCAGTCATTGTTGATAACGGTCTTTTCGTCGGTAAAATTATTGATGTAACTACAACTACCGCTCAAGTGCTTTTGATCACTGATAATAATAGTGCATTTTCTGCAGTAGTTCAAAATGATGCGCAGAGTCCTGGTATTGTATCTGGCCAGCACGGATTGTCATTGAAAATGGATTTTATTCCGCAACTTGATCCTATTGCGATTGATATGATCGTTATCACCGCTGGTTCAGAGCCTTTGATCCCGAAGGGACTTGTTGTCGGTATCATAGAATCAGTTTCAAAACCGAGCGGTGCTTTGTTTCAACAAGCCGACGTACGTTCTTTAGTGAATTTACAAAAGCTTGAAGTCGTTTCGGCTGTACTTAGGCAATAATTTTATTGTATGCGTGTTTTGTTTTATATGGGTTTCTTTTTTGGGATATTGATGCTTGTGTTATTTCAAATTCATTTTCTTGATGGGTTTGAATCTCTTCGTTTTCGCATGAATTTTGTCCTCCTTCTTACCTTGTATAGCACGTTGGCTCTTTCGCTTTCAACTGGACTTAAAGTTTCGTTCCTTGCTGGAATATTGCTTGATGTCTTTTCGGCGTTACCTTTTGGTGTGTATACGATGGCTTTATGTGCAAGTAATGTATTCACATTTTTTCTGTTTCGTCGTTTCTTTGTGAACCGTTCTGTGCATTCACTGAGTATTTTGGTTACGTCTGGTACGATTTTTTTTCTCAGCATTTTTTTTACTACAGCTTGGTTTTTGCACATCATTGGATGGCATCAATTTTCATTCACGCTCGGAGAAATTTTTCCTCGTTTTGTTTGGCAGATCCCACTCCATACTCTTTTTGCTATTCTTATTTTTCTTATTTTAAGAACGTTTCGCAAGCAGTTTTTCTTCTCCGCTCATTTTTGAATATATGCGTTTACGTCACTTTTCTTTCTTTTTTGAACATTCGCGTGATGTACGTGATAATCGTTTGAATGATTATTCTCATCGGTATTTGATTGATGATCCGCTTGCCCCACACGCCACACATGCTCTTCGACCGCGAGAGCGATCTTTTGAAAGACGCACCCTTCTGATTCTATTGTTATTTTTTTTCCTCTCTTTTTCAGTGATTATTTTTCGAATGGTTTATTTGCAACTCTTCGCAGGTGATCACTTCCGTGCGTTGGCAGAAGGAAATAGAATTCGTGTGCAAACTCTTCAAGCATCTCGCGGTGTCATGTACGATCGTCGTGGCACTTTACTTGTGAATAATGTACCTGATTTTCGCATTGAAGTTGTACCAGGTGATCTTTTGCGTGATCCTCGTGCACTGAATCAGCTTCAGACAATGCTCCAAGTAACATTCCCCTCTGCTTTACTAGAAATTGAAGCCTCTCTTACTGATTTTTCGCCGCATTCATTTGCGCCGAAAATTATTGTGGACCATATTCCTTACGATACGGCTTTGGATCTCATGTTGGCTACGAAAGATCTGCCTGGTGTTCATATTGTGACTTCATCAAGTCGTGCGTATCTTGGAACACCATCGCTTGCGCACGTTATTGGATATACCGGTAAAATTTCCAAGGAAGAACTTGCTTCACCTGAATACAGCGGTTATGAATTTATCGATTCTTTAGGTAAGACCGGTCTGGAATTTTCCTACGAGGAAGTTTTGCGCGGCATGCCTGGTAAAAAATTTGTTGAAGTTGATGCGCTCGGCAAAGAAAAAGTAGTTCTTGCCGAGAAGGTTTCAAAGCAGGGGAATAATCTTGTTCTTTCTCTTGATGCCGATATGCAGCAGTTTATTACTGAGAGAGTGAATGTGTGGCTCTCTGAAAAAAAACTTGACGCCGCTTCAGTTGTCATCTTAGAACCGAAAAGTGGAAAAATTTTGAGTCTTGTGAGTGTGCCGTATTATGATAATAATGCTTTTCATCGCGGTGCACCGCAAGAAGTTTTGCAGGCAACACTAGCAGACGAACGTCGTCCATTGCTTTTTCGTGCTCTTCAGGGCACCTATCCTTCTGGTTCAACCTTTAAACCCTTTGTGGCTGCTGCGGCGCTTGCGGAAAACATTATTACTCCTTCGACTTCTATCTCAAGTACAGGCGGTATTCGTATTGGCGTTTGGTTTTTTCCAGATTGGAAAGCCGGCGGACACGGTTCCACAAATGTTACAAAAGCTCTCGCTGAATCTGTGAATACTTTTTTTTACATGATCGGCGGTGGGTATGAAGATTTTACTGGACTTGGCGTTGAACGTATTACACATTACGCGCGTTTATTTGGACTTGGCGATGTCACTGGCGTTGATATTCCGGGAGAATCAAAAGGGTTTCTTCCTACAAAAGTTTGGAAAGAAGCTACGTACGGTGAACGTTGGTATGTCGGGGATACGTATCATTATGCTATTGGTCAGGGTGATATTCTCGTTACACCTTTGCAAATGGCATTTGCGTATGCTGCCCTTGTGAATGGCGGCACGTTGTATCGTCCGTCCATTGTAGACCGAATCGTTGATGCGGAACGCAAAGACATTGAAGTTTTTGAGCCATTTGTAATTCGCAGTCACTTTATTCAACCAGAACTTATTGCAGTTGTAAAATCTGGACTCCGTCAGGCTGTGCTTTCCGGCAGTGCTCGAAGTTTACAAAGTCTTCCGGTTGAAAGTGGAGGAAAGACTGGTACAGCACAATTCGGTAATGCAGATAAAACGCACGCATGGTTCATTGGCTTTGCACCGTATGATGATCCGCAGCTCGTTGTAAGTATTCTTGTCGAAGCTGGTGGACAAGGAAATGATACTGCTTTGCCTATTGCAAAAGAAATTTTAACTTGGTATTTTGCACGCTGATAGCCCTCATGGGCATGAGCGCTTGACAGTTTTTTTGTCAATGCGTAGAATGTATAAATACTTTACACATCTAAATGGATTCTCAGGTCCATTTTTATTCGTATCATTGTAGTTTATGATTTCGGAAAAAAAATTTATCACCAAGGAAGGTTTGAAGAAATTGCAAGCCGAGCTTGAAGATTTGAAGACCGTAAAACGTAAAGAGGTTGCCCAGCGTATTAAGGAAGCGAAGGAACTCGGCGATCTTTCTGAAAACGCAGAATATTCATCGGCAAAAGAAGAACAAAGTTTTATTGACGGTCGTATTCTTGAGTTAGAGGAACTTTTGCGATCTGTTGTTATTATAAAAAAGAAAATTTTTGGTGGCAAAATCACTATTGGTTCGACGGTCAAATTAAAAACCAATGATGGAACAATAGTCACCTATACTATTTCCGGTTCCAATGAAGCCGATCCATCCAAAGGTTTTATTTCCAACGAATCGCCGATTGGTCAATCACTGCTTACGAAAAAAATCGGCGATACTATTTCCGTGCAAGCGCCCCGTGGCACGGTGACATTTGAAATTATCGAAATTCAGTAGAACCTCATTTTTTATTTTCCAGCAAAAATTTGTTACGCAACAAGCCTTTTTTATTTGAAATACAGCAAAGTTTGTGATACACTTTTTTTATGAAACAGAAAAAAGCTATCACATCAAGTGAACGTCCAGAGCGAGAGATTCGTCTTGAAAAACTCCAAGCGTTACGTGCGCAACACCTTGAGCCCTATCCGGCTCGTGTACGTCGCGATCTCACCCTCGCGGCTGTCGAAAAGGATTTTTTGAATCTTGATGGAAAGAAATTTTTTGTTGTTGGACGCGTTCGTTCATTGCGGCGTCACGGAAAAATCATATTTCTTCACATTGAAGATGGTACCGGAAAAATGCAACTCGTACTTCAGTTCAATGTACTTGGCCAGCACGTCTATCGCACACTGGAAAATTTTTTGGATATCGGCGACTTTCTCGAAGTTTACGGCAACCCTTATGTGACGAAAAAAAACGAACATTCTCTGCTCGTGCATTCTTTGCGTATTATTGCAAAAGCACTCCGACCGATTCCTGATACGTGGTACGGCTTGAAAGATGATGAGGAACGTTATCGTAGGCGTTACTTGGATATACTTGTGAATCCGGATGTCGCTGAGATAATTGTGAAGCGCTCAAAGTTTTGGAAGAGTATCAGAGATTTTATGTTCGCAGAAGGTTTTATGGAAGTTGAAACTCCAGTTTTGGAAAATACTACCGGAGGTGCTGATGCAGTACCTTTTGCTACGCATCATAATAGTCTTAACATTGATGTTTATCTGCGTATTTCGGCGGGTGAACTTTGGCAAAAGCGTCTTATGGTTGCCGGCTTTGAAAAAACTTTCGAAATTGGACGAATTTTTCGTAACGAAGGTATGAGCGCCGAACACTTGCAGGATTATACTCAACTTGAATTCTATTGGGCGTACGCTGACTATGGAAAAGGCATGGAATTCGTCGAAAGGTTATACAAACATGTAGCACGTGAAACATTTGGAACTTTGCAATTTCATATTCGTGATTTTGATGTTGATCTTGGAAAGGCGTGGCCCCGATACGATTTTCGTGAAACCCTGATCGAACACACCGGTGTTGATGTTTTGAAAACTTCTTTGTCTGCTGTTTTACAAAAATTACAGGCTCGCAATATTCAATGTGAGGATTCGCTGACACTGCCCCGAGCACTTGACCAACTTTGGAAATCAGTTCGTAAGAGTATTGCCGGACCGGGGTTCGTTATTCATCATCCTGTTTTTTTATCTCCGCTCGCCAAACGCACGGAGCACAATCCAGAGCTTGTAGAACGTTTTCAGTCGATTATAGCAGGTACGGAAATAGGTAATGGGTATACGGAATTGAATAATCCGATAGATCAGGCTGAACGTTTTCAAGAGCAGGCTGCTCTGCGAGCGCAAGGAGATCTCGAAGCTCAGATGCCCGACTATGATTTTGTTGAAGCACTTGAATACGGCATGCCGCCGACGTGCGGCTTCGGTGTTTCTGAACGTTTATTTGCATTTCTGATGAATCGATCAGTTCGTGAATGTGTCTTATTTCCGCTCCTGCGTCCAAAGGTAAAAAAAGTTTTATAAACGCTTTTCTTTATGCTCGATATCGAATACATCCGTCAATATAGTGCGCTTGTCCGCGACGCTGTTCGAAAAAAGGGTTTTCAGGTTGATATCGATAGACTTCTCGCTCTCGATGCACAACGTCGTGAACTTTTGCAGAAAATTGAAAAATTGCGTCATGAACAAAAAGAGGGGAGTAAAGTTATTACAAGCGTACCATCTCAAGAGCGAGCCGAGACGATTCGTTTTATGAAAAAAATTGATGATCGTATTTCAACGTTTGCAACGAAATTAAAGCCACTACTTGCAGAATACGACGCACTTCTTTTACAGGTTCCAAATATTCCGGCGAAGGAAGTGCCAGAGGGTCATTCCAGTGAGCAGAACGTCATGTTGCGAACTGTTGGTCAACCGCCACGTTTTTCTTTTGAGTTTTTGGATCATGTGAAGCTTGGGGAGTATTTGGATATTATTGATGTGGAACGTGGAGTAAAACTCACCGGGAATAGGGGATACATTTTAAAAAATGACGCTGTTCGATTGGAGCAGGCGCTGCTTGTGTATGCATTGGATTTTATTGCACAGCGCGGCTTTACGATTTTTACGCCGCCGTATATGGCACAGGAGCGTTTTTTCTTTGGCACAGGCTATTTTCCTTGGGCCAAGACAGAGACCTTTCAAGTATCTGATGGAAAAAAATTTCAGCACCTGATAGGTTCGGCTGAAGTGCCGCTCACAGCGTATCATGCGGGTGAAGTGCTTGCAATAAAAGAATTGCCGAAATATTATGCTGCTTCAACTCCGTGTTTTCGTACAGAAGTTGGAAGTTATGGAAAAGATACAAAGGGTTTATTTCGACTCCGACAGTTTCATAAAGTTGAACAGGTGATTCTATGTGAAAATAGTGAAGAAGTTTCAGTTCATATGTTTCATTTCTTACTTAAAAACGCCGAAGAATTTTTGCAATCACTCGAATTACCTTATCGAGTTATGCGATTGTGTGCCGGTGAAATCGGTGCTGGTCAGATCGAAAAATATGACATTGAGACATGGATGCCATCGCGTAATGCGTACGGTGAGACGCACTCATGTTCCCGTTTTCATGATTTTCAAACGCGACGATTACATATTCGATACAAAGATTCTGACGGTAAACTTCGTTTCGCGCACTCACTCAATAATACTTTAATCGCAAGTCCTCGCATTCTTATTGCTTTTTTAGAAGTTCATCAGCAGGAAGATCGTACCGTCCGTATTCCGAAGGCACTTCAGCCGTATATGCACGGAAAAGAATATATCGGTAAGTTATAGACTGAGAGTTTGGTGAATAATGCTTTTTCGGAAACGGCGTTCCCGACGTGTCGGGACGTCTGCGTCCAACTTCACACATGCACAAATATTTTGCCTTTACGAAAAACGCTTATGTATCCGCAGGAGAATATCTGCGCCTTTTTTGGTATACGCGACCGCAATGGTATGAAAGTGTATATCAAGTTGTGTTGCGGAATCCGTATGCGCAGGTCGCGTCCTTTACACTGATTGTGCCACTTCCTGTGCAATACGCGATGCAGCATGTTTTTGATATTACTTTGCTTCCACGGAATGCACGGGTTGGTGTTGATATGACATATGGAAATCATTATGCGTATTGGCGTGCGTCTCTTCCGCCAAAAGAATTTTCTACTTTTCAACTGAGTTTTAAAATCAAAAAATTACCTCATTTTTTTCTATGGTGGCATCATCGTTATGAGATTCAAGATTATGAAGGTATGGCGGCATCGCATCCATCATTCGATTCAAATAGTTTTATGCAACCAAAACATCCGCGCATTCAACACATCATACGTACTTTACCAAAATATGCTTCTGTATCAAAACAACTTTTCACCCTCGAGCGCTATCTGGTGGAATATTTTACATATGGGACGTCGATCAAGGGATTGTACACATTGGACGAAGCATTTGCGAGTAAGACAATTGATTGCGGCGGGTTCAACGTTATTTTTATTTCACTTTGTTTGGCGCTCGGTATACCGGCGCGGCTTGTTGTAGGATTTTGGGCCGGATATCCCGCAAGTTCTTTCGATGAATCTATGCATGCATGGGTTGAAGTTTTATTGCCGAACGGTCAGATTGTTTCCGTTGACCCCTCGGTTACGTATTTGCGTAAGCATTATAGAAGTTGGAAACTCGGGCGTCTTGGGTATATTGGAAGTGATCGCATTGCATTTTCATTTGGATGTGATATAGCTCTTCGAATTGATAATGAAATAGTTCGTGTGCCTTTACTTCAGCATCCTTTCCTCGTGCAGAAGAAAAAATCCCTGCGTCTTACAGTGCAGACACAATGGCATGCGAAACGTATTCAACAGAAATATGTTTGAACCCTTAGTTACATCTTCACTCTCATCTCAATTCGAATCTGATGATTTTGATGTATTGCGTCATGTTTTGTTTCATCCACGTTTATGGTCTACTGGTCGCGAAGTAGCGGCTTTAGAAGAAGAGATTGCGTCGTATATTGGCATGCCTCGTGCATTTGCATTTTTTAGCGGTAGGGGAGCGTTGTATGCTATTCTTTCCGCCTTGCATCTTCCACCCGATGCCGAAGTATTGGTGCCGGGGTTTACTTGCATTGCGGCGGTCGCACCTGTACTTTGGGTTGGCGCTCAACCTGTATATGTTGATATTGATGAGAGGACTTTGAATATGTCACCGGTGGATTTAGCTCGCAAGATTACTCAGAAAAGTCGTGTCGTGATTGTGCAACATACCTTTGGCTTGGCGTGCGAGCTTGAGAGCTTACTTGCTTTTGCGCGACGTCATAATCTTTTTATCATTGAAGATTGTGCTCATGCACTTGGTACCGAATATGCAGGTAAAAAAGTTGGAAGTTTCGGTGACGCAAGTTTTCTGAGTTTTGGTCGGGATAAAGTTATTTCTGGTATATTTGGGGGCATGGCATTGATGCGTGACAGAGTCTATTCTGATCGAATGACACACTTCTCTTCGCAACTTATTTTTCCACCGCGACGTTTGCTTTTTAAAATTTTATTGCAGCCTTTTCTGACTTCGCTTGCACGGCGACGCTATCATATTTTTTCTTCAGGAAAAATTTTTTTGAAAACTCTCAAAACCCTCAGGTTTTTAAATTTTGCAGTCGAGAAAATCGAAAAACGTGGCGGTCGACCTTCTTTTCTTTCATTTCGTCTTCCGAACGCATTGGCGATAATTGTTCGACATCAATTTTCTAAATTAGATGATTTACAGACACATCGCACTTGGGTTGCAGGTCGTTTTCAGAAAACGTTTACCGCTTTTGGACAGGAGAATATGCCGATGAATGTTTCGTCTGATGGCAAAGGGAATCATATTTTTCTTCGTTGGGTATTGAGGCATCCCACGGCGACGCATGTATTACGTCGCGCCGAGCAACATAATGTTTTCATTGGAGATTGGCATGGCAGTCCGCTTGTTCCATCGGGTGTTTCTTATACTGCATTTCATTTCAATCCCGCTACATGCCCCATTGCCTGTCGCGCCGCAAAAGAAATCATTCCATTCCCGACACATCCGCAGATTGGCGAAAAGGAAATCGAACGTCTTGCTTGTCTTTTTAAGAACTATGCGTTTCCCGCGAAATAAATATACTATGATTCAGATTCGTGAAATTGATAAAAAATTATGGAATTCGTACGCAGTGAGTGAACGTTTTCATACTTTTTTGCATTCCTGGAATTGGGGGGAATTTCAAAAGTCGCTGGGGCATGTCGTTCGCAGACTTGGTATTTTTGAAGATTCGCATCTTCTTGGAATAGCGCTTATTGTGACCGTTCGTGCAAGACGCGGTACTTTTTTGTTCTGTCCCCACGGTCCATTCTTGGATATTGAGCGGCGTGATGCTTATGAAGCTCTCCTTTCTTTTTTACGCGGTGCTGCACAATTGGATAAAGCGAGTTTCATACGCTTGAGTCCCATCACAAAATTATCTCAACAATCGCTTGATTTTTTTCGATTACTAGATTTTCGGCGTGCTCCTATGCATATGCATACCGATTTCAGTTGGATTTTGGATGTTCGTAATTCCGAAGACGCGTTGCTTCATGCGATGCGGAAAACAACGCGATATAGCATTCGTAAAGCGCAGAAAGAAGGGGTGCGCATTGTACAGAGTTGTGATCGCGCAGAGCTCTCGGCGTTTTATAAAGTATATGCGTTGACTGTCAAGCGACAACATTTTGTTCCGTTTTCCGAAGAGTATATTTCAAAAGAATTCGATGCCTTTCAGCAAGATGATCACATTCGTATTTTTCATGCTTATTATCGCGATCAGGTTCTTTCCTCGGCTATTGTTGTTTTCACTGCGAATTCTGGTTTCTATCATCACGGTGCTTCGACGCTTACCTTCCCAAAGATTCCAGCAGCTTATCTTCTGCAATGGGAAATTATCCGCACTTGTCGCATGCGAGGATATTCATGGTATAATTTTTGGGGTATTGCTCCGGAGAACATCAAGCATCATCCTTGGGAAGGTACGACATTGTTTAAAAAAGGTTTTGGCGGTTTCTCAGAAGCGTATGTTCCTGCACAGGATTATGTTTTGGAACGAAAATATTGGCTTAATTTCGCCATTGAATCTTTTCGGCGATGGAAACGGGGCTTTGATTGAATTGAATCGAGCGTAAAAGTATGTTACGAAAAATTTGGCTCCGCTTTCGCGGTTTTCCACAACGGAGTGTGCAGATTGCAGCGAGTGCGTCACAACCTCGTCATCAGTATTTTAATCCTTTCTTTCCAAAAGAACGACACGTCGTGATCCAACCTTCCCATCGGAATGATTTTGTTGTGTATATTGGGATAGCGATTGTATTTTTGTTATGTATTTTTATTGTTACGAACTATCTGCCGTATTTTCGCATTACGAACGTGACGTACGATGGTTTTCATTTTCTCCAACGTTCCGAACTTGAAGAAATTGTACAGTCAACCCTATCGCAAAAACATTTTTTTCTTTTTCGCAACGATTCTTTTTTTACACTTAGAGAAGGGGAGATCGAACAGCGTGTCACTGAAACAATTTCCGATCGTTTTGCCTTACATTCGGTGACCGCAACAAAGATTTTTCCACGCTCTCTCCACATCCGTATCGAGGAACGAATTCCACGCTTCGTGTGGATTTCTAACAGTCTTTATTTTTATATTGACCCTACCGGAACAATCACCCAAGCTATTACACCGGAAGAAGTGAACCCGGATTTCCCTAAAATTTTTGACCAGAATAATATTCCTGTACAAGTAGGTTCGCGGGCTCTCTCACAGAAACTTTCAGAGTTAATACTTTCAATTTCCGAGGATTTTTTTCGTGCAACGAGTATTAGTATTGATCATCTTGCTCTGCCTTTGTTGGTTTGTAAGGAAGCAAAACTTATTGAGAATACAGTGCGTCTGCAAGATGATGTTTCACAAGAGCAGTATGAAACGCTTCGTGATATTCAAGAAAAAGTACAGACAGGCGAAATGAGTATTGAGGAAAGCTTAACGCTTCTTTCAGAGAAGGGTATGCCTTTTGAGGATTTTGCATCTATTATGGATTCATCAACCTCTCAAACTCAGCCGAAACCGTCGAATATAAATACTCAATCGCAAAATAACGCTACGGCGACGCAGTTTGATACTTCAAATACTCAGATTGTCTTCGAAGAGATATTGCAGCAGGCTGTCTGTAATCTTCCTGATGTTGCACATGATGTGTTTTTAAAAACACAGGAAGGTTGGGGGGTTTATTTTACTGATCTTCTGCCGCTCGAAGCACAATTCACAAAACTCAAGGTAACATTGACTGAAAAATTTCCTTCAGCACCGCGTTCGTTGAAATATATTGATTTGCGTTATGGCGATAATGTTTATTTTCAGTAAGATGAGAATTTCGTTCAAGCGAGAGTTTACTTAAAGATTGAACGTCCTTGGGATTTTGATTTGAGCGGGTGATTGTATATGTTTTCTTTCTTGAGAAGGAGAGGAGCGTGTTGTTTTACACTTCATTCTTTATTTTTGTATCACATTGCTTGAGTGAGCGATCTTTTGAGTTATTTTTGTAGGTGTCTAACTGTGTCGCATAAGATATATTGTGCGACACATATTATAAAGAAATGGGCTTAGATTCCCTCTCCCCTTTATTCCTGAAGCTCTGCCCTTATATTCGCTATTTTTTGAAAAACCATTCGATTTCGTCTTTGTAAAATTTTTGAGCTACTTTTTTTATTTACACTCAATTCATTGCTTCCATACCCCACTTATGGAATGATTCCACGAAAGCGGGATCAACTTTAAATTTGGTGAGATATTCCGTGAGGCCATGTTCCGCAAATATCTTGGCATTGAATCCCCCATTAAAATATATAGTCCATACTTTGGTGATTGATACACTTTAATGCCAGACTAAGGAAACGGCTTGGTAGGAAAATTCATGCTATAAAATGGAGTCTGTTTTTGAACATTGTAAAAATGAATTAGGCAGAAAAGATTGTCGGAGGCAAAAATGAAAATTAAGGACAAACCACATAGCTGGTTCAATGCACAAGAGCTGGAAATTCTCGCAATCTGCAGCGAGATCATCCAGTGGACTCATGACAGTTATGATAAAGCTCTTTTTTCAGGCTCCGGGCAGTTGATTGACAGAGCTACGAAATTGTATGACCGTTTTATTCATCTGAATGAAACCGATGAGATTGTCCAGATAGCAGTGGAAGCAGGAGATCTGCGTAGACAGTGCAGTAAAATCTTTGAGAAGTATCGGTACGATGCCATGTTCAGGCCAATGGTATTCATCAGGATGTATCCGGAACGCTGGTCAGCAGACGCCATCATAAAAAAATACCAACCGCATCTGAAAATGGGAAATAAGATTGTGCTGAAAAGAGAGTATCAGTTCGGCGGCTACGGGGATTTTATTGAATTCATCATCGAGATGCCCTTATCACATGAGAACTATTGCGAATGCCTTACGGTCCAAGAAATATATGAATACTGGGACTATAGTGGCAAAGCGCACCTCGATGGATTCGATAAAGTTTTCGAAAAGCATTTCGACCGTTCTCTAAAAATCTATAAGCATTTACATGATTATGGTGGTTTGCATAGAACATTGTGATGCTAAGAAGACCCTATGCGTTTGAGGGTCTTCTTTTTTGACAATCCACCCACGCGACGCGCCCTAGTGCTTGGCATCGTGGTATTCCAAGGCGTAGTTTGACATTACCTCTCAACACGTTCTTGCGATTCTTTTTTCAACAATTATCAATTATTTATGGCAAAAATGGCACGGGGTTAATGGGTATGCCGTTTTCACGAAGTTCAAAATGTAAGTGCGGGCCAGTACTAAACCGACCTGCCCCTGGAGTTCCTGGGGTTCCGCCGCTTCGACCGATGATTTCCCCTTTTCGCACAAGCCTTCCTGTTTCGAGTTTTTCATATACCGAGGATTCGATCGCGCTTAGGTGTCCGTACACCGTTGCATATCCATCGCCGTGCACAAGCATGATATACGTATACCCGGTAGCGCCGCCGTCTTTTGCTATTGCGACATATCCGCTTGCAGCAGCGCTCACCTTTGTTCCTTGCGGTGTTGCGATATCCATACCCGAATGTTTGAAATACCGCCGGAAAGGATAATCTGCGCAGTCAAATCCACACGTAATCTCTCTACCCGCTATTGGCCAGGAAAGTGCGAGCGGACCTCCGAAATCACTGTCGTCTTCCAGGAGCGGATCTTCATCCCCTTCTCCTTCTCCATCTTTTTTCTTTTTCTCCTCCTCAATTTTTGCTATGCGCTCACGCACTTGTTGTTCGATTGCCCGCATTTCACTGTCGGTACTGAGTTGTTCTTTTCTCACCTCTTCGACAAGCCCTTGGAATTTTTCTTCATCAAGCGCTGTTTGAGTGAGGATGTCTGCTTTTACTTTCTTTTCCCCTTGCAGTTCTTCATGCCTGATCGTGAGTGAATTTTTCATCTGCACAACATCCGATTTTTTTCTTTCAACACTTATTTTTTTTTCTTCGAGTTCGCGTTTTATATTTTTAATATTTTCGAGTGTGTTTTTTGTTTCTTTCTCCAGTTCTTCTAAATACGTAATTTCTGTAAAAAAGTCAGAGAATGATTCGTGGAGAAGCAGCACTTCAAGATAGGTTGTATCCTCTTTCACATACAACGTACGGAGTGTTTCAGCGAGATATTTTTTCTGTAACTGTATTTCCTCAGTTTTTTGAAGAATTTTTTGTTGGAGTTCTTCAATTTCTAGTTCCAGGAGTTCGATTTCCTTTTCTTTTATTTCAATTTCTTTCTCGGTTTTTTGAATCGACGTATCAATGACATCGAGTTGACTTTTGAGTGTAAGCTGCTCTTGTTGTTTGATTTCGATTGTTTTATTCAGTTGATCAATTTTCTCTTCTATCAATTCTATTTCTTCCACCGTTTCCTCAAGCTTTGCATTCAAGTCTTGCAGCACTTCGTCTTCTTCGGAAGTATCATCTTCTGTTTGCGCTGGCAAATCTTCCTCACTGGTTTCTTGATTCGTATTTGTTTCGGTTTCATCTTGTGCTTGTATGCTGTGAGCCGAGAGAGTTTGTTGTGACAAGAACCATACGCTCGCAATAACCCCCGCAAGAAGCATTTTTTTTGTGCTTGTTATTTTGGATTTTTTGGATCGCTGTAACTTTTCTTTACAAACGAGGTACGGAAAAATAATCACAGCATTGTAGATACGTTTGAAACGTTTTGGTTCCAGTGAAAATCGCCAGAGCCATTCAATTCCGATTTTTCTCATCCAGAGCGGTGCTCGAGGGAATACGCCCGTGAAATAATCAAAAGTCCCCCCTACTCCGATAAATATTGATGCATTTTTCAAAATGTTTCTTGCGTGATTGATCCAATATTCTTGTTTCGGCGATCCGAGCGCGACGAACACAAGATCTGGTGCATACGTGTTCATCATTTGAAAGAGGTTGTCTTCGGGAGCTCTGTCGGTTATGTCGGGCGTACGGCTTTCGTAAATTTTAA
This sequence comes from Candidatus Kerfeldbacteria bacterium RIFCSPLOWO2_02_FULL_42_19, assembly GCA_001818315.1. GTDB lineage: Bacteria > Patescibacteriota > Patescibacteriia > HO2-48-17 > HO2-48-17 > WO2-43-9. Next base: position 88,069 of record MHKF01000018.1, read on the forward strand.
AATTGAGATTTGGAAATTTTTCTCTGAGTGATTTTGTGAGGGTTTCTTTTGAAGATAGACTTACTATCGGGAGCACGATGCCAATTTTTTGTTCAGTGCCCTTCAGTTTTTCCATCAGCGCTAAAACAATATCCGCTCCGATCACCCGTGTGTGAATTTTTCCAAACGAAGCGAGAATGAGGCCAGTACCATCCGGGAGTAAGATATCGGCCTTTCGGAGAATCTGATGGAATCGCGCATTTTTGTTCGCGCGAACTAAAAATTCTGGACCCGGCGTAAAGACACTTGTTTGAGTCCTTTTTTGCAGACGATCGAGGATATATTTGAGAGCTTCAGCCTGCGTAATATTCGCTATTGGAATACCAAGAATTTCGATTTTTTGCATGGTTGAAGTATAACACATTTTCTGTTATTCTATAATGAGAGCGCTTGATGACTTTTGTATGCTTATTTGAATGATTTTTACTCATTACACGAAAATTTTTTTTTGGTTCTTCACTCTGATTTTACTTCTCTTTGTATTTGTGTCAAATGTTTCGAAAGCTGCGAGTCCGCCAAATTTTATTATTTCCGATGTTGATCTTGTTGATGCTGATGCTTTATCTCTTTCAAGAATCCAACAGTTTCTCCACGAGCGCGGCACACTTGGTACCTATACTACCGAAGTGGATGACATTCAAAAAAGCGCTGCACAAATTATTTTTGACATAGCTCAGGAATATCAAATAAATCCCAAGTATATTATCACCCGTATTCAAGTGGAGCAGAGCTTGATTACCGATCCGAATCCAACGCAGTATCAATTTGATTGGGCAACAGGGTATGGACGTTGTGATACGTGCACACCTGAACAAGCGGAAAAGTATAAAGGTTTTGCGCTTCAAGTCCGTTGGTCGGCAAAGCGTGTTCGCGAAAGTTACCTTTTTGATCTTGAAACGAAGGGACATACACTTACCGGTTGGGGACCCGGTATTACAAAAGAAACTCTAGATGGAGTAAAAGTTACACCTGTGAATAATGCTACTGCGGTGTTGTATACGTATACTCCATGGGCAGGTGAATGCTTTGGCGGCGCGCCAAATGTTGGTGGCAATTGTTCCTTTCATAGAATTTTTACATCGTGGTTTTCTTTGCAATATCCTGATGGAACTTTGTTGCAGGGTGAAAATGGCGGTATTTATTTGATTCGTGGAGGAGAGAAACGGCCTTTTCTCAATCGCGCCGCATTTGCGCCATATGACGTTCGGAAAGTTTTACCTGTAACCGAAAGTGTTCTCGCTGCTTTTCCCACCGGAAAACCTATCGCCTATCCTCCATACGTACTCTTGAGATCGCCTCACGGTACTGTGTATCTCTATAATGAAGGTACGATTCGTGGGATTGAATCTTCCGAGGTATTACGCAATTTAGGTTTTAATCCAGAAGAAATTCTGTCCGTTTCCTGGAATGAGCTTCACGATCTTACTGAAGATCGTCCTATCACTATGCAAGATATTTATCCAGCCGGTGCGTTACTCCAATATCAGGATTCTGGCGGGGTTGTGTATATTGATCCTAGTGGCGTTCGTCATGATATTATGAATCGTGAAATATTGCGTTCGAATTTTCATCGGCCTGTGATTATTCAGAAACCGCGTGAATACATTGATCAATTTACCAAAGGGGAAAAATTGGGTTTTCGTGATGGCGAACTTGTGACATATTCGGAGTCACGCGCTGTATATCTGATTTCCAATCGCACGCGAAGACGTTTTGCTTCTGGTGAAGTTTTTACCTCTCTTCATTTTCGTTGGGATAATATTATTACTACGACGAAAGAAGCCGTTGAACTTCACCCTGAAGGTCCCGTACTAAAACTTGATTTCTAAACTATGGCGCTTATTTTTGGGGCAATCACCCCTCACCCACCGCTTCTACTTCCGAGCATAGGTAAGGGCAAAGAGGTCCGACTCACAAAAACTATACAAGGTTTTCGTGCGCTGGAGGAATATTTTTATACTTCAAAACCGGATACGGTAATTATTATTTCACCGCATGGCCCGATTACTGTTGATAATTTTTATATGAATGTCGCTGAGCGTTTTCGCAGTGAATTGCAAGATTTTGGCGATATGAGTACGAATTTGACTTTTTCTGGTGATATAGGTTTCGTGAGTAAAATTAAGGAAAAATGTGATCAGGACTGTTTTCCGGTTAAACTTCTTTCTCAAGAGGCGCTTGATTACGGCACACTTGTTCCTTTGTTTTTTCTTACGCAACATACTCCCAATATAAAAATTGTTCCCATCAGTTATTCCTGGTTGGATTATGAATTGCATTATCGTTTTGGCGTGATTCTGCAGCAGGAAATTTTGAATAGTAGTAAAAGAATTGCTGTCATTGCCTCTGGCGATCTATCACACCGGCTTACAAAAGAAGCTCCGGCAGGATTTTCTCCACATGCTCAGAAATTGGATGAGACGATTATTGAAGCGGTGCAACAAAAAGACAAGGCAACGCTTTTGCATATTGATCCTCTGCTCGTGAAAGAAGGAAATGAGTGTGGTTTGCGTTCTCTTTTAATTCTCCTCGGTATTTTTAACAGCGTCAATTATCAACCTGTCATCATGAGTTACGAATATCCTTTCGGCATTGGTTATTTAATTGCACGTTTTGATGTACAATAAGTATGATCGCAGAGGTTATTCCGCGGCTGCGATTATTTCGGACATTAGGAACTTTTGAATATCAGATTCCAGGACATTTGTCCGTAGCATCCGGTGATCTTGTGCTCATACCATGGAGAACAAAAGTTTTGCTCGGCGCTGTCTTGCGAGTGACTTCACGTTCTCGCGTTCCACAAAAAAAACTTCGTCCCATACTCCGTGTTATTGTGACGCAAGCATTTTGCCCAGCATATCTCGATGCGCTCCTTTGGTTTTCAAAGTATTATTTTATTTCCCCCGCTTCTGCTTTGCATACCTGGTTACCGGAGATTCCACAGAAGCGAGTACCTTATGCATTGACAAAGTTTTCTCATACAGTTATTCGTCCAGAGGAACCGCTCGGACACTCTCTTTCGAACAGTGTGTTTCAAAAATACACCTCTCAAATTATCACGCGAATTTTTCATGCAAAATCGACGACACTCGTTTGTTCTCGATTTGAAGAGAAAGTATATTTTTATCATGAACTTCTTCTGCGTCGTTGTCAGGGTACAGTAGTCATCATCACTCCTACTGTGTTTGATGTCGAGAAGCTTTGTAAAGCTTTAGCACCTTGGCATCCCCTCCCCTTTCATTCTCAAATTTCACGTAAAAAACTTTGGGAACATTTTTGGTTGAGTCACAAGGATCCGCAGACGAGAGTTGTTATTGGTACGAAGAAAGCTATTTTTTCTTTGCCAGAAAAATTTTCGTTGTTAATTATTGATCAAGAAGAGAGCCCGCATCACAAGCAATATGATCAGAATCCACGTTATACTGTGCATGATCTCGCCTTTTATTTTGTTCGAAAAGCTCTCTCGCACGTTGTTTTTGTGAGTCATGCGCCACGAGCAACAACGGCATTTCATACAGAGCTTTTGTCGATTACCCCAGTGCGTGCGCGAGATCTCCTCCAGATTATTGATATGAATTTATTTCCTCGCCATGCTGCTTTTACACTTTTCTCTGACATGCTTGCTCAATTTATTTCCTCGCATTCACCAGCTTTTATTTTTCACAATCGTACGGGTTTTGCGCGTTATCTGGTCTGCCATGTCTGCAATAGAGTTTATACGTTTAGCAGTGTTACACGATGCCAACAATGTGGCAGCACTCATCTGACCTCCGCTGGTTTTGGTACGCAAAAAATTTTTCAGGATATTCAGCATCTACTCCCTCCAAAACATATTTATATTTTCGATCGATTTCACCGACACGATCCACCAAACAACACCAATGTCATCGGAACGGAATTCGCTTTTGATAAGCTAGATTTTGAACGCTTTCAGAGTTTTGTTGTGCTTGGTATTGATCGCCAGCTCGCATTACCAAGTTGGCGGGCTCACGAACGTGTGTTTCAATTACTTTCGTTCTTCGCAACATTCGGGCATCCGATATTTATCCCTACATTTGCTCCGAAACATTTTGTCTTACAGTCGCTCCTTTCAAATACTTTGCAGAAATTCTATGAACATGAACTTCGCTTGCGCCAGAATTTTTCCTACCCACCGTTTGTCAAGCTTATAAAAGTAATCGATCCTAAATCCAAAGCTATTTCTCTTTTAAAGAATCCTCCTCGCACATGGCAACCGCCTACGAATGCTCTTGTCGATGTTGACCCAGATCTTTTTTTACAGTAGATTAGATCGTATGGCAATCTTACCTGTTTTAATTCATCCTCATCCAGCATTGCGTGTTTGTGCGCAAACAGTGGATAGTGCACAACTTCATTCCCTAAACATGAGGAGGTTGATTGATGACATGATTGAAACAATGCGCGTCAAGGATGGCGTTGGTATTGCTGCCACGCAGGTTGGAAAACCCTATCAAATTTTTATCGTTTCCGAAATTCCAAAAAAAGTGCAAGTATTCATAAACCCCGAACTTTCTGTATTTTCCAAAAAGCAAACATATCTGGAAGAGGGTTGTCTTTCCTTACCAGGAATTCTTGGGTGGGTTGCTCGACCAGCAAAAGTTCGTTTGAAGGCACTCGATCTTTCGGGTCAGCCGGTTGAAATTAAAGCGACAGGATTAATGGCGAAGATTGTTCAGCATGAATACGATCATTTACAGGGTATTCTTTTTATAGATAAAACCGAGCGTCTGACGCAGGGTAATCTTGTAGCATTGGAGCGTGGCGAAGCATTGGTTGCTTCTGTCCACAAAAAACAAATGTGGTAAATGTAAGTCCTATGTTTTCTGTCCTGTTTTTTGGAACTTCTGAATTCGCGGTGCCTGTACTTGATGCTTTGAAATTTTTCGGTTTTCAGATCGCTCTCGTTATTACTCCGCCGGATAAAGCGAAAGGACGTGGTCGTCACATTGTTTTTTCGCCTGTGAAGAGTTATGCAGTCCAGCACAGCCTCAATAGTTTCCAGCCGAGAAAACTTTCTGCTCCGGATTGTGTTCGGTATCTTACTCAATATCATTTTGATATCGGTATTGTTGCATCGTATGGGAAAATTATTCCAGCTTCAATCCTTCATGTGCCGACTCATGGTATGATCAATATTCATCCCTCATTGTTGCCAGCGCTTCGTGGGCCTGCTCCTATACAATATGCGTTGCTTTTTGGACTCACAGTAACCGGTGTGACATTTATGCTTATGGATGAGGGTATGGATACTGGGCCTGTGCTTTTTCAGCGCACGATGAGGATTCCTGCGCGTGCTACTTTTTTTATGCTCTCTGAGCTTCTCTCTCGTGTAGCTGCACGCGATGTTCCATCGGTTGTTACGCGTTACCTTACAGGCGAACTTGTGTCACATGCTCAAGGACAGAACGGTGTGAGTTATTCAAAAATGCTCAATAAGGAAGCTGGACAGATTCGCTGGGAAAATTCTGCCGAAAAGATTGATTGCATGATTCGCGCATTTTTTCCATGGCCCGGTGCTTTTACTTCCTGGAACGGTTTGCATGTAAAGATTATCGCCGCGCATCCTGGTTCCCACGGCAATCTTGTAATACCTTGTGGTGATCGTACTTCATTAGCGATTGATACTTTACAACCTGCTGGAAAAAAGAGTATGAGTTCTTCGGATTTCGTGCGTGGATATCGTCGTTTTTTGCCGTCTCATGCAGTTCTTGATCGGCAGAGATAGGAGGCGTGCATTTTGTGTATGGGACTGTCACCAAATACTGTTTTTGTCTCATGCACAAAGCAAAAGAGGAGGAAAACTCTCGCTTTCGGAGCACTAACACTGCACCGTGTGCTGAGAAAGGAGAGTTTTCCTCCTCTTTTGCTATGATCAAAATGTATTTTTCACAGACGAAAGCGCATTCGGCGACAAACCCTTTATGTTTTTTTGTTTGTTGCGCGCGGCAATTCATTTCGAAATGGTTTTCCGGTACGCGCGGTTTTGACGAAATTGAGGAGATATTTTACAAAATCAAATGTTGGTTTGTAGCGCCTCGAATGTGTTGCGATCATGAGTTTTGGGTCGAAAAAAATCTTTCCAATTTTTTTTACTCGTTGTGAAAGTTCAATATCCTCACCAAATTTGAAATTGACATTAAATCCGCCAGCTTGCAAAAAAATGTCTCTGCGGATAGCAAAATTCGTTCCGGGGAGATGATTCGTGCCTTTCCCAAGTTTTTTATCCGCCCACATCATCTTTGGGAATATTTTTGCTGCAAGCCAGTTCCATAATTTTCCTCTATCCGAGAAAGTATAAGGCCCCCACACAGCTCCGTACTTTTTGTTTGTTTTCATGATGTTATGGATCGTTTGTAACCAATGTTTTGGGACGATACTATCTGCATCTGTACTTGCAATAATACTCCCTCGTGTGTGCATAAAACCTGTTTGCCTTGCATAACCTACTCCCCTGTGTTGTTCTTTGAGAATGGTCACATTAAATTTTTTTGCCAAAGCAATGGTTGCATCTTGACTTCCGTTGTCGACCACAATAATTTCGTAAGGTGCGCCTATATTTTGTTCACTCAGTGCCTTGAGACATGCGGTGATGAGTCTTGCTTCATTGTACGCTGGAACTACGACGGAGATTATCGGTTGCTTTTGTAATTTTTGTTCTTGTATGCAGTACATAACGTTTATATTTTTCGAGTCTTTTTCGTCACGTGAAATCCGAGATATTTCCCAAACATAAGACGCGTTTGTGCATCGATTGCGCACACTGAACCAAAACAAATAAGAGATATAGGAAGAAGCAACCATTGGACGATCATGATGAGATATTTTGTTTTTTTGTATCGCTTTGGTCGCGGTGGAAGTAATACCGTGCTCATAGCGACCGAAAGCAGCAGTCCGATGCTCGATATACGCATTAGCCATTGTAAAATAGATGGCGCATTCTGGGCAATAATAGTAGATTGTACGGCATCGTCAGCGAGTCGTAAGGGTAAGTAGCCTAAAAGCAGAATGAGTATTGGGGCTGTTGCCCATGCATGCATGCCCTCAAGTTGTGCGAAAATATAGCGGATTTTTATTTTGAGTGGCATCGCTTTGTTGCTAAAAAAATTCCATATCATATACGGAATATTCTCTACTCCCCATGCCCAACGACGTTGTTGTTGATACAAGGTTTTGAGGGTTTTCCACCAGTTTTCACTGAGGACGCTATCCATCGATACTGGAATGTGCATTGGTACCATGGAATAATTCCCCTCATATTCTATGAGGCATTGTACGAAAACTCTGGAGTCTTCTGATACAATATCCCGTCGCCAGAATCCTATATCCACTAACGCTCGGAAGCTCATACTGTGCGAAGAAAAGGTGAGCAGTTTTTCTGGACGTGTTTGTTCTGTCATCATCCAAAATGTTGTGCCATACGATGCGACACGTACAATGGCAGGCGCATCCCAAATGTTGTTATGAAATACAGGAATCGGTTGATAGCTTGCTCGCGTTGGATGTGGCTGTGTTCGATACATATACGTCAAGTATGTAAAGTATTGTTTTGGAATTTGTGTATCAATGTCAAAGACTGAGACGATAATATCTTCATACGGGATTTGATGGCGATCAATGAATGTTCGAGCTTTTATTCCCGCATCATGAATATTTGATCCCTTCCCCTGTATTTCCTCTTGTGGGTTCAAAGTGTGTTCTGTTGTTAAAAATCCAAAAAAATGATGAGCGAATTTCTTTTCGAGCGTCGTCGCATATTTTTTACCTCCCTTTGCGTCTGCTTTTTCCGTAGCATACACGACGATACATTGTTTGAGTGGAAATTCGCTGTTCAACAGACTATCGAAACAACCCTGAATCACTTCAAGGCTTTCACCGAATGTTGGGAGAATAATGAGATGAATTGTTTTCTGAAAATTTTTGAGTGTCTGACATTTTGCGAGCCAGTCTGTTCGCATGACTTTTTTCATGCGGATAAAAGTTATAAGCTGAAAATATGAAAGATACAATATTTTAAGGAGCCAATAAAGATCAAAAAGCAGAATATAGTATATGACCCATAACGGGCGTACGAAACTCAAGCCAATTGCTACAATAAAAGTGCTCCACACAATAGCTCCTGGAAGTATTTCGAGTGCACGATACGCTTGATACTGTGAAAGATAAAACCAGTGAAATCTACGCATGGAGATGACTTATCATTTCAAAGTTTGGATGATCGCATACCCTATACCTATTACGAAAAGCGCGTACATGCCGTATTTGAGAGTCTTCGGGAGCATGAGTTGGAATGCTACCGATTTTTTTTGTTTGTTTTGTACTTTCGTATGCATCATAAGAATGAGTATGCCATCGAGGCCGCCAACAATAGCTCCACCGAGACCGAGTATTTCTATAAAACTCAACAGATCAAGCGTCACAATAATGAATGGGATGCTGATGACTAAAAGCCATGCCGTATTTCGTGATAATTGTAAATCATATTCATATGATTCTTTCAGTACGATCCCAAGTGTCATGAATGATGTTGTCATTGCGAGAATACCAAAAATGCTGCCTATTACAAGAATGAAAGGTCCGAGTTTTTGACCAAGTCCGATTATTGCACTTTCGGAAGTTGCAGATCCTGTTATTCCGATGACTATGATGGTAAAGAGAATATAAACGAGGATGGTGATACTTGATCCTGTGAGGATAGCCCTTTTGAGGGTGTGTTGTTTGTTTTTCAGAATTTCGTGCATTGCTGGTATTGCTGATGCTGCCCCAAGAGCAAAAAGAATCACTCCATAAGGTTGCATGAAATATTCAAGCGCATGCTCTTGAAAATAATGCTGTATTTCTATAAAAGGAAATCCCCATACACTGATGAGTGCTATGATTCCTAGGAGTGCTATGACCATTATTTTTTCGACCGTCACAACCATGCGTAGACCAAGGTACAGTACGATAGCCATGAGAAGAAAGAAAATGTTGCTGTAAATTTTTGCTGAACCTCCTAAGAGTGGACTAACAATCGCATGAAGAAAATTTCCAACCTCGATGGTGTACGCCACGAGTGCGCTGTAGATTCCAAAAAAAAGCGCAAGCCATGCGCATATCTGTCCTTTTCTTCCAAAGTAAATTTTTGCATATCCTGCTAATTGATGCTGTCCCGGAGTCCGTGTAATGACCTCGCCGTAAGCGAGCACCACAAGGGTAATAAGACTGCCGAGTATGACAATATGGAGCATGCCAATCCAAAAGCCTGCTTTATTCACAACATACGGTATACCAAAAACTCCTGCACCGATTGCAGTGCCGATGTAAATAGCAACAGCTCCAAAAAATCGCTGCCTTTTTACTTGTTCAGTGACGTATTGCATGGATTATTCGTAGCGCAGTGCTTCTATGGGGTGTTTTCGAGCAGCTTTTGATGCTGGCATAATACCGAAAATAATGCCGGTTGCTACGGAAATACCGAATGCAATAATAAAACTTTTCCAAGAAACTATCGTCGGTATGTTCGCGAATTTTTGAATGAGTATTCCCCCGCCAATAGCACAAAGAATGCCAATAATACCCCCGACGATACTTAATGTTGAGGCTTCGGTTAAGAATTGAACGAGAATATTTCCATTGGTGGCGCCTATAGCTTTTCTGAGTCCAATTTCTTTTGTTCTTTCGGTGACAGAAACGAGCATAATATTCATAATGCCGATACCACCAACAATAAGTGATATTGCCGCGATGCTGAGCACTGCTTGTGTGAGTATCGAAAAGAAGCTGTTAAAAACATTCAGAACATCTTCTTGTGTCAGGACAGAAAAATCTTCTACATCTTTATGATTTGCTTTTACAACTTCTCGGATGCGGTTTTTCGCATTTTCGACCTCTTCCGCGCTTTTGATCTTGTTGAGGATACGATATACGACATCCTCTCCAGTTATTTCTTTTGCCACCGATCGTGGAGTCACAATCACATCATTCGCATCTGAACTTCCAAAATTCAGAGCCTCTTCTCGTATTTTTAGGACACCTGTAATCAGAAAATCTTCTCCCAGAAGTGTAAGTTTTTTTCCGATCAGTTCTTGCGCGATTTCTTGATCCGTCTGCTCACCTTCCTCACTATTTTGAATAATTTTTTTTGCCGCGCCGCCACCGAGCACTACGACGCGTTGCTTTTCCTCAAATTCTTGTTGAGTGAAGTATTCCCCTGCTGCGAGTTCGTTTTCCACAATTTCAAAATACGTTGGTGATGTGCTCATGGGCAGAAGATTCAGTATCTCATGATCATCGTACTTGGGTGTTGCTGAAAGCAGCGTCATCGGAGCGTTCTTTTCTACAAGATCGACTTCCTCCAGAATTTTTTCTGCGTCACTTTCGGTGAGTGTGCTGACACCAAATGACGCCGAAGGATTGAAATTCCCACTTTCGATATCTATTTTTCCAGGAGTCACCACAACAATATTGGAGCCAAGTTCTTGTATTTGTTGTCCAAATTCTTTTTTAAGGCCATCCCCAATTGCCATGAGAATGCTTACCGAAAATACTCCAATAATAACGCCGAGCATTGTCAGTAATGACCTGACTTTGCTATTAAAAAGCGCGGTGAAGGCAAATTTAATATTCTCTATGAAAAGCATATATCGATTTACTTAACTGCGAACAATTTTTCCATCTTTCAGACATATAATTCTTTCTGCTTCTTTTGCAATTTCCGCATCATGTGTAACAACGATTATTGTTCGCCCTTCTTTTTGCAGCTGTTTAAAAATTTTCATAATTTCTTTTCCAGAGTGACTGTCTAAATTTCCTGTTGGTTCATCGGCAAGAATAAGTGTCGGATTGTTTGTGAGAGCGCGAGCAATGGCAACGCGTTGTTTTTCGCCACCGGATAATTCATTCGGTTTGTGCTTCATGCGTTCTCCTAAGCCCACCTGTTCAAGGAGTTGTTTCGCACGTTCTTTGGCTGTTCCACGCGGTTGTCTGCCGTAAATCGCCGGAAGCAAAACATTTTTGAAAGCAGAAAGTCTTGGAAGTAAATTAAAAGTTTGAAACACAAAGCCGATTGTTTTAAGACGAATGCGTGCCATTTCTTTCGAGTTCAAATCTGCGATATTATGATCGTCAATAACAATTTCACCACTTTCTGGTTTATCAAGTAAACCGATGACGTGCAAGAGACTTGATTTACCAGAACCTGATGGACCCATAATCGCTACGAATTCCCCTTTGTTGATGTTGATATTAATATTTTTTAACGCTTCCACGTTATTTTGTTTTGTGAGTCTGTATGTTTTTGATACGTTTTTGAGTTTCAGGATCTCGCTCATAATTTTTGGTTCCTACCTTTCTTATTCAAACGTAACACTTCTATCTTCTGGTACAATTTGAATCCATGTTGCGCCTCTGCGTAAATCAATATCCTTCTTTTCTGCCGTCAGAAATTTCATACGATCTTCGCGATTTTCTTTTTTCCATGTTCCGATAATGACTTCTCCATCTCGTGCCACAGAGACCTTCCCCTCCCCGTGTATGTCGAGAGTTAATCGTCCTTTTTCGCCTACAGCAAGTATTTTTGGAATCGTAATAATAATAACATTTTTTGCACGGATTTGCTGATTGTTATTCCTATCCATATGAGGTCTGCTGGCATTGAAACGCAGATATTCTTTTGTCGTTTCATCGAATTGATATTCAACTTGATAGGAAATACCAGAGGAGTAATTAATAGTTATTTTTTTTGCGTTTTGCGTGTCTGTATTTTGTTTTTTTTCACTGGAATCTTGAAAATTCCAAGTTACATATTCAGGTACTGCATCCCAAAAATTTCGATCGTGAAGCGCCCGTTGTAAGAGTTCGCTTGAGGTAAAAAGATTATGCGGTGCAGGTGTTCCTTTTTCTCGCCAAAAATATGGAGCTGATCCTCGAATTTGATTGAGGTCATTGATGTGATCACTATCAATCATTTGCAATGCTTCTGGGCTGCCTCCTGCATGAGCAAGGAGTGCTCCACCTTTTCCGTATTCTTGTGCCCATTCGACATAATATGGCCTCACGGAGCGCACCGGTCCAATTTTTGGAATATTTTCAATTTGCGGATCAAAGAGCGCTAAAAAACGAGTAATCCCTCCTTCGACCAAGGATTCATAGACGACGGCTGCCTGACTGAGGCCGGCTTGCGGGCGTACGGTAATCAGATTTTCGATCATCACTGCTACTGGCCAATTGTTAGTTTCTTTTGTGTCAACAGTACGTCCATCAAGTTTTCTGGCGGTAGTCGTTGGAATCTCTTTCGTTGTATTATTATTTTTTTGCGCGGATTTTCCTGTATTCTTTGCTGTTTTTTGTGCTATAAATTGCGTTATCGGGTTTTTGACTAAGGCATAACTAATGGTGCTCCACGCAAAAAACATTCCAACAATAAGCAGCACTATAATAATACCGTATTCAAAGAACTTTGGATGGAGTTTTTGTATTTTTTCCAAAAGCATACAAGTTTATTTTTGAGTGTATAAAACGTCACGATCTGGTGGGATAACCTCTATCCATACCGATCCTGGGTTTAGAGCGATGGATTTGCCGGTCGTATCATAAAAGTAGGTACGTTGTTTTGTGGCACTATGTTCCCAGCGGCCTTCAATTTTTTTGCCGTCGAGAAATACAAAAGCATCACCGGCGCCTTCAGTTTGTATTCCGAGTAAACCCGAGCGCGGATCGACGAGATTTGTTTGTGCGCGTTGGACGATAATATTTTTGACCTGCAGTTGTTCACCTGAATTTTTATCGAGATGAGCCTTTCCCCCGTTCGAACGTGCATATGCATTGGTTTCAGGATTATATATGTAGCGAACTTCATAATTATAGGTAGAAAAATCGAGCACGATTTCCTTTTTATTTTTTGTACGTATCGGTTCTTCTGTTTTGATTTGCCATGCTTCAAATGCATCGTTTTCTGGTGGTGTTACTTTGTTGTCTTGCGCGGCAATAGCCAACAATTCGCTTGAGGTAAAAAGATTATGCGGCGGAAAACTTTCTTTCGTGCGCCAAAAATAAGCCTGATCTCCACCGATTTGATCTATATCAATAATGCCATTTGTCTGTAATATATTTAACGCTTCGAGACTTCCGCCTGCATGAGCAAATATTCCACCATATTCTTGCGTCCATTCTATAAAATAAGGACGAGCGGATCGTATAGGCCCGATTGTTTTTATTGGCGTTTCGAAAGTCTTGTATACAGCAAGAAATCGTGTAATTCCACCTTCAACGAGTGCTTCGTATACAACATCTGCTTCCTGCAAACCTGATTGCGGTCGAATATCCACAAGGTTTTCTATTACAGCAGTATAGGGTATTGCTGTTTTACTTGTTTGAGTCGTTTCATTTGTTTCTATTGTATTGGTATTTATAATCTCTACAGCTTTTGTGTTTTCAAGTGTTGCATCGTTCTTTCGAAAAATAAAAAAACCCACAAGGATCACAATGAGTATAAGAAAAACTATCAGAAAAATAATTGCGCTTGTTGTGTTTTCTTTTATTTTCCACCAGGCCTGCTTGAAGATATGCAGGAGTTTATTCATGAGTCTCTTTTTTAGCTGTCTCTTCTGGAGTTTGTGTTGGTGCTATCTCTTGTGCGGTCGGGGTCGGTTGTGCTTCTTCCACTTTTTGCGCCGTTGTGAGAACTATAGATTCTTCGGGGTCGTCGAGAATACGGATCGTTTTTGGTACTGTTACATCTTTAATACGCACATGATCTTCTAATGCCTTGAGTTGACTTAAATCAACGTTAATTTCCGCAATAAGATCATTTGGTAAGCATTCAATGTGTAATGCGTCTTTTACTTTAATGAGTATCGCGTTCTGTTCTTTGACTATTGGTGACTCACCAATAAATTTTAATGGAATTTCGGTAGTAATTTTTTCATCCATTCGTACTTGGTAAAAATCAACATGGAGCCATTGTCCAGTGAGCGGGTCGCTTTGCACGTCATGAATAATAACTTTTTGCGGCGGTTCCTTTTCAATCATTAAATCAATCAGGGTGTTTTCCCCCGCCTTTTCGTATATTTTTTTAAAATGGATCGCCGGGATACTCATGCTCCGATTTTTTATTCCATGTCCGTAGAGAATCGCTGGAATCAAACCATTTTTTCGAAGTTTTATAGTTTTTTTACCAAATTCGATACGTTCTTGCGCTTGTATATGTAAAATTTTCATAATACTCTTTTTTCGTTTATCGCTCGTGAACTTTGTGGAGAATGTATTGAGTAAAGCGTTTGGATTGTATATATTGATAGACTTCGATCACATCATTGAATGTCACTTTCTCTCTTTTTTGTAGACGTCGAATGTCTGCACTATTTGCATCGGTCACAAGTACGGCGGAATTAATCCCGAGGGCACTCAAAGCAATCAGTGCCATCATTGAAATGGAACAACGTTGGCAGCGAATATATATAAGTCTTGCGTTATCGCTTTGCCCAATGACTTCAGCTTTGAGTGGGTCGTAACGAAGACGACACATCGGACAAAAGGATACAATTTTGAGACTTTCGTGAAATACTTCGGCGTATTCCATACGTATTTTAAAATAGTGTCTGCTTTTTTTGAAACTATAGCATTTTATCAGATCATCTGTCAAACTTGCTTTTTGTGTCGAATGATAATGGATTGAATCAGGCCTATGAGTAAAAGATTTGCTACTAGAGAACTTCCACCAGCGCTTATGAAGGGCAGTGGAATTCCAGTTATTGGCATAATGCCGATATTCATTCCTACATTGATAAACATCTGCACACCTAACAAGAGTACCGATAGGAGGAGTATCCACCTACCAAAAGTATCTTTCAATTTTACGATATATCGAAAGAGACTGAAAAAAAGCAATAAAAATCCGCTTAATACGACGCTTGCACCGACAAAACCCAGCTCTTCTGCTATGACTGCGAATATAAAGTCTGTTTCTTTTTCTGGTAAAAATTTTAACTGACTTTGTGGGCCCAGACCCAATCCTCTTCCGAGGAGTTTTCCAGAGCCGACTGAAATCATGGATTGAATAACATTGTAACCTTTCCCTAAAGCATCTTTTTGCGGATTGAGCAAGAGTATGATGCGATTTTGCTGATAATCCTCTAAAAAAAACCAGGTGATAAACGGTATGATGCAGAGCAAGAGAATAATGATCAGACGCGCTTTGAATTCAATACGTATAAAAAGAAATGCAAGAGTCCAAACTATAACGAAAAGTGCAGCCGATCCAAAATCCGGTTGGAGTAATACAAGTGCTGTATAAAGGAGGGTGATGAGACCGCTGCCGAGTAGAGCTTTGAACGGTGTGTCGTTCCCGTATTTGGTGATCCAGGCCGCGAGATTGAGGATAAACATTATTTTTGCGATTTCCACCGGTTGGAATATAAACCACTTGAGGTCAATCCATCCTGTTGTTCCGTGAATCGTTGTGCCGAATAATAAAACTAATATGAGTATGAGCACTCCCAGGAGCAAGATCACCCACGACAGATGATACCACATACGATAATCAAGTCGTGATGCTATCAACACACATACTATTCCTATGCCTAGGGCAATCAATTGTGTTTTGAATTTTGCAATTGTGGGTACTTCGGCGTGCAGGCCGATGCTATAGATAGTCGCGAGGCTTAAGAGTATGAGGAGTACTATGCATAAAAGTGTTCGACGATCCCACGCTTTTAAAAATGCAATATACTGTCGCCAACTCATTGTGCGTGTTACAAAATGATATTTTCTGGATCGAAGGTGTTAATCACGGGGATGATTTGTACTTCAGCCGATGGAGCAAATCCTCGATTCCACTGAACCTCGATCGTGTATTCAGTATCAACTTTGAGTGGACTGATACGCGCTTTCTTTGCTGCGATAATTTCTTCGTCAATGCGCAACAGAATGAGAAACGCTGCATCCCAAAAACCGTAAATTCCTTTATTTTTGACCTGCGTTTTGACTTGAGTAATGGTACTTTGTATTCCTGATGCGTCTTCAAGCTTGATTCTTTTATATTCTGGTTCACTGATAGTCACTTCTGTATCTAATGTTTCAAGTTTTTTTGTATTTTTCCATTCAATTTCGGTTATTTTTACGGTATTTTTTAAATTTTCATCGAGGACGCCGGGTATTCCAAAGTGTACTATCACTGTTGATTTCTGTGGCTTGAGAAATATTGTTTCTTCCTCGAATATTTTACCGGCAATAATAAACTGATAGGATAATTTATCTATCCTCCAGAATTCATTCGGATTTTCTACTTTCGTCGCTACATCTATTTTTCCTGGAACATCCGAAAGGAAACTTTGTATGCTTCCGATCACGGGTTTTTGTGGCTCTATAAATTTTCGTACTTCGCGATAATTGAGTGTGTTATTGGTGATATCTGCAGTAATTTTATTACTGATAAAGAGCTCTCGTACATAGAGTGTTACTTGCAACAGAGCGAAACCTGTTAAAAGAATATCGAAAAAAAGCCATACTATAAGCAAAATAAAACGCATCCCCTGTCGGTGCGTCACCCACCAGTATCCAAGTTGTAATTTTTTGCTACCGAGTTCGTACATATTGTGTTATACTCACTGTATCAGATCAACAAAAATAAAACTATGCTCACCTCTCTCGATTTTCTTTACATTATTATTGCGGTATGCATTTTGATCCTGACGATTTTTCTTGTTTGGGTCCTCTATTATGTAGCACAACTCCTTCGCCAAGGCCATGATATCATGATGCAGGTTCGAAAAACAGTGTCTGAGATTGAACAGTCTATTGACGCAATACATCAGCGCATTTCACAGTCTACGCATTCACTTGTGAGCGTCGTCCAGGAATGTGCATCGATGTTGCGTTTCATACAAGAATTTCGCGCTCGTAAAGGCCGTTCCAAGCGGGCGCAAAAATAATACGTACATACGCTTCGTGCTACGACTCGTTTTTCGCTTAGAAACCTACATTTTCGTGGCGGGTACCACAAGATTCTTAACAGACTCTTAGGAATTACAACGTTTGATACTGTCTGAAACAGAGGTCACAAACATGTATTCCTTATTTTATGCAATCCGAACATGCATTTGTGCATCTCCATGCACATAGTTTTTACAGTATTTTAACGGCACTTCCCAGTCCTGAGGCGTTGGTGAGCTATGCTCATAAACTTGGATTTCCGGCTCTTGCATTGACGGATACCAGCGTCATGTATGGAGCTATTGAATTTTATCAAAAGGCACATGCTGTCGGTATCAAACCGATTCTTGGAATGGAACTTTTTGTTGTCGATTCTACACAAGATACACATGCGCGGAAACCTTTTCCTCTTGTGCTTCTTGCGAAAGATTATGTCGGATACAAATATTTATTGTATCTCAGTTCCCATGCGCACCTTGAAGGTGTCCGTGACGGCGTGCCGTGTATTGATAAAAAAATTTTACACAGGCAGCACAATCAACTTATCGCACTGACAGGAGGGGTCCAAGGTGAAATCGCTTCGGCTCTTGCACGTCATAATGAAACGCAAGCAAAGCAGCTACTCCATGAATATCAGAATATTTTTGGCAAAGAAAATGTCTATATCGAACTCCAATCACGTTTGGAAGTCCCAGAAGCCAATGCACTATTTCAGCAACTATATGCGTTCAGTCGCACGATGTCTGTTCCTCTCGTAGCCACCAACGATGTGCATTATCTGAAACCCGAAGATGCACATGCGCAGGACATTTTACAGTGTATCAAAGCAAAAAAACTTTATCGGGATGAAAGTCGGACCTCACTTCAACAGAGTAATTATGCATTACTTTCGGCCCACGAAATGGCCGAGCGTTTTTCTGAATTACCGGAAGCGCTCAAAAATACTCTGAAGATTACCGAGCAATGTAATGTTCAACTTCCACTTGGTTCGATACAACTTCCGTCCTTTCCCCTCCCCGACCGCATGACACCCGAAGAGCGTCTGGTGCAATTATGTGACGATGGAATTTTGCGTCGCTATCGGCAAAAATCTCCAGCTATAGAGCAACGTCTTGCGTATGAACTTTCTATTATTCGCAAAACAGGTTTTGCATCGTATTTTTTGATTGTGCAAGATTTTATTAACTGGGCAAAGCAAAACAATATCGTCGTCGGTCCGGGTCGCGGTAGTGCTGCTGGAAGTCTTGTAGCGTATCTGACGAATATTACGAACATTGATCCTCTGCAATACGATTTACTGTTCGAACGCTTTTTGAATCCAGAGCGTGTTTCTATGCCTGATATTGATACTGATTTTGATGATGAACGACGGGATGATGTGATTGCCTATGTTGAAGAAAAATATGGTAAGGATCGTGTAGCGCAGATTATTACCTTTGGTACGATGGCTGCGCGTGCTGCGGTGCGTGATGTTGGTCGTGTTTTGGGTTTTGCTTATAACTTTTGCGATCGTATCGCTAAACTCATTCCAACCTTTCGAACCATTGACGAAGCTTTCACAGAAGTTCCGGAGCTTAAGAATCTTTATGAAACTGATCCTGATTGTGAACGTCTTATCAAAACCGCACGGAAATTAGAAGGGGTTGTACGTCATACTTCGATTCACGCATGTGGCGTTGTGATTACGAAAGATCCTCTTGTGGAGCACACTGCTTTGCAACATGCGGAAAACGGATCGGTGATCTCGCAATACGCATTACATTCGGTTGAAGATCTTGGACTTCTTAAAATGGATTTCTTGGGTTTGAAGAACCTCACGATTATACGCAACACGCTTGACATTGTTCAAAAAACAGTAGGAGAACAGATTGATATTGATGTGATTCCACTGGATGATTCGCGGACATATCGCCTTCTCCAGCAAGGACAAACGATCGGCGTCTTTCAACTTGAATCATCTGGTATGCGTCGTTATTTGCGTGAATTGGAGCCTACTGAATTCGAAGATATTATCGCTATGGTCGCGTTGTATCGTCCCGGTCCAATGGAGTTTATTCCTGATTACATTGCTGGGAAGCATGGCCGTAAAGCGATTGAGTATCTGCATAACGAACTTAAGCCTCTTTTGCAAAAAACATACGGCATTGCCGTGTATCAGGAACAGATCATGGAAATTGCACGTCAACTCGCCGGTTTTACTTACGGTGAAGCTGATGTCTTGCGCAAAGCTGTTGGTAAGAAAATTAAGGAATTGCTCGCCACACAAGAAACGAAAATGATTCAAGGAATGATTCATCACGGTATTGCACCTCAAACCGCCAAAAAAATTTGGGAATTTATTTTGCCTTTTGCGCGTTACGGTTTTAACCGTTCACATGCAGCATGTTATGCGTTGATTTCCTATCAAACTGCATATTTAAAAGCGAATTATCCGGCGCAATTTATGGCAGCACTGATGACAGCTGATGCTGGTGATAGTGATCGCATTGCGATTGAGGTTCAGGAATGTCGGCAGTTAGGTATTGAAGTGCTTCCTCCTGATATCAATGAAAGTTTTTCCACATTCACGGTAGTACGTAAAAGTTTGAATGCTGACAAACCGCGCATTCGTTTTGGCTTAGCAGCGATTAAAAACGTTGGATCGACTATTGTACACGCCATCATTCGTGAACGAAAAAGCGGGGGGGCGTTTACTGATATTGCGCAATTTCTCTCGCGAGTACATCACAAAGACTTGAACAAAAAAGCTTTAGAGAGTTTTATAAAATCCGGAGCTCTTGAGCGCTTTGACGGTCGAGCTGTTTTTTTGCACAACCTTCCACAACTTTTACAGTATGCGCGGAATGTTGCACTCGCTCGAACGAATCGTCAGGGGAATCTTTTTGGTGATTTTCAACTTCCGCTGCTCCCTCTTGATCAGGGACCAACAATCAGTCGCGCACAACAGTTGCAGTGGGAAAAAGATCTGCTTGGTTTATATATTTCCGCTCACCCGCTTTCACTTTACAAGGATGAAATTATTCATCGCGCGGTACTCATCGAATCTGCGAAGCATTTTCCCGATGATACACCTGTGCGCTTGATTGGATATGTCACAAAGACAAAGCGTTTGATTACTAAAAATCGTGAAGGTATGCTTTTTGCTCAGTTTGAGGATTTTTCTGGGGAAATTGAAGCGATAGTTTTTCCGAGAATTTTTCGTGAAACGCACTTTCTTTGGTCGCAAGGCGCATTGCTTCTTGTGGATGGCCATATGTCGCATAAAGATCATCTTGTGAAAATCATTGCGGATACGGTTCGAGAAATCAGTCTCAATGATATCGCCACGCTTCCTGTATGGAATCCATCGAGTGTTTTGATTACCCTCCCTTATCGTGTGCATCAATCAGTTGTCACACAATTGCAAAAAATTTTTTCCGAACATCCTGGGCAGTGTTCGGTACGACTTTGCGTTGAAGGTGGACAACTCGACAAAGAAATTCTTACGAAAACACGTATTCATTGCGATGCAGCAACGCTTACGGCAATTGAGCATATTGTAGGTTCTGGTAAAGTGCGCATGAATATGTCAGTGCGTGCCTAAGTATATTTCCTGCTTATGTCTACGGGGCCTTTTAAGAATATGAAAATTACAAAAGTTTACGCGAAATTTGTTTTTTTGTTTGTGTTGATGAGTGCGCTTCTCCTTCTTTTTATCGTGTATCTTTCTTTTGCAAAAACAACTGTGATTGTGCATCCACGTCTTGAGTCTTTTACACAGGAATTTACTTTGCAGGTTTCCAGTCCAAAAGAAACAGACGATATTTCTTCATTGTCGGCACAATTTCTACAGTATACGGTTCGCGGCAGTAAGCGTGTTGTGGATCTTACGCAAACATCTGAAATCTCTGAAAAAGCGACTGGAGAGGTTACTATTTTCAATAAGTATCGTCAAAGTCAACCTCTTGTTGCTACAACACGATTTCTTTCCAATGAAGGAATACTTTTTCGTACGCTCGAAACCGTCACTGTTCCTGCTGGAGGGCAGGTTAAGGTTAATGTTATTGCTGATCAACCCGGCGCAAGTGGAGAAATTCCTCCGACTCACTTTACGATTGTTGCTCTCTGGAAGGGATTGCAGGATCTTATTTATGCTGAAAGCAATCAACCTATGAAACGTTCTAGTCGCTCGATTACTGTTGTGACGCAAGAAGATATCCGTAATGCTTTGGAAGAGCTTTCGGCGTCGCTTATTCAGGAGGCTCTCACAGCACTTGCACTGCAGGCACGCAACGATTTTCCGCACTTGGATTTTCTTCCTGACGCTTTTGAAGAGCGTATGCTTTTCGAGTCCTCAAGTGTTCCTGCTGGTATCGAAGCTTCTGAATTTACTGTTGAACGCGAACTCCAAATCATTGCAATCGTCACTTCGAAAAAACTCCTCGAAACAAAAATACAGGAAATTTTACAATCGGCGCTCCCAGAAAATAAAAAGTTTGCTCCTTCAGGGAAGCAAGTATCGACGTATTCTTTGATTGAGGTCGAGCTCGAAAAACACACTGGAAAACTTGTTGGCCGTGCTGAATATCCGATAGTGCTTTCACTTTCACATCCAGTACTGGATCGGAGTAAACTTACCAATAAAGACGCTCAGGAGATTCGAGCTTTTTTAACAAGTTTTCCTGAGATTAGTGATGTGCAAGTGAAATTTTCACCTTTTTGGTCGAAACGTTCGTTGCCGCTCGAAGATCATATTGAAATTTTTCTTTCGGCGCTTTGAATTTTGGGCGCACTTAACAGTGTTTTTTGGGATTGTCGCCGAATAGCATTTCTTGTTCAATGCATTAGAAAAAGAGGAGGAAGACTCTCGCTTTCGAAGCACTAACACTGCACAGTGTGCTGAGAAAGGAGAGTCTTCCTCCTCTTTTTCTATGATCCAAATGTATTTTTCACAGAGGGAAGCGTATTCGGCGACAGCCCTTTTTTACTTTGCTTTTATTTTCCGCTTAAGGAATGATTCTACAGTGTGTACGATGGCTTGTGTTTGTCGATCAATTTCGACGTTTACCATGTGACCTTCGCGTTTCCAACCAAAAGTAGTTCGCTTGAGTGTTTCAGGGATAAAGGCGACTGAAAAATATCCTTGCGAATTCCATGTGTCTACAATAGTCAGGCTCACTCCATCGAGTGCAATGAATCCTTTTGGAAAAATATATTTCATCCAGGATTTTTTTATCTTGAATTGTATGCGATAGTTGTTGTAGGAAGTTGTGATGGAATCAATACTTGCTTGCGTATCAACGTGTCCAGAAAGTAAATGCCCTCCAATTTCGTCTTTGAGTGTCATGGAGCGCTCGATGTTCACGCGTTGATGTATTTTTATATGACCAAGGGTTGTCTTTTTTTCTGTTTCGGCCATGAAATCAAACGTTACTTTCTTTTTTTTACATGTGACAATTGTGAGACAAACGCCGTCAATAGCAATACTCGCGCCTTTT
This sequence comes from Candidatus Kerfeldbacteria bacterium RIFCSPLOWO2_02_FULL_42_19, assembly GCA_001818315.1. Classification (GTDB taxonomy): domain Bacteria; phylum Patescibacteriota; class Patescibacteriia; order HO2-48-17; family HO2-48-17; genus WO2-43-9. The sequence goes on from MHKF01000018.1 coordinate 110,514, forward strand.
TTTACAGCCGAAAATGCCTGCGGCATCTGCACGGTAAAATTTTTATGATCCGAAAATTTTTTGATACTTACTATTGTACCTGTACCTTGAATAATGCCGGTGAACATATAATGATACACTATCAAAAGTTTCTTTTCTTGACAAAGATGCTGCGAACTTTTATGCTTTTTTTGTGAAGCTACAACATTTTCGTGCTACTTTTAGATCAAAACTCAATCGAGTATTTTTATTTTGATGTATGACGGTGCGCAATTTGCATGATCCTTTGGAAGTAAAACGACACTCTTTCGCGCATTTGGTTGCTGCCGCTGTGACGCGTCTTTTTCCTGGCACTCATCTTGGTGTCGGCCCTGTGATCGATAATGGATTTTATCATGATTTTGAATTACCTGAAGGCAAAAAACTCTCTGAAGCAGATCTTCCGCGTATTGAAGCTATGGTGCGTCGATTGATTACCGAAGCGCAGGAATTTGCAAAAAAAATCGTCCCTATTCAGGAAGCGATACAACTTCTCCAGCAGCGTGGGCAAGTGTATACACAAGAACTTGCTGAAGATTTGGAAAAGGAGGGCATTCACGAAGTCAGTTTTTATAGCAACGGCGAATTTAGTAATATGTGTACGGGTCCGCATATTCAAAACACTCGCTTGTTAGATTCACACGCTTTTAAACTCATGAATGTCGCTGGAGTATATTGGAAAGGTGATGAACAACGTCCTCAAATTCAGCGTATCTATGGAGCAGCTTTTCATACCTCTCAAGCGCTTGAAGACTATCTGAAACTTCACGAGGAAGCAAAAAGACGAGATCATCGAAAACTTGGTAAAGAGCTTGACCTTTTTGTTTTTTCCCCCTTGGTTGGCGCTGGACTCCCCTTGTTTACTTCGAAAGGCGCTCTCATCCGTAAACTCATAAGTGATTTCATTCTCGAACTTCAAAAACCTTTTGGTTATCAACAAGTTTGGATTCCGCACCTTACAAAAACGGCGCTGTATAAAACTTCTGGGCATTGGGATAAATATAAAAACGATTTGTTTTATGTGCGTGGGAAACATGATAATGAATACGTTCTTAAGCCCATGAACTGCCCTCATCATACTCAAATTTATGCTTCGCGACTTCGGAGTTTCCGTGAACTTCCTTTGCGATTTGCTGAAGTTTCGACTACCTATCGTGATGAACAGCCTGGGGAACTTCAAGGTCTTTCGCGTGTGCTCGCTATTACTGTCGATGATGCACATTTATTTTGTACTCCCGAACAAGTTCTTTCGGAGGTCTTGAATATTTTTAAAATTATCGAGCCTTTTTATGCTGCGTTTCATTTACCTTTAACGATTCGTTTGTCGCTTCGCGATCCAGAACATCCCGAAAATTATCTTGGTTCCGAACACGTATGGGAACAATCCGAATCCCTCCTTGCGCAGGCAATTGAATCTTTCGGAAAAACGTATCTGAAGGTTCCGGGTGAAGCTGCGTTTTATGGACCAAAGATTGATTTTTTAGCGAAAGATTCGTTGGGTCGCAGTTGGCAGGTTGCGACAATACAAATTGATTTTAATCAGCCGGAGCGTTTTCAACTTGTCTATCAGGATCACGACGGCAAACCAAAAGCTCCGGTGATGATTCATCGCGCGATTGCCGGTTCTCTGGAACGTTTTATGGCTATTCTTATTGAGCATTTTGCTGGTGCGTTTCCGTTATGGCTTGCCCCTCTTCAGCTTGCGCTGCTTCCGGTTGCCGAACGGCATGTTGCGTTTGCACAAAAACTTGCCGCGGATTTTCGTGAGTATGATTTTCGTGTAGAAGTTTTTGATACTTCAACAACGGTCAGCAAGAAAATTGTGGAAGCTGCAAAACTTCACATCCCTTATGTTTTGGTGCTCGGCGATAAAGAAATTGAGGAAAGAATGTTGTCGATTCGCAAACGAGGAAATAAAAAAGTTACTTCGACTTCAAAAGACGAATTTATTGCTTTGGTTCAGTCGGCTCTCAAGAGTCGCACTCTGGAATTATAACGGATCCTTCTTGCGTTTTGATAAACACACAGAGAAGGAAGTCTTTGTTTTCTCAGCGCATTGTGCACTGTCAGTGCTTTGAAAGTGAGAGTCTTTCTCCTCTTTTTCTATGATGAAAATTCATTTTGTAACAGAAAGGGTATTCGGCGCCAGTCCCTATTAGGTTTCGAAAGAGGACGTTTATTCTGTAACACGATGATACAGTTCCTCAATTTCTTTGTTTGTTTTCATTTCCGAAACTATTTTTTGCGCTTCGTGTTGATTCCCTTGATCATAAATATCTATCATTCGTTCAAAATATTTTCTTAGGAGCGTATAAAATTGAGGGATATTTTTTACCTGTATCATCCAACCGTGTGTTGTTTTTGTGATGAGGCCGCTTTCCATCATTATACGTAACTCAAGAAGCGCACTGTTGTAATACGAACGAAGTGTTGTTTCCTCGCGTAATCGCAGATATCGTAGATTCCCAGCCAGCAACATAATCGGCAATTGTGTCCATATCTCACGTGATATTTCCCCTTGTTCGTAACGAAAATGCGCGCACATCATTCCACACCACGTAGCTTTTACTTCATCCATGTCTGCCACTAATGATGGAGTTAAGGCGCTGATGGTTGTATTGTCCACAAAAGCACCGTGTCCAACTTCATGACCGGTAATGAAATGCGCGATAATCTCTGCTGTCTGCATGCAAAAATATTTTTCTGTTGCAACAGGACCAAAGACTTTTCGAAAGAGTTCTTGTGTTTCTTTTCTTCGCGCTTCCATCCCGTTGTAATCGAGGAATATTTTTGTTCCATATTTTCTTCGCACATCACTTCTTTCAGGAACAATTTTTCCAACACCTAAAAATTCGACATCCTCTCCCGCGAAGGTGATGGGAATACACACTTGAAGTTGAATTTTTTTCATTGCCTCTCGTGAAGCTGCCCAAGTTTTTTTCTTATGGTAGTGTCGCGCAAAATGCTTTTCGAGCATGTGTTGTGTCTGTTTTGCTGTTGCATTCACCGCTGCTTGTTCCGCGTCTTCGATGACGATGCGAAGACTCGGTGCTACACGAATGCCAGTAGGATCAATATAATTTTTTTCCATCCCATGAATGAACTGAATTTTTCCAGGCGTTCTTAACCACGCGATATCAACGTCTCTCCAGAGTTTTTCCATACGTGCGAGATGTGGATTCGCGTAACTGCGTTGTAGCTTTCGAAAATATCGGTTAAAGGCATGGATATGTGGTTCTTTTTGATATACTTTGAGGTTCTGTATGAGTTTTAGAAGTGACGCTTCGATGCTTTGGTAGTGTGATGTGTATGCCTTTTGTAAAGGCACGAGTGTGTATTTGTCGCGTATTTTCTTTATCACACTGTAAGCATGATCAAGTCGTTGCTTTTTGAGCCACTCAGCGCCTACGCCAGGATCTTCTTCTAAATTTGCGAGCATTCGACCTATGGATGATTCCTTCATGAATCGTCTCCATGCAATGAAAATTTCATCGATTGTTTCACACCATGGCAAACTTTCTCTAATGAGTATTACTTCACTTGCGCTCAGTCCTAAAAGATCAGGTTGTTGCAAACGCCAACGAATGATTTCATGTTTGAGTTTATTTTTTTGTGCCGCTGCTTTCAGTACGGGCGTGTATTCTCCTTTGATTTCATATATGCTACTGAAATCATAGTTTAAAACAGCATCCGCTACACGCTCTTGTTGTTCTTCACCTAAAACATTGAGTATTGATTTTGCTTCCGGGTGCTCGCTCAAAATAGTATTCACTGTTGATTCAAGTTGTTTAAAAAAAATGCACGTTGGTGCTGATTGAAGTGCTTTAAAATGATTGGGAAAGTGTGTTGTGAATTTTTCGATGTTGAATTTCATGCTTTGCTTCGAAGAATCTTGTTATTAGTATTATAACTTTTTTAGTTTTTTCCCGCAAAACACTATTGTCAGGAAATTTTCGACATGTTATTCTGGTACTATTGTATTTTCGATGGGAGGCACTTTTTCGCTTTTGTTTTCGTGTTCCTATTATTCAGTGAGGATCACTATCCAAGTATCCTTATTGAGAAAGGAGAAAATCATGCACATAACTGATCAATGCCAAGGCGTAGCACCAGTTCTTTGCGGGGATGATAATGTTTTTGAGCTTTTAGGCATTCTGCCAACAGATGTCGGGCTCACTCGCGAGGAATACTGTCAGGCCTGGCACGACGCAAATCCATTTCAAGCAGAAAAATCTGGATCTGTCACTTCGTCTGTGTCTGTCGGTGAAACTCCGATAGATCACAATTCAGTACCGCGATAATTTTTTCGCCTCCCATCGCCCTTTTCTATGAAATATGATACCCAAAAATATTTTCTCTGGGTTCTTGGTTGCCAAATGAATAAATCTGATGGCGAGCGCGTCGCTGCTGTCCTGGAGGAACTTGGTTTTGTTCCAACCACGAATGAATCGGAAGCAAATCTCATTTTTACGATGGCATGTTCTGTGCGTCAGACAGCGATTGATCGCATTCATGGGCGTCTTCGAAATTGGGAACATATGAAGCGCACCCGTCCGATTCTCACTGTTCTTTCCGGTTGCGTGTTACCGGATGATAAAGAATATTTTAGAAAAAAATTTGACATTTTGCTTGATACAAAAGATATCAATCAACTGCCGGCATTGCTTACCGATACGCAAAATATTCGTCGATCCATTATCCCAAGTCGTGGTACACAAGTCGTTCAATATCTTTCTCTTAAACCTAAATATTCTTCAACCTTTCAGGCGTTTGTACCTATTATGTCGGGCTGCGATAAATTTTGTACGTATTGCGCGGTACCTTTTACACGCGGTCGTGAAGTGAGTAGACCGTCGAAAGAAATTCTCGATGAGGTTCAAGCGCTGGTTGTGCGTGGATATAAACAAATTACATTGCTTGGACAAAATGTGAATTCCTATGGTTTAGACACGCAAGGGCGTGAACCGAATTTTGCAAAACTTTTACAATTAGTTGCCGCGATTGCTGGCGACTTTTGGATTCATTACACGAGTCCCCATCCGCGTGATATGACTGATGATGTTTTAGACGCGATGGCCGCTTCGCCAAAAATTGCGAAACAAATTCATTTACCTTTGCAAGCGGGCAGTACGGCTGTGTTGAAGCGCATGAATCGAACGTATACGCAAGGAGAATATCTGCGTTTGATGCATCGTATTCGTTCGCGTTTTCCATATCTTGCACTTTCGACCGATATTATTGTCGGCTTTCCGGGTGAAACTGCAGCGCAATTTGAGGAAACACGCAAAGTATTTCGTGAAGCGCGTTTCGATATGGCGTATATTGCGCAATATTCACCGCGTCCAAATACGCCAGCAGCAAAAGTTTTTTCCGATGATGTGCTGGAGAGCGAAAAAAAACGTCGCTTCGAGGTGCTTACTGCCGATCTTAGTGAATGTTCTTTCGCATATCATCAAAGTTTGCTCCACTCAACCATTCGTATTCTTATCGAAAAATATTCCACAGGTTTTTATTTTGGTAAAACTGAGGGGTTAAAAAATATTCGCGTGCCTGCTCACGATTTCGATCATGGAAAATTTGTCGGTACTTTTCAAGAGATTCGTGTACAGACAGTATCGCATTGGCATTTACAAGGTGCATTTGTTGAGTCGTTCATACCTGTAAAGTCTCTCACACAATAATCGCGTCAATGATTATGAGGCCTCGTTCCGTGTATCCGAAGGTTGTAGCTCTTGTGGGTCCAACGGCGTCTGGTAAAACTGATCTTGCTCTTCTTCTTGCCAAGCGATTCCATGGATTTGTTATTTCCGCAGATTCTCGCCAGCTGTATAAAGGCATGACCATCGGTACAGCGAAACCCGCGCTTTTTCGGCCTCGCATGTTGTGTCTTCAACGTATTTTTCATATTGCGCGCATACGGCATTTTATGCTTGATTTACTTTCTCCTGCTGAAATGTATAGTGCTGCTCTCTATCAAAAAACTGTATATGAAATTTTGGCTTGTATGTACCGTCGTTTTCCAAAACAACTTCCGTTGATAGTTGGTGGAACCGGTCTTTATATTGATGCAGTAACTGAAAATTGGGTTTTTCCTTCTGTTCCGCCGCACATAATTCTTAGGAAAAAAATGGAAAAACAATCCTCTGAGGTTTTATTGCAGCGCCTTCACAAGCTCGATCCAGATACCGCAGCGCACATCGATATACACAATCAACGTCGTCTGGTTCGTGCTTTAGAATATGTGCTTTCAGAGAAGCGTTCTTTTCTGCGGGCACAACGTAAGGAGCAGGCTTCATTTCAAACTTTGCTTTTGGGTATCACGGTTCCACGAAAGATTCTCTATGAGCGTATTGACAAGCGCGTTGATACGCAAATACAACAAGGTTTATTGCAAGAAGTTCGTGAGCTTGTTGATCGCTACGGTTGGACGTTGCCTCTGCTCAATACGATCGGATATCGTGAATTTCGTACTTTTTTTGAAGGCGAAGCTTCACTTGAGTCTACGATTACGCTTATCAAGCGCAACGTTCGACGCTACGCGAAGCGACAACTTACGTGGTGGCGTAAAAAACCCGTGCATTGGATCACAAAACCTGTGGAAGCTATCAATCGCGTAGAAAAGTTTCTTAAGGAGAAATGAGACGTTTGACGCATTTCGGAGTACGAACACTTCATTATTCGGCGTTAGTCCAAGGTTGGACTCTTAGGCAAGTTTTTTGCGTAAAATATCCGTTACTGTTTGTGGATTTGCTTTCCCTTTTGTCTTTTTCATGACTTTCCCTACAAGAAACATCAGCGCTTGTTTTTTCCCTCGCTGATAATCCTGTACAACTTGCGTTTCCTCTTGTAGGACTTCTTGTACCGATTGTTCGAGTACGAGTGTATCACTGACTTGCTCTAAGTTTTTTTCCGCCATGCACTGCGATGGATCAATGCCGGTTCGAAACATTTCTGCGAGAATGACTTGTCCTGCACTGGAATTTAATTTTCGTTCATAGAGGAGCGTAATAAATTCAGCAAAATTTTCTGGTGTCATTTTACTTTGTCCAATGCCGATATGCGCAGCGTTCGTAAGCCTGAGAATTTCCGAAAGCAACCAGCCGAGAACAAGTTTTGTTATTTTTTTCCGATTCGCATTCCAAATTTCGGTATCGCTTCCTTCCGTCGTATCCAGTGAGTCAAGCCAAGATCGTAATTCGCTTATTGTTTTTTCAAAAAATTCACTTAATTCAGGAGTTTCGATCAATACCTGAACATCTCGTTCCGAAATATCATATTCTTCCATCAAGCGTTTGCGCCGTTCTTGTGGCATTTCCGGAATTTCAAGTTGCACACGTTCGATCACTTCGTTGGTTATAAGGAGCGGCGGAATATCGGGTTCCGGAAAATAACGATAATCCTGCACCGCTTCTTTATTGCGCAGACTGTACGTTTCTCCAATCTCATCATTCCATCCTCGCGTTTCGCGCAAGATAGTTTCACCTTGTTCAAGTATTTTTTTCTGTCTTTGGATTTCAAACTTTATTGCTTGCTCCAATGAACGAAATGAATTCAAATTTTTTATTTCAACTCGCGTGCCCAAAGGTTTGCCTTTTGTATGCACTGAAACGTTTGTATCAAAACGAAGTTGACCCTTCTTCATATTTCCATCAGTCACTTCCGCATAAATCAGTCGTAAACGTAATTCTTGCACAAAGAGTTTTGCCTCGTGTGCAGAATGTATTTCTGGTTTGCTGACGATTTCAATAAGTGGCGTTCCAGCGCGGTTTAAATCCATGAGCGTACCTGTTTTGGCGTGGATAAGCTGCGCTGTATCTTCTTCCATGTGAACGCGTTCCAGATGAATCACTTTTTCTTTACTTTCGTTGCTGATCCTTATGCTGCCACCAAGCGCAAGCGGCTCATCGTACTGTGAAATTTGATAACCTTTTGGAAGATCGGGGTAAAAATAATGCTTGCGATCAAATTTACACGTTGGCTGTATATGAGCATTGAGCGCACACGCCGCTCGCATCGCTTTTTGAAGGGCCTCTTGATTAAGCACCGGCAAAGTCCCGGGATGCCCAAGACAAATAGGACATACGTGTGTATTCGGTACATCTTCATCTGCGTTTTTGGAACCGCAGAACATTTTGGATTGTGTTTTGAGTTGTACGTGAATTTCGATGCCGATGACAGGCTCAAAATTTTTTTTCATGTGAGATAGTTACCTTGCTTATTTCCTGCGATTTGCATCGCACGGTTTTTTCACACAATTCGGAAAACTTTTTACGCCTTCACAGTGCTTTATTGTAACCCGCTACTTCCGAAACCTTTTTCGGCACGCTTACTTGTTGCTGCTACATGCTCAACCTCCACTAATTCTATTGCAGCAATCGCGAGTATCAATACTTGCGCAATCCGCATATGCTTTGCTATCACTTGTTCTTCGTCGCTTGTATTCAAGATAACGATCATCCATTCGCCAGTATATCCACTATCTATGACTCCAGCGAGCACCGTAAGCCCCTGTTTCCATGCAATTCCACTTCGGTCGCTTATGAGTCCAACATGTCCTTGTGGGATACCCATCCGTATGCCGGTGCATATCCTCGCGCGTTCTCCTGGTTCCAAGTGAACCTCTTCAGCTGAAAACAAATCAAACGCCGCGTCATGTTCGTGTTGTTTGTATGGCAGCGGCACTTCTTTACGAATACGCTCAACATGCATTTTCATACTCCTTTGGAATTACGTGTCCGAACTGGATCAAATACGTCTTTTTTACTTCTTATACAATTCTTTGAACATGCTTCCAAACTTCTTTTGCAATTTCTCTTCTTGTTTTGAGTCTCTCCCCTTCAGTACATTGAATTGTCACCCACGTATCGTATTGTTGTGCGAGTTCCAGATACACTCGCGCAGTTTTTCCGAGATGTACAAGATCTTCTTCATGGATATCTTTTGTTTTCCCTCTCAGATAGCTTCGATTTTCTTTTTTTTGTTCTACCAGTTTTTGGCCCAACTGCGGAGGAACATACAGAATGATTGTTAAATCCGGTTTTGGAATATTCAGAATGCCATACTCGAGTTCATTGAGCCAAGCAAGGAATTTTTCACGTTCATCCGCATCACTGATTTTACTTCCTTGATGTGCTTGATTTGCCGATACATAACGATTTGAAACAATATGCTTACCGGCAGCGAGCGTTCGATGCATTTCGAAACTTTTTTCATATCGATCGAGCGCATAAAAGAGTGATGCTCGGTATGGCCCAACTTCTTCAACACTTCCGTACATGCCGTTGAGGTATTGCTCAACGAAATAACATGAAGGCTTTCCGTATTGTGGAAAATCGCACGTTTCCGTTGCTATTCCAGCATCTCGGAGATTTTCGATGAGTAATTTCGTTTGTGTGGCCTTTCCTGCTCCATCAGTGCCACAGAGAACAATAAGTTTACCTCGCGACATATTTTTATTAGGACTTACGGTTTTTCCGATTTTCTACGTCAGTCGATTCAATAGACTTGTTGCGTCACAATCATTTACATTGTGAATCGAATCGCTGGTCCCATAGTCGTGCACAGTGACGCGGATTGGATATAGGTACCTTTCATACCTTCTGGTTTGAGTTTTTTGACGACTTCCAAAAAAGTTTCAAGATTTTCTTGAAGCTGCGGTTCGGAAAAAGAAATCCGTCCGATCAGTTGATGAATATTTCCGGTTGTATCTGTTTTAAATGCTATTTTTTTTCCTGCTTTGATTTCTTTAATTGTTTCGCCGATATTCATGCTCACCGTTTCGGTTCGTGGGTTTGGCATCATCCCCTTTTGACCTAAAATTTTTGCTACAGGTGCAAGTTTTTTCATCATATCCGGTGTCGCTACAGCAAGGTCCGCCGCTATTTTTTTGGTAGTCTTAATACTTTGAATTGTTTCCTCGTCACCTATAATATCTGCACCCGCGTCCTTGGCCTCTTGTTCTTTTTGTGGACCGACGAAAGCGATGATGCGTTTCTTTTTTCCGGTGCCGTGCGGCAAAATTGTTGTACCTCGCACCATTTGATCAGATTTTTTTGGATCAATTCCAAGATGAAGATGCACTTCTACACCGGCATCGAATTTTATTTGCGCAAGTTTTTTTACCAATTGGATCGCTTCTGCTGGCGCATAACGTTTTTGTACATCGTATTCTTGCTTTGCTTGTTTCAAACGTTTTGATATTTTTGGCATATTATTTTTCTACAACAGTAAGTCCCATCTGTCTTGCCGTACCTTCGATCATTCGCGCGGCTGCGTTTATATCGTTTGTGTTCAAATCAGGGAGTTTTATGGCTGCTATTTCTCGTAGTTGTGTTTTCGTGATTGTTCCAACTTTCTGTGTTAGTGGATTTCCAGCACCTTTTTCAATCCCAGCTGCTTTCTTTAAAAGGTCTGAAGCTGGAGGTGTTTTGAGAATAAAATCATACGTGCGATCTTCATAAACCGTCATTTCTACTGGAATGATGTTTCCTTGTTTGTCCCGTGTTTTTTCATTGAATTTTTGGCAAAATTCCTGAATGTTCAATCCGTGTTGGCCAATCGCTGGCCCAATCGGCGGCGCTGGTGTTGCTTTGCCGGCAGGAATTTGTAACTTTACTACTGTTTTAATTTTCTTCGTCTTTTTTGCCATACATTAAATTTTACGAATTTGCAATGAATCAAGTTCCACAGGGGTTTCGCGACCGAAAATAGATATGAGTACTTTCACTTTCCCGCGCCCTTCATCAACTTCGGCAATTTTTCCTTCCATAGTTTTGAAGGGGCCATCTGTAATTCTCACAGAATCACCGACACCGACTTCGATTTTATACTTCGGTTCTTCAATGCCCATTCGGCGTTGTAATTCCTTTACTTCATCGATTGAAATTGGCGTTGGAGTTGTGCCAGAACCTACAAAGCCAGTAACATTTGGCGTGTTCCGAACAACGTACCAAGAATTATCATCCACGATCATTTCGACCAGGACATATCCCGGAAAAAGTTTTTCCGTCACGACCTTTCTCTTTCCGTTTTTAATCTTAATGCGTTTTTCGGTCGGAATAAGAATATTAAAAATTTTATCTTCCATATCCATGGATTCGGTGCGTTGACGAAGGTTGTGCGCGACATTTTCTTCATACCCGGAATAGGTATGGAGCACATACCATCGTTTTCCTTGTTTTGATAATTGTTTTGGCATAGAACCGATTTAGAGTATTTTTTTGAGAAGTGTTGCAAAGATATAATCCATTGTACCGAGGAAGACCGCAACGATTGCACTGGCTCCAATCACAATAAGTGATTGTCGAATTGTCTCCTGACGCGAGGGCCAATCGACTTTGCGTAATTCACTGTAGGAATCTTTAAGGTATTGGATAAGATGGAGTGTCCTTTTGTCGCTTTCCATTATTTCTATCTTAAAAAGACCCTTGTTTCGGGTCAAATCAATCATTATTTATACTCTATCGTATTTTACTCATCCGCGCAAGTGCAAAAATTTTTCTTCACACAGTCTAGACTTCATGCGTTGTATGAAGGGACTGTTGCCGAATACACTTTTGCCTGCAAAAATTACAGTGGACTTTTTACATGTTTCAATGCCGGATTGCTCACATGCGTATAGCGTTGCGTTGTCTTGATGTTGTTGTGTCCGAGCAACTCCTGGATATAACGAATATCTACCCCGTTTTCGAGGAGATGAGTCGCAAAGCTGTGCCGGAGTGAATGGAACGATGCTTGTTTTCGAATACCCGCACGCTTCAGCGCCTGATAAAATACTGCCTGAGCCGTACGAGACGAAAGAGATCCACCGCGTTGACTTCTAAAGAGAAGATCGCGTGAGGTTGCAAAAGATTAGACCTGTTGCGTATTAAATATGGTATCATAAAGACAGAGTAGAAATTAAAACAACATAAAATATGAATCTTTCTAGAATTTTTCAGAATCCTCGGCAGTTAAAAGCATTAACCGGAGCATCGAAAGAAGAGTTCGATGATCTGCTTCCAGTATTTGAGTCTTGCCTCAAGAGATTAAAGAAAGATCACAGTACTGCACAGAAAAGAAGGTTTGGTGGCGGTCCCAAAGGCAAACTTCCTACGGTTGAACTCAAATTATTTTTCATCCTTATGTATGTCAAAGTATATCCCACCTTTGATGTTTTAGGTTTCCTCGTAGATTTTGATCGCTCAAGAGCCTGCAGGAACACTCATTTCCTCTTCACGGCACTGGAAAAATCCTTAGGGAGAAAGATTGTCTTACCCGAACGAAAAATTCGCTCAGTAGAGGCACTCTTTCAAAAGTTTCCTGATCTTAAGGATGTATTCGTTGATGGGCTGGAACGACCAGTCCAGCGACCAAAAAAGCAAAAACAACAACGAAAACTCTATTCGGGTAAAAAGAAAACCCACACCAAGAAGAGTGTGGTGGTGGTCGATGAAAAGAGACGCATCTTGTTGCTCACAAAAACCAAGTCAGGCAGGAGGCATGACAAGCGTTTGGCTGACAAACAAGCCTTGTTTGAATGGATTCCGGAATCGATTACCGTCTGGGTGGATACGGGTTTTCAAGGGATACGCAAACAACATACCAATACGATGATCCCCAAGAAAGCAACCAAGGGACACCCCTTAACCTACCAAGAAAAACAAGAGAACAAAACAATTTCTGGTTTACGTGTGGTGGTAGAGCATGCTATTGGAGGTATAAGACGGTTCAGAAGCATTGCTGATATCTATCGGAATAGAAAAGCTTTTATGGAAGACAGATTTCTCAGAGTCGCCGCTGGACTCTGGAACTTACATCTGAATCATACAACATAATCTCACAGGGAATGTGGAAATATATTGTTTGATTCTGATATTAATACGCAACAGGTCTATTGAGAAGTGATGAGAGTACGAAGATCTTGTATAAAATTTTTAGAGATGACTGTGAGTCGATCTTTGTTTCCTTTTCCATTACGAATGAATAGGAGAAGATTGTTCAGATCAATATCGCTCATACGAAGGCGGACTACCTCGCTTACGCGCAAACCCGAACCATATGTGAGCGCCAGTAATACTCGGTGTTTCAGATTGGCAGTACAAGCAATCATACGTCGAATTTCATCGCGTGTGAGAATAACGGGTAGTTTCCATGCACGTTTAGGATAATGAATATGAGTAAGCGGCGGGAGGTGATACAAATTGATTCGCGCGAAATTGATGGCGTGAATGTAAAGAGCGATGGTTTGACTCGAACGTCCTTTCTGGAGTTGATCTTGGATAAAGAATTTCATTTCATCCTCACCGATTTTGTTTATGCGCATTCGAAAGAATGTGTAGAGATTCCACAATGCACGGCTATAAGCGCTATAGGTTCGATAACTGTAATTTCGAACTTGTATTTCGCGTTTGAGTATTTCTAATAAACTTGGCATAATAAAAATGGGTGAATCCACAAAGGTAGCAATCGAGAGGATTACCCATCAATACAGATATCATACCCCTTTCGCCCACATTCCGCAATTTTATGCGTATAAGCACTAGTTAGGCGAAATGCGACTTAACAATTAAGCGTTTAAGTATGAAAAATTTTTCATTTTCCGTAGACAAAGATGTGGTGTCTGCCAAAGAAGCTATTAAGCTCTATCTCGCGCTGAAATGGGGCAATGAATCAAAGTACGATGAAAACAAAATGAAACAAGCTTTAGAAAGTACAACGATGGTAATATCAGCTCGAGATAGAGCTGGAAAACTCGTCGGTTTGACGAGAGTATTGAGCGATGGCGTGATTCATACATCAGTGGCAGATATTGCCGTTCATCCTGAATATCAAGGTCAAGGTATTGGTACGCAGATGATGGAGTTAGTGAAAAAACAGTATGGCCACACCGGCATATTTGTCGATGCCTTTAAGGAAAATGAAAAATTTTTCATGGAGTGTGGATACAAAAAGAGAGATATGATAGTGCTTTCGAAGCTTTTTGTTAAAGAACCGTCGCACATCGCCTAACACGCAGTATGCGGCTACAGTTTGCTCCGTTTCACTCCGAAAACTTCCGCCCATATTCACTGGTTGTACCGTACTTCGTGCGATATTATACAGCCAGTGAACATCGCATACTGCGGAACGTTGTGCGAAATAATTCGCCTTAGTATACTGCCAACATGAACACTAACCGTAAAAATATATCGTCAGGTTCTCCAATGGAAAAGCCAATCGGCTTCTCGCGTGCCGTTAAAATCGGAAACATGATTTCTGTATCAGGCACAGCTGCCATTGCGCCAGACGGAAGCACTGCCCATCCAGATAGCGTTTATGAACAGACAAAATACTGTATCGAAATCATGAAAAAAGCTATCGAAGAAGCAGGCGGCACGCTCGAAAATGTCATACGCACGCGGATCATGCTCACCGACATTTCAAAATGGGAAGAAGCTGCAAAAGCTCACGGTGAATACTTCACAGATATTCGTCCCGCGTGCACCTTTGTCGAAGTCAGTGGCTTCATTAAAAAAGATTGGCTAGTAGAAACCGAAGCCGATTGTCTTCTTGATTGAAGACGGCGAATTACATCACACAACAGCGTATAGCCAGTTCGGCACTTTATTATGGCTGGCTTTCAGCACAGCCAAAAGTGCCTCTCCCATATTTGCTGGTGATTGCACATATTATATCACCAGCAAACATCGGCTATACGCGAACGTTGTACGCTGTGCCGCGCTTTTGATAAACTCAATGTGAATCGTTAAAGTATGGATATGAGCAGCTCAAAACTTTCACTTAAGGTGTTGCCGATGAAGGTCGGTATCTGTCGTCTGGAAAAGGAAGCGAGGATTCCTGATTGGGCAATAGTGGGTGGATTCTTTTCTGTTACGCGCACCGATGATGAATTGTCGGTAGTGTGTATGGAGGAAAATATACCGGAAGATGTAAAGTGTGAAAAAGGATGGCGCGTGTTTAAGGTGGAGGGAATACTTGATTTCTCATTGACCGGAATCCTCGCTTCCATAGCCAATCCATTAGCTCAAGCTAAAATCAGTATTTTTGCTGTTTCCACATTTGATACCGACTATATTCTCGTGAAAGAAGATACTCTTGAAGAAGCCGTGAAAGTTTTGAGCATCGAATTCAGTGTGTTGAAGTAAAAAAAGAGAAGCGCGGCACAGCGTACAACAGCGCGCATCCGAGAGATTTTGCTACAATAATGCTGTATCCTTTGAAAAAAGCAGAGCCAAGATACAAGCTGGTCGCTTTTATCCAAATGGCGTTTTCGCGCTTTGCTTCGGCTCCGCCGATATTTTAGCAAAGCGCTCAACGCCACTTCGGATGCGCGCAAACGTTATACGCAATTCAAAAAATATTTTTTTAACGAAGAATACTGAATGATAGGCTTTCAAAAGGAAATAAATTTGATTTTTAAAACACAATAATTATAAACTTTATCTAATATTTAATAGACATGCAGATTAAAAAGCTTTTAAGACAATTTGATGAATTACATCATATCCATGGAGATAAAAATTTGGACTCGATTTATGGTGCAGGACAAATTCATAATCCTAAAGTGTGCTTAGTATTTATGAACCCCACTGGTAGAAATGTAGCGTCAGATAAAAAATGGCGTGGCTTAAAAGCGCCTTGGATAGGCACAAAAAATGTATGGAAAATGTTTTTTCAACTTGGTTTTTTCGAAGAAAGTTTTTTCAACGAAATTAATGCAAAAAAACCAAGCGATTGGGATTATGAATTTGCAGGCAAAGTTTATACAAAAGTGAGTGATAATTCTATATACATAACTAATTTATCAAAGGCAACACAGATAGATGCAAGACCTCTTAGAGATGATGTTTTTAGAGAGTATCTAGGTTTATTTGAAGAAGAAATAAATATTCTTAATCCACAAATTATCATAACTTTTGGAAATCAAGTAAGCTCAATTTTACTGGGTAAAAATATCAAGGTTTCAGATTATAGAAAGAAGCATGAAAATATTAAAGTTAATGGAAATGCTTTTAAGGTTTTTCCTGTATACTACCCAGTTGGACAAGGCATGAGAAATATAAAAAAAGCAAAGGAAGATATTGCTTGGATTATCAAAAATCAAATTTAAAATTAACGAAGAAAGCCTATTATAATGAGTAAGAACGAAAAATATTTTTTGAACTCACTTCGCTACGCTTCGTGCCACGCTGCGCTCTCCTCCCTGTGGTCGTCGGGGCGTATAACAAGGGATATACGGTTCAGCCCTCGGCTCGGGCTTCACCCAAATTTTTCTTCCGCTACGCTACATAAAAACTTCGTATATCCCTGACGTTATATGAAATACATTTTTAGAGCTATTTGAAAATGCAAAAAGTTACCAAAGCAATAATCACATTAATACTTTCATACATTCTACTCAGCTTGTATGCTTTTGGCGTTTTTTTACAACAGCCACTCATAAAAGGAGAATCACTTACTATCCAAGCAACACTTGAGCCTTTTGCGTATGTATTGCTTATGGTCATTGGTAACTTTTTGATTTTCAAAGCAGTATATTCTCAAAAAAGATCAAAGAACCGTTTCTTCGATGAGAGAAAACTTTTAGCACCGACAATAATTTTTCTTTTATTGTTGAGTTTCGGTGCAGGAATCCATACAGCAGGGCAGCTCATCGAAGAAACTTTCGTAAATACAAATGCCAACATTCAACATTTTACAGATAATTTTACATCACAAGTAGCATACTTTTTTGAGGAATATCCTGCTCATTTTTTAATTGCTTTGCCTTATCTTATACTTTTGTATTTTGTGGCAAAACTAGAATTGAACAGACCACCTATTCATCTTAAAAATATCGAAAAAGGCATTATTGTAATGTCAGCAATACTTTATGGAATCATTTTTGCAGTATTAAATGCGGAAGGGCAGGTAACAATATTCGCAATTATTATCGCTGGATATTTGATTTATTCAATTTACAGATCAAAACAACAAATAAAGCGGGAACTGATAGATATGCCTTTTTCGACTTACTTTGTAATCGGAAATGCGGTGATGATTTTATTAAATGTATTATTTGGAATAATGTATGGGTGGTCTGTTCAGCCAACTGAATTAGGTTTTGGCTCATAAACGCAACTAAAAAATAATAGCTCTAAAAATTACATCATATAACACTGCGTATGCGGCTACGGCTTGCTACGGAAGCCTTCGCCCATATTCACTGGCAGTAACGCGCTTCGCGCGATATTATACTGCCAGTGAATATCGCATACTGCGGAACGTTAGATGTAATTTGTCCTGCCTATGTTCCAAAAAATAATATCACCAATAATATATGCACTTTTTATCATTCCGGGATTAATCGCTGGAATGGCGAATGTGATCTTTTTTGATACGCGTGATGATGATTTAGAATTAATCGTTGGTAACCTACTAGCTGGTATGATAATTTTGATCTTGATAATAACATCGATAGCTGTAGTGATGACCATTGGAAACATAGTGATCTATAAAATAGAAAGGCTCAAAAAACCCACAAAAAAAGATCACATTCGCCAAAGTCTAATATTTTATCTAGTTCTTGTTCTTGGAATATTGGTTACGATTACTGCCGAAAATACCAACGGCTTAGGATTTACCTATCTCTACATAATAATGATGGCCGCAACTATTGCAATCGTAACCAACATAATCTATCTCGTTTACAAAAATTATCACGGCAGGACAAACTACATCTAACAGCGCCTATCGGGGGTTGTTGCCTACTTTCAGGCTTGGTACTATGGAAAAAGCCTCTGACTGTTTTCAGAGCTTTTCTCTGAAAACAAATCGGCTGCGACACGCTCTGCTCAGCTCCGCTGAAAGTTTAGCAGAGCGCTGCAGCTGACTTCCGATAGGCGCAAACGTTAAGTGTAATCCGTCCCGCATGAGAATTCGTATCGTTAAAGAAAAGCGTTAATTTTTTCACTGCTTTCTCGTATGAAAATTATGGTTTTCACCGAAGGTACTATTACGATGCATCGAAACGCCGCTGGGCATTTGCGTACAGAAATCATTGAACAGATAAAAGGTGAGGAACCATCGGTGAAAGAATATGAATCATACATACCCATCGGCGACGCAGTGAAAAAATTAACTTCGTGGGTAAATGACGGGGCAGAAATTTTGTACCTCACTTCAAGGCGTAAACCAGTAGAAATAGAAGTAATGCGTTCAGTATTGAAACAGTATGGTTTTCCAGATGGTCAACTCCTGTTCCGCCGAGAAGGTGAAGAATATAAAAATGTTGTAGAGCGTGTGATGCCGAATATTTTGATTGAGGATGACTGTGAAAGTATCGGCGGAACAGAAGCAATGACCATAACTCACGTAAGTTCAGAAACAAAGGCCAAAATCAAATCTATCAGTGTCCCTGAATTTGGTGGAGTTGACCATCTGGACGACAAAATTTCTGCCCCTTGAAGAAGCGTTTAACAAAAGACGGCAAGCGGGACGGACTCCACCTAACACGGCGTAGCGGGTGGGCGTGATTTTCTGCTAATATGAAGTTGTTCAGAGATGATTGCCTTTGCAAAGACCTTTCCCCACACGCCCACAGAAATTGTCCGTCACGCACTTTGCTCGACTTCGTCGTAATTTTAGCAAAGTGCGGCCGGACAACTTCCGCTACGCCGGAACGTTAAATGAAATCAGAAACCAGCCCTTATAAAGCAATAAATTTATAACTTTTCATAATTTAGCATTAATATTATGGTTGAATTTAATCCAAATTGGTATAAAAAATTTATTGAGAAATCAAACGAAAAAAATCTTTTGATCAATAAAGTTTCAGAATTATTAGATGGCAAACCAAAAAATTCTTGCCTTGAGATTGGATTGGGAATTTCTCCTTATTTTGCAAAAGAGCTTTCAAAATTATTTAATCGTTATGTAATAATCGAAAGAGAAGTTTTTAACGGAGAAATTCCAGAAAATGTTGAGCTCATCCAAGCCAATTGGGAAGATAAAAAAATTGATAAGAAATTTGATGTTATTGTTGCTTCCCATGTTATTTACTATTTCCGCAACAAAAAGAAAGCGTTAGAGAAAATGCTTGCTTCTTTAAACAAAGATGGCAGAATATTTTTTGTTGTGAACGGAAGCACTGCCGATTATGGCCATTTGAAGCTCGCATTTTCCAAAATGTTGGACATCAAATATCAATTTACCTATGATGAGCTCAAAAAATTACTTCAAGGCACGAATTTTAAAGAATATACTCTGCCATCTATTATAAATTTCAAAAACTATGACGAATTACATGAAATTCTGAAACTTTCTTTTGATACTTACCCAAAAGAATATGTAAAATTCAAACCGAAAATTATTGAATATTTTAAGAAGAATGTTCGGGGTAAAAAATTCGTGATAGACCAAAAGATTTTTGAGGTAATTCTATAATTGAACGGGCTGGTTTCTGACTTGCTCACTATAGTTCGCACCCCGCTGCGCTCTCACTCCACTTCGTTTCGTTCGGGTCACTTAACACGGGCTATACGAGAATTTGCTCGGCTCGCAAATTCTCCAAATTTTTCTCCCTTTGGTCGCAAAAACATCGCATATTCTGGAACGTTAGCTGAAATGCCATTTCCCCAGAAAGAAATGGTTTTGTTATTTTTGTTCAAAAAAAAGAGAGCCGATCACCTAATAAATAGATGTCGGCTTTGCCCAGAGCTGCGAAGCTCGGGCGAGGTGCTTTACAGGGCTCTTTCATAGAGCCCCGCGGGGTCCATGGATTTCACCCATTCCAGCCCTTCTTTTTCCGTCGGGAAAAAGAAGTGGCCTTCGATGTGATCCATCCATGCCCGAAAGATAGTTTCGCAGGACAACCCAATATTTTGGCACACGTGTGCGCCATTGGATTTCGGGCTGCCGTTGCCGCTGCGCAGGTTGCAAGTCTCTTCGATCTTAAATCTTGCCATTATTTTCTCCTTGCCCTGTTGATAGGGCTAAAAAATGTATGTGTTTCCAGTATTTCGTCCGAGCTTCGCAGCCCAGGCAGGTTGTCAGTACATCCCTTCAACAGGGCAAAGAGTCTCTTTCAAAGTTCTATTTTGGTGTCAACATTATAGCACCAATGATTATATATGTCAACTATTTCGTAATGGTTCAATACCTTTGCAACAAAAGAGTAAATA